>DATNID010000019.1:0-145224 GCA_035604615.1 Allostellaceae bacterium | reverse complement strand
TCGTGGCGAACGGCAAACCGCCAAAGGTCGCGATCGTCGCCGTCATGCGAAAGCTCATCGTCACGCTCAACGCCATGGCCCGCGAAAATGCAGCTTGGCGGCCCGTGGCCGCTTGAGCCGAAATGACAGTTGCTCACCCTGAGCGGCAAGTTGCTGCCCTACAGGCGCTACTGACGCCGTTGGGGATGCCGCGCCCGGCCCCGCCCTACGATGATACGTGACCACGACATCGACCGACGCCGGGCCCCGGCTGCTGCTTCCGTTCCTCGCGCGCTTCTATGATCTGGCGATCCCGCTGTCATGGCCGATCATCCGGGTAGCCACCGGGGTCGATCTCGCGATCCACGGCTGGGAAAAGGTGGTCCGGCTGCCGCCGATCGTCACCAGCCTGATCGCCACCGGTTCTGCCGCCCGGCTCGGGCCGCAATTCGACCCGGTTCACAATATCGTGCTGACGATCTTCGAATTCGTCGGCGGCATCGCCATCGCGCTCGGCCTGTTCACGCGATTTTTCGCCGCCGCCGCCGCGATCGAGATGGCGATCATCACCTTCGGCGTGTTCTGGCCGCGCGGCTACCATGCCTCCGAATACACGATGTGGTGGGGACTGATCTTGTTCGCGATCGCGTTGCGCGGCGGCGGCCCCTACTCGCTCGACCGACGCCTCAAGCGCGAGCTCTAGCGCGCCCTACTCCCCCCGCTGCTCGCTGGTCGCCTCGCGCGAGCCTTCGATGCGGGCGGCGAGCGAGGCCTCGAGGAAGCGGTCGAGATCGCCGTCGAGCACCGCCGAGGGATTGCCGGTCTCGACCCCGGTGCGCAGGTCCTTCACCATCTGATAGGGCTGCAGCACGTAGGAGCGGATCTGGTGGCCCCAGCCGATCTCGGTCTTGGCGGCGTTCATCGCATCAACCGCCGCCTCGCGCTTCTGCAGCTCGGCCTCGTATAGCCGCGCCTTCAACATCGCCATCGCCTTGGCGCGGTTCTGGTGCTGCGAGCGCTCGTTCTGGCACGCGACCACGATCGGCTCGGAGCCGGGCGGCGTGTAGGTGAAGCGCACTGCGCTGTCGGTCTTGTTGACGTGCTGCCCGCCCGCGCCCGACGAGCGATAGGTGTCGGTGCGGAGATATTTTTCCTGCACCTCAACCTCGATCTTCTCGTCGACCACGGGATAGACCCAGGCGGAGGCGAAGCTCGTGTGGCGGCGCGCGTTGGCGTCGAACGGCGAGATCCGCACCAGGCGATGGACGCCGCTCTCGGTCTTGAGCCAGCCGTAAGCGTTCTCGCCGCTCACGCGCACCGTCGCCGACTTGATGCCGGCGCCCTCGCCCGGGCTCTCCTCCAGCCATTCGACCTTGAAGCCGTGCTGATCGGCCCAGCGCGTGTACATGCGCAGCAGCATCTCGGCCCAGTCCTGCGCCTCGGTGCCGCCTTGCCCCGCGTGGATCTCGAGATAGGCGTCGTTGCCGTCGGCCTCGCCCGAGAGCAGGCTCTCGAGCTCGCGCTTCTTCACCTCGTCGTGGATTTGCGCGAGCGTCGCCTGCGCGTCGTCGAGCATCACCTGGTCGCCCTCGGCATCGGCCAGCTCGGCGAGCGCCAGCGTGTCCTCGAAATTGCGCTCGATGCGGAGATAGGAATTGATGCCGTGGTCGAGCCGGGTGCGCTCGCGCATCAGCGACTGCGCGCGGCGCGAGTCGTCCCACAGCGTCGGCGCCTCCACCAGCGCGTTCAGCTCGGCCAGGCGCCGCGTCGCGTTGTCCCAGTCAAAGATGCCTCCTCAGCAGCGCCAACGAGCGTCTGATCTCGTCGGCGATTGCCCCGATCTCGGCGCGCATGCGCGAACTCCCTGGATGTCGTGCGCCTTAATATAGACCGCCCGTGCCAGCGGCGGGACCGGCCTGCGTCGGCTGCGGCGATTGCGACTGCGGCAGCGGCACCGGCGCGTCGGATTCCTCCTCGGTGGCTTCGGTTGTGGTCTCGGCCGAGGCCGGAACGGTGCCGGCGGCCGGGCCGGCGTCGCCGCCGTTCAGCACCATGTGCGCGTCGCCGGGCGTCGGCTCGGAGCCGGGCTTGAACGGCGAATAGATCACCGCCTTGTCGCCGGCGCTGGCGAGCTGGCCGGTCTGGGCGTTGATGCGCACGATGTCGAGGTCGGGCGGGATGCGGAACGGCGTGGCGGGCTCGGTCTTGAGCGCCTCGCCCATGAACTCCTTGAACGCGGGCGCGGCGGCGGCGGCGCCGGTCTCGCGCTTGCCCAGGCTCTTGGGCTGGTCGAATCCCACGAACACGCCGCACACGAGATCGGGCGAGAACCCCACGAACCAGGTGTCCTTGGATTCATTGGTGGTGCCGGTCTTGCCGGCGAGCGGCCGGCCGAGCGAAGCGATGGCGCGGCCGGTGCCGCGCAGGATCACGCCCTCCATCATGGTCACGTCCTGGTAGACGCTGCGCGGATCGGCGATCTGCTGCTGCACGTCGGGAAGCTCGGGCGGCGGCTGGCCGTCATAGGCAATGTCGGCGCAGCCGTCGCAGCTGCGCTGATCGGCGCGATAGATGGTCTTGCCGTTGCGGTCCTGCACCCGGTCGATGAAGGTGGGCGTGATGCGCTTGCCGCCATTGTCGAGAATGGCATAGGCGGTGGCGAGCTTGAGGAGCGTGGTGGTCTCGGCGCCGATCAGCATCGAGTATTCGTGCGGCACGTGATCGACGATGCCGAAGCGCTTGAGATATTCGCCGACGATGTCGACGCCCACCGCCATGCCGACCCGCGCGGTCACGAGGTTCAGGGACTCCTCGAGCCCGACGCGGAGCGGCACCGGCCCGAAGAATTTGTGCTCGTAGTTGGTCGGGTTCCATTTCGGCAGGCCCGGCCCCTGATCCACCACCAGCGGGCCGTCGAGCACCAGTGTCGAGGGCGTGAAGCCGTGATCGAGCGCGGCGAGATAGACGAACGGCTTGATCGCCGAGCCGGTCTGGCGCTGTGCCTGGGTGACCCGGTCGAACTGGCTCATCGCGTAGCTGAAGCCGCCGACCTCGGCGAGCACGCGCCCGGTGTGCGGATCGAGCACGACGATCCCGCCCGAGACCGCCGGCATCTGCTCCAGCGCAAAAACCGGCGTGGCCTTGGCCGGCGTCGGTCCCGCGACCGGCGCCACCAGCACCACGTCGCCCGGCGCCAACACGGCGGCCGTGTTGGCAGGCGGCGGGCCGATCGTGTCGTCGGGCCGCACCAGGCGCGCCCAGCGCATGTCCGCGAAGGGGATGCGCCCGCGCGTGCCGTCCGGCAGTCCGAGCTCCGCGCCGTCGGCCGGAACGGCGAGCACGAGCGCCAACTTCCAGCCGACATCGGCCGCGCCCGGCGGCAAGGTCACGGTGGCGAGCGTCTTCTGGATCGTACCGTCATTGGCGACGCGCGCGACCGGGCCGCGATAGCCGTGGCGGTGATCATAGGCGACGAGCGCGTTGCGCAGCGCGCGCTCGGCGATCGTCTGCAGCCGCGGATCGAGGCTGGTGCGGACCGAGAAGCCGCTTTCGTAAAGCCCCTTGTCGCCATAGCGGTCGGCCAGCTCGCGCCGCACCTCCTCGGTGAAGTTGGGCGCGTCGACCATCTCGGTGGCGTCGCGCCGGTGCAGCACGATGGGCCGTGCCTTCGCCGCCTCGCCGTCGCTCGCGCTGGCGAAGCCGGCCTCGACCATGCGGTCGAGCACCCAGTCGCGCCGCGCCTTCGCTGCCTCGGGATTGCGTTCGGGATTGTAGTTGTTGGGCGCCTTGGGCAGGGCCGCGAGAAAGGCCGCCTCCTCCAGCGAGAGCTCGTCGAGCGACTTGTCGAAATAGCGCAGCGACGCGGCGGCCACGCCGTAGGAGCCGCCGCCGAGATAGATCTCGTTGAGATAGAGCTCGAGGATGCGGTCCTTGCTCAGCGCCCGCTCCATCTTGATGGCGACGAGCGCTTCCCTGATTTTGCGCTCGAACGAGACCTCGTTGCTGAGGAGGAAGTTCTTCGCCACCTGCTGGGTGATGGTCGAGGCGCCCTCGGGCCGGCGCTGCGTGCCGATGCGCGAGATGTCGGCGATCGCGGCGCGCACCATCGACAGCGGGTCGATGCCAGAATGGGAATAGAAATTGCGGTCCTCGGCGGCGAGGAAGGCGCGAACGACCAGCGGCGGCATGGCGCTGACCGGCACGAAGATGCGCTTCTCGGTGGCGTATTCCGCCAACAGGCGTCCGTCGCCGGCGTGAACACGGGTGACGATCGGCGGCTGATAATCGGCGAGTTGCTGGTAATTCGGCAGGTCGCGGCCGAAATACCATACCGCGAGCCCGCCCACGGCGGCCGCGCCGGCCCCGGCAAGGATCATGAGAAAAAAGAGAAATTTGAGAAATTTCATGGCCCTGCAGCGAAGCTTGCGCCCGCTCGTCCCGGCGCGCCAGGAAAACCGGTCGCGGGGGTAAAATGCCGCCGGTTTATGGCGCCTTCAAGGCGCAATCCTCGCCCTCGGCCCCGGAGCCCGGGGCGCCGCAAGAGGCGGTTGTCGCCGGGTCCCGCGACGAGTATGTTACAGATCGCGATAGACCGTGGATGCCGCGTCGGCCCGGGGCCGGCGGCGGCGCTGCGGCGAGGTTTTCGGCCCGACGTTCCTGCCCTTGTGCGCCGATCGTTCGGCGCGTCCGACGCAGCAGCGCCCCCGCTCCCCGCCGCGACGCTCAAGCCCGCGGTCTGGATGAACAAGAAGCCCGCCTCGCACAGGACGGTCATGGCCCTCCACTCAGTGCCGTTCAATGCACCGTCCCGAGACGCCGCGGGCTCCTCAGCCTTTGGAACAGCGCCGCCGTCCGACCGTCGCGTGGATGCGCCGGCGCTCCTCGGAGATTCAGTCTATGGCCAAGCGTATGCTCATCGACGCGGCCCATCCGGAAGAGACCCGGGTCGTCGTCCTCAACGGTAGCCGGCTCGAAGAATTCGATTTCGAGACTTCGACCAAGAAGCAGATCAAGGGCAACATCTATCTCGCCAAGGTGACGCGGGTCGAGCCGTCGCTGCAGGCGGCGTTCGTTGAATATGGCGGCAACCGCCACGGCTTCCTGGCCTTCAACGAAATCCATCCCGACTACTACCGCATCCCTGTCGCCGACCGGCAGGCCGCGCTCGACGCCGAGCGCGCGGCCGAGCACGCCGCCAATGCCCGCGAGGACGCCGAGCGCGACCGCTACGAGCGCGAGCCGGCGGCCGGGCGCGATCGGCCCGCGCCGGACACGTCCTTCTATGAGGCGTTCTCGGACGCCGACGAGCCCGACGACGACGACCACGACCACGACGATCACCACGACGACCATGACGACGGCAACGGCGCGGACCGGATGGCGCATGACGCCCTTTCCGAGACCATCCGCGAGCCCGAGCCCGAGCCGCACGACGAACCGGCCGCCGAGGCCGAGGCCCCGCGCGACGAGGAGCCGGCGCACGAGTCGCCGCGCGACACGTTCCTGTCGTCCCCGGGCGAGGCCCCGCCGGAGGGCATCGCGGCCGATCAGGACATGGGCGAGCCCGGCGGCGAGCGCGGCGCCGAGGCCGAGGCGGCTGCGGCCGAGTCCCTGCACGCCGAGGCCGCACAGGACGAGCGCTTCACCGTCGCTGCCGTGACCCACGGCGACGCGATCGAGACGGTCGGCGGCGACGAGATCGAAGAGGCGACGCGACCGCGCGCGCGTCCCTTCCGCCACTACAAGATCCAGGAAGTGATCAAGCGCCGCCAGATCATGCTGGTCCAGGTGACCAAGGAGGAGCGCGGCAACAAGGGCGCGGCGCTCACCACCTATCTGTCGCTGGCGGGGCGGTATTGCGTGCTGATGCCCAACACGCCGCGCGGCGGCGGCGTCTCGCGCAAGATCACCAGCGCCACCGACCGGCGCCGGCTCAAGGATCTGGTCGGCGATCTCGACGTGCCGGAGGGCATGGGCGTGATCGTGCGCACCGCCGGCAGCGAGCGCTCCAAGGCCGAGATCAAGCGCGATTTCGAATATCTGTTCCGGTTGTGGGACGAGATCCGCGACCTGACGCTGAAATCGACCGCGCCGGCGCTCATATACGAGGAGGGCAGCCTGATCAAGCGGGCGATCCGCGATCTTTACACCCGCGACATCGACGACGTCGTGATCGACGGCGAAGAGGGCTACCGCACCGCCAAGACCTTCATGAAGATGCTGATGCCGAGCCACGCCAAGCGCGTGAAGCTCTATCGCGATCCCGGCGTGCCGCTGTTCCAGCGCCATCAGATCGAGCCGCAGATCGACGCCATCCACTCGCCCGTGGTGCAGCTCCGCTCCGGCGGCTACATCGTCCTCAACCCGACCGAGGCGCTGGTCGCGATCGACGTCAATTCCGGCCGCTCCACCAAGGAGCGCAACATCGAGGAGACCGCGCTCAAGACCAATCTCGAGGCGGCGGACGAGGTGGCGCGGCAATTGCGGCTGCGCGATCTTGCCGGGCTTATCGTGATCGATTTGATCGACATGGAGGAGTACCGCAACCGCGCCGCGGTTGAACGCCGCCTCAAGGAGGCGATGCGGCATGACCGCGCGCGCATCCAATTGGGCCGCATCAGTCCCTTCGGCCTGCTCGAGATGTCGCGCCAGCGTCTCCGGCCGTCGCTGGTCGAGGCCTCGACGGCGCCCTGCCCCTACTGCAACGGCACCGGCCATATCCGCTCGATCGAATCGGCGGCGCTTCACGTGCTGCGCGCGATCGAGGAGGAGGGCATGCGCCGCCGCTCGGCCGAGATCACGGTCACCGTGCCGGGGAAGGTCGCGCTCTACATCCTCAACCAGAAGCGCGCGACCTTGCAGCAGATCGAGGCGCGCTTCGGCATGAGCGTCATCATCGGCAGCGACGACACGCTGGTGCCGCCCGCCTTCCGCCTGGAGCGGATGCGCGCGCTGACGCCGGCCGAGATCGCGGCGCTGCCCAACTTCGTGGCGACGCCCGAGCCCGCGGAGGAGGAAGACGAAGAGGCCGAGGAAGCGGCGGCCGATGACGACGTTCTCCTCGATAGCGACGAGGTGGCCGCGGGCGCCGCGTCCGATCTGCCGCCGCGCCAGCCTCAGCCAGCCGAGAGCGAAGGCGGCCGTGGACGCGGCGATCATGGACCCCGCCATCGCCGCCGTCGCCGCGGCCATCGCGACGAGGCGCAGCCCGCGTCCGAGCCCGTGCCGTTCTCGGCGGCCGCCGCCATGGCAGAAAAGCCTTACGACGAAACTGCCGCCGAGCCCGAGCCTCTAGCTGCGCGTACGCCGGCGCCGCGCGAGGCCCGTCCCGGCGAATCCGCCAGCGAGGCCGAGCGCCGCCGCCGCCGCCGGGGGCGCCGCGGCGGACGCCGCCGGCGCCGCGACGGCCAGCCGCCGCTGGAGCGGGGCGCCGAGAACGGCGCGCCCGAGGGCGACAGCTTCGAGCACGACATCGCCGCGCACGACGAGTCCGTGCCTGGCGACGCGATGCCGCCGATGCAAACGAATGGCGAGGTCGTGCTCGACATCGGCGAGCCGTTCGAGACGCCGCCCGCGCCTGCCGTCGCCGCCGAGCCTCACCATGAGGAACCCGCGCCGACCGCCCCCGAGCCTCCGCCAGCGCTAGAAATCGCGCCCCCGCCCCCCGCTCCCGTCGCCAATCCGCGCCGCGGCTGGTGGCGGCGATAAGTCGGCGCTACCGCCGCCATGCGGCGAGGCGGCGCGCGGCGGCGGCGATAGTGGCGCGGTCGCCGGCAAAGCACAGGCGCATGGTGCCATGGCCGCGCGCGGGGTCGAAATCGACGCCGGGCGTCGCGGCGACGCCGATCTCGCGCAGCATGCGGCGGCAGAAATCGCCGCTGTCGTTGGTGAGATGTGCGATGTCGGCATAGAGGTAGAAGGCGCCGTCGGCCGGGGCGAAGCGCTCGAACCCGGCCTTGGGCAATTCCTCGAGCAGCAGCGAGCGGTTATCGGCATAGCGCGCGACGTTGGCGGCGAGCTCGTCCTGGCACGAGAACGCGGCGAGCGCGGCGTGCTGCGACAGCGACGGGGGCGCGATGAAGAGATTCTGCGCCAGGCAATCGATCGCGCGAATCATCTCCTCCGGCACCACCATCCAGCCGATACGCCAGCCGGTCATCGAATAGAATTTGGAGAAGCTGTTGACGACGATGGCGCTCGGCGAGAGCGCGGCGGCGGTGCTCGCGCGCATGCCGTAGACGATGCCGTGATAGATCTCGTCGGAGACGAGGCGGATGCCGGAAGCGTCGCAATGGCGCGCGATGGCGGCCAGCTCGTCGGCCGGAACCATGGTGCCGGTCGGATTGGCGGGGCTGGCGACGATGAGCCCCGAGAGATCGCGGTGGCGGCGCAACAGCTCGAGCGTCGGCTGGAAGCGCTCGGCCGGCCCGGTCGGCAGCTCCACCGGCTCGAGGTCGAGCGCGGTCAGGATATTGCGGTAGGCCGGATAGCCCGGCGCGGCGAGCGCCACGCGGTCGCCCGGCTCGAAGGACGCGAGAAAGGCGAGAATGAACCCGGCCGACGAACCGGTGGTGACGGTGACCCGCGCCGGATCGACCGAGACGCCGTAGGCTTCGTCGTAATGGGCGGCGATCGCCCGGCGCAACGCCGGCAGACCCAGCGTGTCGGTGTAGCCGAGCGCATCGTGATCGAGCGCGCGCCGGGCGGCCGCCAACACCCCGGCCGGCGCCGGCGTCGAGGGCTGGCCGATCTCGAGATGGAGAATCTCGGCGCCGGCGGCGGCGCGCTCGTTGGCCTCGCGCAGCACGTCCATGACGATGAAGGGCGCGATCCGGCCGCGCCGCGACACTTTGAGCGTCATCGCGGTTGCCGCGCCGAAGACGCAATGCGCGGTTGACGCCGCCCGCCCCCATGCCCGAAGCTACGCTGCGGTAAGGAGACTCTTCGCGTGCGATTGCGGGTCGTTATCACGGCACTTTTCCTCATGCTGGCGACATCGCTCGGCATGGTCCGCAGCGCGGCCGCAGACGATACGCCGGGTTTCATCCGCGACGCGGAGATCGAGGATATCATCCGCACGTGGTGGACGCCGATCATTCTCGCGGCGGGCCTCGATCCGAAAGCGGTGCATATCTACCTCGTCAACGACCCGACGCTCAATTCCTTCGTCGCCGGCGGGCAGAACCTCTTCCTCAACACCGGGACGCTCCTGCGCAGCGTAAGCCCCAACCAGATCGTCGGCATCATGGCCCACGAGACCGGCCACATCGCCGGCGGGCATCTGTCGCGCAGCGAGCAGGCGATGAAGAACGCCACCATCGCGGGCATCATCGCCATGGCCGCCGGCGCCGCGGTGGCGGTGGTAGGCCACAGTTCGGATGCCGGCGCCGCCGCCGTGCTCGGCGGCGCGGGCGTCAGCGAGCGCAGCTTCCTCAGCTTCTCCGTCACGCAGGAGGCGTCGGCCGATCACGCCGCCATGACCTTCCTCGACCGCGCCCACCTGTCGGCGCGCGGGCTCCTGGAATTCTTCGGCATCCTGGAGAAGGAGGAAATGCTGGCGGGCCAGCGCGAGGACCCCTACCTGCGCACCCATCCCTTGACCCGCGACCGCATCAATTACGTGCGCGACCATGTCGAGCATTCGCAATGGTCGAACGTGCCGGACCCGCCGGATTGGATCGCCATGCACAAGCTCATGAAGGCGAAACTCGCGGCCTTCCTCGATGCGCCGTCGCAAACCCTCGCCGCCTACAAGGAGGACGACAATTCGGTGCCGGCGCGCTACGCCCGCGCCATCGCGTATTATCGCATTCCCCAACTGAAGAACGCGCTCGAGCTGATCGACGGTCTCATCAAGGACGCGCCGAACGATCCGTATTTTCAGGAACTCAAAGGGCAGATGCTGTTCGAGAACGGCCGGGTCAAGGATGCGATCGCGCCCTACGAGCGCGCGGTGGCGCTGAAGCCGGACAGCGCGCTCCTCAGGATCGAGCTGGCGCAGGTCGAGCTCGAGAGCGACGACGCGAGCCAGGTCCCGAAGGCGCTGGCGTTCCTCAACGGCGCGACGCCGTTCGAAGGCGACAATGCCGATCTGTGGCGGCTCCTCGCCATCGCCTACGGGCGCAGCGGCAACATGGGGATGGCGGCGCTCTCGCTCGCCGAGCAGGGCATGGCCGACGGCGACTTCAACGCCGCGCGCCAGGAGGCCGCCCGCGCGATCAAACTGCTGCCGCCCGGCGCGCAGCGCCAGCGCGCCCAGGACATCGCCGACGACGCGCGCCGCTCGCGCGACCGCGGCGGGTGAGCGCCCGCGCGAGACCTGCCGGAGCCGCCATGCGCACGGGAACCTGTCTTCTCGCCGGCCTCCTGTTCGTGGCGCTTGCTACGCCCGCCCGCGCCGATCCGCTGACGCCGGAGCAGAAGGACGCGGTCGAACGCATCATCCGCGACACCATCGCGAACCACCCCGAGATCGTGATCGACGCGCTCAAATCGGCGCAGCAGAAAAGCGACGCGCAGGCGGCGGAGGATTCCCGCAAGGCGATCCTGGCCGAGCGCGACACGCTGCTGAACGATCCGGCCTCTCCGGTCGGCGGCAATCCCAAGGGCGATGTCACCATCGTCGAGTTCTTCGATTACCGCTGCCCCTACTGCAAGGAGGTCGAGCCGTCGCTCGAGACGCTCTTGAAGCAGGACGGCAAGCTGCGCATCGTCTACAAGGAATTTCCCATCCTCGGCGCCGCGTCGGTCTATGCCGCGCGGGTGGCGCTCGCGGCGCGCGCGCAAGGACACTACGACGCGTTCCATCGCGCGATGATGGCGGTCAAGGGATCGATCGACGAGGAGGTGGTGCGGCGCACCGCTTTGGGCGTCGGCATCGACATGAGCCAGGTCGCGCGCGCGCTCGACGGCGACGACATCGCCGGCATCATCAAGCGCAACTACGCACTCGCCCGCAAGCTCGGCGTCGACGGCACGCCCGCCTTCGTCGTTGGCGACGACATGATGCCGGGCGTCGCCGACATCGACACCTTGCGTGCCGCCGTCGCCAAGGAGCGCAAGGGCGGCTGAAGGCGCGGGCTCAGGCGACGCGCAGCGCGCTCCCCGCGAAGCCCAGGATCTCCTGCGCCAGCGCGGCGATCTCCTCGGCGCCGCGGCTGCCGGGCGCCGCTTCGAGAATGCCCTTGCCCTCGGCCAGCGAGGCCGCGAGCGCGGTACGGTTGCCGATCTGCGCCTGCGCCACCGGCACGTTGAGGGCGATGAACTCGGCGAGCATCGCCTCGGTGAGATTGGCGCGCGGCGGCACGCGGTTCAGCACCAGGAGCGCCAGCACCCGCTCGGTCCGCGCCAGATCGAGCGTCGCGCGCGTGGCCCACAAATCCATCGGCGAGGGCTGCACCGGCACCAGCACGAGGCTCGCGGCCCTGACGGCGATGCGCGCCTCGGTCGCGGCATGGGGCGGGCTGTCGACCAGCACGATGTCGCGGCCGCGCGCCTGGCGCTCGACCTCCGCCGCGACTCGCCAGCCCGTGACGGCGGCGACATCGATGTCGGGCTCGGTCGATTGGCGACGCCGACAGCGCAGATGGAACCAGGCGAGGAGGCTCGCCTGCGGATCGATGTCGATGACCGCGACGCGATGTCCCGCCGCGGCCCAGGCCAGCGCCAGATGCGCCGCGAGCGTGGTCTTGCCGGCGCCGCCTTTCTGCTGTGCGATGGTGATGATTCTGGCTGACATGCACCGTCTCCGCGCGATGTGTTGCTGCGTCGAAAAATTATATCGCACCGCGCGCCGCGCGGCGGACATAATCGCGTTCCTGCACGAACTTTGTGCAGTGACGCGCGATTCGGGTTGCGAGAGACGATGACGATCCGCCTCACGGACAAGGATGTTGCCGAAGCCGCGCGGCTGCTGCGCGCGGGCGCGCTGGTCGCGTTTCCGACCGAGACGGTCTACGGGTTGGGCGGCGATGCGACCAACGGGCACGCCGTCGCCGCGATCTTCGCCGCCAAGGGAAGGCCGCGCTTCAATCCGCTCATCGTCCACGTCGCCGCCGCGGAAGACGCCGAAAGACTCGCCGTGTTCGATGCGCGCGCGAGGACTCTCGCCGCGCGGTTCTGGCCGGGGCCGCTCAGCCTCGTGCTGAAGCGGCGCGAAAATTGCCCGGTGTCGCTGCTCGCAAGTGCCGGCCTCGACACGCTCGCGCTGCGCGTGCCGGCGCACCCCCTCGCGCGCGACCTCATCCGCGCCGCATCCGTGCCCCTTGCGGCGCCGAGCGCAAACCGCTCCGGAAGGGTCAGCCCGACCACGGCCGAGCATGTCGCCGCCGAACTCGACGGACGCATCGCCGCGATCCTCGATGGCGGCCCATGCGCGGTCGGTATCGAATCGACCGTGCTCGATCTCGCCGGACCGGCGGCGCGGCTGCTGCGCCCCGGCGGCGTGCCGCTCGAGGCGCTGACCGCGGCGATCGGCGCGATCGAGCGCGTGGCCGATTCCGGCGTGGCGCCGTCCTCGCCCGGCATGCTCGCAAGTCATTACGCGCCGGCGCTGAAGCTGCGGCTCGAGGCGCGCACGGTCGAAGCCGGCGAGGCGCTGCTCGCCTTCGGGCCCGGCGCGCCCCGAGGCGCCGCGCGAGTCGTGTCCTTGAGCCCGAGCGGCGATCTCGCCGAGGCAGCCGCCAATCTCTTCGCCGCGCTGCGCGCGCTCGACCGGCCGGAATTCGCCGCCATCGCGGTGATGCCGATTCCCGAGCGTGGGCTGGGCCTCGCCATCAACGACCGGCTGCGCCGCGCCGCCGCGCCCCGCCCGGGCTGACAGGCTTGCGGGCGCCAGGGCGAGGCGGTAGATGCAGCGCTGGGCAGAGGAGGACCGGCCTCTTGACCGTGATCGCACCGCCGCGCATCGACGAGACGCTGGACCGCATCAAGGATGCGGTCGGCTCCGCCGGCTTCATCGCCGACAAAGATGATATGGCGCCCTATCTGCGCGAGGAGCGCGGCCTCTATCGCGGCGCGGCACGGCTCGTGGTGAGGCCATCCACGACTGAGGAAGTCGCCGCGGTCGTGCGCCTGTGCGCCGCCGCGCTGGTCCCGATCTATCCGCAAGGCGGCAATACCGGGCTGTGCGGCGGCGCGGTTCCCGACCCCGACGGGCGCGGCATCGTGCTGAGCCTGGGGCGCATGAACACGGTGCGCGCGCTCGATCCGGTCAACTACACGATCACGGTCGAGGCCGGCGCGATCCTCGCCGATGTGCAGCGCGCGGCGGAAGAAGCCGATCGCCTGTTCCCCTTGAGCCTCGGCGCCGAAGGCTCGTGCCAGATCGGCGGCAACCTCTCGACCAACGCCGGCGGCATCGCCGTCTTGCGCTATGGCAACATGCGCGAGCTGACCCTCGGCCTCGAAGTGGTTCTTCCGGACGGCGCGGTGTGGGACGGGCTCAGGGGCTTGCGCAAGGACAATACCGGCTACGATCTGAAGCAGCTCTTCGTCGGCGGCGAGGGCACGCTCGGCATCATCACCGCGGCGACGCTCAAGCTCTTCCCGCGGCCGCGCGAGGTCGAGACCGCGTTCCTGGGCCTCGCCCGCGTCGAGGACGCGATGCAGCTCTTCGCCCGCGCCCGCGCCGCCACCGGCGACCAGCTCACCGCCTTCGAGCTGGTGCCGCGCATCGGCATCGAGATCTCGATGGCGCATATCCCCAACGTGCGCGATCCGCTGAGCCGCGCGCATCCGTGGTACGTGCTCATGGAGATGTCGTCGAGCCAGGACGGCAGCGGGCTGCGCCAGACGCTCGACGCGCTGCTCGCGGAATTGCTCGAGGCGGGATTGATCGCGGACGGCACGGTGGCGCAGAGCGCGGCGCAAGCGCGCGAGCTGTGGCGCATCCGCGAGGCGATGGTCGAGGCGCAGAAGCATATCGGCGCCGTCATCAAGCACGACGTGTCGGTGCCGGTTAGCAGCGTCGCCACCTTCATCGCCACGGCCTCGGCCGCGGTCGATCGCAATTTCCCCGGCACCCGCCTCATTCCATTCGGCCATGTCGGCGACGGCAACATCCACTTCAACCTGGCGCAGAAGCCGGGCGCCGATCCGGCCGCGTTCCTGGGCGAAACCGACGCCATCAACCACGTGGTCCATGACATCGCGACGCGGCTCGACGGCTCGATCAGCGCCGAGCACGGGATCGGGCTTTTGAAGCGCGACGAGCTGCCGCGCTACAAGCCGGCGGTCGCACTCGAGCTGATGCGCAAGATCAAGGCGGCGCTCGATCCCGACTTCATCATGAATCCCGGCAAGATGCTCGCGCCGTGAGCCTCGCGTGAGCGACTACGCCGCGCCCATCGCCGACATGCGCTTCGCGCTCGACGAGATCGCCGGGCTCGGCGCGCTGGCGCGGCTCGGCGCTTACGCGCAGGTCACGCCCGACCTGGTTGACGCCGTGCTCGAGGGCGCCGCGACGCTTGCGGGCGAGGGACTGGCGCCGCTCAACCGCAGCGGCGACGTCGAGGGATGCGTGCTCGAGAACGGCGTCGTGCGCACGCCCAACGGCTTCAAGGACGCCTACGCGCGCTATGTCGAGGGCGGCTGGAACGCGATCGCCTGCGACGAGGACATGGGCGGCCAGGGCCTGCCGCGCGCGCTCGCCACCGCCGTCGCCGAGATGTGGTCGAGCGCCAATATGAGCTTCGCGCTGTGCCCCATGCTGACCTTGAGCGCGGTCGACCTGCTCGGCGCCTACGGCACGGCGGAGCAGAAGCGCCTCTATCTCGCCAAGCTCGCGAGCGGCGAATGGACCGGCGCCATGAACCTGACCGAGCCGCAGGCGGGCTCGGATCTGGGCGCGCTGCGCGCGCGCGCCGTTCCCGACGGCGACCACTTTCGCGTCACCGGGCAGAAAATCTTCATCACCTATGGCGAGCACGACTTCACGCCCAACATCGTCCATCTCGTGCTCGCGCGACTGCCCGACGCGCCCGCCGGGAGCCAGGGCATCTCGCTCTTCCTGGTGCCGAAATTCCTGGTCGGCTCGGACGGCAGCCTGGGCGCGCGCAACGATGTGCGCTGCGTCAGCCTCGAGCACAAGCTCGGCATTCATGCGAGCCCGACCTGCGTCATGGCGTTCGGCGATAATGGCGGCGCCACCGGCTGGCTCGTCGGCGAGCCCCATCGCGGCTTGCACGCCATGTTCACTATGATGAACCGCGCCCGGCTCGATGTCGGGCTCCAGGGCGTGGCGATCGCCGAGCGCGCCTATCAGCAGGCGCGCGCCTTCGCGAGGACGCGCGTGCAGGGCCGGCCGGCGGGAGCGGCCGAGGACGGCGCGCCGATCCTCCATCACCCCGACGTCAAGCGCATGCTGCTGGCGATGCGCGCCTCGAGCGAAGCGGCACGCGCGCTGGCCATTTACGTCGCCGGCGAGACCGACCGCGCGCGCCACGAGCCCGACGCCGATGCCCGTGCGCGCGCGCAGCGCCGCGTCGATCTCCTCATCCCGGTGGTGAAGGCATGGAGCACAGAGGTCGGGCTCGAGGCGGCCTCGACCAACATCCAGGTCCATGGCGGCATGGGCTTCATCGAGGAGACCGGCGCGGCGCAGCATTTCCGCGATGCGCGCATCGCGCTCATCTACGAAGGCACCAACGGCATCCAGGCCAACGACCTGGTCGGCCGCAAGCTCGCGCGCGACCGCGGCGCGGCGGTGCGGGAACTTGTCGCCGAGATGGAAGCGTGCGGGCGCGAGCTCGCCGCCGCGGGAAGCGAAGTCGCGGTGCTGGGCGCGAGTTTCGCCGCCGCGGTCGCTGCGCTGGCGGCGGCGAGCGCGGCCTTGGGCGATCTCCATGCGCGCGACCCGGCGCAGGCGCTGGCGGGCTCGGCGCCTTACCTGAAACTCACGGGCGTCGTCGCCGGCGGCTGGCTGATGGCGCGGAGTGCGCTTGCGGCGGAGCGCCGCCTGGCGCGGGGCGAGGGCGACGCGCGCTTCTGCCGCGCCAAGATCGCGACGGCGCGGTTTTTTGCCGAGCACGTGCTGGCGACCGCGCCCGCGCTGGTGCCGGCGATCCTCGGCGGCGCGACGGTGACGGGCTTCGATCTCGAGCTGTTGTGAGCCGGCTCAGACCGGCTTGTCGTTGACGCAGCGCAACAGCTTCCAATAGCCGAACAGATTGCTCGGCCGGATCTCGCGCACGGCGAGCTTGCCGGCGGCGAGGAAGGCGTCGAGCGAGAAATCGGCGTGGAAGCCGATCTTGCCCGCGAGCGGCGCGAGCCAGCGCTCGACCTGGCGCATCACGAAATTGTCGCTCATGAAGTGGTTGACGATCACGATGGTGCCGCCGGGCCGGCACACGCGCCGCATCTCGGCGGCGAATCGTGCCGGGTTCGGCACCACCGACGCGACATAGAGCGCGAGCACGGCGTCGAACGCATTGTCCTCGAAGGTCAGGTTCTCGGCGTCCATCTCGATGAGCGCCTTCACCTGCTTCAGCCCCTGGCGCTCGACCCGCCGGCGCGCCCGCGCCAGCATCTCGGCCGACACATCGATGCCGGTGACCTCGGCGTCGGCGGCGAAATACGGCAGCGACAGGCCGGTGCCGACGCCGACCTCGAGAATGCGCTGGCCCGGCTGGCCGTTGGCGATGCGCACGGCATCCTTGCGGCCGGGATGAAACACCGGTCCGAAAACGAGATCGTAGGGCCCCGCGAACAGGCGGTAGGTCCTCAGCGTATCCTGCAGCTCCATTCCCCCTACCCCTCGTAGGTCGCGCGTCGCTGCGCCGGTGAACGATAGCGCCCTGCTTCACCCGTATGCGAGTACTTTCTGGCGCTGCTCGCCGAGGCCCGTGATGGTGAGACGCATCGTGTCGCCAGGCTTGAGGAAACGGTTGCGGCCGAGCCCGACGCCGGCCGGCGTGCCGGTCGGGATCACGTCGCCCGGCTCGAGCGTCAGGAACTGGCTGATGTAGCTGACGAGATGGGCGCAGCCGAAGATCATGTTGGCGGTGTTGCCGTTCTGCATGACCTGGCCGCTCACCTCGCACACCAACGCAAGCGCCTGCGGATCGGGCACTTCGTCCGGCGTGACGAGCCACGGCCCCAGCGGGCAGAACGTGTCGGCGCTCTTGCCCTTGGTCCATTGTCCGCCGCGCTCCATCTGGAACGCGCGCTCCGACACGTCGTTGACGAGGCAGAACCCGGCGACGTGCTTGAGCCAGTCGCGCTCTTCGACATAGCGCGCCGTGGTGCCGATGACGATGCCGAGCTCGACCTCCCAGTCGCCCTTCAGCGCGCCCTTGGGCAGCATCACGTCGTCGTTGGGGCCGACGATCGAGCTGATCGCCTTCATGAACAGCACCGGCTCTTTCGGATAGGGATTCTTGGTCTCGTCGGCATGGTCGCGATAGTTGAGGCCGACGCACACGAGCTTCGGCACCTTGGCGACGCAGGGCCCGATGCGCGGCGACCCCGATACTTGCGGCAAGGTCTCGGGATCGAGCTTGCGCAGGCGCTCGAGCGCCGACGGCGCGAGTTGATCCGGCGTCAGGTCGGGGATGACGCCGGAGAGATCGCGCAACTTGCCCTGCTTGTCGAGCAGGCCGGGCTTCTCCTGGCCGCGCGGGCCGTAGCGAAGGAGTTTCATGCCGTCATCCTTTCCAATTCCACGCTTGCGACAGTGGCACCAAGGCGGCGCCTTGCCAAGTCATCCCGCCAGCGCCCGCTGCGCCGGCAAATCGTCGGCGACGAAGGCCGTCACGATCTCGTCGATGTCGCGGTCGGCTTCGATGCCGAAGCTCTGGGCGCGCCGCGCCTTCAAGGCCCGCGGCCAGCCATCGACGATCTTCTGGATCGCCGCGTCCGGCTGCCAGCGCACGCGCCGCACGCTGTTCGCACCGCCGGCGCGCTCCAGCGCCGCAATCATCTCCGCGACGGTGACGCTGATCCCCGGCAGGAGCAGGCTGCGGTCGGCGCCGAAACTCTCTGGCGGCAGATCGTGGAGCCGCTCGATCGCGGCGACGAGGCGGCGCGGCGACAGGATCGCCATCGCGGTCTCGCGCGTGACGGGACACACCGTGTCGGTCCCCGCGAGCGGCTCGCGAAAGAGCGACGAGGCCCAGGTCGAGGCCGCGCGGTTGGGCCGTCCGGGCCGCACCACGATGGTCGGAAAGCGCAGCGCGCGCCCGTCGATATAGGCTTTGCGGCTGTAGTCGTTGACCAGCAGCTCGCCCATCGCCTTGGTCGCGCCATAGGAGGTCTGCGGCCGGAGCGGCGTGTCGTCGTCGACCTCCGGCGGCAGCGCGCCGCCATAGACCGCGAGCGAGCTGGCGAAAACGACGCGCGGCCGTGTGCCGAGCGCGCGGCAAGCGTCGAGCACGGCGCGGGTGCCGTCGAGATTGACGCGCAAACCCTTGTCGGTGTCGGCCTCGGCCTCGGCGCTCACGATGGCGGCGAAGTGGAACACGCTCGCGGTGCCGCGGTCGATCATGCGGGCCAGCGCGTCGCGGTCGCCGACATCGCCAACGGCGACCTCGAGACGCCGGTCGGGCGCCAATGGCGGCTGCGGCGGGCCGATGTCGAACAGCACGAGCTTGTCGATCGGCTGCTGCTTTCCGTCCGGCCCGGCGAGCGTGCCGCGGGCGAGCAGGCGCTCGGCAAGGCGGCGGCCGATGAAGCCCGCGCCGCCGGTGATGACGATCTTCACGACGCCGCCCCGATGCCCCAGCGCCTGGCCCAGCCGAGACCCGCCAGCGTGTCGCCGGCCGGCCGGTATTCGGCGCCGACCCATCCCTCGTAGCCGAGCCGGTCGAGCAGATCGAGCAGGTAGGCGTAGTTGATCTCGCCGCTGTCGGGCTCGTGGCGGCCGGGCACGCCGGCGATCTGGATGTGGCCGGTGCGGGCGATCAGGCGCTCGGCATGCGCGGCGAGGTCGCCCTCGCTGATCTGGCAATGATAGAAATCGAACTGCAGCCGCACATTGTCGCGCGCGACGCAGTCGAGGAGCGCAATCGCCTGGTCCGTCGTGCGCAGGAAATATCCGGGATTGTCGCGCGCGTTGAGCGGCTCGATCAGCAGCATCATGCCGTCGGCGGCGGCGCGGTCGGAGGCGCGCTTGAGATTGGCGACGAAGCACGCCTCCGATGCGGGATCGGCGGCGACGCGGCCGGCCAGCACGTGCATGCGCTTGCAGCCGATGGCGCGCGCGTAGTCGAGGCCGCGCGCGAGGCTCGCCATGAATTCTTTTTCACGGCCCGCGAGCGCGCCGAAGCCGCGATCGGCCGCGCCCTCGCCCGGCGGCACGTTGATCAGCACTGCCTCGAGGCCGGCGCGTGCCAGGCGCGCGGCGAAGTCCGGCGCGGGGACGCCGTAGGGCGATTGGCACTCCACGCCGCGGAACCCTGCCGCGGCAGCCGCGTTGATACGGTCGAGCAGCGGGCGGTCTGCGAACATCATGCTGATGTTGGCGGCGAGCTTAGGCACGGTCACCTTTGCGCGGGCACGTTGCAGCCGCTAGTGTTTCCCCGAACCGACCGGGACACAAGAGGTCAACGCCGACATCGCGGGCATGAGCGAATTGGTGGAGTATTTGCAGCCGGCGGACGTGCGCCCGCTGGACCGGCGCTGGATCGCGGTTTCGGCGCTGCTCCATGCCTGCCTGATCGCGGCGCTCATCTTCTGGTGGCAGCCGGAGGAACCGGCAGAGGCGCCGTTGCCGCTGGTGAAGCTGGTGTTCGATCAGCCAGGTGCTGCGGGCGCTTCGGGCGGCGGCGGCGGCGAAGCGGCGAGCGGCGAAACCAGCGAGTCGACCGGCGACGCCGCGCAACCTCAGCCCGAGGCCAAGCAAGAAGCCGCGCAAGCCGCTCCGCCCGCGCCCGCAGCGACTCCACCCGCGCAAACCCCGCCCGAGACCGAAGCGCCGGTCGAGTCCGCGCCGACGCCGCCGGTTCCGACACCGGCGCCTGCCGTGGCGGAAACCCGCGAGCCGCCACCGCCGCCTCATCCGCAGCGCAAGCCCGAACATCGCGTCCCCACCCCGCCGAAGCCCGAGATCGCCGCCGCGCCACCGCCGGCTCCAGCCGAGCCCGCGCCTGCGCCCGCGCCAGCCGAGACCGCGACGGCGCTCGCCGCGCCGCCCGGCGCCGGCGCGGGACCCGGCGGCGAGGCCGGACGAGGACAAGGCAACGAAGGCGCGGGACGCGGCGTCATTGGCAACGGGCCGCTCGAGGGACCGGGCGACGATTATCTCGACGCCTTGCGGCGCTGGCTCGCGCGCTACAAGAAATATCCGCCGGACGCGCTCAAGAACAACCAGGAAGGCAAGCTGGTGGTGGGCTTCACGCTCGAACGCGACGGCACCGTGCTCGATGCCTGGATCGTGCAGAGCTCGGGCGTGCAGTCGCTGGACCAGGACGCGATCGCAATGCTGCACCGCGCCTCGCCCGTGCCGCCGGTGCCGGAGCGCTATAAGGGCGCGCAGCTCAAGCTTGCGATGCCGCTCGACTACAAGATCGGCTTCTTCGACAAGCTGTTCAAATGACAGGGGAGCACCAGCAATGATGCGACTTTACTGGGCGCCGCATACACGTTCGTTTCGCGCGCTCTGGCTGCTCGAGGAGGCGGGACGCGCCTATGAGCGCGTGCTGGTCGACCTCAAGAATGGCGCGCAGTCGCGACCGGAATACCGCGCCATCAACCCGATGATGAAGGTTCCGGCGCTGACCGACGGCGACGTCAAAGTCGCCGAATCGGGCGCAATCTGCGCCTATGTCGCCGACCGCGTGCCGGAGGCCGGTCTCGCGCCTGCGCTCGACGATCCGGCGCGCGGGCGCTACCTGCACTGGCTGTTCTTCTCGCCCGGCTGCACCGAGCCGGCCTACATCCAGAAGCTCGCCGATGTTCAGCTCGGCTCATCGACCGCCGGATGGGGCGATTTCGAGCGCGTCATGGCGGTGCTGGAGGCGGCGCTCGCGCCCGGCCCATGGCTGCTCGGCGAGCGCTTCTCCGCCGCCGACGTGCTGACCGGCACCGATCTCCATTTCGGCATTAACGTGTTCAAGATCGTCGAGCCCCGGCCGGCGTTTTCCGCCTATCTCGCGCGCTGCGCCGAGCGTCCCGCCTTCAAGCGCGCCATCGCGATCGACACTGCGGGCGCGTGACTAGGGCGCCGCCCCGTCGCTGGCGATGCTGGCGAGGAAGCGCTCGCCGTAGCGCCTGAGCTTGCTTGCGCCGACGCCGGGGATGGTGGCCAGCGCGTCGAGATCGTGCGGCCGCTCGCGCACCATGGCGAGCAAGGTCGCATCGTGGAAGATGACGTAGGGCGGCACGCCCTGCTCGCGCGCGAGCTCGAGCCGGAGCGCGCGCAGCACCTGCCACAGTGCCTCGTCCGCCGCCGGCACGACGCCGTCGCGCGCCGCGTCGCTCGCGCCCGGGCGCCGCGTGCGCGCCGGCTTCTCGGCCGGGTCGTCGCGAAACGCCACCGGCATCTCGCCGCGCAGCACCGCGGGCGCGCTGTCGCTCAGATGCAGGCCGCCATGGCCCTCGATGTCGACCGCGAGATGGCCTTGCGCCACGAGCTGGCGGAACACCGAATGCCATTCGCTCTTGCCCAATTCGGTGCCGACGCCGAAGGTCTTGAGCCGGTCGTGGCCGAAGCCCTTGATGCGGTCGGTGGCGCGGCCAAGCAGCAGGTCCACGAGATAAGCGACGCCGAAGCGCTGGCCGGTGCGCACCACCGCCGAGATCGCTTTCTGCGCCGCCACCATGCCGTCCCACACGCGCGCCGGCTTCAGGCAATTGTCGCAATTGCCGCACGGCGCGTGATCGTGCTCGCCGAAATAACCCAGCAGCACCTGGCGGCGGCAGGTCGCGGTCTCGCAATAGCCCAGGAGCGCGTCGAGCTTCTGGCGCTCGATGCGGCGCTGGCGCTCGTCCAAGTTGTTGCCCTCGAGCAGGCCCAGGAGCGCGGTCACGTCCTGGAGCCCATAGGTCATCCACGCATTGGCCGGCAATCCGTCGCGGCCGGCGCGGCCGGTCTCCTGGTAATAGGCCTCGAGGCTCTTGGGCGCGTCGAGATGGGCGACGAAGCGCACGTTGGGCTTGTCGATGCCCATGCCGAAGGCGACGGTCGCGACCATGATCACGCCTTCCTCCTTGAGGAAGCGGTCCTGGTTGCGCTCGCGCGTCGCGGCGTCGAGCCCGGCGTGATAAGGGAGCGCGACCCGGCCCTTGGCGCAGAGCCATGTCGCCACCTCCTCGACGCGGCGGCGCGACAGGCAATAGACGATGCCGGCGTCGCCCTTGTGCTCGGCCAAGAGGAAGGCGTGGAGCTGTGCCTTGGCATCGGCCTTGGGCAGGACGCGATAGCGGATGTTGGGGCGATCGAACCCGGCCGCGAAGATGCGCGCGGCGCCGAGATTGAGCCGCTCGACGATGTCGCGCCGCGTCGCCTCGTCCGCCGTCGCGGTGAGGGCGATGCGCGGCACCGACGGGAAGCGCTCGTTGAGGATGGTGAGCTGGCGATATTCGGGGCGGAAATCGTGGCCCCATTGCGACACGCAATGCGCCTCGTCGATGGCGAAGAGCGCGAGCCGCACCCGCGCCAGGAGCTCGAGGCAGCGCGGCATCATCAGCCGCTCGGGCGCGACATAGACGAGGTCGAGCGCGCCGGCGCGGATGTCGCGCTCGACCTCGGCCGCCTCGGCCCCGGACAAGGTCGAATTGAGGAACGCGGCCTTGACCCCGGCCTGGCGCAGCGCGTCGACCTGATCCTTCATCAACGCGATCAAGGGCGAGACCACGACGGCGAGGCCGGGCCGCACCAGCGCCGGAATCTGGTAGCACAGCGACTTGCCGCCGCCCGTCGGCATCAGCACCAGCGCGTCGCCGCCGGCGATGACGTGGCGGATGATGCTTTCCTGCTGGCCGCGGAACGAGGGATAGCCGAAGACCTCGCGCAACACGCCGAGCGCCGCGTCGGCGCCCCCCCTCACCCCCTCCATCGCGCTGTTCGCACTCCCCTTGGCGGTCGCACGGCATGGTAGCCGCGAACGCCACGTCTGCAACCCCGCCATCGCCCATTTCGCCGAGCGAGTAATCGCCGGGCGCAGGCCGAGTCGAGCGGCCCGATCGTGTCACGATTTTGACACAAGCCGTCCCTGTCGCCGCCAAATTCTTGGTGTACGCTGTGTAATGGCGGACGTGGCAAGGCGCGCCATTGTCCCATCGGGTAAAAAGAAGCGCGGATCGAGCTTCATTACTATCACTCGAGCGTGAGCGTTCTCGGATCTTAACCGGCGAGTAACCCTGCCCGCCGAAACTCGTGCGTGAGGTGGGCGGTACGACATGACCGTGTCGACGCGAGATGTGGCGGTTCAGTTCAATGAGGAGCGTTCGTGGACCGAGCGCGCCAAGACGGTCGACTGCGTGGCCACGCTCTATGCCGAAGGCGCGCTCGACGGGGCCGAAAGCGAGGGCGCGCTCGCGCTCTTCCGGCTCGCCCTCTATGACGCCGAGCCGCTGGTACGCCGGGTGCTGGCGGAGAGCGTCAAGCATGCGCGCGATCTGCCGCGCGAAATCGTGCGGGGGCTGATCGCGGACAGTCCGGAAGTCTCCACGCCCTTCCTCGCTGCGTCGCCGCTGCTGGAGGAAGGCGACCTGCTGGCGATCGCCATTGACGGGTCGTCGGCGCAGCGCGCGGCGATCGCCGCGCGCGCGAACCTGCCCAGGCGGGTGAAGCGGGCGCTACGGCAACGCGCCTCGGCCGCCTAGGGACGTGGCTTGTTACGCAACGCCGCGCGGCGCGACGGTCGCCAGGCACACGTCGCGGCTCAGCGGCATCGCCATGTCGGCGAGCGGCACGCGCACGGCGCGGCCGGGACGATAATCCTCGCCGCCCAACGCATCGGAGACGGCGCGCAAGATCTGGTGCACGGCGTTGGCGTCGTAGCGGCCGAGAAGCTGCGCGAAGAGCGCCAGTTCCAGCACCAGCCGGTCTTGCAGCCAGGCCGAGCCTCGAGCCACCGTGTCGAGCAATCCGGCAAGGCCGCGGACGACGATTTCCGCGCCCTCCTCGACCATGCCGTCATCGGCGGTCGCGGCGAATCCCACCGGCGGCGACGCGACCGAGGCGGAGATTTCCAGCGCCCAGGTGCGAACCGCTTCGAGATAGACCTGCTTGTGGCGCGCGTGATGGGTGGACGCCACCGCGGCGACCGCGGTCGCCAGCACCGCGAGCCGGTCCTCCTCGCCGAGATTGAGCGCGACCAATTCCGCGACGATAACGCCAACCCGGTCCTGGGTCGCCGGGCCCAAGCGCCTGAATATCCGCCAAACTTCTCATCGACCGAACCCCTGCCCAGGAACGGCGCAAAGTTTACTAGCGAATGTTTAAAAGTTGGTTGTCCGCCGCGCGATGCTTGTAATCAAGCCAAGTGCGCGCGCACGCGCGACCAATATTACACGGCGTTCGTCGAGCATCGCCCATTCGTCTCGAAGTTAAGTCGAATCCGCGCGACGTTGCCGGTTCTGTTATCTAAACCTTAACTCGAAGCCGAAAAGAATGACCGCCAGCGACCAGAATCGCCCGGGCCGGTCCGGCATGTCAGAAGGCAGCAGCCGATGCTTCACTCCCAGAACGCGCTCTCCGACCGCAACCTCGAGGCCGCGACCACGCTGACGCTGAAGCGCGAGCCCGCCTGCTTCGCCTTCCTCAGCAGCCGCGCCGTGGCGCCGCCGCAGCCCATGGATTCGATCTATCTCGACCTCGCCAGCGTCGATTATTTCGCCGGTCGCGCCTCGCTGTGGGCGACGCTCGACATGCGCTCGAGCGCGAGCAACGAGGAGCCGGCCTCGGTGCTGGGTTTCGACGAGAGTTTCCTGCGGCCCTTCACCCGCGCGCTGATCGAGGCCGCGGCCAGCCGCACGCCCTACCGCATGACCATCGTGCATGGGCGCGATGAGAAGGTGCGCCACCGCGTCGTCGAATACATCACCGGCCCCGGCGTCGCGCTGTCCGAGCTGGTCGTCACGCCGCAGGACACGGTGATGGTGATCACCGCCCGCAACGAGGACGACCGCGAGGAAGAGACCCTGTTCCAACTGCCGCGCACCGACACGTTCCTGCGCGCCTTCGTGCGGATGACGTGCCAGGCCGACCAGGCCTTGCGCGACACGCTGGCCGAAAGCGAGCGTCTGGCCCGTGGTGGACGGCGCGCCGGCGCCTGATCACAGCGGCAATCGCGCCTGATCCGCCGTGTAGAGGATGGTGCCGTCCGCGCGCGGCACGGCGCCCTCGGTGAGCCGCGCCGGTTCGAGCTTTCCCTTGTCGAGAATGTGCACGACCTCGGCGCCCGAGGCGATGGCGTAGTCGGCGATGATGCGGCGGTGGCAGCGCCACCACACCGCCTCCGCGCACATGATGGCGACGCGTCGCTTTGACGCAAGGTCGAGCAGCGCTTCGAGCGCGGCGCGGAACTCAGGCGTCTCGGCATAGTCGGCGAAATTGCGGAACGTCTCCTCGCGCCACAGCGTGTTCGGCGAAGAAACGGCGCCGCGGCCGCGCCGCCCGCCCAGGGCCTCGACAGGGCGATATTCGATCGCGGCATCCGGCAGCGCCTTGGCGAGCGACTCGGTGTTGAAATGCGGGTGCCGGCGCGAATGTGGAAAGCGGCGGACATCGACCACGCAGTCGATCCCGGCGGCCGCGAGCATCGCCGTGAAATCCGCCAGGGTCCGGATCGAATGGCCGATGGTGAAGAGGGTCATATGCGCGACATTGGCGCTCATGGCCGTCGTGTCAACATGTCGCGAGCAAGGACGCTGCAACGGCATCCTGCGGCCTTCGACTTCGCTCAGGCTGAGGAAAATCCTTTGTCGCATAAAGAAAAGCCCTCATCCTGAGCGAAATCGAAGGACGCACGGACCTAAATCCAGCCGCATGAACCCGCCGCCCACCCTCCCTGACCTGCTGCGCGACGGGCTCGACATCGTGTTCGTCGGCATCAACCCGTCGCTCTATTCGGTCGAGCGGGGGCATTATTTCGCACGCCGCGCCAACCGGTTCTGGCCCTGTCTGTCGCGCTCGGCGCTGAGCGCGCAGGCGCGGGCGGCACTCGGCGTCGCGGCGCTGGCACCGGAGCATGACCGCTTGCTGCTCGAACACGGCATCGGCTTCACCGACGTAGCGAAGCGCGCGACGGCGCGGGCGGACGAGGTCTCGCCCGCCGAATTCGCGGCCGGCGCGCACGATCTCGCGGCGAAGATCGAACGCCACCGGCCGCTGATCGCCTGCTTTCACGGTCTCACCGGATACCGCCCGTTCCAGGCGGCGCTGGCGCCCGCGAGTCCGGCTCCGGCGCTGGGGCTGCAGGCGCCGCGCATCGGCCGCACACGGCTGTTCGTGGTGCCCAACCCGAGCCCGGCCAACGCCCATTTCACGCCCGCCGATCAGACCGCGTGGTACGACCGGCTCGCCGTTGCCCTGGCCGAGGCGCGCGGGATAGAGTCGCGCGGTCCTTGAACCGTTGGGGTGCGCCATGGAATTCGGCATGCAGTTCTTTCCGGACGTGTCCCCGGAGCAGAAATCGGCGCAGCAGTATTTCGACGAATGCCTGCGCCTTGCGCAGCTCGGCGACGGCTACGGCTGGGGCCATATCCGCACGGTCGAGCATTATTTCCACCCCTATGGCGGCTACACGCCCAACCCGATCGTGTTCCTCACGGCGGTGTCGCAGCGGACGAAGCGGGCGCGCCTCATCACCGGCGCGGTGCTGCCGGTGTTCAACCATCCGCTCAAGATCGCCGGCGAGCTCGGCATGCTCGACGCCATATCGGTGGGGCGGCTGGAGGCGGGATTCGCGCGCGCCTTCCTGCCGCACGAGTTCGCGCGCTTCGGGGTGAGCCTCGACGAAAGTCGCGACCGCTTCACCGAGGGCATGGAGCAGGTGCGCCAGCTCCTCGAGCGCGAGAACGTGACCAGCGAGGGCCGCTTCCACAGCTTCAAGAACACCACCTCCTTGCCGCGCCCGACCCAGAAGCCGCGCCCGCCCTTCTGGGTCGCCTGCACCATCTCGCCGCCGAGCTTCGCCGAGACCGGCAGGTCTGGCCACTCGATCATGGCGATCCCGCTGGCGGTCAAGCACATGGAGGAGCTGATCGAGCTCTACCGCAACGCCAGGCGCGAGGCGGGACATGCCGGGCGCGGGCGGGTGATGCTGGCCTTCCACATGTTCTGCGACGAGAACCGCGAGCGCGCGTGGGAGATCGCGCGCGCGCCGATGCACCGCTATCTGCACTCGATCGTCGAGGCGGCGTCCGACTGGTCCACGGTCAAGTCCAAGGACTATGCCGGCTACGAGAAGATGATCGAGATGCTGTCCAAGGAGACGATCGAGAGTCAGGTCGAGAGCGGCGCCGCCTGGATCGGCACGCCCGACGACATCGCCGGGCAGATCGAGCGCTATGTCGAGGGCATGGGCGGGTTCGAGAGCGCGTCGCTGCAGGTGAACTTCAACACCCTCGGCTACGAGGAGGCGGAACGCTCGGTGCGGCTCTTCAGCGAGAAGGTCATGCCGCGTTTTCGCGACCTTTGAGGCGCAACGTAACGAAGCGTTAATCTTTACGACCCTAGGCTCGGAGCGTCTCAAGACCGGGAATTGGGGTTCATCCGATGGCAAGAAACTTGAACGCGGCGCCGGCCCGAAGGTTCGACTTTATCGCGCTGCCCGAACCGCACGAAATCGTCGACCTCATCGAGCGCGGCGGCAAGGCGCCGTTCGATCCCAGCTACGGCGACAGCCTCGCCCAGTTGCTGCCCCGCCGCCTGAGCGAGCTCCTGACGCGGCATTGAGCGGCCCGCTGTATCGACAGGGTGCGTCCTTCGACTGCGCCCTTCGGGCTCCGCTCAGGATGAGGCACATTTTTTCCTCATCCTGAGCGGAGCGAAGCGTAGTCGAAGGACGCACGGCGGTTCCACCTGAAGGGATAACGCTCTAGTCTCGCCCGCGATGCGGTGGGCGGCTTGCCTCTTCGTTTTGTTCTTGGCGGCGGCGGCCGATGCGGCGCCGGCGCGGCCGCTTGACGAGCTGGCGATCGGCATCACCCAATATCCGGCGACGCTCAACCCGGTCATCGATTCGATGGCGGCCAAGAGCTACGTGCTGGGATTCGTGCGCCGCCCGCTCACCACCTTCGACGCCCAATGGCAGCTCGTCTGCATGCTGTGCGTCGAGCCGCCGAGCTTCGAGAACGGCCTGGCGCAGAAGCTCGACCTGCCGGGCGGCAAGACCGGCGTCCGCCTCACCTACACGCTGCGGCCGGATGCGCGCTGGGCCGACGGCGCGCCGGTGACCACGGCGGACGTGATCTTCAGCTACCGCGTCGGCAAGGACCCCAAGACCGGCGTCGCCGCGGCCGAGCTCTACCGCCGCATCACCAGCATCCAGGCCAAGGACGACAAGACCTTCACCATGGACGTGGACAAGCTCACCTTCGACTATGCCGCCGCCAACGATTTCGAGATCCTGCCGGCGGCGGCCGAGGAAGCCGCGTTCGCCGACTCGGCGAGCTATCGCATCCGCACGCGCTATGACGTCGATCCGACCGATCCGCGCCTCTATGACGGGCCGTACCGCATCGCCGAGGTGGCGCCCGGCTCCTACATCGTGCTCGAGCGCAATCCCTATTGGGCGGGCCCTCAGCCCTATTTCCGCCGCGTCACCGTGTGGGCGGTCGAGAACACGGCGGCGCTCGAGGCCAATCTCCTGGCGCACGGCATCGACATGGTCGCGGGCGAGCTGGGCTTCTCGCTCGACGAGGCCTTGGCGTTCGAGCACAGGCACGGGCGCGACTTCCACGTCGTCTACAAGCCCGGCCTCACCTACGAGCATGTCGATCTCGACCTCGACAATCCGATCCTGGCCGACCGGCGCGTGCGCCAGGCGCTGCTTTACGCCGTCGACCGCAAGGCGATCAGCGACGAGCTGTTCGCCGGGCGCGACCCGGTGGCCGACAGCTTCGTGCCGCCGCTCGACTGGATCTACACCGACGAGGTGCAGCGCTATCCCTACGATCCGGGCAAGGCGCGTACATTGCTCGAGGCGGCGGGATGGCACGCGGATGGCACGGCACCCCGCCGCAACGACAAGGGCGAACGGCTGTCGCTCGAGCTCGCCACCACCGCCGGCAACCGCACCCGCGAGCTGGTCGAGGAAGTGCTGCAGAGCCAGTGGCGCGAGGTCGGCATCGAGGCCCGTCTCAAGAACCAGCCGGCGCGCGTGCTGTTCGGGCAGACCGTGACGCATCGGCAGTTCGACATGGCCATGTTCGCCTGGATCAGCGCGCCCGAGAACGTGCCGCGCTCGACCATGCGCTCCGACGAGATCCCGAGCGCCGCCAACGGCTGGTCGGGCGAGAATTATCCCGGCCTGCGCAGCGAAGCCGCCGACACGCTGATCGACGCGATCGAGGTCGAACTGGACCGCGGCCGGCGCGCCGAGTTGTGGCACCGGCTGGAGCGGCTCTATGCCGATGAGCTGCCGGCGCTGCCGCTCTATTTCCGCGCCGAGGCCTATGTGCTGCCGCCGTGGCTCGAGGGCGTGACGCCGACCGGGCACCAATATCCCTCGACCTTGTGGGCCGAGACCTGGCGCCGCGCCGCCCCTTCGCAGTAGGCGGCGCCGCATGACCCGCTTCATCGTCTTGCGGTTGGCGCAGATGGCGGCGGTGCTGGCGGTGATGTCGCTGGTGATCTACGCGCTGATTGGCCTGATGGCGGGCGATCCGATCGACGTGATGATCGCGTCCAACCCGCATCTGACCGCGGCGGACGCGGCGCGGCTCAAGGCGCTCTATGGGCTCGACCGGCCGCTGCTCGAGCGCTACCTGGCCTGGGCGCAGGCGGCGCTCCACGGCGATTTCGGCTATTCGCGGCTCTATATGAAACCCGCCTTCGAGGTGATGGCGCCACGCCTCGCCAACACCGCGATCCTCATGGGGGCGAGCTTCGTGCTGGCGCTCGGGATGGCGCTGCCGCTCGGCATCGCGGCCTCGCGCAAGCCGGGCTCGGCGTTCGACGGGTGCGTCAATCTCCTCGCCTTCGCCTTCATCTCGGTGCCGTCCTTCTGGCTCGCGCTGATGCTGATCCTGGTGTTCGCGGTGTCGTTGGGCCTCTTGCCGGCGGGCGGGATCGCGACGGTCGGCGACGGCGGCGTGCTCGACCGGCTGCAGCATCTCGTGCTGCCGGTCGCGACGTTGACGCTCGCCAGCATGGGCGGGCATCTGCGCTACGTGCGCGCCGCGATGATCGAGACCTTGGGCCAGGATTACATCCGCACCGCGCGTGCCAAGGGCGCGGGCGAGCTGCGCGTGTTGCTCGGCCACGCGCTGCGCAATGCGCTGATACCCGTCATCACCGTGGCGGCGCTATCGTTCGGGTCGCTGTTCTCGGGCGCGCTCGTCACCGAGACCATGTTCGCCTATCCCGGCATGGGCAAACTCATCTACGACGCGGTGCTGGGCAACGACTACAACCTGGCGCTCGCGGGCTTGCTGCTCGCGACCGCGATGACGCTCGTGGCCAATCTCGGCGCCGACATCGCCTATGCCGCGGTCGACCCGCGGATCGGCCAGCGATGAGCGCCGAGCTCGTGCTTGCGCGCACTGCGCCGTGGCGGCGCAAGCGCCTGCTGCTGCCGGCGCTGGTGCTCGCCGTGCTGGCGCTTGCGGTGGTGCTCGGGCCGGCCCTCATCGGCCCGGCAGGCGCGCTGGTCGATCTCCGCCATCGGCTGGCGCTGCCGTCCCTCGCCCATCCGCTCGGCACCGACGCGTTGGGGCGCGACCTTCTGCTGCGGCTGCTGCTCGGCGGACGGGTGTCGCTGTTGGTCGGGATCGTCGCGGCGCTGGCGGCGGCCGGGCTCGGCACCGCGATCGGGCTCGTCTCGGGTTATCGCGGCGGGCGGGTCGATGCGCTGCTGATGCGCCTCACCGACGGGGTGATCGCGCTGCCGCTGCTGCCGCTCTTGGTGGTGCTCGCGGCGCTCGATCCGGCCAAGCTCGGCCTTGGATTTCTGGCGCGCTCGGAAGACGCCAGCCTCTACCGCATCGTCGTGCTGGTGGCGCTGGTGGGATGGACCACGGTCGCGCGGCTGGTGCGCGGCGCGACCTTGAGCCTCAAGGCGCAGGAGTTCGTGCGCGCGGCGGTCGCCATGGGCGCGCGGCCGCTGCGCATCATGGTGGTGCACATCCTGCCCAATCTCGCCTCGCCGATCATCGTCGCGACCACGCTGTCGGTGGGCGAGATCATTTTGCTGGAATCGGTGCTGAGCTTCCTGGGTCTCGGCGTCGCGCCGCCGCTGGCGAGCTGGGGCAACATGCTCACCGGGGCGCAGGAGACGATCGCGCTGGCGCCGCAATTGGCGCTCTATCCCGGGCTGCTCATCCTCTTCACCGTGGTCGCCTGCAACTTCCTCGGCGACGGGCTGCAGCAGGCGCTCGATCCCCGCGCCCGGCGGGAGTAGACTGGCGGCCTCTCGCAGGGAGATCACGCCATGGCACCGGACACCATCCAGAACTCGCTCGCCTCGCTGTTCGTCGATGTCGAGAAGACGCCGTGGATTCAGACCGGTCCCGGCAACCGGATGAAGGTGCTGTACCACGATCCCAAGACCGGGCTACTCACCATCATCTCGAAGCTCGAGCCGGGCGCCGGCATCCCGCAGCACATGCACGAGGATCTCGAGCAGACCTACATCCTCGAAGGCTCCCTGGTCGATGACGAGGGTCCCTGCACCGCCGGCAATTTCGTGGTCCGCGCCAAAGGGAGCCGCCACGCCCCGGTCGCGCCCAACGGCTGCACCATGCTGGTCTTCTTCATGAAGCCGACGGAGTCCTTGCGGCGCGCGCTGCTGAAGACGGCGGGATAGCGGCTCAGCGCGCCAGCACCCGCTCCACCAAACTCGCCCAGTAGCTCGCGCCGATCGGCAGGATGTCGTCGTTGAAGTCGTAGTGCGGGTTGTGCAGCCCGGCGCCGGCGCCGCCATTGCCGATGAAGATGTAGCAGCCGGGCTTCTCGTTCAGCATGAAGGCGAAATCCTCCGCGCCCATGGTCGGCTGCACGTTGCGCTCGACCCGCTCGGCTCCGACCACGGCGGCGGCCGCGTCGGCGGCGATCACGGTCTCGGGCGCGCTGTTGACCGTGGCGGGATAGCGCCGGTCGTAGAAAATCTCCACGCGCGCGCCCATCGATGCCGCGACGCCGGTGGCGATGCGGCGCAAAGCGGCCTCGATCGCGTCCTGGAGCTCGGGCTTGAACGAGCGCGTGGTGCCGCGCAGCACCACCCGCTCGGGGATCACGTTCCAGGTGTCGCCGCCGTGGATCTGGGTGATGCTGACGACCGCGCTGTCGAGCGGATGGGTGTTGCGGCTGGTGATGGTCTGCAAGGCGGTGGCGATCTGGGAGGCGCAGATCACCGGGTCTATGCCGAGATGCGGCAGCGCGGCGTGCGCGCCCTTGCCCTCGACCGCGATCTCGAACAGGTCGCACGCGGCCAGCATCGGCCCCGGCCGGACCGCGAACGCGCCCACCGCCAAACCGGGCCAGTTGTGCATGCCATAGACCGCCTCGACCGGGAACTTGTCGAACAGCCCGTCCTCGACCATTTCGCGGCCGCCGCCTTCGTTCTCCTCGGCGGGCTGGAAGATGAACCGTACCGTGCCGGCGAAGTTGCGGGTCTCGGCGAGATAACGCGCCGCGCCCAGCAGCATCGCGGTATGGCCGTCATGGCCGCAGGCATGCATCTTGCCGGCGACGTGCGAGGCGTGGGCGAAGCCGTTCTTCTCGTGGACGTGGAGCGCGTCCATGTCGGCGCGAAGCGCGATGGCGCCGCCCGGACGCCGTCCTTCGAGCGTGCCCACGACGCCGGTGCGGGCGAGTCCGCGATCGACGCTGAGCCCGAACGCCTCGAGCTGCGAAGCGACGAAGGCGGCGGTATCGTGCTCCTCAAACGCGGTCTCGGGATTTGCGTGGATGCGGCGGCGCCACGCCGTCATGTCGGCGTGAAATTCGGCGATGCGGTTGATGATCGCCATGCCCTACCTCGCGCGCCTTCTGTGCGCGCGGCAGGATAGGGCCGCGCGGCCGAGGGTCAATCCTCCTCGCCCGCCGCCTCGCTCAAGGCCTCGAAGGCGTCATCCTCGCTCGCCTGCGCCTTGGCGAGAATGCGCTCGCGGCGCAAGCGCGAGATGACGCGGCGGCGATAGATCGGATCGGCAACCACCCTTTCCATGTCGATCTCACCGGACGGGATCTCATCGTCGCTGAGCGCCGATGCCATTGCCTTCCCCCCTTGGCAGGTTTTGCCGGAGGATCGGCGACGGCGGCGAACCGCTCCACCGGAAAAGAGCGGGCTCGTCCCTATTTTCCGAATAAGTCTGTGGATAAGTCCGGGACAGGCGCGGGATCATCCGTCGACCGTCCAGCCGTTCAAGGCATTAGCGCGCACGCTGCGTCAGAATGTCGCGCCCCTGGCGGGCGCCGCGGCATCACCGCCGCGTGCGTTTCCTGCGCCGCTTTTCACGGGCCTTCTGCTTTTCCAGCGCGGCCTCGGCATCGCGCTTGGCCTCGGCGCGGCGCTGCGTGCCGATCGCCTTCTGATAGAAATAGGCGAAGTCGTAGACCGTACTGTCGTGCTGGTCCCAGCACACATATTCCTGGCAGTCGCGCGGCCGCGCCGAATAAACCGTGCAGCGCCGGTCCTCGGACAGGAACTGGCACGTGTCGTAGCCGGATTTGATGAGCTTCTCGCCCTTGCGCGTCACTTCGACGATGTGCTTGGCCTCGAACTCCTTGACGGAGAGGTCGAGATGGTCGGCGAGGCGCCTTATGTCCGACCGGCGGACCTCGACATAGCCCGCGACCTTGCAGCAGAAGCTGGCGCATTTGAGACAGTTGAGCGGCGGGTTCTCGGTCGTCACGGTCACCTTCGGCACGGCACGTCGGAGAAGCGCAAGAAATACATCCTTGTGCCGACCGATGTCATTGAGAACCTTGGCCAGAGGTTTCATTCGCGACCGCCGCACGCCATAGTGAGCATGAGCGCGAGTGGAGCACGCAAGGCGCCGCCATGGAAAGACCCAACTCGGTCGCGAGCCGCGATATCGCCTATCACCTTCACCCCTATACCAATCTCAAGCGCCAGGAGAGCGAGGGACCGCTCGTCATCAGCGAGGGAAAGGGCGTCCACGTCTTCGACGAATCCGGCAAGGAGTATATCGAGGGCATGGCCGGTCTGTGGTGCACCTCGCTCGGATTCGGCGAAGAACGGCTCATCGAAGCGGCGACTCGGCAGATGCGGCGCCTGTCATTTTATCACGGCTTCAACCAGAAGGCGCACGACGTGGCCGGCGCGCTGGCCGAGCGGCTCGTCGAGATGATGCCGGTGCCGATGTCGAAGGCGTTCTTCGGCAATTCGGGCTCGGAGGCGAACGACACCGCGGTCAAGATCGTGTGGTACTACAACAACGCGCTCGGCCGGCCGCGCAAGAAGAAGATCATCGCCCGCATGCGCGGATATCACGGCGTCACCGTCGCGACCGCGAGTCTCACCGGACTCGCCGCGAACCACCGCGACTTCGACCTGCCGATCGCCAATGTCCGCCACGCCGATTGCCCGCATCACTGGCGCTATGCGCACCCCGGCGAGAGCGAAGCGCAGTTCGCCGACCGGCTCGCCGAATCGCTCGACCAGCAGATTCAGCGCGAGGACCCCGACACGGTGGCCGCCTTCATCGCCGAGCCGGTGATGGGCGCAGGCGGCGTCATCGTGCCGCCGGCCACATATTTCGCCAAAATCCAGGCGGTGCTGCGCAAATACGACGTTCTGCTGATCGCCGACGAGGTGATCTGCGGCTTCTGCCGCACCGGCGCCATGTTCGGCAGCGAGACGTTCGGCCTCGCCCCCGACATCGTCACGGTGGCGAAGGCGCTGTCCTCGGCCTACCTGCCGATCTCGGCCACCATCGTGTCCGAGCCGATCTATCGCGTGCTGGTGGCGCAGAGCGAGAAGCTCGGCGTGTTCGCGCACGGTTTCACCTATGGCGGGCACCCGGTGAGCTGCGCCGTTGCGCTCGAGACGCTGAACATTTACCGGGAGCGCGACGTGCTGGGCCATGTGCGCGCGGTCGCGCCGCTGCTCCAGGACGGCTTGCGGCGCTTCGCCGACCATCCGCTGGTGGGCGAGGTCCGCGGCGTCGGGCTCCTCGGCGCGATCGAGTTCGTGCGCGACAAGCGAACCAAGGCGCCGTTTCCGCCCCAGGACAGCGCGGCCGCGCTGGTCCAGACCAGATGCCAGGAGCACGGTCTCATCCTGCGCGCGCTCGGCGACAGCATCGCCTTCTGCCCGCCGCTGGTGATCACGGCGGCCGAGATCGAGGATATGCTGCGGCGGTTCGGCACCGGCCTGGCGCAGGCGGCGACGGAGATCGCGCGCCGGGAAGCGTGAGGCCAGCGACGGAATGTCCCCATGACCGGGCGGCTTGTTTCGGGCTATAGTGCAAGCAAGTTCGGGGTGAGGTCCGCCAAGCAATGGATTACGAAGGCTTTTTCAAGAACAGGCTCGACGCGCTGAGGGCCGAGGGACGGTATCGCATCTTCGCCGACCTGGAGCGGCGGGCAGGTGCCTTCCCGCGCGCCTTCGACCACACCAGCAAGGGCGAGATCACGGTGTGGTGCTCCAACGACTATCTCGGTATGGGCGAGCACCCGGCCGTCATTGCGGCCTTGCACGAGGCGATCGACCGCGTGGGCGCCGGCGCCGGCGGCACCCGCAACATCTCGGGCACGACGCATTATCACGTCCTGCTCGAACAGGAACTCGCTGCGCTTCACCGCAAGCCCGCGGCGCTGGTCTTCACCTCGGGCTATGTCGCCAATGACGCGGCGCTGGCGACCTTGGCGAGCCATCTTCCGGGCTGCCTCGTCCTGTCCGACGCCTACAACCACAACTCGATGATCGAGGGCATCCGCCACGGCCGCTCGGAAAAGCAGATTTTTGCCCACAACGATCCCGCCGATCTCGAGCGCCGGCTGCGCCAGGCCGATCCGGCGCGGCCCAAGCTGGTCGCCTTCGAGTCGGTCTATTCGATGGACGGCGACATCGCCCCCGTGGCCGAGCTGTGCGAGGTCGCGCACCGCTACGGCGCGCTCACCTATCTCGACGAGGTGCATGCGGTCGGGCTTTATGGCCCCAACGGCGCCGGTATCGCCGAGCGCGACGGCGTCGCAGCGCAGGTCGATATCGTCCAGGGCACGCTCGCCAAGGCGTTCGGGCTGGTCGGGGGCTACATCGCCGCGTCGGCCGCGCTGGTCGATTTCGTGCGCAGCCACGCGCCGGGCTTCATCTTCACCACCTCGCTGCCGCCCGCGATCGCGGCGGGCGCCATCGCCAGCGTGCGCCACGTCAAGAACGCCCACGATCTGCGCCGCCGCCACCAGGAGCGCGCCGCCTTGCTGAAGCGCCGCCTGGTCGAGGCCGAGCTGCCGGTGATGCCGAGCCCGAGCCACATCGTGCCGGTCCTCGTGGGCGACGCGCGGCTGTGCAAGGAGGCGTCGGACGCGCTGCTCGAGCGCCACGCCATCTATGTCCAGCCGATCAACTACCCGACCGTGCCGCGCGGCACCGAGCGGCTGCGCTTCACGCCGTCGCCGCAGCACAGCGACGAGGACATCGACCGGCTGTGCGCGGCGCTGCGCGACGTGTGGTCGCGCCTGCCGATCCGGCGCGTCGCCTGAGGCCCGGCATATGTTCCGCGACCATTCCCTGATCCCGACCGAGGCGGTCCGCCTCGCGGCGCTGGGCCTGCTGGCGGAAGGCAAGCGGCGCTATGGCGACCTCGCCGCCGAAGTGCGCCATTTCATCAGTTGCGTCGCCGGCCCGTCGCTCGAGCTGATGGGCACGTCGCTCGAGCTGCTGCGCTACGAGGGCCTGGTCGCGGCCGAGGCGGGCGCGGGCGACAACGCCACGCTCGTGATCACCCCGGCCGGGCACGCGGCGCTCGCGGCGTTGCTCAAGGCGCGGCTCCGCGCGCCGACGGGCGACGTGAACCGGCTCGCGCTGTTGCTGAAGCTGCGCTTCCTGCCGCTCCTGCCGGCAGGCGAGCAGCGCGACCAGATCGCGCACATCGCCGAATCGCTGGAGAGCGAGCTTGCTCGGCTGCGCGAGCTGCGCCGCTCCCAAGGGGCGGCTCCGGCGCCGTTCCGCGACTGGCTCGACCACGACATCGCCGCGCTCGAGGCGCGGCTCGACGCGCTCGCGGAGTCCGCCCGTCCTCAGTAGAGGTGCTGGCCGCCAGTGACGAAAATCTCGGTGCCCGTCACGTAGCCCGAATCCGCCCCGCACAGATAAAAGATGGCCGACGCCACGTCCTCGGGCGAACCCAGGCGATGGAGCGGAATGCGCGGGATCAGCACCTCCGTCTCGGGCGACAGCATCGCGGTCTCGATCTCGCCCGGCGCCACCGCGTTGACGCGCACGCCCAGCTCGGCGAACTCGACCGCCATTTCGCGCGTCAGCGCCGAGAGCGCCGCCTTCGAGGTCGAATAGGCCGAGCCGGCGAAGGGGTGGACGGCGTGGCCCGCGATCGACGTGACGTTGACGATGGCGCCCTTGCCACGCGCGAGTTGCGCCGCCAATCCGCGCGCCAGCGCCAGGGGCGTGAAGAAATTGAGCTGGAACACCGCGCGCCAGTCGGCGATGTCGCCGTTGAGGCAGCCCAAGCGCTCGCGGAACGCGGTCTTGGGCGAGATGCCGGCGTTGTTCACGAGCGCGTCGAGCGCGCCCTCGCCCAGGAACGCGCGCGCCTCGGCGAGAAAGCGCTCGAGGTCGGCGGCATCGGCGAGGTCGGCGGCGATGTGGTGCGCCCAGTTGGGATCGCGCTTGCATTCGGCCGGCACGTCCTCGCGCGAGGTGGTGACGATGCGCCAGCCGGCCGCGCTGAAGCGCTGCACCGTGGCGTGGCCGATGCCGCGGCTGGCGCCGGTGAGGAGGAGGGTCTTGCGCGCGCTCTCCATCCGAGAAGCTTAGGAAAGCGCGCGGCCATTGGGAAGCGCCCCACTCGGGTACCAAGTCCGAAGCTCACACTCTCCACCGGCGATGTCATTGCGAGCGCAGCGAAGCAATCTCCCGGACGAATAGTCGGGAAGATCGCCGCGTCGCCCTTCGGGCGTCTCGCAATGACGGAAATTATCTGGATGTCATGGACTACAGAACCGGTCGCTAGGGGAAGAGTCGCTCGCTGGTCCAGCCCGCGCCCGCGCGGCGATAGGCGATGCGGTCGTGCAGGCGGTTGGGGCGTTCCTGCCAGAACTCGATGACGAGGGGCGTGACGCGGTAGCCGATCCAATTGGGCGGCCGCGGCACCGGGGCGTCGGCGAAGCGCGCCACATGCTCGGCGAACAGGCGCTCGAGCTCGGCGCGGCTGGCGAGCGGGCGCGACTGCGCCGAGGCCCAGGCGCCCACTTGGCTGTCGCGCGCGCGGGTCGCGAAATAGGCGTCGGCCTCCTCGCTGCTCGCCGGCGCGACCGTGCCCTCGATGCGCACTTGGCGCTGCAGCGATTTCCAATGGAAGCACAGCGCGGCGCGCGCGTTGTGCGCGAGCTCGATGCCCTTGCGGCTGTCGGCGTTGCTGTAGAACACGAAGCCGCGCGCATCGAACGATTTCACCAGCACGAGCCGCAGCGACGGCGCGCCGTCCGCGCCGGCCGAGGCAAGGCTCGCCGCCTCGGCCAGCGACTCGGCCGCCTGCGCCGCGGCGAACCAGCTTGCGAACTCGTCGAACGGCTGACGATGGGGAACGGATTCCACCTGACCCTCGCTTGTGCGCCGGGCCACCATACCGGGAGTTTGTGAATTTGCCATCGCATGGTTGCCGACGGGGCGGCGGGGCGGGCACAATGACGCGCGATGAGAAACCCCTACATCGTCCTGGGCGTCGGGCGCGGCGCCTCCGACGAGGAGATCAAGCGGTCCTACCGCCGCCTCGCCAAGCGCCTCCACCCCGATCTCAACCCCGGCAAGAGCGCGGTCGAGCAGCAGTTCCGCGAGGTCAACGCGGCCTACGAAATCCTCGCCGACCCAGCCAAGCGGCAGCGCTTCGACCGCGGCGAGATCGATGCCGACGGCAAGGAGCGCGGCTTCGCCCAAGGCGGCGCGCGGCCGGGACGGAACGGCGCCTTCTCCGACTTCTCGATCGACGAGGTGTTCCACGAATTCCTGCGCCGCGGCCGCCGCGGCAAGCGCACCGGAGACCAATCCTCGAGCACGACCCAGACGCTGCGCCTCAGCTTCCTCGAGGCCGCGCTCGGCGCCAAGCGGCCGGTGGCGCTCGCCGACGGCCGCTCGGTCGAGGTCGCGATCCCGGCGGGGATCGAGAGCGGCCAGACTTTGCGCTTGCGCGACGCCCAGGCGGGCGAGACCCTGCTCGAGATCACGGTCGAGCCGCACCCGCTCTTCACCCGAAAGGATCGCGACATCCTCGCCGAGGCGCCTTTGCCGCTGCTGGATTCGGTGCTTGGCGGCACCATCACGGTGTCGACCATCCACGGCGACGTCGCAGTCAAGGTGCCCAAGGGATCGAACAGCGGATCGACCCTGCGCCTGCGCGGCAAGGGAATCGAGAAGGGCGGCACCAGCGGCGACCACTACGTCAAGCTCAAGCTCGTCCTGCCCGATCCGCCCGATCCGGAACTGACCGCCGCCCTCGAGCGCTGGGCCCAGCGCCAATCGCCCAAGATCCGCGGCGGCGCCGGTTGAACCAAAGCGGCCAAGCGCGACTCGTCTGACACGATTCGTGATCCGGGGGGTGCTATCCGCCGCCCCGGCCCATCGTGTAGGATGAAGACGCTTCGATCGGCACTTCCGCCGCTCGGGGAGTGGAGTACGCATGACGGAAGCAAAGCCGCTCATGGCCGGCAAACGGGGCCTGATCATGGGCGTGGCCAATGACCGCTCGATCGCCTGGGGCATCGCCAAATCGGTCGCCGAGCACGGCGCCGAACTGGCCTTCACCTACCAGGGCGAGGTCTTCGCCAAGCGCGTGCTGCCGCTCGCCGAGAGCCTTGGCAGCACCCTGGCGATGGATTGCGACGTGACCGACGAGGCCAGCGTCGACAAGGTTTTCGCCGTGCTGGCCCAGCGCTGGGAGCGGCTCGATTTCCTGGTCCACGCCATCGCCTTTTCCGATTCGAACGAGCTCAAGGGCCGCTATGTCGATACCTCGCGCGCCAATTTCCTGCGCAGCATGGACATCTCGTGCTACTCGTTCACCGCGCTGTGCCGGCGCGCGGCGCCGATGATGCGCGAGGGCGGCAGCCTGCTTACGCTCAGCTATATCGGCGCCGAGCGCGTCATGCCGCATTACAACGTGATGGGCGTGGTCAAGGCCGCGCTCGAGGCCAGCGTGCGCTATCTCGCGGCCGATCTCGGCGGCCAGAACATCCGCGTCAACGCCATCTCCGCCGGACCGATCAAGACGCTCGCCGCCTCGGGCATCGGCGACTTCCGCTACATCCTCAAGTGGAACCAGTACAACGCGCCGCTGAAGCGCAACGTCGCGATCGAGGAGGTCGGCGGCGCCGCGGTCTATTTCCTCAGCGACCTCAGCACCGGCGTGACCGGCGAGGTCCACCACGTCGATGCCGGCTATCACGTGGTCGGCATGAAGGCGGCGGACGCGCCCGACATCTCGACCGTCTAGCGAGGAGCGATGCCGGGCAACAGCTTCGGCGAGATTTTTCGCTTCACCACCTGGGGCGAGAGCCACGGGCCGGCGATCGGCTGCGTCGTCGACGGCTGCCCGCCACGCCTACCGCTGGCCGAGAGCGACATCCAGCCGTGGCTCGACCGCAGGCGGCCTGGACAATCGCGCTTCACCTCGCAGCGGCGCGAGAGCGACCAGGTGAAGATCCTCTCCGGCGTGTTCGAGGGCCATACCACCGGCACGCCGATCATGCTCCTCATCGACAACGAGGACGCGCGCTCCAGGGATTACGACGCCCTGCGCGACGTGTTTCGCCCTGGCCACGCCGATTTCACCTACTGGAAGAAATACGGGATCCGCGATCACCGCGGCAGCGGCCGCGCCTCGGCGCGCGAGACCGCGGCCCGCGTCGCCGCCGGCGCCGTCGCGCGCAAGGTGCTGGGGCCGGCGCTCGCCATCCGCGGCATGATGGTGCAGATGGGCCCGCACGCGATCGACCGCGCGCGCTGGGACTGGGCGGCGATCGACGACAATCCGTTCTGGTGCCCCGACCGGCAGGCGGCGCAATCGTGGGAGAGCTATCTCGACGGCGTGCGCAAGGCCGGCTCCTCGACCGGCGCCGTCATCGAGATCGTCGCATCAGGCGTGCCGGCGGGACTGGGCGAGCCGATCTACGGCAAGCTCGACGCCGACCTCGCCAGCGCGATGATGGGGATCAACGCGGTCAAGGGCGTCGAGATCGGCGCCGGCTTCCGCGCCGCCGCGCTCACCGGCGAGGAGAACGCCGACGAGATGCGCATGAAGGACGGCGCGCCGATTTTCCTCTCCAACAACGCGGGCGGCATCCTCGGCGGCATCTCCACGGGCCAAGACATCGTCGTGCGCTTCGCGGTCAAGCCGACCAGTTCCATCCCGACGCCTCGGCGCAGCGTCGATCTCCACGGCAACGACGTCGAGGTCAGCACCAAGGGCCGTCATGATCCGTGCGTCGGCATCCGTGCCGTGCCGGTGGGCGAGGCGATGATGGCGATCGTTCTCGCCGATCATGTGCTGCGCCACCGCGCGCAATGCGGCTGAAAGGAGACCTCCGATGCGGCGCTTCATTGTCGGCTTCTTCGCCATCATCGGCGCGCTCGTGGTGCTGGTCATCGTGGCCGGCATCGGCATTGCGGTCTATGGAAGGAAGGCGCCGGTGCGTATCGCCGACAACACCGTGCTCGCGCTCGACATCGGCGCCGGGTTCTCCGACGCCGCGCCCTCGGACGGGCTGTCGCAGTTTCTCTTTCCGGGGCGCCCGCCCCTGAAGGACGTGCTCGACGCGCTCGAGAAAGCCGGCGGCGATGCGCGGGTGAAGGGACTGATCGCCCGCATCGGCGACGGCGAGATGGGCCTGTCCCAGGCGCAGGAGCTGCGCGACGCGATCGCCGCGTTCCGCGCCAAGGGCAAGCGCGCCGTCGCCTATTCCGACAGCTTCGGCGAATTCTCATCCGGCACGCGCAGCTATTACCTGGCATCCGCCTTCGACGATATCTGGCTCCAGCCGCACGGGCTCGTGGGATTGATCGGCCTGCGCGCCGAGGAGCCGTTCTTCCGCGGCACGCTCGATCTTCTGGGCGTCGTGCCGCGCTTCGACCATCGCTCGGAATACAAGTCCGCGACCGATCCCTTCACCGAAAAGACCATGACCGCGGCGGACCGCGAGCAGCTCACCGCGCTGCTCGATTCGATCTATGGCCAGATCGTGCGCGGCATCGCCGCCGACCGCAAGCTCGACCAAGGCGCGGTGCGCGCGCTCGTGGATCGCGCGCCGCTCCTGGCGCAGGAGGCGCTCGACGCGCATCTCATCGACCATATCGGCTACAGCGACGAGGCGATGGCGGCGCTCGACGTGGCTCCCGGCGGCGACAAGCGGGCGCTGCCGCTGTCGCGCTATCTCGACGCGGCCGGGCGGCCGCATCAGAGCGGGCCGACCATCGCGCTCATCTATGCCACGGGCGCGATCTCGCGCAGCGCCAGCGACGAGGACCAGCTTCTGGGCAATGAGGGGCATGGCGCCGACGCGGTGGTACGCGCCTTCCGCCTGGCCGAGCGCGACAAGGCCGTGCGCGCGATTCTGTTCCGCGTCGACAGCCCGGGCGGCTCGGCGGTGGCGTCGGAATCGATCTGGCGCGAGACGTTGCGGGCGCAGGCGGCCGGCAAGAAGGTCATCGTCAGCATGGGCGATGTCGCGGCCTCGGGCGGCTATTACATCGCCGCCGCGGCCGACAAGATCGTGGCCGAGCCGGCGACGCTCACCGGGTCCATCGGCGTGCTGGCGGGCAAGGTGCTGCTGGACGGCCTGCTCGAGAAGATCGGCGCCGGCGCGAGCAGCGTCGAGGTCGGCGCCAACGCGGCGCTGTTCAGCGCGTTCGAGGATTTCTCGCCCGCGGGCCATCAGCGCTTCGAGGCCTTTCTCGACGATGTTTACGCGGGCTTCAAGGACCGCGTCGCCAGCGGCCGCAAGATGGACGCCGCCGCGGTCGAAAGCCTCGCCAAGGGCCGCGTTTGGTCGGGCGAGGACGCCAAGGCAAAGGGCTTGGTCGATGCGACGGGCGGCTTCGCGACCGCGCTCGCGCTCGCCAAGGAGGCGGCCGGCATCGCTGCCGACAGCGACGTCACGGTGAAGCTCTTTCCGCCGCCCGAAAACGCCGCGCGCCAGTTCATCTCCCGCGCATTGGGGCGCGAGCCGTCGGACGACCAGGTCATGCTGGAGCGCATGCTCGCAATGCTACAGCCGCTGGTCGGAGCGCTCGAGCGATTCGGCCCGGCGGGCGCGCTGACGATGGCGCCGGTCGAGTTGCATTAGGGCGTTATCCCTTCGGTTGGAAACACCGCATCGAAGCCTCGAGGCCCGAGCGGATGCGCGATTCCACCTACGCGGCTCCTGCCTAGCGATTGAGAGTCCCGAAGCGCGTGCCATAGTCGATAGGAAGGACTTCGCCCGTGATCAAACCGGGGCCGTCGATGAACCAGCAGATCATCTCGGCGATATCTTCGGCGAACGCCGTTTTCCCGACCGGGGTGATTTTTGCCATTTCGGCGACGCGCTGTTCGAAGCGCTCCCCGCCCAGCAGATTGCGCATCCAACGCGTTGCGACGAAGCCTGGACATACCGCATTGACGCGGATGATGGGCGCGAGTTGGCGCGCGAGCGAGATCGTGAGCGAATTCAACGCGCCTTTCGACGCGGCGTAAGCGACCGAGCTGCCCTCGCCATTCAAGGATCCCAACGCCGACACGTTGACGACGGCGCCGGCGCCTTGCTTCCTCATATGAGGCGCCACGGCGCGGATCATCTGGTACGCGCCAACCAGGTTGACGGCGTAGATATCGAGGAAGTCCGCTGCGTTCAAAGCGTCGAGATCGCCGGCGGGAGCCGATTTGGTCTTCCCGGCACTGTTCACCAGCACGTCGAGGCGGCCCCATCGTTCGACCGCGGCCGCGACCATCGCCTTGCACGCGCTGTCCTGCGACACGTCGGCCTGGTAGAGCAAGGCGTCGACGCCGAAATTTCGGCATGAAGCGGCGGTCTGTTCCGCCTCCTCCCGGCTGCGCGTGAAATTGATGACGACACGGCAGCCCTTGGACGCCAGCAGCTTCGCGGTCTCGGCACCGATCCCCGTTGCCGATCCGGTGACGATGGCAGCCTTGTTCTGAAGTCCCTCGGACTTGCTCACACGACCACCGGCTTTGGCTGCGGGATTACCTGTCCGCGTCGCAAGCCCTCTACAGGTGCAGCGTGTTCTCCGCGAACAATTCTTCGATCGCGAGGCGGCGGTCGATATAGCCCTGCTCGTGGGCGTAGCGCACGAAGGTCTCGATGGTGTGCCGGTTGGCGGCGACGCCGTGCGGCCACGGGTTCTCGCCCCACACGCGGCGCTCCTCCTCGAGGTAGAAGACCGCGTCCGGGAAGATCGAGTGTTTGGCGTTGGCGTAGAGGAACGCGTCGGTCTGGCGCTGCGCCTCGCGGAAGGCGTTGACGAGCGGCTCCGCCACCCATTTCTTCGCTTTCCACGACGCCTCGCTCATCACCACGGTGTGCGTCGTGGGGAAGATGCCGGTGTCGCGGAAGTATTGGGCGCACTCGCCGCGCGCGTCGGGGAAGATGCGGCGGATGCGGGTGTCGCCCTTGAGATACTCGATCGGCGCTTCGGGCCCGAGCACGGCGTCGACCTCGCCCGCCAGCAGCAGCTCGCCGGGCGTGCGGCCCTTGACGATGCGGACATCGATGCCCTTGGGCACGACATAGCCCGCGCCCTCCTGCTCGCCGGTGACCCAGGTCACCTGCTCGGGCGATATCCCGTAGCGGTCCTTGAAGATGCCGCGCAGCCACAGATTGACGGTGTAGCGATAGCCGATCGAGGCGATGCGCTTGCCCTTGAGCTCGCCGGGATGCTTGTAGGGCGCGTCGGCGCGGCAGAACACATAGGCCAGCACCGCCATGCGCAGCGGGAAGATCGGCAGCGCGATCACCTTGTCGCCGCGCGCCTTCGCCGCGACATACATCGAAAGCGACATCTCGGCGACGTCGAACTCCTCGTAGACCGGGCGGTTGCAGAACTCGGCGATGTGCGGGCTCGCGGTGGTGAGGGTGATGCCCTCGGGCTTGACCCGCCCGTCGATCAGCGGCCGCGTGCGGTCATACTCGGCGATCGCAAGGCGCAACGGGAGCTGCTTGCTGATGGCGGCAGCGGTGGTCTTGAGGGTGGCAACGTCATCGGGGCTCACGATCGCGATCCTCCTGAGAGTGCGGGAAGGAGGCTACCACGGGCCGCCCCGCCCGACAACCGGCCCCCGCTCGAAGCGCGCGACCAGCTCCAAATGCGGCGACCAGACGAAGCTGTCGATGGGCTCGACCGCGATGAGCCGCAACCCGCCATCGGTCAGCATGCGCGCGTCGCGCGCGAAGGTCGCCTGGTTGCACGACACCGCGACCACGCGCTCGACCTTCGAGGCAGCGAGCGCCGCGCTCTGCGCCCGGGCGCCGGCGCGCGGCGGGTCGAACACCACCGTGTCGAAGCGGGCAAGCTCGTCGGGCGCGAGCGGACGCTGGGCGAGATCGCGGCGCTCGCAGGTGAGCCGCCCGAGCCCGGCGCGCGCGGCCGCGGCTCGGAGCGCGTTCATTGCGTCCTCGTCGCCGTCGACCGCGTGGACCGGCGCCAAGGCCGCAAGCGGCAAGGCGAAGGTGCCGATGCCGGCGAACAGATCGGCGATGCGCCGCGCGCCGCCGCAGGCGGCCAGGACGGCGCCCGACAGCGCCTCGTCGGCTTCCGCGCTCGCCTGGAGGAAGGCGTCGTAGGGCAGATCGACCGCGACGCCGCCGAACGCGATCCGCGCCGGGCGGAACTGCGTCACCGGCGCCGGCGCATGACCCGGCCCGCGCCAGGCGAGCCGCGCCAAGTCCGCCGCCCGCGCGAACGCGGCCATCGCCTCCATTCCCGCGAGCGGCGGCGGCGCGGGCAGGTCGAGCAGCAGATCGACGCCGGCATCGGCGAGCGTCGCCGTGGCCGCGCCCTCGCCGCCCGGCGCGAGCAGCATTGGGGCGAGGCGGCGCAGCGGCGCCAAGAGCGCAGTGAGCGCGGGATGGAGCACGGCGCAGCTCCGCATATCGACGACGCGGTGGCTGCGACGCGCCTGGAAGCCGATCTCGACCGCGGCGCCGGTATCGCGCGGGCGGCGCATGGACAGGCGCGCGCGCCGCCGCGTGCCGGCGGGAAGACACCGCAGCGGCGCCACCACGCGCTCGTCGAGACCATGTTGGCGCAGCGCCGCCGCGAGCCACGCGATCTTGGCCTCGGCGTAAGCGTCGGGCGAGAGATGCTGCAGCGCGCAGCCGCCGCAGGCGCCGAAATGCGGGCATGGCGGCGCCGCGCGCGCGCCTTTCTCGATGATGGCGAGCACCTCGCCTGGCCTGCCCTCGCCGCTTTTCACGCCGAGCCGCGCGCGCACCACATCGCCCGGCGCGGTGAAGGGGAGATAGACGCGTTCGCCGCCATGAAGCGCGATGCCGTCGCCGCGCACGCCGACGCTATCGACGCGGAGCATCGCCTCTTCGCCCGCCATCACGCGTCCAGCACGGCGTGGATCAGGAACTCGACATTGCCTTCCGGCCCGCGGATCGGGCTTTCGACGATCCCCGTGACATGCCAGCCGGGCCGCCGCTCGAGCCAGGCGGCGATGCGCTCGCAGACCTCGCGGTGCATGGCCGGATCGCGCACCACGCCGCCCTTGCCGACGCGGGCCGCGCCGACCTCGAATTGCGGCTTGATCAGCGCCACGAGACGCGCGCCCGGCGCCGCCAGCGCCAGCGCCGCGGGCAGCACCGTCTCGAGCCCGATGAAGCTCGCGTCGCAGACGATGAGATCGGGCGGCTCGGGCACCTCGGCGGTGGTGAGATGGCGCGCGTTGCAGCGTTCGCGCACGACGACGCGCGGGTCCTGGCGCAGCTTCCAGGCGAGCTGGCCATGCCCGACATCGACGGCATAGACCCGCCGCGCGCCGCGGCTCAGCAGCACGTCGGTGAAGCCGCCGGTCGAGGCGCCGATATCGAGCGCCACCGCGCCCGCGGGGTCGATCGCGAAATGGTCGAGCGCATGGGCAAGCTTGACGCCGCCGCGCGAGACCCAGGGATGATCGCGGCCGCGCAGCTCGAGCGGCTGGTCTTCTGCAATCGTGGCGCCCGGCTTGTCGAGTCTTCGCTCGCCGCTCCATACCGCGCCGGCGATCACCAGCGCTTGCGCCTTGGCGCGGCTCTCGGCAAGGCCGCGCTCGACCAGGACCGTATCGAGTCGCCGCTTGGCGGATGCCCGTCGGGCACGCGCCTCAGGCAATGGCGGAGCGCAAGGCCTCGCGCCCGAGCGCGCCAAGAGCGGTCTCGACGATGTGGCGCGCGTTGAGCCGGGCCTGATCGTATTGCAGTTGCGGCTGATCGTGATCGATGAAGCGGTCGGGCAACACCATCGGCCGCACCTTGAGCCCGCGATCGAGCATTCCGACCCGCGCCAAATGATGCAGCACATGGCTCGAGAAGCCGCCGATCGCCCCTTCCTCGATGGTGATCAGCACCTCGTGCTCGCGCGCCAGACGCTCGACCAGGTCGGTGTCGAGCGGCTTCATGAAGCGCGCATCCGCCACCGTCGTGGTGAGGCCGAGGCGGGTGAGCTCGTCCGCCGCCTTGAGGCATTCCTGGAGCCGCGCACCGAGGCTTAAGAGCGCGATCGCGGTCCCTTCGCGCACCACCCGGCCGCGCCCGATCTCGAGCACGTTGCCGCGCGCCGGCAATGTCAGTCCGATGCCTTCGCCGCGCGGAAAGCGCACCGCCGAAGGGCCGTCGTCGATCGCGGCGCAGGTCGCGACCATGTGCATCAGCTCGGCCTCGTCCGCCGCCGCCATGATGACGAAGCCCGGCAGGCAGCCGAGATACGCCAAATCGAACGAGCCGGCATGGGTTGCGCCGTCGGCGCCGACCAGCCCGGCGCGGTCCATCGCGAACCGCACCGGCAGCTTCTGGATCGCGACGTCGTGCACGACCTGGTCATAGGCGCGCTGGAGGAAGGTCGAATAGATCGCCGCGAACGGCTTCATGCCTTCGCACGCCAATCCGGCCGCGAAGGTCACGCCGTGCTGCTCGGCGATGCCGACATCGAAGGCGCGCTTGGGAAAGCGCTCGGCGAACTTGTCGATCCCGGTCCCCGACGGCATCGCCGCGGTCAGCGCGACGATGCGTTCGTCCGCCTCGGCCTCGGCGATCAGCGCCTTGGCGAAGACGGCGGTATAGCTCGGCGCCGCCGCCTTGCTCTTCTGCTGCTGGCCCGTCACCGGATCGAACTTGACCACGCCGTGATACTTGTCGGCCGCGGCCTCGGCAGGCGCGTAACCCCGCCCCTTCTGGGTCACCACGTGGATCAGCACCGCGCCCTTGTCGTCGCTCGCCTTGACGTTCTTCAGGACCGGCAGGAGATGGTCGAGATTATGGCCGTCGATCGGGCCGACATAGTAGAAGCCCAGCTCCTCGAACAAGGTGCCGCCGGTCACCAGGCCGCGCGCATATTCCTCGGCGCGGCGCGCCAGCGATGCGAACGAGCGCGGGAAGCGCCGCGTCATCGCCCCGGCCATGTGGCGCAGCGAGCGATAGGATTGCGACGACAGGAGCCGCGACAGATAGGCGCTCATGGCGCCGACCGGCGGCGCGATCGACATGTCGTTGTCGTTGAGGATCACGATAAGGCGCGACGGGCTGGAGCCGGCGTTGTTCATCGCCTCGTAGGCCATCCCGGCGCTCATCGCGCCGTCGCCGATGACCGCGATCACGTCGTGCTGCTCGCCCTTCAAATCGCGCGCGACGGCCATGCCGAGCCCGGCCGAGATCGAGGTCGAGCTGTGCGCCGCGCCGAACGCGTCGTAGATGCTCTCAGACCGGCGCGTGAAGCCGGACAGGCCGCCGCCCTGGCGCAAGGTGCGGATGCGGTCGCGCCGCCCGGTGAGGATCTTGTGCGGATAGGCCTGGTGCCCGACATCCCAGATCAGCCGGTCGCGCGGGGTGTCGAACACGTAATGGAGCGCGACCGTCAGCTCGACCACGCCGAGCCCGGCGCCGAGATGCCCACCCGTCACCGACACCGCGTCGATCAGCTCCTGCCGCAGCTCGTCGGCGAGGCGCGGCAGATCGCGCTCCGACAGGCGACGCAAATCCTCCGGCAGACCGATCCGGTCCAGCAGGGACACGGCATTCGTACCTTCGGGTCGGGTCTCGCCGGGTTGGGTCTCGACACTATCGCTGGTCATTGAAATCCCTCGACGATGCCGGCTTTTGGTCAGCCGGTCGATGCGAGACTAACCCCATCGCCGCGGCGTTTGCAAATCGCGATCGAGGATCGTCTTGCGCTGTCCCCGGGCCGCCATCACCGCGACATCGGTACGTGGCGATTTATCGCTGCCTGATCCAAGGTTTAGCTTGCGCTGGCCGGGGCGCGGTTTGTGCGTATAATGCGCGCTCGTGCGATGAGGGTGAAACGACATGCGGGTGGTTTTGGCTCAACCGAGGGGATTTTGCGCCGGAGTCGAGCGCGCGATCGAAATCGTCGAGCGCGCGATCGAGAAATACGGACCCCCGATTTATGTCCGGCACGAGATCGTCCACAACCGTCACGTGGTCGAGCGCCTGCGCGCCAAGGGCGCGCGTTTCGTCGACGATCTGGGCGAAATCCCGCCCGGCAGCGTCACCATCTTCAGCGCCCATGGCGTCTCGAGCGCGGTCGAGAACGACGCCGAAGACCGGGATCTGAGCGTCATCGACGCGACCTGCCCGCTCGTCTCCAAGGTCCACAGCGAGGGCCAGCGCTATGCCGCCCAGGGCCGTGAGATCGTGCTCATCGGCCATCACGGCCATCCCGAGATCGAGGGCACGATGGGCCGAATCGAGGGCAAGGTCCATCTCATCTCCAAGGCCGAGGAAGTCGCCTCGATGGCGGTGAGCGATCCCGACAAGCTCGCCTACATCACCCAGACCACGCTGTCGGTCGACGATACGCGGGCGGTGATCGAGGCGCTGCGCGCGCGCTTTCCCGAGATCGTCGGGCCCGACACCAAGGACATCTGCTACGCCACCCAGAACCGGCAGCGCGCGGCGCGCGAGCTGGCGCTGTCGGTCGACGTGGTCCTGGTGGTGGGCGCGGCCAACAGCTCCAATTCCAACCGGCTGCGCGAGATCGCGGCCGAGCAGGGCGTGCCGGCCTATCTCATCGCCGACGCCGACGCGCTCGACCCAAGCTGGCTCGAGAATGCGACCTCGGTCGGCATCACCGCCGGCGCGTCGGCCCCGGCCGAGCTGGTGCAGAACCTGATCGACCGGTTGCGGACGCTCGGCACGGTCGAGCTCGAGACCTTGCCGGGGATCACCGAGAACGTGCGTTTCCGCATGCCGGCGGACCTCGTCGAGCCGGCGGCCGAATGAGGCCCAAGACCGCAACCCAAGCCGAGGGGCATTGAAAATTGGCCGTTCCGTTGCACCAGATGATCCGCGTCGGCGCCTATGTGGCGAAGCAGCGCCTGATGGGGGTCGAGCGTTATCCGCTCGTCCTCATGCTGGAGCCGCTGTTCCGCTGCAATCTCGCCTGCGCCGGCTGCGGCAAGATCGACTACCCGGACCCGATTCTCAACCAGCGCCTCTCGGTCGAGCAGTGTCTCGAGGCGGTCGATGAATGCGGCGCGCCGGTGGTTTCTATCGCCGGCGGAGAGCCCCTGCTCCACCGCGAGATCGAGCAGATCGTCGAGGGCATCATAAAGCGCAAGACCTTCGTCTATCTCTGCACCAATGCGCTGCTGCTGGAAAAGAAGATCGACCGGTTCCGGCCCGACCCCTATTTCGTGTGGTCCATCCATCTCGACGGCGACCGCGAGATGCACGACCACTCGGTGTGCGAGGAGGGCGTCTATGACCGCGCGGTCGCGGCGATCAAGCTCGCCAAGAGCAAGGGCTTTCGCGTCAACATCAACTGCACCCTGTTCGACGGCGCGGCGCCGGAGCGGGTCGGCGATTTCTTCGACACGGTGATGGGCCTGGGCGTCGACGGCATGACGGTGTCGCCCGGCTATGCCTACGAGCGCGCCCCCGACCAGGCGCATTTCCTCAACCGGCTCAAGACCAAGGAGCTGTTCCGCGCGATCTTCCGCCGCCCGGGCGCGAAGAAATGGGCGTTCAGCCAGTCCGGCCTGTTCCTCGATTTCCTCGCCGGCAACCAGTCCTATCACTGCACGCCGTGGGGCAATCCGACGCGCAACTATTTCGGCTGGCAGCGCCCGTGCTATCTGCTCGGCGAGGGCTTCGCCAGGAGCTTCAAGGAGCTGATGGAGACCACGGACTGGGACGCCTACGGCACCGGCAATTACGAGAAATGCGCCGACTGCATGGTCCATAGCGGCTACGAGGCGACCGCGGTGGTGGACGCGGTGAAGCATCCGCTGAAGGCGCTTGGCGTCTCCTTGCGCGGCGTGCGCACCGAGGGGGCGATGGCGCCCGAGATCGCGCTCGACCGCCAGCGCCCCGCCGAATTCGTGTTCTCCCGCCACGTCGAGGAGGCGATGGAGAGCGTGAAAAGCGGAAAGCGTACAGCCACTGCGGCAGAATGAGCCGCCGCCCCGCGGCACATCGACGATCAGTCGCCGACTCGTATCGTTGATGTTCTAAACATCAGTTATTAGCTTTGGTGCGGCAAGATTCTCCTTGCGGCGCTGGCCGGGGCCGGGCAAATATGCGCGGTTCCTGCGGGTCCTCATGCTCGAATTCACCGGCGCTGTTCTCCTCTTGCTCCTGGGCGGGCTCCTGGCCATCGCGTGGCGCGCTTGGCCCGGCCGGTCGCAGAGCGCCGGCCAGATCGGCGCCATCGCCGGCTCCTCCTTGGGGCTCGTCGCCGCGATCCGCGTGCTGGCGACCGGACACGCCGAGGGGATGTCGCTCCCCTGGCACATGCCGGGCGGCGGCCTGCATTTCGAGATCGACGCGCTTTCCGCGTATTTTCTGCTCCCCGTCTTCGGCCTCTCGATCCTGACCGCGCTTTACGGCCGCTCCTATCTCGAGGGCGGCCGCAGCGCGCGCGCGGTGGCGGCGACGTGGTTCCATCTCAACCTGCTCACGGCGGGGATGGCGCTGGTCGCGGCCGCGCATGACGGGCTCCTCTTCCTGCTCGCATGGGAGATCATGGCGTTGAGCCCGTTCTTCCTGGTCGCGTTCGACGACCGCAAGGAAGGGGTGCGCCAGGCGGCCTGGACCTATCTCGCGGCGACGCATCTGGGGACGGCGTTCCTGCTGGTTCTGTTCGTGCTGCTCGGCGGCGCGGCCGGGAGCTCGGATTTCGACGGATTCGGCGCCGCATTGCAGGGTCACAAGGCGCTGGCCTCGGCAGCGTTCCTGCTCGCGCTCGTGGGATTCGGCGCCAAGGCCGGCATCGTCCCGGCGCATGTGTGGCTGCCTGAGGCGCACCCGGTCGCGCCCAGTCACGCATCGGCGCTCATGTCCGGGGTCATGATCAAGATGGGGATCTATGGCCTGGTCCGAACCCTCACCTTTCTCGGCACGCCCGAGCCGTGGTGGGGCTGGCTGCTGATCGCACTCGGTGCGTCGAGCGGCGTGCTTGGCGTGCTGTTCGCGGTGGCGCAGCACGATTTGAAGCGCCTGCTCGCCTATAGCAGCGTCGAGAATATCGGTATCATCCTGCTCGCGCTCGGGATCGGCGTGCTGGGGCTGGCCGAGGGCATCCTGCCGCTCGCCATCATCGGCTTCGCGGCGTCTTTGCTCCACGTCCTCAACCATGGCGTCTTCAAGGGGCTGATGTTCCTGGGCGCGGGCGCGGTCCAGCACGGGGCCCACAGCCTCGAGCTCGAGGAACTTGGCGGGCTGTTGAAGCGCATGCCCTGGACCGGCACGACGTTCCTGATCGGCGCGGCCGCGATCGTCGGACTGCCGCCGTTCAACGGCTTCGTCGGCGAGTTCCTGCTGTTCTATGCGGGCTTTCTGGCGGTGGCGCAGCCGGCAGCGAACATCGCGGCGGCCGGGCTGACCGCGCTGGTCATCCTGGGGCTGATCGGCGGGCTCGCCGCCGCCTGTTTCGCGCGCGCCTTCGGGATCGCGTTTCTCGGCACGCCCCGCAGCGCGAGCGCAGGCCAGGCGCGTGAGGCGGCGCTGCCGATGCGCGCGGCGATGGCGGTGCTCGCGCTCCTGTGCGTCGTCCTGGGATTCGCCGCGCCGGCAGTCGTAACGGCGCTCGGCGGCGTGGTGGCGGCGGCGACGGGCGTGGCGCTGGAGACGACAAGCGCCCAGCTCGCGCTGGCGACCCGGCCGCTCGGCGTCGCGGTCGCGGTCTTAGCCGTGTTCGCCGCATTGGCGGGTGTATTGTGGGCGGCGCGCGCGGGCCGCCTCGCGTTCGCCGCGGTGCGGAGAGCGCCGGTGTGGGGCTGCGCCTATCCCTTCCCTTCACCGAAGATGCAATACACCGCGTCGTCCTTCGCCCAGCCCCTGACCACGCAATTCCGCTTGTTCATCCGCAACCGCGAAACGCTGGTTCGCCCGGACGGCTACTTCCCTGCGGCGGCGTCCTATTCGAGCGACAGCGGCGATCCGTTCCTGCGGCTGCTGTTCGTGCCAACCTTCCGCTGGTTCGACCAGCTCGTGAGCCGCTTGAGGATCATCCAGCACGGGCACATCCATTTCTATGTCCTCTACGTCGCGGCGACGCTGATCGCGTTGCTGATCTGGGCCAGCGTCTGACCCATGGCCGGACCCGCCGCCTTCGTCTCGCCCGCATGCGCGCTGATCCTCGCGCCGCTGCTGCTGGGCGCGATCAACCGGACCAAGGCGTGGGTCGCCGGGCGGCGCGGCCCGCCGCTGTTCCAGCTTTACTGGGACGTCGCGAAATATCTGCGCCGCGGCGCGGTCTATGGCGAGGCGACGAGCTCGGTGTTCCGGCTCGGCCCGGTGGTCAATTTGGCGGCACTGGCGACGGCGCCGTTGCTGACGCCGTTCGGCGGCATCGGATCGGCGCTCGACTTTTCCGGCGACCTGATCGTGCTCGCCGGGCTGCTCGCGCTCGGCCGGTTTGCGATCGTGCTGGCGGCGCTCGATACCGGCTCAAGCTTCGAGGGCATGGGCGCCAGCCGCGAGGTTCATTTCGCGGCGCTCGCCGAGCCCGCCTTCCTCATCGCGCTGGCGGCGTTGACGCGGGTCACCGGCTCGTTCTCGCTGACGCCCATTTACCAGGGGATCACCGTGGCCGCGTGGGCGCACGCGCTGCCGACCCTCGCCCTCGTCGCGATGACGCTGCTGATCCTCGAGCTGGTGGAGAATACGCGCATCCCGGTGGACGACCCGACCACGCATCTCGAGCTGACCATGATCCACGAAGTGATGGTCCTCGACCACAGCGGTCCCGACCTCGCCTTCATCCATTACGCCGCCGCGCTGAAATTATGGCTTCTCGGCACGCTGCTCGTGGGCCTGGTCGTGCCTGTTCGCGGCTTCGGCCCGTGGCTCGACGCCGCTGCGATCCTCGCCGGCATGGCGGTGCTGGCGGTCGCGATCGGCATGATCGAATCGACCATGGCGCGCTATCGGCTGGTCCAGGTGCCGCAGCTCATCGTCGGCGCCGCCACGCTCTCCACCGTGGCCATCATCGGCATCATGGTCTAGGCGGAGATGCTTCCCCTCCTCGACATCGTCCACGCGGTCGGCCTGCTGAGCTGCTTCGCGCTCCTCGGCACCAGCCGCATCGGCGCCTGCATCCGCTGGCTCGCTTTCCAGGGCGTCCTCTTCGGCATGGTACCGGTGATCGTGCATGACGGCGGGCTGACGGTGCGGGTGGCCTTGCTGGCGCTCGGTAACATCGCGCTCAAGGGGATCGTCTTCCCCTGGCTTCTGCTCAAGCTCAGGGCCCGCGCGCACTACAACCGCGAGGTCGAGCCGTTCATCGGCTTCGTCGCGTCGATCCTGTTCGGCGTCTTGGCGCTGGCGCTGTCGGTGTGGCTCGCGCTCGGGATGAAGCCCGCCTTGAAGCAGGCGCCGTTCGGGATGCTCGATCTGTCGATCTTCGTCATCTTCGTCGGCTTGTTCCTGATCGTGGCGCGGCGCAAGGCGCTGATGCAGGTGATCGGCTACCTCGTTCTCGAGAACGGCATCTTCGTGTTCGGCGTCGTCACGGTGGTGGGCACGCCGCTCCTGGTGGAATTAGGCGTGCTGCTCGACGCCTTCGTCGCGGTCTTTGTGATGGGGATCGCGATCTTCCACATCAACCGCGAGTTCGGCTCGATGGATGTCGACCAGCTCACCGCGTTGAGGGGCTGAACCCGTGTTCGCGGACCAATCCATCTACGCCATGCTCGCGCTGCCGGCCCTGGGCGCGGCGCTTTGCCTCGTCCTGCGGCGACCGCGTCACGTCCTGGCGACGATCGTCATCGTGTCGGCGGCGGAGGTGGCATTCGCCGTCAACGTCTGGACGGAAGTCCTCGGCGGCAAGGGCTTCGTTGCGGCGGCGGACGAATGGTTCTACATCGACGCCTTCTCGGCCTTCCACATCATCGTCCTGGTTCTCGTCTTCGTCCTCAGCTCGGCCTTTGCCGGCGTCTATTTCGCGAACGAGACCGGCGATCATCCCTTCACAGTTCCCATCGCGCGGCGTTTCGGCGCGCTTTGGCTCGGCGCGCTGACGGCGATGATGCTGGTGCTGGTATCCAACAATCTCGGCATCATGTGGGTCGGTATGGAGGCGACGACCCTCCTGACCGCCTTCCTCATCTCGCTCCATCCCAGCCGGCTTTCGCTCGAGGCGATGTGGAAATACCTGATCATCTGCTCGATCGGCATCGCCTTCGCGTTCATGGGGACGCTGCTGGCGGCGGCGGCGGTTCAGTCCGGAGGCACCGTAGAAGCCGAAGGCCTGTTCTGGACCCAGCTCGCGTCGCCGGACGCGCGGCTCGATCCGACGCTGATGAAATTCGCCTTCATCTTCGTACTCGTCGGCTATGGCACCAAGGCCGGGCTCGCGCCCATTCATTCGTGGCTGCCGGACGCCCACAGCCAGGCGCCCGCGCCGGTCTCGGCGATGTTCTCGGGCTTCCTCCTCAACACCGCGCTCTACTGCATCATGCGCTACGTGCCGGCGGTCCGGCACGCGCTGGGGGGAGAATTCGCCAGCGGCCTGCTGATCTTCTTCGGCACGCTGTCGATCCTGGTGGCCGCGGGCTTCATCGTGTTTCAGCGCGACGCGAAGCGGCTGCTCGCCTATCACAGCGTCGAGCATCTCGGCATCATCGCCCTCGGCTATGGGCTCGGTCCCATCGGCGCCTTCGCCGCGCTGTTCCACACGCTCAACCATTCGATCTGCAAATCCCTGGCGTTCTTCGCGGTGGGACGGCTCGGACAGAAATTCGGCAGCCACGAGATGCACAGGATCTCGGGCGCGATCCGGGCCGACACGTTGTGGGGGCTGGCGCTGTTGGGCAGCCTGCTGACCCTCATTGGCGTCGCTCCGTTCTCGGTCTTCATGAGCGAATATCAGCTCCTGCGGGCGACGGTGGCGGCCGGCGCGTGGCTGCCGCTGGCATTGTTCCTCGCCGCCGGCGGCGTCGTTTTCGTGTCCGCGCTGCGGCATCTCATCGACATGGTCTTCGGCACGCCGAGCCTGACCGCCGAGCCGGCCCGCGAAGGCGCGATGGCATGCGCGATCGTCATGTCGGCGATGGGGCTTCTGCTGCTGCTGGGGCTGTGGATGCCGCTGTCCCTCGCGCAAGCGATCGGCCGCGCGGCCGAATTCGTCACCGGCCCGCCATGACGCGCTTCCTCGCCACCAGCAACGCGGTCGCGGTTCCGGCCGAAGCCATTCCGGTCGTCGAGATCGAGGGGTTTCGCGGCGAGGTTCTGTCCGCCGTCGCCGGCGGCGCGCGTCTCCTGCTCCTCACCGGTTTGTCGCGAGGCCACGAAGGCACGCGGCTCCTGGCCGCGCTTGCCGACGATGCGCGCGGCGAGATCGCTCTGGGCGCGACGGTCGTGACGAGCGCCTATCCGGCGCTCACCCCCGAATGTCCCGCGGCGCATCACTTCGAGCGCGAAATCCTGGAACAGTGGGGCGTCCATCCCGAGGGACACCCGTGGCCCAAGCCGGTGCGCTACCCGCCCGGCGGGCCGCCCATCGGCGCGGCCGATTTCTTCAAGGTTTCGGGCCCGGAAATTCACGAGGTCGCGGTCGGCCCGGTCCATGCGGGCGTGATCGAGCCGGGGCATTTCCGCTTCAACTGCCACGGCGAGCAGGTCATCCATCTCGAGATCGCGCTGGGCTATCAGCATCGCGGCGTCGAGCGGGCATTGCGCGGCGGGCCGCGCAAGGCGAGCATTCACCTCGCCGAGACGCTCGCGGGCGACACCAGCGCGGGTCACGCCACGGCCTACTGCCAGAGCCTCGAGGCGCTCGCCGGCATCGAATGCTCGCCGCATGCCCTGGCGCTGCGCGCGGTGGCGCTGGAACTGGAACGGATCGCCAATCATATCGGCGATCTGGGCGCGCTCGCGGGCGACGTGGGATTTCTCCCGGCGGCGGCCTATTGCGGCCGGCTGCGCGGCGACGCGCTCAACCTTACCGCGGAGCTGGTCGGCAGCCGGCTTGGGCGCGGCTGGATGAAGCCCGGCGGCGTGGCGCGGGAAATCGACGGCGAGGCGCTCGGCCAGCTCAAGCGCCGCATCCTCGTCGCCGAGCGCGACATGCGGAACGCGGTCGACCTGATGTGGAAATCGTCGTCGCTGCGGGCGCGGTTCGAGAACACCGGCATTCTCACCGAGAGCGCCGCCGCGGAACTCGGCGTGGTCGGCCCGCCCGCCCGTGCCAGCGGCATCGACCGCGATGCCCGCCGCGACCTGCCCGGGCCAGTCTATGCGTCGCGGCGCCCCGCCATCGCCGTCGGCGACACCGGCGACGTGTTCGCGCGCGCCTTCCAGCGCTGGCGCGAAATCGAGGAGTCCATCGCGTTCCTGGCGCAGGTGCTCGACGATCCGGGCAGCGGCGCGGCGATGACGGCGATGAAGCCGCTCGCGCCCAACCATATTGTGCTCTCGCTCGTCGAGGGCTGGCGTGGCGAGATCGTTCACATGGCGGCGACCGATGGGGCGGGACGGTTCGCGACCTACAAGATCGTCGATCCGTCCTTCCGCAACTGGTACGCGCTGGCGTTCGCGATGCGCGGCCAGGCGATCATGGACTTCCCGCTGTGCAACAAGAGCTTCAACCTGTCCTATTGCGGCCATGACCTGTAGGGAGCGAGGGGCGTAATGTTCAAGACGCTGGTCGCCCGCGCGCGGCAGGGCAATCGCACCATCGCCTATCCGGCGCAGGACCCTGATTTGCCGGCGCTGTTTCGCGGCCGCCCGATGCTCGATCCCGAAAAATGCGTGTCCGGCTGCGCTCGATGCGTCGAAATCTGTCCCACCGACGCGCTGCGCGTGACCGAGAGAGGGCCGGAGCTCGATCTCGGGCGCTGCATCTTCTGCGGCGCCTGCGAAGCTGCCTGCCCCGAGGGCGCGATCACCTTCGGCCGGGACTGGCGCCTCGCCGCCTCGACGCGCGAGGGACTGGTCGTGAGCGATGACCGCGCGATCGCGATCGACGCGCTGGGCCGCGAGCTGCGGCGGTTGCTGGGGCGGTCGCTGCGGCTGCGCCAGGTCAGCGCCGGGGGCTGCAACGGGTGCGAAGTCGAGGTCAACGCGCTGGGCAACGTGGTATTCGATGCGAGCCGCTTCGGCATCGAGTTCGTCGCGTCGCCGCGCCATGCCGACGGCATTCTCGTCACCGGGCCGGTCAGCGCGAACATGAAGGACGCGCTGCGCATGACCTATGAAGCCGTGGCCGAGCCCAAGCTCGTCATCGCCGCCGGTGCTTGCACCATTTCCGGCGGCATCTATCGCGAGCATTCCGAGACCTCCGCCGGGGTCGAGGGTCTGCTTCCGGTCGACCTCTACGTCCCCGGTTGCCCTCCCCACCCGGTGACGATCCTGCATGGGCTCCTGCGGCTGCTGGGTAGAACATGAACTTTCAAGTTTCATCCATCAACGCTATTTTGCGGTTTTTCCCGGAGTGGCTCATTTGCTTACCTCCGCTCAGCTGAAGGCCGCCCGCGCCCTGGTTCGGATGGAGCAGCGCGCCCTCGCCAAGGCGTCGGGCGTGTCGCTGCCGACCATCCAGCGCATGGAGGCGAGCGACGGAACCGTCCGCGGCGTTATCGACAGCCTGATGAAGGTGATGGCCGCCCTGGAGGCCGCCGGCGTCGAATTCATCAACGAGGGCGCCGTCAGCTCCGGCGGCGGACGCGGCGTGCGCCTCGCCAAGCCGCGGTCGCGCGACAATCCATAAGTTCTTCAAGATGCGCTTAAGCGGATGTTAAGCGCGTTCGCCCGACACTCAGGCGCAATGGCGAACACGACCGCACCGATCGTTCGTCCGCGCGTTCCCATGTCGCAAGCCGAGCTCGACAAGGTCATCCGCCGGCACGATAGGTACCTTTCCGCCCGCCCCGGCGGGCAGCGGGCGCTGTTATCCTATCGCGATCTCACCGGCCTCGACCTCGCGGGGCGGCGGCTCAACGACGCCGATTTCACCGCAGCCTTCCTGACCTCGGCGCGTTTGGCGGGCGTCAATTTCACCAACGCTACGCTGTTCGGCTGCAACCTCGCGCGCGCCGACCTGCGCGGCGCGATATTGGTGCGCGCCGATTTGCGCGGCGCGGTGCTGCGCGGCGCCAATCTCGACGGCGCCGACCTTTTCAACGCCGACCTGCGCGACGGCAGGCTGGCCCAGCGCGTGCGCGTCGGCGTCTACGAGGACATCGCGGTCGCCGACGTGATTTCCGCCGATCTTCAGGGCGCGCACATGGTCAACGCGAACCTGTCGCAGGCAAAGCTGTCCGGCGCGATCGCGTCGCACACCGACTTCACCGACGCCGTGATGCGGAACTGCAAGATGGCGCGGGCCGATCTGCGCAATGCCGTGCTCAACGGCGCCAATCTCGACGGCGCCGATCTCTCGGGCGCCAACCTGAAGGGCGCGAGCCTGCGCAACGCCATCCTCACCAACGCGATCCTGCAATTTGCCGAGACCGACGGCGCCGACCTCTCAGGCGCGCTGACGCAGCTTCCCGCGGGACGGCGGCCCGGCGAACTCGCGGTTGCGCTCGAGACGCTCATCCAGCGGCACGAGCGCTGGTGCGCTACTGGCGGCGCCGTAGGAGAGCCGCTCGATCTAAGCGGCTTCGACTTGCGCGAGACGTCGTCGCTCGCCGCTCAGACTCTGTCCGCCATGACCGGCAGGGGCGCGATCTTCGTCGGCCTGACGCTCGACGGCATCGGGCTGCAAGCGGCACAACTCGAGGGCGCCGATCTCCGCTCCTGCCGCATGACGCGCGCCGATTTGCGCGGCATCAACCTGACCGCGGCGCGCCTGACCAACGCCGATCTCAGGGATTGCAACCTGGGGCCGCTGCTGCTGCCAACGGGACGCGCGATCGTCAGCATGCTCGAGCGGGTCGAGGCGCGGCACGTCGATCTGCGCGGCGCCAACCTCTCTCGCGCCGTTATGCGCGGCGCCGATCTTTCCGCCGCCAACCTCACCGGCGCCGAGCTTGCCGGCATTGATCTCGCCGACGCGCGCCTCGCAGGCGTCGTCGGCCTGCCGTCAGCCGGCCGCGACAGCCGTATCGCCAGTACGGCCTAGATCGGGGCGTAAGCGCGCTGCACCGCGGGGCGCGCAGCGACAGCATCGTGCCAGCGGTTCAGATTGGGATACTCGTTGAGGCCGATACCCAGCTTCCCGTGCAGGTGCACGTCGGGATAGCTCGAGATGTCGGCGACCGAATAATCGCCCGCCATGAAGGCCGAGTCCGCGAGGTGGCGGTCGAACACGCCGAAAATGTCGCGCACCTGCGCCTCGTAGTGCTTCTTGGCCTGCGGCACGTCCTCCGGGAAGCGGTGCATGAAGAGGCCGTACTGCTGCGCAAGCGGCGTGAAGGTCGAGGTGCCGTAGAAGAACCACTGATCGACCGTGACGCGCTTCAGCGGGTCCGCCGGATAGAGCGCGCCGCCCGACTTCTCGGCCAGATATTTGAGGATGGCGCCGGACTCGCACAGCGTCACGCGGGCCCCGCCCGGCCCGTCGTCATCGACCATCGCGGGGATCTTGTGGCCCGGGCTGATCTTCAGGAACTCGGGCGCGAAATTCTCCCGCTTGGGAAGCGCCACCGGCTTGCGGCGATGAGGGAGGCCCGACTCCTCGATCATGATGAGCGCCTTGTAGCCGTTGTCGGTGGTCCAGAAATAGATGTCGATCATGGCTCCCTGCCCCTCCTCTGGCTTTGCCGCTACTCTAGCCGGAGGCCCAAGGGGGAGACAATGAGGACACGCCGTATCGGAAAACGGCTCGCCGAGGCGCCGCTCGCCCTCGCGAAGACAGGCTGGCTCTATGTCGGCGGGCAGGTGATCACCGCCAATGAAAAGCAGTACACGGTCGGGCAGATGTACGCGGAATATATGATTCCGGCGAAGCGGCTTCATCCCTATCCGGTGATCATGGTGCATGGCGGCACCATGTCGGGCACCAACTACACCGGCACGCCGGACGGGCGCGACGGGTGGGCGCAGGATTTCGCGCGCGCGGGCTATGCCGTCTATGTCGTCGACCAGGTCGGCAAGGGCCGCTCGCCCTATTATCCGGACGTCTACGGGCCGAACGAGCAGACCGACATGGCGAACAACCAGAGCCGCTATGTCGCGCAGGAGAAATTCAATCTGTGGCCGCAGGCGCATCTCCACACGCAATGGCCGGGCGGCAGCGCGCTCGAGGACGAATCGGTGCGCCAGCTGGTCTCGTCGCAGCTCCCCTCGATCAGGAATTTCCACCGCCAGCAGGAGCTGAACAGCGCCGGCCTCATCGCGCTCGTCGACAAGATCGGGCCAACGATCCTGCTGGTCCACTCGCAGGCCGGCGCGTTCGCGTGGCCGGTCGCCGACGCGCGGCCCGATCTGGTCAAGGGCATCCTCGCCATCGAGCCCAACGGCCCGCCGGTCCACGACGTGCAGATGACGGGGGCGCCGGACTGGTTCAAGTATGGCGGCGTGGCGCTCTCCTGGGGCGTGACCGACGTGCCGCTGACCTACGCGCCGCCGGCGAAGGATGCGTCCGAGCTGCGCTTCGTGCAGCAGGACGAGGCTGACGGGCCCGGCCTGGTGCGCTGCTATGCGCAGGCCGAGCCGGCGCGGCAGTTGCCCAATTTGCAGAAAATACCCGTTCTGGTGCTGACCGCGGAGGCGTCGTATCACGCGCCCTACGATCATTGCACCGTCAAGTATCTACGCCAGGCCGGCATCGACGCGAGCTGGATCAAGCTCGCCGACGAGGGCATCCACGGCAACAGCCACGTGATGATGATGGAGACGAACAGCAAGGACATCTCGGCCGTCATCATCGCCTGGGCCAACGAGGCGATCGCGCGCTAAACCCTCACTCGGCCGCCCGCGCCGCCGCGGCATAGCGGTTGACCGGCCGCGGCAGGCCCAGATGCTCGCGCAGAGTACGGCCTTCGTATTCCCTGCGGAAGAGACCGCGGCGCTGCAGCTCGGGCACCACGAGATCGACGAAATCGTCGAGCGCGCCGGGCAGGTATTGCGGCAGGAGATTGAACCCGTCGGCCGCCTTCTTCACGAACCATTCTTCGAGCTGGTCGGCGATCTGCACCGCCGAGCCGCGGATCATCCAATGGCTGCGCGCCGCGGCATAGCGGTAGGCGAGCTGGCGGATGGTGAGGTTCTCGCGCCGCGCCAGCCGCGCCAGCTCCGGCGGGTTGCTCATACGCACGTCGTTCCCCTTCATCTCCGGCACCGGCCCGTCGAGCGGATGGCCCGAAAGATCAATGCCGCCGAGCCGCTCCTTCAAGAGCGCGAGCGCGGCTTGCGGATGGATGAGCGCATGGAGGCGCTCGTATTTCTCCTCGGCCTCTTCGGCGGTGCGGCCGGTGAAGATGGCGACGCCGGGCATGATCTTGATGTGGTCGGGCGAGCGCCCGAACTTCGCCATCCGTCCCTTCACGTCGGCGTAGAATTTCTGCGCGTCCTCGATATTCGTTTGCGAGGTGAAGACCGCATCGGCGACGCGCGCCGACACTTCGCGCGCCGGCTCGGACTTGCCGGCCTGCACGAGGACGGGATGGCCCTGCGGCGGCCGCCCGATGCTCAGCGGACCCTTGACCGAGAAATGCTTGCTGGCATGGTTCAGGACATGGAGCTTCTTGGGATCGAAGAAGCGGCCCGAAGCCTTGTCGCGCAGGAACGCGTCGTCCTCGAAACTGTCCCACAGGCCGCGCACGACATCGGCGAATTCCTCGGCGCGGTCATAGCGCTGCGCGTGCGGCACGTGCTCCTTGTGGCTGAAATTGAGCGCGTCCTCGCGGTTGGCGCCGGTGACGAAATTCCACCCCGCGCGCCCGCCGCTCAAATGGTCGAGCGAGGCGAACATGCGCGCCACGGTGTAAGGCTCGTTGTAGGTGGTGGCGCAGGTCGAGACGAGGCCGATGCGCTCGGTCACGGCGGCCAAGGCCGACAGCACGGTGAACGGCTCGAAGCGCGACACCTGGGGCGAGTGGCTCAAGGTCTCGAGATCGTCGGCGCCGGCGACGCCGTGGCTGTCGGCGATGAACAGCATATCGAGCTTGCCGCGCTCCATGGTGCGGGCGAACTCGATCCAGCGCTTGAGCGTCACGCCGGTGTCGGCATAGGCCTCGGGCAGGCGCCAGCCGGCGATGTGATAGTTGGAATCGCCGGACATGAAGACCGCGAAATGCATCTGCGCCATGGTCGCTCCCGATTCCCGCTGCCGGTCGGATCAATGTCCGCCAGGACTCGCCGCGTCAAGCCGGTCGAGACCGGCGGGGATGTGAAGCTCGAGCCGCCGGCTCATCAGGTAGCCCACCTGCGCCTCGGGCGGAACGCGCCGCGCCCGGCGCAGGGCGGCGTCGAAATCGAGCGAAGCGCTCTTGCCGAACCATGCCAGCGCGATCAGTTCCAGGCGCTGGGCGACGGTGAGGCGCGCGAGCAGCTCCTGCAACCGCCGCGCCTCGCTGCTTTCGAAAGCGCCGAGATCGACCGCGCTCGGCCGGATCAGAACTGGAAGCGCGGGGAGATTGACCGGGCGCCGCGCCGCCCGCCGGCCGACGCCGATATAGTCGAGCATGGCGCGCTCGTCCCGGGCGCGCGACGCGGCGGCCTCGGCGATGGCTTGCGCCTCAATGATCGATAGCGCTTTCAGCAGTTTGGCTACCATCCATACGTGAGCCGATGCATCGTCGGCAGCGGCAGTTGCAGCGCGAACGCCTCCTTGGGGAAGAGGTCCTCGAGCCTGGGGCGTGGCCCGGTCAGCACCTGGTCGTGGACGTAGCCCACCAGCGTATCGTAGTTGCGCTTGTTGAGGTCGGAGAGCCCGTAGGACCACGGGTCGGGTCCAAGCAGCGCGGCTTCCTCCTCCCAATATGCGCGCCAGAAGGCGAGCGGCACGTTGCGCGGGTTGGCGACGCGCTGCATGGCGAGCTGCTTCGCCTCCTCGAAGGCGAGCGTGAGGCTCTCGACGATCCAGGGATGCTTCGCCACCAGCGCGGTCGGCACGGTGGTCACATGCATGATGGGAAAGAACCCGGTGCGCCTGTAGTAGTCGATCTCGACCGCCTTGTAGTCGGGCCACAGCCGCGCGATGCGGGGATCGCCCTCGGCGCAGGCGCGGCTCACATTGGGCTGGATGATGGCGTCGACCTCGCCGGTCAGCACCATCTGCTCGACATTCTTGCCCTTGGGCACGATCTCGAGCTTCAGCTCCTTGGGCGCCCGCTCGGTCGCCTCGTCGGGGTGCTCGATCACCCAGGTGATGGAGCGGTGCGGCGCGCCGAAATCCTCGAGATAGGCCCGCATCCAATAGGCCGCGGCGGCGCCGATCGAGCGGCACGCCACGCGCCGCCCGGCCAAGTCCGACGGCCGCGCGATGCCGCGCTGCGTGTTGATGTAGATGAAGCCGTGGCGGAAGCGGCGGTGCAGGAACACCGGGATGGCGGTGATGTCGGCGCGCCCGTGCGCCTTCTGCACCACATAATGGCCGCCGTTATATTCGTTGATGTCGCAGGCGTCGCCCGCCGCCACCCGGTCGTGGATCGCGCCGGTGCCCGGATAGTCGCCGCCCACCAGCTCGATGCCCTTGGGCTGCACCGTGCCGTCCTTCAAGGCGCGCACGATCTCATAATCGCCGCACAGGATCGAAAGCCGCAGCTTGCCGGCGGCGCGGCGGGCACGCGCGGCGGCGGCCGGCCGCGCGGCCTTGGCCTTCGCTTTGGCCTTGGCCTTGATCTTCGGCGCCGGCTTGCGCCGCGCCGCCGTCTTGGCGGCGGTCTTGATGGTCTTGCGTCCTCTCGCCATGGTCTCCCCGCGCGAACCCCTGATCGCCGCCACATTGACGGCAAACGTTACGGCCGGGAAGAGGCTTCGCGAAGCCGAGGGGGAAGGCATGAGAATTTCGCTGGTGGCCGCGCTCGCATTCTTGACCGCGTGGAGCGGCTCGCCCGCAGGCGCGGCCGAGATCACCCTCATCGCGCCCGGCGGCATCAGGGCCGTGATCGAGCAATTGATCCCTGACTTCGAGGCCAAGACGGGGCACACGGTCAAGGCAACGTTCGGCTCGGGCAAGGGAACCCACGCGCAGGTCGCGCGCGGCGATGCGTTCGACGTGCCGGTGGTGCAGCCGCCTTACGACGACGTGATCGCGTCGGGCCATGTCGTGACGTCCAGCGCCACGCCGCTCGCCACAGTTTCCGTCGGCATCGCGGTGCGGGCCGGCGCGCCCAAGCCCGACATCTCGAGCGACGACGCGGTCAGGCGCGTGCTACTCGCCGCAAATTCCTTGGCCTATCCCAACCCCGCGCTGGGGGCGGCCGCCGGGGTGAGCTTCGAGGCAACCTTGCAAAAGCTCGGCATCGCCGAGGCGATGAAGCCCAAGCTCAGGCTTGCCGCGCGCGGCGCCGGCGCCATGGCGATGCTGGCCAAGGGCGAGACCGAGCTCGGCGTCACCTTCGTCAGCGAGATCGTCACCGAGCCCGGCGTCGAAGCGGTCGGCCCCTTGCCGCGCGACGTGTCGCCGCCGACCGGTCTCGTCGCTTTCGTGTCGGCGCAGGCAAAGGACCCGGATGCGGCCAAGGCGCTGGTGAGCTTCCTCTCATCGCCCGAGGCGGCCCCGGTCTATCGCACGCACGGCATGGAGCCGGGCGGCCCTTGAGCGGGCAGGCTCCGTGCAATCCGATCGCGCAGCTTGACCGCGAACGGGGCGCAATGCAAATCTGGCGCGACAATTCACGCGACGCCCGGAGGATTGTAATGGCCCAACCCACTGCTCCGCACACGGCCGAAGAAGCCGCCGCCTTTCGCGCTGCGCTCAACGCCGCCAACATGAGCGCGCTGTGGGAGGACGAGGGCCGCACCGGCGGCCCCCGGCACGGGCCGGAACCCGCGCTGCTGTGGCGCTGGGAGCAGGTCGAGCCGCTCATCACCCAGGCGGTGCGCGCCACCAGCATCGAGACCGCCGACCGCCGCGTCCTGTCGCTGCGCAAGCCGGCGTCGAACTCGGTCCTCACCGGCCTCACCACCAACCTGGTGGCGGCCTTGCAGATCCTGATGCCGGGCGAGGTCGCGCCGGCGCATCGCCACACCATGGGCGCGCTGCGCTTCGTCATGGAAGGCGAAGGCGCCGAGACCCTGGTCGACGGCAAGTCCTGCCCGATGGCGCCGGGCGACATGATCCTGACGCCGGGCTGGACCTGGCACGAACATGTCCATAAGGGCTCGACCCGCATGGTGTGGTTCGACGGTCTCGACGTGCCGATCCACAGCCATCTCGAGACCATCCGCTTCGAGCCCGGCCCGGCCAGGAACATGCCGGTGCAGCTTCCCGACGCCGCCTTCGCCGCTTCGGGGCTGGTGCCTCAAGCGAGCTTCGACCGCCGCAGCTATTCGCCGCTCTATCGCTATCCATGGGATACGGCCAAGGCGGCGCTGGCCGAGACGCCGCGCGCCGAGGACGGCTCGCGCACCCTGCGCTATACCAATCCGCTCAATGGCGGCCCGGCGATGGATCTGATCGACTGCTTCCTGGTCGGGCTCGATCCCAACAAGCCGACCGCGCAGACCCGCTCGACCGCCACCGCCATCTGCGTCGTCGCCGAGGGCAGCGGTTCGAGCCGCGTGGGCGAGCGCGATCTCGCCTGGGGCCGCAACAGCATCTTCACCGTGCCGCACGGCAACTGGGTGAGCCACCGCGCCGACACCGACGCCATCATCTTCATGATGACCGACCGCGACCTGATGCAGCGCCTGGGCGTGCTGCGCGACGAGGTGCGGCACTGAACGCCCCCTTCAAGCTCGCCACCGTCTCGAGCGGCGGCAGCCCGCCCTTCGTCGCGCTCGTCATCGGCGAGCGGGCGGTGGCGCTCAACCCGGCGCTCGAGCGGTTCGGCGCCTCGGGCCGCACGCGGCGGCGGCTCGCGGTCGCGAGCATGCTCGACCTCCTGGCCGACTGGGAGGCGAATTTCGACCTGCTGCAAGAACTCGCCGCGTTTCTCGGCGGCGCCGGGATCGCGGGCGTGCCGCTGGCGAGCCTCGCCATCCACGCGCCGGTGCCGCGCCCGCCCAAGATGCTCTTCGCCGCCATCAATTATCCCCGCCCCGGCCGCGAGACCCGCGACGGGATCGCGCCCGGCGCGCGGCCCAACATGTTCGAGAAGACCTCGAGCTGCGTCACCGGCCCCTATGACGACGTGGTGCGGCCCGAGGGCTACGACAAGATCGACTGGGAGGTCGAGCTGGCGCTGGTCATCGGCACCAAGGTCAAGGCGGTGACGCCGGAGCGCGCGCTCGACTGCGTCGCCGGGTTCCTCACCGCCAACGACGTGACGGTGCGCGAATTCCGCGCGCCGGGCGAATTGACGGTCCCCGGTCCCGACTGGTTCGGCAGCAAGTGCCACGACACCTTCGCGCCCTTGGGCCCCTATATCGTGCCGCGCGCCTTCGTGCCCGACTGCCACGCGCTGCGCCTCACCATGAAGGTGAACGGCGAGACGCGGCAGGACGGCAACACCAGCCAGATGATCTTCTCGCCCGAGGAGCAGGTGGCGCATGTGTCGCGCCAATTGGCGCTCGAGCCCGGCGACATCATCTCGACCGGCACGCCCAACGGCATCGGCATGCAATTGGGCTTCTACCTCAAGGTCGGCGACGTGATGGAGGCCGAGGTCGAGGGGCTGGGCGCGCAGCGCAACCGCCTGGTCGACGCAACGCCGTCGCGCTGACGCTTCCCGCTCTTTCGTCAAGCCGCCCCTGCGGCGCTTGTCATTCGATCACCTGGTCGGCGCGAACCAGGATCGCGGGCGGAATGGTCACGCCGAGCGCCTTCGCCGTCTTGAGATTGACGCGCAGCTCGAACAGCCGCGGCTCCTCCACCGGCAGGTCGGACGGCTTGGCGCCCTTGAGGATCTTGTCGACATAGGTCGCAATGCGGCGAAACAAATCGGGGTAGCTCGGCCCATAGGAAACGAGACCGCCGGCCGCGACCGATTCCCCGGTGGGATAGGCGGCGGGGAGATGCCGGCGCGCTACCTCGGCCGCAAGAAGCGCCGGGTCGCCCTTCGCCACCAGCGAAGCGGCGGGAAAGGACATGATGAGCGCTTGCACGTGCGCGGCTTCGAGTGCGGCGAAGGCCGGTTCGAGATCGTCCGGGGAGCGCACGCCGCGCACTTCGAGCGCGAAGCCGCGCGACTTGGCCGCCGCCTCGGCCCGGCGCACCGTGAGGGCGAAGGACTGGATGTTCTGGTCCCACATCATGCCCACCCGCGACAGCGAGGGCACGATCTCGCTCAACAGCTCCAGCAGCTTTGGCGCAAGGTCCGCGGACAAGGTCGACAGGCCGGTGATGTTGCCGCCCGGCCGCGCGAGACTTTGCGCGAAGCCCGAGCCGACCGGATCGGCCATCAACGGCGCCACGATCGGCAACTCGGACGTGACCGAGCGCGCCGCGATGACGGCGGGCGTCGCCTCGGCGACGATGATGCGAACGCGCAGCTTGACCAGCTCCGCCGCCAGCTCGGGGAGCTGCGCGTATTTGTGATTGGCCCAGCGATAGTCGAACACGACAGTCTTGCCGTCGCTGTAGCCGAGCGCGCGCATGCCGTCGCGGAAGGCGTCCCAATAGGGGGTCGCTCCGTCCTGGGCTTCGAGGGCGAGAATGCCGACATGCGGAATGGTCGCGTCCCCTTGCGCCGCCGCGAGCTGCGCGAAGCCGAGGACGCTGCCGGCGATCGCCAAGCCGCGCGCCGCGACGGCAACGAAGCCGCGCCCCATCTCCCCCTCCCCACCCGAAAGCCGGGCCGGAGTGTAGCACGGCCTGTTATCGTCGCGACGCGGAGTCGCGGCCGGCCTCAGGGCAGGAACTCCTCGGTGAAGAGCAGAGCGTCGTCGGGCGCCGCGTTCATCAGCCCGAGCTCGACCAGCGAGCGCTTGACCGTTTCGACGTCGCTCTTCGCGAAATGCCCGTCGGCGAAGAACATCGGCATCTGCTCGTCATAGACGCGCGCGCCGAGCTCGGGCGGCAGCCGCGTCACCGGCGCGGTGAGGCGCAGCGTCTCGTCCTTGTTGGCGCGCGCGAAGGCGACGATCTGGAACCACGAGGCGACGAAGCGGCGCACCGCGTCGGGGTTTTTGGCGATCAGCTCATTGCTGGCGAAGATGACGTTGCTGAGGAAGTCGCCCACCACCGTGTCGAAGCGCAGCAGCAGCTTGACCTCGCCCTTGGCCTCGAGCCGGTATCCGCCTTCGGTGTTGGCGACGAAGGCGCCGATGTTGCCGGCCTTCATCGTCGCCGCGGTTTCCTCGAGCGTGCCGACCGCGATCATCTTGATCCCGTCCTCGCCCCAGCCCTTGCGGCGCGCAAGCTCCATGCCGAGCCACATCGTCAACGAGCCCGCGGTGGTGCAGCCGACCGCGCGCCCCCGCACATCGTCGACCGTGTCGATGCCGCCGCCGGGCCGGACGAAGAGGCCCATGTTGAGCGGCCTTCCCGCCATCGCCGCCACGCCCTTCTGGGGCGCGCCCTTGGCGATGAAGGCAAAGTCCGTGCCGCCGCCAAGCGCGATGTCGAGGCTGCGCGCCGCCATCGCCTGCGTCAGCTTGGCGCCGCCGGCCAAGGTCACGGTCTCGATCTCGAGCCCGTGGCGCGCGAAGATGCCGGTGGCGTTGCCGATCTCGACGAGCGCGAAGACGAAGCCCGCGGCGCTGGGCTTGCCGACGCGCAATTTGTCGGCCGCGTGCGCTCCGTGCGCGAGGCCGGCCAGCGCCAGCACCGCGATCCACGCCGCCACTCGCCGACCGATGCCGCGCATGAAGCCGCGTCCTCGCTTGCGTTCGAGCCGCCCGTTATAGTCGCTTCCAAAGGGGAGGACACCAATGACCATCAATCGGCGCAATCTGCTTCTGAGCGGCGGCGGGATCGCGGCAACCGTGGCGGCGGGTGGGCTCGCCGGCCCGGCCTCGGCTCAGGCCGCCCGCGCTCCGGCCAAGTGGCAGCGCCAGGCGGACGTCATCGTGATCGGCGCAGGCGCGTCCGGGCTTCCCGCCGCCATCGTCGCGCGCGAGGCGGGCTCGTCGGTGATCCTGATCGAGGCGCAGCCGCATACCGGCGGCCACGGCACCTGCAGCGGCGGCAACGTCCCCTTGGGCGGCGGCACCGCCATGCAGAAGAAATACGGCATCGTCGACACGCCGGACCTGTTGTTCCGCGACCTGACCGATTGGTCGGTGGTCGAGTCCAACGGCTTTCCGGACTATCGCTACAACGACCGCGAGGTGATCCGCGCCTTCGCCGACAACAGCGTCAGCACCTTCGACTTTCTGGTCGCGCACGGCGTCGTGTTCGTCGACAAGAAGCCCGACACGCTTGGCGGCAATTCGGTCGGAAACTCGGTCCTGCGCGAGCATCACGCCGCGGTGATGAACTGGCCCATGGTGCAAACCGGCAAGCCGGCCGATGCGGCGGTGCAGGCGACCATGTCCTCGGGCAACGGCCTCATTCATCCCCTCGAGGCCGCGGCGCAGAAGGCCGGCGTGCAGATCCTGACCGAGCACAAGATGACCGCCATCTATCGCCAGGCGCCTCATGCGGGCCGCGTGCTCGGCATCGCCGCCGACAACAACGGCAAGACGGTGACCATTCGCGCGCGCAAGGCGGTCGTCGTCGCCACCGGCGGCTCGACCGGCAACGTCAATTTCCGCCGCATGTTCAACCCGCATTTGACCGAGGAGTATTGCGGCATTGCCGGCATGCCGTGGTCGGACCAGGACGCGAGCGGCGAATTGGCCGGCCTCGCCATCGGCGCGTCGCTGTGGGGCCTCTTCAACCAGACCGGCGAATTCGGCTCGAACATCACCAAGCCCGGCACGGTCGGCTGCCAATACAATTACCGCAATCTGCGCTGGATGCCCGGCAGCAAGGTGTTCGATCGCGCCCGCGCCTCGGGCCTGCCGGTCAAGGACTGGCAGGATGTGATCCTGGTCAACATGCTGGGCCAGCGCTTCTACGACGAGACCGCCGAGCAATACAACTCGAACAACTATAACGTGATCGACCCCTACACCCCGCGCAGCTATCTCAACGCCAAGAACATCAAGTACGACCCGCGCAACTTCATCAACGCCGCGCTCGCGGGGATCGGCGACGATCACAATGGCGGCGGCCCGATCTGGGCGATCTTCGACGCCGACGCGGTGGCGCGCGAGAAGTGGACGCCCGCCCCGCCCGATGTCGATGCCGAGGGCGGGTTCTTCTTCACCGCCGACAGCCTCTCCGACCTCGCGCGCAAGATCGTGATGAAATACCAGCGCGTGAAGATGCCCCCCGAGACCCTGGAGCAGACGGTGGCGCGCTACAACGGCTTCGTCGATGCCGGCGCCGACGCCGATTTCGGCAAGCCCAAGCCGCTCTACAAGATCGCCAAGCCGCCGTTCCACGCCGCCTGGGCGACGCCGGTGCTGCACGACACCCGCGCCGGCCTCAGGATCAACGGGCGCGGCCAGGTGATCGACATGAACGGTCAAATCATCCCCGGCCTCTATAGCTGCGGCGAGACGGCGGGCGGCTTCAGCGAGCATGGCCTCGCGCGCGCCACGTGCCAGGGCTTCATCGCCGGGACCCACGCCGCCGCCGAGCGCGCCGCGTCCTGATCCGGGGCCGGCCAGGCCCTGCCCGCGGCCCGGAACGAACCCTTGCGCTGGTCGGCGCGACTGCCGCACACTGGTGCCGTCGAATCGACGCGTTCGATCCGCGCTGCGCTCGGGCATCGCGGCACGTTATCCATGGAACGATCGCTATGGCAGTCGGAACCGTCAAATGGTTCAACGCGCAAAAGGGCTACGGATTCATCCAGCCCGACAATGGCGAAAAGGACGTGTTCGTCCATATCTCCGCCGTGGAGCGCGCCGGCATGAGTTTGCTCCAGGAAGGCCAGAAAGTGTCCTTCGACATCGAGCGCGACCGCCGCACCGGCCGGGCATCGGCCACCAACCTGCAGGCGGCTTGATCGGGCCGGCCCGCTTCGCCGCGATTTTTCGCGCGCGCGGGTTCATCCGCTAACGATCGCTTAAGCATTCGCGCTCCATCCTGGCACGGTCGCGGAGACGGGAGACCGCTTCCATGCCGGTGACGAACGGGGACGCGCCCGAGATCGCGGTCGAAGATCGCGAGGCTCGCCGCCGGCAGCTGCTGTGGAGCGGCGTGCTCCAGACGGCGCGCGGACCGGTTCAATGCATCGTCATCGACATTTCCGAGGGCGGCGCGCGCCTCTCCGCCGGCGCCGTGGTCAATGTCGGCCAGTCCGTGACTTTGATGGTGCAGGGCATGGGCATGTACCGTGGCTCGGTGGTGTGGACCGAGGCCGGCACCATCGGCGTCAAGTTCGCCGCGGCGAGCGCCACCGCCGCCGCCTGAGCCTCAGTCGGGACGGTAGCCAGCCTCGTCCGCCACCACCGGATTGCGCAGGACGCCGAGACCTTCGATCTCGACCTCGACCACGTCGCCCGGCTTCATGTGAACGCGGCCCGCATACTGCACGCCGCCCTTGACGTGCGCCGCGACCGAGGCCTCGTAATCGTTGGGATCGGGTTTGAGAGCGCCCGGCGTGCCGGTGACGATCACGTCGCCCGGCCGCAGATTGTGGCCCATCGAGAGATAGTGGATGAGCGCCTCGACATTGAAGATCAGGTTGCCGAGGCTCTCGCGCTGCCGCGTCTTGCCCTGGAGGCGCGTCATCACGTGCTTGTCGTAAGGATTGCCGAACTCATCGGGCGTCATCAGCCACGGGCCGAAGCTGCCCGAGCGCTCGAAATTCTTGCCTAGCCCGAATTGGCGGTTGTGGCCCTGGTACTCGCGCACCGAGCCCTCGTTGTAGATCGAGTAGCCGGCGATGTGCTTTCCCGCTTCCTCCTTGGGGATGTAGCGCCCGCCGCGGCCGATGATCACGGCGAGTTCGCCCTCGTAATCGAAGGCGCGTGCGACGCTCGGCGGCGGACACAGCAGCGGCTGTCCAGCCCCCACCTGGCTCTTGGCGTGGCGCAGGAAGATCTGCGGATAGTCGGGCGAGGTGGTGAGTCCGGTCTCGTTGATGTGCGACTGGAAATTGAGCGCCAGCGCCCAGATCGCGTTGGGATCGATGATCAGCGGATCGAGCGCCACCTGGTCGAGGCGCAGATCGGGCTTGCGCCCCTCGACCGCGCGGCGCACCCGCACCTGCCAATCGGGAAGCGCGAGGATGAGGCGCAGATTGGTCGGCAGGTCGGGCGCTGCGAGCGGCAAGGCCACGAATGCATCGTCGCTGGTCATGACGCCGACCCCGGGCTTTCCGTCCTTGCGGTATGAAATGAGCCTCACGCGATCCTCCTTCGTGCTCGCTGCCAACGGCGCGTTGTAGCGGATCGCGGCGGGGATTGCGAACCCTTACCCACACCGTCATTGCGAGCGCAGCGAAGCAATCTCCCTGACGCGCCGCGCCACTGCCTGACGGAGGTTGCTTCGCTGCGCTCGCAATGACGGTGCAGGTAAATGGCGCTAAACTCTCTGTCGCAAGCGGGGGAGGAACGGGAATGGCCAAGATCACCGGCGCTCAAGTGATGGCCGAGATGCTCGACGCCTATGGCGTGACGCACATCTTCATGGTTCCGGCGGTGCTTCGGCGCAGCCTCGCCGAGATGGAGCGGCGCACATCGATCAAGCGCATCCCCGCCCATGGCGAGAAGGCCGCGGTCTACATGGCGGACGGCTATGCGCGCGCCAGCGGGCGGCCCGGCATATGCATGGCGCAGGTGATTGGCGCGCTCAACATCGCCGCCGGATTGCGCGACGCCTGGCTCGCCCACACCCCGATCATTGCCATGACCGGCGGGCGCGATCCGCGCACCAAGTTCCGCAAGGTCTACCAGGAGATCGACGACATGCCGTCGTTCGAGCCGGTAACCAAGTTCAACGCCACCATCGACGACGTGTCGCGCTTCCCCGACATGCTGCGCCAGGCCTTCCGCGTCGCGGTCTCGGGCACGCCGGGCCCGGTGCATCTGCAGTTCCGCGGCAACGAGGGCCAGATCGACGCCGAGGAGGCCGAGATGGAGGCGCTGGCCGAGCCCCAGTTCGCGCGCGTGCCGCCGTTCCGGCCCGAGCCCCCGCACGCGAGCGTGGTCGAGGCGCTGAAATTCCTGCACGCGGCCGAGCGTCCGGTCATCATCGCCGGCGGCGGCGTGCGCGCCTCGGGAGCGGGGCCGGAGCTTGTCGCGCTGGCCGAGCGGCTCGGCATTCCGGTCGCGACCTCGCTCAACGGCAAGGACACGATCCCCGCGTCGCATCCGCTCTCGGTCGGCGTGGTCGGGACCTATTCGCGCGAGAGCGCCAACCGCACCGTCGCCGAGTCCGACCTCGTGTGCTTCATCGGGACCGAGACGGGCGGCATGACGACGCATTTCTGGGCCGTACCCAAGATCGGCGCGCCGGCCATCCAGATCGACCTCGAGCCGGAAGCGATCGGGCGCAACTATCCCTTGAAGGCGGCGGTGATGGGCGACGCCAAGGTCACACTGGCGCGGATGCTCGAGCAGGCCGACGCCAAGACCGCCGCGCGGCGCGGCGCCTGGCTGGCGCGCACGCGCGGCTTCTGCGCCGAATGGGCGGAGAAATACCGGCCGGCACTGACCTCCGACGCGTGGCCCATTCGGCCCGAGCGGCTGTGCGCCGAGCTGACGCGGCTGATGCCGGAGAACGCGATCGTGGTCGCCGACACCGGCCATGCCGGCATGTGGATGGGCGGGTTTTACGATCTCACCAGCGCGCGCCAGAGCTATATCCGCAGCGCCGGGCATCTCGGCTGGGCGTTCCCGGCGGGGCTCGGCGCCAAATGCGGCGCGCCCGACCGGCCGGTCGTGGTGTTCACCGGCGATAGCGGATTCTGGTACCACATCGGCGAGATCGAGACCGCGGTGCGGTGGAAGATCAACGCGGTGATCGTCGTCAACAACAATGACGGCGGCAACCAGTCGAAGCGCGGCTTCGACCGCGCCTATGGCGGCAACCCGACCGAGCAGTCGCGCGAGCTGTGGACCTTCACCAAGGTCAACTTCGCCAAGATCGCCGAGGACATGGGCGCGCTCGGCATCCGCGTCGAGCGGGCGGGTGATTTCGCCGCCGCGTTCAAGCGCGCGCTCGAGAGCGGCCGGCCCGTCGTGCTCGACGTCGCGACCGACATCAACGTCGCGGCGCCGAGCGCGGGATAGGGCTTATTCGCCGATCTGCTTGCTGACCTTGTTCTCCTGGTGGTTCAGCTTGCGCTGGTCGGGCTTGGTGAGGTGGCCGCCGTCCTTGCTCGCCATGCGGCGCTCTTCGTGACGGATGCCGCGGTCGTCGCGGTGAAGCTTCGCCGCCTGCCCATGCGACAGCTCGCCTTCCTTGCGTTCCTGATGGATGCGCTTGTCCTGGTTGGCGAGGCGATGGTTCACCTCGGTGCGGCGCGGGTGGTCCTTCTGCCACTGCGTCTCGGCCATAGCGCCGGCGGCGAGGCTGGTGGAGAACGCGGCGGCGAGAACGATGGCGAGTGCGGTGCGGTAGGAACGCGTGGTCATGGTCCATCTCCTGGGTCGAGGGCGGGCGCGCCCCTCGCGCGTGCCAGACTCTATGGCGCGCCGCCGCGACCCTATCCCCGCGCGCCTGAAAAATATGTCATCGCGCGGATTTATCGGGAGATTTCGTTAATTTGCGGCGGCAAGGACCGCCCGACGCCGCTATTTGATTGCTAGCGGATTGACCGGCGAGCCGACCGCGCCCGTCACCGGCAGCGCCGGCGCCACGAACATGAACTCGTAGCGCTTGTCCTCGGCGCAGTCGCGCGCCAGCTCGCTCATGTCGAAGATCTCGCCCACGGTCAGGCCCATGATCGGGATCGAGATCCAGTGCCACGGCTGGGCCGCCTCGTCGGTCTCGTTGGGCCGCACCTCGACGCCCCAGGTGTCGGTGGCGATGGCCGCGACCTCTTTCTTGTGCAGCCAGTCGAGCGTCTCGAAGGCGAGGCCGGGCGCGTCGCCGCCGGGATAGCCGTCCCAGTTCTTCGCCTCGAGCTTCGCCTCGATCTGACCCGTCCGGACGAGAAGGAAGTCGCCGCGCTTGACCGTCACGCCGAAATGACGTTCGGCGCGATCCAGCATGTCGCAGGTGACGGCGAAACCGTCGCCGAGATATTTCTCGCCCAGCATGCGCGGGATGTCGAACAGCACGCCGCGCCCCACCATGCGGTCGCGCGTCTGCTCGATACCGCATTTCTGCGCGCCCGCCGAGGTCACGGTGCGGCAGTCATAGCCGTTCCACATGTGGTCGCCATAGAAGATGTGGCCGAGGCCGTCCCATTGGGTGCCGCACTGCATCGGCATGATGATGATGTCGTCGGCGCCGCGGATCTTGCGGTGATCGAGCACGCCCGAATAGGCGTCGGTGCCGGTGCGCAGCATCAGGTGGATGGGATTGAAGCGGCCGATCGAGCCATAGCTGCTCTTGGCGCCCTGCGGCCCGCGGTGGTCGAAGGCGAGCGCCAGCGACATCACCTTGCCCTTCTGCACCAGCCGCGCCGCCGCGACGATGTCCGCCGGCGTCGTGTAGTTAAGCGTGCCGATCTCGTCCGCGGCGCCGAAGCGGCCCCAGTTCTTGAGCCGCTCCGCCGCCGCGTGGATGTCGGCCATCGTCAGTTTCCGTGTCGCCTCGGCCATGCTCGCCTCCCCGGTATGGTTACGGCCAACCTATCCCCGTCGATGCCGCAGCGACAAGGCCGGCACGGCGGTTATCTCATGTCGCTCTCCGCGCGAAGCGGGGAGAGGGCGTGACCGCATGCGGTCACGCCCATCGCTTTAGCGATGGGCTTTCAACGCCGGTTGCAGCGTTGTAAAAACACTCTAAAACCTTGATCAGACGTCCTTTTTCGTCATGAACGCTTCCTCCTTAAGCCCCCCTCCTTTCGCACCGCCGCCCCAAACCTTTGCCGGCATGAATTTTCCGGGCGCCCAGAATAGCTTGCGCACTCTCGCCTCGCGCCGATCCGGGTTTCACCTGACTTTAACCGCAACCGGTGTTCTCTAGTCTCGACCGAAATCTTGAAACGGAGCGCCGGTATGAAGATCGAGCAGCGGATTTGGCAGTCCGGCCGGAACTGGCGCACCCTCAACGGTGACAAATCGATCGACCCCTCGATCGTGCTCTATTTCGCTTCGCCCGGCACGCTCGAGGATGGCGCGCGGTTTGCCGAGCTGAAATCGGCCTATCCCGGTGCCGCGCTTCTCGGCTGCACCACCGGCGGTGAGATCGTCGATGTCGACGTGCATGACGGCGCGGTCATTTCCACGGCGATCGAGTTCTCGCACACCAAGGTCAAGCCGGCGCAGGACCGCGTCGCCCCGGGCAAGAGCTCGTTCGAGATCGGCAAGCGCCTCGCCACGTCGCTGCCGCGCGAGGGCCTGCGCGGCGTGTTCGTGCTGTCGGACGGAACCAACGTCAACGGCACCGACCTGGTCGCCGGCATCCAGCACGTGCTGGGTCGCGATGTCGGGCTCACCGGCGGCCTGGCCGGCGACGGCGCCAGCTTCCAGACCACAAGGGTTGGGCTCGACGCCAATCCCGAGGCCGGCAACATCGCCGCGCTCGGCTTCTACGGCGAGCGCATTCGCATCGGCAGCGGCAGCGTCGGCGGCTGGGACGCGGTCGGCACCGAGCGCACCGTGACGCGCGCCGAGGGCAACACGCTGTTCGATCTCGACGGAGAGCCCGCGCTCGACCTCTACAAGCAGTATCTCGGCGCCGAGGCGTCCAAGCTCCCAGCCAGCGCGCTGCTCTTCCCGCTGCGAATCCATCCTCCGGGCAAGCCCGAGGCTAGCCTGGTGCGCACCGTGGTCGGCGTCGACGAGGCGCGCAAGGCGATGATCTTCGCCGGCAGCATCCCGCAGGGCCATATCGCCCAGGTGATGCTGGGCAATTTCGACAATCTGATCGCCGGCGCCGGACAGGCCGCCCGCAAGGCGTCGATCCCGCAGGCGAAGCTCGCCATCCTGGTGAGCTGCATCGGCCGCAAGCTGCTGCTCGGCCAGCGCACCGCCGACGAGGTCGAGGCGGTGGCCGAGGTGCTGGGCGAGGAGTGCCGCACCACCGGCTTCTATTCCTACGGCGAGATCGCGCCGATGGAAGCGTCAGCCTATGCCGACCTGCACAACCAGACCATGACGATCACGACCTTCGCCGAAGCCTGAGCCGATGCACAAGCTGCTCCAGCGCCAACTCAAGCAGTCGCGACGGGATACGGCCGGCACCGAGACCGATCTCGAGACGCTGCTCGGGCTGATCGACGCCGCCTATTGCGAGGTCGATCGCGAGCGCCGGATCATGTCGCATGCCTACCAGGTGATGCGCGACGAGCAGGCGGCGCTGGCCGCGCGCCAGATGAACGCGCAGGAGCTGGTGACGTCGATGCGCACCGCCAAGGCCGACGCCGAGCGGGCGCGCGCGGTCGCCGAGGCCGAGCTCCTGAAGAAGGAGCGGCTCTCGGTCCTCGGCCAGTTGACCGCGACGGTCGCCCACGAGCTGCGCAACCCATTGAGCGCGATCCGCAACAGCCTGCACGCGATCCGCGAGCTGACGCGCGCCTCGGAGGTCCGGATGGAGCGGCCGATGGCGCGCATCGAGCGCAGCATCGCGCGCTGCGACAGCATCATCTCGGACCTGCTCGATTACGCCCGGCCGCGCGAGCTCGATCGCACGGGGATGACGCTCGATCCCTGGCTCGCGGAAGTGCTCGACGAGCAGAAGCTGCCGAACGAAGTGACGCTCGAGCGCAGGCTCGGCGCCGGCGACGCGGTGGTGACGCTCGATCCCGACCGCTTCCGGCGCGTCATCATCAACCTGATCGAGAACGCGGCCCAGGCCCTGTTCGAGACCGAGGCCGCCGGCGGCCAGCGCCGCATCACGGTGTCGACCGCGTCCACCGACATGACCGAGATCTCCATCGAGGATAACGGTCCCGGCATCCCGCCCGATGTCCTGCCGCGCATCTTCGAGCCGCTGTTCAGCACCAAGTCGTTCGGCACCGGCCTCGGCCTGCCCACGGTCAAGCAGATCGTCGAGCAGCACGACGGCACCGTCGCCATCGCGAGCGACCCCGGATGCGGCGCATGCGTGCGCATCCGCCTGCCGCGCGCCGCCGCATTGCCCCGCCGCGCGCGTGCGTAGAGCGCTTCGCGTAGGGCGCTTACTGATCAGATCGCATCGCCACTAAGGTCCCTCTCCGCGCGAAGCGGGGAGAGGGAAGGGGCCCGTCGCGAATGCGACGGGGGAGGGTGGGGTGCTCTTGCGATTTACGGCGCGCTATCGGCGGGCGCCCACCTCTCCCAACCCTCTCACCCCAAGCGGGCGGAGAGGGCTTTCAACGGCGCTTCGATCAATGGGGAACCCCCTCCATCTCTACGGCAACAGCACCAGCGACCCGGCGACGCTGCGCTCCTCGACCGCGCGGTGGGCGGCGGCGGCGTCCTTGAGGGCGTAACTGCCGCCGATCTCGAGCTTCAGGACGCCGCGCGCGATGAGATCGAACAGCTCGGCCGCAGCTTCGCGATAGACCGCCGGGTCCGCGATATAGGAGCTGAAACCCGGCCGCGATACCGACAGCGAGCCCTTCTTGCTCAAGAGCAGAAGATCGAGCGGCGCGGGATGGCCCGACGCGTTGCCGTAATTCACCAGCATCCCGAACGGCCGCAGGCAATCGAGCGACGCCTCGAACGTGTCCCGGCCGACGCCATCGTAGACCGCGGCGACGCCGCCCGGGACGAGCGCCCGCGTGGCGGTGACGAAATCCGTCTCGCGATAAAGGATCGTGTTGTCGCAGCCGTGTCGCCGGGCGATCTCGGCCTTGGCGCGCGAGCCGACCGTGCCGATGACGCGCGCGCCGAGATGCTTCGCCCATTGGCACAGGATGAGTCCGACTCCGCTGGCGGCGGCGTGGACCAGGATCGCGTCGCCCGGCTGGGGCGGGAACACGCGCTTGACGATCATCGAGGCGGTGAGGCCCTTGAGCAGCGAGGCCGCCGCCTGGATGTCCGAGATGCTGTCCGACAGCTTGACGAGGCAAGACGCGAGGATGTTGCGCTCCTCCGCATAGGCGCCCGTGTTCTCATAGAACGGCCCGCCGCTGCCGACATAGGCGACCCGTTCGCCGGGCGCGACGCCGGTGACGCCGGCGCCGAGGCTCGCCACCACCCCCACGGCCTCGTTGCCGATGATCACCGGGAAGCGCTGCGGCTGCGCCATGTAGAAGCCGCCGCGGCGCACGTTGACGTCGGAAAAGTTCACCGCGATGGCGGTGTGACGGATGCGCACCTGGCCCGCGCCTGATAGCGGCAGCTCGACATCTTCCCAGCGCATCACCTCGGGGCCGCCATTGGCGTGAATGCGGATCGCCTTCATGTCATCCCTCCTTCAAGGCGGGCGCAGCGCGCGCGAGCGTGCGCAACGCCGACCGCGTATGGAGCGCGAGGCAGATCAGCGCGCCCACTTGTCCCGGCACCTCTAGTACAGCACGCAGCACTTTCATCGCCGCCGCCCTGCCCTCGCTATCGATGCCCACGAGCGCCGCCGGCGGCAGCGCGAAATCCGCCGGATCGGCGATGGCACGCAACGCCAGGAACTTGCGGCCGCCGGCGCGCGCGGCAGCCTCCGCGCGATGGCTTTCGAGATCGACCGCGACCGCGCCCAGGCGGCGATGAAGGTCGGCCTTGTGCGTCGGCGCGGCCACAATCGCATTCGCGGCCAAGAGATCGCCATCCAGCGGCGCGAGCTTCAAGGCCACGAGCTTCACGCGCACGCGTTCGCGCCACTCAGGATCGACCGCGAAAGTCTCGCCCGCCTCGGTGCGCAGGCGCCGCGGCAGCAGCAGCGCGCCCGGCTTGAGCCCCGGCGCCAACGCCCCGGCGATGCCGAAGCTGGCGATCCCGTCGGCGCCGGCGGCAACGAGACGCTCGACCGAAGCCGCGATCCTCTCGCCGTTCCCCGCGGTGGCGAGCGCGGCGAGGCCGATGCGGTGCAGGATGCGCGCTTCCGCCGCGAGCCCCGTGACCGCGGCGACCTGCATCACATGCCGTAGATCGGGAGATCGCGCCCATGCCGGCGCAGGTTGCGATAGCGCGCCAGCGCCCACAGCGGGAAATAGGCGCGATAGCCGTGGTAGCGCAGATAGAACACGCGCGGAAATCCGACCGCGGTGTACCATTCCTCGTCCCACAGGCCGTGCGCGGCTTGCGTCGCGACGAGATAGCGCACGCCGCGCGCCACCGCGTCGCTCTCGACCTCGCCCGCGGCCATCAGCGCGAGCAGCGCCCACGCGGTCTGGGACGCGGTGCTCGCCTTGCCTTCGCCGCGCGGCGCGTCGGGCCAGTAGGACGCGCCGTCCTCGCCCCAGCCGCCGTCAGCGCGCTGCTTCGACAGGAGCCACGCGACGGCGCGGCGGATCATCGGGTCGCGCGGATCGATGCGCGCAGCGGCGAGCGCCACCAGCACCGACCAAGTGCCGTAGATGTAGTTGGTGCCCCAGCGCCCGAACCAACTTCCGTCCGCCTCCTGCTCGCGTCGCAGAAAGTCGAGCCCCGCCTCGAGCGCCGCCTGGGGCGCGCGCGCGCCGAGTTGCGCCAGGAACCCGACGCAGCGCGCCGACACGTCGGCAGTCGGCGGATCGAGCAACGCGCCGTGATCGGCGAACGGGATGGCGTTGAGATAATAGTCCTCGTTGTCGGCGTCGAACGCGGCCCAGCCGCCGCTTTTGGAACGCATGCCGGCGATCCATTCGGCGGCGCGATCGACCGCTTGGCGATAACGCTCGCCGTCGCAGCGGTCGAGCGCGATCGCCACCATCGCGGTATCGTCGAGATCGGGATAGGCCGGATTGAGATACTGGAACGCCCAGCCGCCCGGCCGCACGGCGGGGCGCCGCGCCGCCCAGTCGCCGACGTAAGTCAGCTCCTGCCGCGCCACCAGCCATTCGAGCCCGCGCCGCACCGCCTTGTCCGCCGCGGCGCCGCCCGCCTCCATCAGCGCCAGCGCCGCGAGCCCGGTGTCCCACACCGGCGACAGGCACGGCTGGCAGAAGGAGCGGGCGGGATCGAGCAACAGGAGCTTGCTAAGCGCACCCTTGGCGGTGGCGAGAGGACCCGCGTCGTTTTCGTTGCCGAGGCAACTAAACATCATCACCGCGTTGGCCATCGCCGGATAAATCCCGCCGAGCCCGTCCTCGCCGTTGAGCCGCTCGCGCACGAATTCGACCGCCCGCCCGATCGCCCGCGCCCGCGTGCGCTTGGGGAAGAACGGTTCGGCCACCCGCAACACATGGTCGAGCGCATTGAACAGGATGGCCCAGCCCGAGCCCTTGCGGCGCGGCGGCATGACGCTTTTTCCGGGCGCGATCAATTCGCGTACAGTGACGCGCCGCGGATTGCGCGCCATTGGCCGCTTCGCCATCAGCACCAAAAGCGGCACCAGCACCGTGCGCGACCAGTATGACACTTTGTCGAGATGGAACGGGAACCAGCGCGGCAGCAACATGATCTCGACCGGCATCACCGGCACCGCGCGCCAGCTCAACTCGCCGAAGAGCGCCAACTGCACGCGCGTGAATACGTTGCATCGCGCCGCCCCGCCATGCGCCAGGATCGCCGCCCGCGCTCGCGCCAGGTGCGGCGCATCGGCATCGTCGCCCACCGCCTTCAATGCGAAATACGCCTTGACGCTGGCCGAGAGATCGAACGCGCCGCCGTGAAAGAGCGGCCAGCCGCCATGCTCCCCTTGGATCGCGCGCAGATAGCGCGCCAGCGCCGCCTCCACCTCGGCGTCGATCTCGCCCAGGAAATGGCCGAGCAGGATGTATTCCGCCGGGATCGTCGCGTCGGCCTCGAGCGCGAACGCCCATTCGCCCTCTTCGCGCTGCAGCGATGCGAGCGCGTCGACGGCCGCGCTCACGGTGCGGTCGAGCTCAGTCCTGTCCGCGGTTACGGCGGCGGGCAAAATCGAGGGCAGATCGTGCATGGTCCCAATCCCTCCGCAGCCTAGCGGGCGCGTTCCGAGAGGAGAAGGTCCGAAGCCGCGAATCCCGAGCGGATCGCGCCCTCTATGGTCGCGGGCAGGCCGGTATCGGTCCAATCGCCGGCCAGCGCGAGATTGGCCCACAGCGTGCGCGCCGGCGGGCGGAGCAGGAGCGCGGCCGGCGTGGCGGCAAAGGTGGCGCGGCGCTCCTTGACGATCTGCGCCGGCGGCATGTGCTGGTGCGGCAGGTCGTAGGCGCGCTCGACATCGCGCCACAGCCGGACCGCGAGATCGTCCGCCGGCTCGTCGACCAGCCGGTCGGCGGCGCTCACCGTCACCGACAGGACCTCGCGCTTGAGGAACACCCATTCCGCGGTGCCGCCGATGATGCCGACGAAGAGCGGCGCCGGCGCCGCGACGGCGATGCGGTAATGGGCGTTGACGATGGCGCGGAAGTCCGCGGGCGCGTCGAGCCCCGGAACGAGGCGCACCGCGACCGGCGCCGGAACCGCCAGGATCACCGCCTCATCGGGACCGAGCGCAACGCTGTCCGTCTCGAAGCCGAGGCGCTCGACGCGCGCACTGGACATTTCCAGCGCGCGCAGGCGCCGCGTCAGGCGCAGGCTCGCGCCGCGCCTTGCGAGATGGGCGAGCGCGGGATCGATCAGCGTCTCCGACAAGCCTTCGCGCGGCAGCAGCGGCCGGCACGCCGCGCCGCCGCGGCCGAAGCTCTCGGCGACGACGCGCGCGAGCAGCGCGGCCGAGCCTTCTCCCGGCGCGGTGTTGAGCGCGGCGACGGCCAGCGGCCGCCAGAACCGGCGGTAGAGCGCGGTGCGCGGATCGAGCACTTGCGCCACCGTCCGGTCGCGCCCCGCCCGCGCCAGCGCTACTGCGCCAAGGTAGTCGCGCAGCCGCGTGCCCGGCACGCGCCGCGCGCGATCGAGCAGCCACCACGGCACCCTGCCCGCGCCGGGCCGCAGCACCCAGCGCTCGCCGGTGGCGAGGTCGAGGAATGGGTATTCGGCCGCGGCGGGGCCATCGAGCGTGCCCATCGCGCCGATGGCAGCAAGATAATCCATCGCGGCACGGTTGCCGCTCATCAGCAGATGGTTGCCGTTGTCGATGCGGCAACCGAGCGCCGCATCGAAATAGGAGCGGCATCGTCCGCCGGCATGCTGCGCGGATTCATGGAGGACGACGTCGATACCGGCGTCGGCCAGCCGCACCGCGGCGGCGAGACCGGCGAGACCGGCGCCGACGACGTGAACGCGCGCGAGAGGGCTCACAACAAGCCGTGGCGCAGGGCCAGCCAGATCTTGACTGGCTTCGATACCGAGACCGGCTGGTCGAGCCGGTTCCAGCCGCGCCGGCGCAGGCGGACGAGCGAGGCGCGATAGACCGCCTCCATCACCGCCGCCGGGCGCATCGCGCGGCGCGAGCATTGCGCCATCGCCGCCTTGGCCTCGGCGAAGCGCCGCTCGGCCATGTCGGCGAGGTCGGCGCACACCTGCGCGCAGGCCGGATGGGCGAGCACGATCGGCGGCGAGGTCGCGGCGATGCCGTATTTGAGCAGCAATTCGCGCGGCAGATAGAGCCGTCCGCGCCCGGCATCCTCCATGAGGTCGCGCAGGATGTTGGTGAGCTGCAATGCGCGCCCCAGCGCGTGGGCGACCTGGTCGGCCTCCATGGAATCGTCGCCGAAGATGCGCACCGACAGCCGGCCGACGGCGCTCGCCACGCGGTCGCAATAAAGGTCGAGCGTGGCGAGCGTGGGCGCCTGCATCGGCGAGCGCGCGTCCATCTCCATGCCGTCGATGAGGTCGAGGAAATCGCGCTGGCGCAGGCGATATTCGCTCGCGACCGCGGCCAGGACGCGCGCCATCGGCAGCCGCGGCGCGCCGGCGAAGAGCGCGGCGACCTCGGCGCGCCATTCGCCAAGCTGCGCCAGCTTCGCGTCCTCGGGCTCGTCGCTGTCGGCGATGTCATCGATGACGCGGCAGAAGGCATAGACCGCGAACATGGCGTCGCGCCGCGTCGCCGGCAGCAGCCGCATCGCCCAATAGAACGAGGTGCCGGCGGCCACCACCTGGGCGCGGATCGCTGCGCGCGTCGCGTCGTCGCCGCCATCTGCCGCCAGCGCACTCATGCCCCGCCCCGCAGAAACCCCACCAGGAACGCGGCGATGAAATCGGCGCGCTTCAATTTGACCCGCGCGGCCAGTGGATCACCGTGCCGCAGGCGCCGCGCCAGCCTGGTCGCGAGACCGACGATGACCGCGCATTCCCGCCGCAGGCCCGGGCTGCGCACGCCCGGCGGCAGAAAGCGCGCCTTGGCAATGAGCGCATCGGTGCCGTCGAGCAGCCGGTCGAGCGTCGCGCGCAGCGCCGGGCTCGAACGGTCCGCCGCCAGCTCCCCGACCCGCGCGCCGCACGCGGCGAGATCGTCCTGCGGCAGATAGACCCGGTCGAGGGCGCGATAATCCTCGCCGCAATCCTGCAGGTGGTTGAGCACCTGAAGCGCGCTGCACAGCGCGTCGGAGGCGGGCCACGTCGCGCGCGCCTCGCCGTGGAGATCGAGGAGCTGACGGCCCACCGGCGACGCCGAGTAGCGGCAATACTCCATAAGATCGTCCCAATCGCGATAGCGCAACTTGGTGGCGTCGAGCCGGAACGCGCGCAGCACGTCATGACAATGCTGCGCATCGACGCCGGTCGCGGCGAGGCTCGCGCGCATCAACGTCGCGGCCGGCGCGTCCTCGCCCGCCGCGCCGTCGAGCACCGCGCCCATGCGATCGAGCCGCCGCACCTTGTCATCGGGCGCAAGAAGCGGGTTGTCTGCCACGTCGTCGGCCTCGCGCGCGAAGCAGTAGAAGGCGTGGACATGCGGGCGGAGATCGCGGCGGATCAGCCACGAGCCGACCGGGAAGTTCTCGTCTCCCCTGCCCTTGCCCGAGGGCGTCTCGACCGCGCGGCTCAGTACCGGAGCCGCGCTCATTTCACCATCCCCTGGGCGCGAAACCACGCCACCGCGTCGGCGAGCGCGTGGGTCGCGGGGCGCCGGCGATAGCCCAGCTCGCGCTCGGCCTTCATCGAGGTGAAGTACATCTTCTTGCGCGCCATGCGCAGCCCGTCGCGGGTGACGAAAGGCTCGCGGCCGGTGAGGCGGCTCATCGCCTCGGCAAGGATCGCGACCGGCCAGACCACGGCGACCGGGAGCTGAAGGGTCGGCGGCTTGCGGCCGCAGAGCTGCGCGATCTCCTGCAGGATGACGGCGAGCGACAAGTTGTCGCCGCCCAGGATATAGCGCTCGCCGGCGCGGCCCCTTTCCTCGGCAAGAAGATGGCCCTCCGCCACGTCGTCGACATGGACGAGATTGAGGCCGGTATCGACGAAGGCGGGCATGCGTCCCGAGGCCGCCTCGACGATCATGCGGCCGGTCGGCGTCGGCTTCACGTCGCCGGCGCCGACGGGGGTCGAGGGATTGACGATGATCGCCGGCAAGCCGTGCTCGCTCACCATGCGCCGTACCACCTCCTCGGCGAGGAACTTGGAGCGCTTGTAGGGGCCGATCATGTCGTCGAGCGTGCTCGGCGTTCGCTCGTCGGCGGGCGTGCCGTCGGGATCGAGGCCCAGGGTCGCGACGCTGCTGGTATAGACGATGCGCTCCACCCCCGCCGCCAGCGCCAGCGCCATGAGCCGCGCGGTGCCGTCGACATTGGCCGCGTACATGGCGGCGGGATTGCGCACCCACAGGCGATAATCTGCCGCGACATGGTAGAGCGCGCCGCAGCCGGCGATCGCGGCGCGCAGGGAGGCTTCGTCCTCGAGGCTGCCGATGCGCTCCTCGGCCCCGAGCCCGGCGATGTTGCGCCGATCGCTGGTGGGACGCAGCAGGACGCGGAGCGTGCGTCCCTGGGCGCGGAGCGCGCGCGCCACGGCGCCGCCCACGAAGCCGGAGGCGCCGGTGACGAGCACGGGTTTCGCGGTCAATGCCATCGTGGCGATCAGGCTCCGGGACGCGGTCCGGTGCGCAATCCGTTGCCGATGACACGTCGCGCCACGGCGCGTGCCTCGCCGTCGATCTCGTAGACGTCCTCGAGCCGGTCGATGCGCCGGTCGGGGAGCGCCTCGAGCGTGCGCTCGACGGTGGCGACGATGTCGAGGAAGCCGATGCGCCGGTCGAGGAACGACGCGACCGCGACCTCGTTGGCGGCATTGAGCACGCAGGCGGCGGCGCCGCCAGCCTCGAGCGCGGCGCGCGCCAGCCGCAAGGCAGGAAAGCGCTCGGGATCAGGCGCCTCGAAAGTGAGCTGCGCCAGCTTGGCGAGATCGAGCCGCGGGCTCGGCGCGGCGATGCGCTCGGGCCAGCCGAGCGTGTTGGCGATGGGGGTGCGCATGTCCGGCGATCCGAGCTGCGCCAGCACGGAGCCGTCGCTGTAATAGACGAGCCCGTGCACCACCGATTGCGGATGGACGACAATCTCGAGCTGCGCGCTCGCCAGTTCGAACAGGTGATGCGCCTCGATCACCTCGAGCCCCTTGTTCATCATGGTCGCGGAATCGACCGAGATCTTCGCGCCCATGCGCCAGTTGGGGTGGGCGACCGCCTGCTCCGGCGTGACGTCTTCCATCTCGGCCAGGGTTCGCTTGAGGAACGGGCCGCCGCTCGCGGTCAGCATGATGCGCTCGATCGCCGCCCGCTGCTCGAAGGCGAACACCTGGAAAATGGCGTTGTGCTCGCTGTCGACCGGCAGGAGCTGCGCGCCGCAGCGCCGCGCCTCCGCGGTGACCAGCGCCCCGGCGCAGACCATCACCTCCTTGTTGGCAAACGCCACCATGGCGCCGCGGCGTACCGCCTCCATGGTCGGCGCGAGTCCGGCGGCGCCGACGATCGCCGCCATCACCCAATCGGACGGCCGCGCCGCCGCCTCGACCAGCGCGGCCGCGCCCGCCGCCGCCTCGATGCCGCTCCCGGCCAGCGCCGCCTTCAGGGCTGGGTACTGAGTGTCGTCGGCGACCACGGCGAGGCGCGCGCCGAGCCGGCGCGCCTGCGCCGCGAGCAGGTCGGCATTGCGATAGGCCGCCAGCGCCTCGACCCGATAAGCGTCGGGCTCGGCCTCGAGCAGCTCGACGGTGTTGCAGCCGACCGACCCGGTCGAGCCAAGAATGGTCACACGCCGCGGTTTTTCCCGCTTTCCCGCGTGCGGCTGGGTCGCGCCCTCGGTCATCAAGGCCCTGGTCCGTCCCGCCCCGGTTTCCCCGGCCGCATTGATAGGGGGACCGCGGCCCGCCGTAAACGCCCAAGCGAGCTCGCGCCGGGAATGGCGCCGCCGCCTAGCCCGCCGCCCGGATGGCTAGGCTGGCACCCTCATAGCTTGCGACGATCCCCAACCGTTCGCCGGGACGCATCGTGCGCGGCGCCGGCAATGGGTGGAAGTAGAGCGCTGAGAAGAACACGGCGCCGCGCTCGGGGCACGCCTCGAGGGCGGCCCCGGCGTCGAGCTCGAGCCGAATCCACTGCACGATGCCGTTGACGACGCCAGCCGCGCTCGCGTCCAGCTCGAGCTCCGCCCGACCCGACTTGGGATGCGTCTCGGCAGCGAAATCGAAGCGGAAAGCCTCCGCCGGCTCGGAGCGGAGAGCGATGCCGGGATCGCCGACCGGGACCGCGATCCTGGTCCGGGCGAGGTCCGCGAACGGGCTCAGATCGAACCCCGCCGCACGATCGATCAAGGCGACGCGCGCGCAATCCCGATACTCGCCCAACGCGACCCGGATCGCGCCCGCGGCCGGAATGACGGGCGCTCCCGGCGCCACCAGCCTTTGCCGCGCGTCGGACAGGGCCGCCAAGGGATCGAATCCGAGCAGATCGTTGGCGAAGATGTCGCAGAACAGAAGCTCGGCCGGCCGTGCCAAGTCGATCCCTGGGACGAGATCGAAGGACGCCTTGCCGATCACCTGGATGGTGTCGCCAAAGCCGTTCAGCGCCGCGACCTCGCGCGCGAGCGTGGCCAGGATCGGATCGCGTTCGCAGGTCACGACGGTGCCCGCCCCGGCGCGCGCCGCCATCAGTGCCAGCATGCCGGCGCCGGTGCCGATCTCGAGCACTGACGAGCCGGGACGCACGGCGCGGCCGAGCGCGCGGCTCCAAGCCGCATTGCGCCGCGCGTCGTTCATCATCGGGACATGATAGCCGCGTACCAGCCCGCCGAGCAGGTCGCGCGCCCGGCCGACCACCTCGGCGTCGCCCCGTGCCGCCGCGATCGCCTTGCGCGCCAGCTCGAAAGCGCGGAACGCCAGCCGCTTGCGTTTCCCGAGTTCCGCCAGCGCCACGAGATTGCGCGCGTAGTTGGGCGTGCCTTCGATCTGCCGTTCGAGTACGGCAAGCGCCTGCTCGAACCCGCCGTCGGCCGACCCCTGATCAGGCTGCGTCAAAGTCTCGGCCTCGCGCGCTTCCGGGCAGAAGGATGCCCTGTTCGCCGCATCGACGGCAAGGCCGGCGAAGCTGCCGGCGCGCTTGAATCGTCATGTTTCGTTCCCATTTCAAAATTCGACCCGAGGGAGCCACGGAACCTCATGCCGCCACCGAACCACGCCGCCTGGATGTGGGCCGAAGCCTGCGAGGCGCTGGCGCGCGCCGAGCGTATGCAGCGCGAGTTCTTTCACCTGGGCCCGGCCAGCGCCCAGCCCAACTGGGAGCCCCCGGTCGACGTGTTCGCGGCCGGGAACGAGCTGTGGATCGTCGCGGCGCTGCCCGGCGTCGCCGCCGCCACGGTCGAGACCGCGGTCAAGGACGGCATCCTCGTCATCGCCGGCGAGCGCCGCCCGCCGCCGCAGCAGCGCGACGCCAATATCCTGCGGCTCGAGATTCCGCAGGGCCGGTTCGAGCGCCGCATCGCCTTGCCGAGCGGCGTTTACGAGCTCACCCGCCGCGACGTGCGCGACGGCTGTTTGACGATCGTTCTGCTGAAGCGCAGGTAAAACATGGCCAACACGGACGGATCCACCCCTCCCCGCGCGCCCATCGCGCTGCCCGAGAACGCGCTCATCATCCTGCCGGTCCGCAGCATGGTGCTGTTCCCCGGCATGGTGCTGCCGCTCACCGTCGGCCGGACCAAGTCGGTCGAAGCCGCGCAGGAGGCCGTGCGCAGCGGCAAGTCGCTCGGAATCGTGCTGCAGCGCCAGGCCGAGACCGACGATCCCGGTCCCGGCGAGCTGCACGAGGTCGGCACCGCTGCCGCCGTGCTGCGCTACCTGACCGCGCCCGACGGCAGCCATCACCTGGTGTGCCAGGGCCAGCACCGCTTCCGCATCATCCGCTTCCTCGAGGGATATCCGTTCCTGGTGGCGCAGACCGAGCCGCTGGGCGACAGCGAAGTGCGCACGCCCGAAATCGAGGCGCGGCTCCTTCACCTGCGCCGTCAGGCCGAGGAGGCGATCGAGCTGCTGCCCCAGGTGCCGCCCGAGCTCGGCAACGCCATCCGCCAGGTTCCCTCGGCGGGCGGGCTCGCCGATCTGGTCGCCTCGGTGATGGATATCGGCATCGCCGAGAAGCAGGAAGTGCTCGAGATCGTCGATGTCGGCACCCGCCTGCGTCGCGTGTCGGAGCTGATGAGCTATCGCCTCGAGGTGCTGCGCCTGACGCGCAAGATCAGCGACGAGACCAAGGAGAATGTCGAGGGCCGCCAGCGCGAATACATGCTGCGCGAACAGCTCAAGACCATCCAGAAAGAGCTGGGCGAAGGCGACAGCCGCAGCGAGGAAGTGGCCGAGCTGGAAAAGCGCATCGCCGATGCCGGCATGCCCGAGGAGGTCGCAACCCAAGCGCGGCGCGAGCTGAGCCGGCTCGAGCGCCTGCCGGAGGGCGCCGCCGAATACTCGATGATGCGCAACTATCTCGACTGGCTGGTCGAGTTGCCGTGGTCGGTCCGGACCGAGGGCGCGATCGACATCGCCGTCGCGCGCAAGGTGCTGGACGAGGACCATTTCGGCCTCGCCAAGGTGAAGCGCCGCATCCTCGAATATCTCGCGGTGCAGAAGCTGAAGCCGGGCGGCAAGAGCCCGATCCTGTGCTTCGTCGGGCCGCCCGGCATCGGCAAGACCTCGCTCGGCCAGTCGATCGCGCGCGCAACGGGCCGCAAGTTCGTGCGCGTGAGCCTGGGCGGTGTCCATGACGAGGCCGAGATCCGCGGCCATCGCCGGACTTATGTCGGCGCGTTGCCGGGCAATATCGTGCAGGGGCTGCGCAAGGCGGGCGCGCGCGACTGCGTCATGATGCTGGACGAGATCGACAAGCTCGGCGCCGGCATCCAGGGCGATCCCAGCTCGGCGCTGCTCGAGGTGCTCGATCCGGAGCAGAACTCCACCTTCCGCGACAACTACCTGGGCGTCCCGTTCGATCTGTCATCGGTGCTGTTCATCGCCACCGCCAACATGATGGACACGGTGCCGGGCCCCTTGCGCGACCGCATGGAGGTGATCGAGCTCACCAGCTACACCGAGGAAGACAAGCTCCAGATCGCCAAGCGCTATCTGGTGCCGCGCCAGCGCGAGGCCAACGGCGTCACCGAGGCGCAGTCCGCCATCACCGACGAGGCGCTGCGCCGCATCATCCGCGACTACACCCGCGAGGCCGGCGTGCGCACGCTGGAGCGCACCATCGGCGCCGTTTTCCGCAGCGCCGCGATGCGCGTCGCCGAAGGATCGAGCGCCTTCGTCGAGATCGGCCCGGACGAACTGCCGGCGATTCTCGGCGCGCCGCGCTTCGAGAACGAGATGGCGATGCGCACCAGCATTCCCGGCGTCGCCACCGGCCTCGCCTGGACGCCGGTGGGTGGCGACATCCTGTTCATCGAGGCGACGCGCACGCCAGGCGCCGGCAAGCTCATCCTCACCGGCCAGTTGGGCGAGGTGATGAAGGAGAGCGCGCAGGCGGCGCTGTCGCTGGTGAAGTCGCGGGCGCGCGCCATGGGCATCGACGAGACCCTGTTCGCCAAGAGCGACATCCACATCCACGTGCCGGCGGGCGCCATCCCCAAGGACGGGCCGAGCGCCGGCGTGGCGATGACCATGGCGCTCGTCTCGCTGATGACCGGTCGTCCGACGCGGAGCGACACGGCGATGACCGGCGAAATCAGCCTGCGCGGCCTGGTGCTGCCGGTGGGCGGCATCAAGGAGAAGGTGACCGCCGCCGCGCGCGCCGGCATCACCACCGTGCTGCTGCCGGCGAGGAACCGCCGCGACCTCGAGGACATCTCCGAGGAGGTGCGCAAGACCATGCGCTTCGTGTGGTGCGAGCGCATCGACGACGCGGTCGCCGAGGCGCTGGAGCTCGAGATGGCGGCGGCTTAACGCAGCTTCCGTTTTAGCGCGACTACAGTGGAGAGCCCTCTCCGTCCGTTTGCGGGGGTGAGGGTTGGGAGAGGTGGGCGTCGATTGCGAGCGCGATCGTGTCCCGGCGAAGCACCCCCCTTCCCGTCGCAATCGCGTCGGGCGTGACCGCGTACGGTCACGCCCTCTCCCCCGCTTCGCGCGGTGAGGGACATGAACGCGCCGCGCCCGCTTGACACGCGCGCCCCGCGCCTCGACCCTGCCTCCGCCCGCGAGGACGTGGCGGAGACGCACCATGACCAGCTCCCCCAGCCTGGTGACAACCGAGCGCGACGGCGCCATTGCCATGCTCGCGCTCGACAATCCGCCGGTCAACGCTATGAGCCACGCGCTGCGCTCGGCGTTGAAGGGCGCGCTCGACGCGGCGCTAGCCGATCCGGCGATTAGCGCCGTGATCCTGATCGGCGCGGGCCGCACCTTCATCGCCGGCGCCGATATCACCGAGTTCGGCAAGCCGCGCGCCGAGCCGTTGACGCCGACCCTGATCGCCACCATCGAGGCCGCGACGAAGCCGGTGATCGCCGCGATTCAGGGCGTTGCCTTCGGCGGCGGGCTGGAGCTGGCAATGGGCTGCCACTACCGCATCGCCAGCGCGGATGCGCGGCTCGGCCAGCCCGAGGTGAAGCTCGGCCTGCTGCCGGGCGCGGGCGGGACGCAGCGTCTGCCGCGCCTCATTGGCGTGCAGGCGGCGCTCGAGATGATCGCGGGCGGCGATCCGATCGGCGCCAAGGAGGCGCTGGAGCGCGGCCTCGTCGACGAGATCGCGAGCGGCGATCTGCGCCCGGTCGCCCTCGCAATGGCGCAGCGCCTGGTGCGCGACAAGGCGCCGCTCGCGCGCGTGCGCGACATGCCGACGCCGACCGCCGACGCCGCGACCTTCGGCGCCTTTCGCGACGGCCTCGCCCGGCGCCGGCGCGGCGTCACAGCGCCCTTGCGCTGCGTCGAGGCGGTGGAGGCGGCCGCGACCCTGCCGTTCGACGCGGGCCTGGCGCGCGAGCGCGATTTCTTCATCGAGCTCGTCAACAGCGACCAGGCCAAGGCGCAGCGTTATTTCTTCTTCGCCGAGCGCGAGGCCGGCAAGATCCCCGACCTCGGCGCGGACGTCAACGCGCTTCCCATCAAAAGCGCGGCGGTGATCGGCGCCGGCACCATGGGCGGCGGCATCGCCATGTGCTTTGCCAATGCCGGTATTCCCGTCACCATCATCGACACCGGCGCCGAGGCGCTGGAGCGCGGGCTCGCCACGGTGCGCCGGAATTACGAGTCCAGCGCGAGCCGTGGCGGCCTCGCCGCGGCGGACGTGGACAAGCGCATGGCGCTCATCTCCGGCAAGCTCGCGCTGGAGGATGCGCGCGGCGCGGACATCGTGATCGAGGCGGTGTTCGAAGAGCTGGGCCTGAAGCAGGAGGTGTTCCGCGCGCTCGACCGCATCGCCCGGCCCGACGCCATCCTCGCCACCAACACGTCATACCAGGACGTGAACGCGATCGCCGCGGCGACCGCCCATCCCTCGCGCGTGCTCGGCATGCATTTCTTCAGCCCCGCCAACGTGATGCGCCTCGTCGAGGTGGTACGCGGCGCGGCGACCGCCAAGCCGGTGCTGGCGACGGCGATGGCGCTGTCGCGAAGCTTGCGCAAGGTGCCGGTCGCGGTCGGCGTGTGCTACGGCTTCGTCGGCAACCGCATGCTATCGCAGCGCGCCCGCGCGGTCGAACGGCTGCTGCTCGAAGGCGCGCTGCCGCAGCAGATCGACGCGGCGATGGTGGCGTTCGGCTTCCCGATGGGGCCGTTCGCGGCCTCCGATCTCGCCGGGCTCGATGTCGGCTGGCGCGCGCGCAAGGGGCGCGGCGCGACCTCGCCCGTGGCCGACGCCTTGTGCGAGGCCGGACGCTTCGGCCAGAAGACCGGCGCCGGCTATTACCACTACGAGGCGGGGAGCCGCGCGCCCTTGGCCGATCCCGAGGTCGAGCGCATCATCGTCGGATTGTCGCGGCGCATGGGCGTGGCGCGGCGCGCGATCGAGGCGCCCGAGATCGTCGACCGCTTATTGCTGCCGATGGTCAACGAGGGCGCGCGCATCCTCGAGGAAGGGATCGCGCTCCGGCCCGGCGACATCGACGTGATCTGGGTCTATGGCTATGGCTGGCCGGTGCATCGCGGCGGGCCGATGTTTCACGCCGATTTGATCGGCCTCGCCACCGTCGCAGAGCGCCTCGCCGGGCAGTCGCGCCGCCTCGCCGACGCGACGCTCGCACCGGCGCCCTTGCTGGCGCGGCTCGCCGCCGAAGGACGAGGCTTCTCGGAACACACCTGACGCTAGCCGTGGCGCGTGTCCGGCGTCGGCATGTCGAACACATCATAGCCCAGCCCCTCCGGGATGCGGATGCGCGTGCCCTCGGGCGTTTCGTACATTTCGGGGCATATGCGTACAATCGCGTGGGTCGCCGCCAGCGCCGCCGCGACATCGCCGCCGCGCTGCAGCCGCATCAAATTCATGCGCGTCGCGAAGATGAGGCGCCGGCGCTTGGCGTCGGCATCGGCCAAGGCCGCTTCGGGCGCGATCCAGACGGCGTCGATCGCCTCGCGCCCGTCTGGCCGCGGCACCTGGTCATCCGGCGCGCGGGCGAGGAAGAACAGCGTGTCGTAGCGCTTGGCCGAGCGCTCCGGCGTCACCCAATGGGCGAACGCCACCAAGCAGTCCGTCGCCAGTTCGATCTCGCGACTGGCGACGAGATCGGCGAAATGCAGCGCGCGGCCGAGGCACTTGCCGATGCGGCGCTCGAGCTCACGCAACTCGGCGGCGGCGATGAGCCGATCCTCGCCGCGGCGTCGCGCGAGCAGGATGCCGGCCTCCTCGTAAGTTTCGCGGATGGCGGCCATGCGAAACGCCATCGCTGCCGCGCCGATGCCCGCGACCTTGCGGCAGCGCGCCAGCATGACGCGCTCGCAGTCGGCTTCATCGACGCGCCCGCCCGGAAAGACCAGCGCTCCGGGGAAGAACGCATCGCGATGGCGCTCGAGCATCACGACCTCGCATCCGTCCGCGCCGTCGCGCAGGAGGAGCAGTGTGGCGGCGGGGAGCGGCTCGACCGGCACGGGCGCGTCAGATCTTGAAGGCTTCGAACGTCTCGGGCGCGAACAGCTCCTCGGGCTTGAGGCGCCGGCGCGATAGGCCCTGCTCGTGGTGATAGCGCAGGAAGGTTTCGAGCACGTGCCGGTTGGCTTCGAAACCATAGGGCCACCAATCCTCGCCCAATTCGCGCCGCGTCTCCTCGACATAGGCGATCTGCCACGGCAGCATGGTCTTGATCGCGGCGACCACGTCGAGATTGGCCTGGGCCCGGCGCTTGGCTTCGACGAACGCCTTGACGAGCGATTGCGCAACCCAAGGATGCGAAGCGTAGAGGTCGCGCCGCAACACAACCGTGTGCATGATCGGGAAGATACGGGTCTTGCGGTGATAGGCGCGCTCGACCTCGATATAGTTTTCGAATAGGCGCCGCACCCGGTCGGGGCGCGTGCGGAAGGTCGAGGGGTTGCGCGGCGCGGTGATGGCGTCGAGTTCGCCCTCGGCCAGCATCGCCGACAGCGTCTTGCCGGGCGCGATGGCGCGGACGCGGAATTTCGCAGGTAGGTCGAGCGCCACCTTCTCCTCGCGCCCGGGGTCCTCCTCGCCGCCGGTGAAATACTCGACGCTCGCCGGGTCGACGCCGTATTCGTCCTGGAGGATGCCGCGCTGCCAAACCGGCGCGGTGAGCTGGTATTCCGGCACACCGATGCGTTTGCCGACGAGGTCCTTGGGTTCGCGGATGCCGCTTCCCGTGTTGATGAAAATCCCGTTGTGGCGGAAGAGGCGCGAGGGGAAGACCGGGATGGCGATGAAGGGCGGGTTTTCGCGCGACGCCGAGACGACGTAGGACGAGAGCGACATCTCCGCGGCGTCGAACTCGCGGTGGCGCAGCATGCGGAAGAACGTCTCCTCGACCGGCAGCTCGAGCACATTGAGATCGATGCCCTCGGGCGCGACGCTACCGTCGGCGAGCGCGCGGGCGCGGTCATAATCCCAGCAGGCGAGTGTCAGGCGAAGCTTCGACATGAGCGGTGTCCCCGGCGTCATCTCTCTCTATGATAGCGCCTTTCCCATCCGAGGAGACCCCGAGATGTCCGCACTCAGCCTGGCGCAAGCCTCGCTCATCGTCGACAAGGCGCTGGAGTTCGGCCGCGCGCGCAAATTGAAGCCGCTCACCGTCGCCGTACTCGACGCGGGCGGCCACATGATCGCCTTCAAGCGCGACGACGGATCGAGCCTGTTGCGCCCGCAGATCGCCGAGGGCAAGGCGTGGGGCGTTCTGGGCATGGGCTTCGGCGGCCGCGAATTCGCGCGCCGGGCGCAAAGCGGGCCGCTGTTCCTGACCGCGCTCATGGCCGCGTCGGGCGGGCGCATCGTGCCGGTGCCGGGCGGCGTGCTGATCCGCTCCGGCGGCGAGATCATAGGCTCGGTCGGCATTAGCGGCGATACCTCGGAGAACGACGAGGCTTGTGCCGTTCACGGCGTCAGGGAGGCGGGGCTGGAGCCGGACACGGGCGACGCCGTCTGACCGAGTCTCAGCGCGGCCCCTCGCGCGGGCGGCGCCAGAATTGGGCGGGGCCATGCGCGCGGCGGCGCGTGAATTGCGGGAACGGATTGCGCGCCACGCTCGGCGCAAAGGCGCGCGCATTGTCAATCACTGCTGCGCCCATGGTTTCGAGGGCGATGAAGCCCATCACGTCCTCGATGCGGGGGACGCGCGCCGGGCGGACCACGATCGTGACCGCGCCGCCGCGCCGAGCCACCCGCCCGATGACATGGAACATGGTGTCGGTCGGCAGCGCCAAAGTGAAATCCGCACGCGCCACGTCGGCCAGCGTCGTTTCTTTCGCGCGCGACTGCCACAGCTTGAAGCCCGGCTCGAGCCGCAAATATCCCTTGATGCGGTTGCCCTCGCCGATGAGGAGATAGATCGGCCGGCCCGTCTCGTCGAGCGAGGCGAGCGATTCGTCCAGCAATGAAGAGGCCGGGCGCACCACGAACGCGGTCGACATCACGCTTTCGGCGTGGCGGATGCGGAACATGTTGGCCTGGAGCGCGTCCGGCACCTCGTGACCCTTGGTGAAGAGCTTCACCGTGTAGATCGATTGCTGCAGCAGCGCGCGCCGGACCGCGACCGCGAGCGTCACGCACACGATCATCGGCACGATCACGTTATAGTCGCGGGTCAACTCGAACACCATGACGATGGCAGTGATCGAGGCCCCGGTGGTCCCGCCGAGGAGGCCCGCCATGCCGACGATCGCGAAATCGATCAGGGTGACGTCGAGCGAAGGCCAGATGAGCAAACAGCCAGCCCCGAACGCGCCGCCCAATGTGGCGCCGATCACGAGCGAAGCCGAGAACACCCCGCCGCTTCCGCCCGAGCCGAGCGTCAAGCCGGTCGCGAGCAGCTTGGCCGCGAACAGCAAGAGGAAGAACTGCACCGTGGTGATGTCGCCGTGCAGAATGTCCTGGAGCGCGGCGTAGCTCGGCCCGTCGATGTAATAGTCGCCGGTCCCCATCATCATGAGATAGGCCAGGATGCCGACCGCGAGCATGCCGATGGCGTGGCGGAAATAGGGGCTCGGCGAAATTCGGGCGAAGTGGCGCTCAAGCCATCCGAGCCACCAGATCATGAACCACGATACCAGCCCGAGCAGGATGCCGAACGGCGCGAACGGCAGCAGCGCGACAATACCCGAGAGGCGCAGATGCGAGGCGGTGACAATCGTCACCAGGAACGTCGGCTGCAGCCCGTAGAAGAAGCGCGACACGAACGTGCCGGCGCCGGCGGCGATCGTCACCGGCAGCAACGTGCGGGCGCTGATCTCGGGCATCATCAGTTCGATGGCGAAGACGATCGAGCCCAGAGGCGCGTTGAAGGCCGCGGCGAGCCCCGCGGCGCCCCCTGCGGCGACCAGGGTCATGCGCTGCCATTGCGCGATGCGGGCGAGACGCGACAGGCGCGAGGCAAGCGCGGCGCCGATCTGGACGATGGCCGCCTCGCGCCCGACCGATCCGCCGGTGCCGCTCTGCACGCCCGCCGCCAGCGACTTCACTGTGGCCGCCACGGCGCGCACCCTGCCCTCGCGGTAATAGATAGCGTCGATGATATCCGAGACGCCCTGTCCGCGCCGGTCCTCCGGCTGGCTGCGAACCAGGAAAATGACCACGAGCCCGCCGATCGCCGGGGAGGCGATGACCATCGGCCCGAGCCATCCAATCGGCGTGTGCAGGTTGGGATCGTAATAGGACGACACGACGCCGAGGAAGAACAGGTTGTGGACATAGGCGACGAAGGCGCGGAACAGCACCGCCGCCCCGCCGGTGAGAACGCCCACCACCAGCGCCATTGCCGACAGCTCGACGAGATGTACGTTGCGATCGGCGCGCGCCGGAGCGATGCTCTTCACCTTCGAATCCTCAACGCTGCCTCGATGCCGCGCTGTTGCGTCTTACCCGGTTTCGGCGACGTACTCCGTGAACCAGCGATAGGCATCGGCCAGGCCCTCGCGCAGCTCAATGCGAGGCCGCCAGCCGAACGCGGCCAGGCGGCTCACGTCGAGAAGCTTCCGCGGCGCGCCGTCCGGCATCTCGCTCGCATAGCGCAAGCCGCCCCGGTATCCGACCGTGTCGGCGATGAGTCGCGCCAGCTCGGCGATGGTGACGTCGCTGCCCCAGCCGACATTGACGTGACCCGCGCCCGAATAGCGCTCCATCAGGAACACCAGCGCGTCGGCGAGATCGTCGACATGGAGGAACTCGCGCCGCGGCGTGCCGGTGCCCCAGATCTCGACCTCGGGCGCACGGGCGCGTTTGGCCAGGTGCGCCTTCAGCAGCAGCGCCGGAATGACGTGGCTGGCGCGCGCATCATAGGTGTCGCCGGGCCCGTAGAGATTGGTTGGCTGCGCGGAGATGAAATCGCAGCCCCATTGCCGCCGATAGGCCTCGGCGAGCTTGAGGCCGGCGATCTTGGCGACCGCGTACCACTGGTTCGTCGGCTCGAGCGCGCCGGTCAGCAGCGCATCCTCGCTCATCGGCTGAGGCGCGAGCCGGGGATAGATACAGGACGAGCCCAGGAACAGGAGCTTCCTCACGCCGGCCCGACGCGCGCCGTCGATAACATTCGCGGCGATCATCACATTGTCGTAGAGAAACTCCGCCGGACGCGTGTCGTTGGCGAGGATGCCGCCCACCGTCGCCGCCGCGACGAATACGGCATCGGGCCGCGCCGCCATGAGCCAGTCCTCGGTGTCGCGCTGACGCCTGAGATCGAGCTCGGCATGGGTCGCGATGAGGATCTCGCATCCGACGCGCGCCAGGCGCCGCACCAGAGCGCTTCCCACCATCCCGCGATGTCCGGCGACATAGACCTTGCGGCCGGTCAGCGGGAAGAGGATCGGCGCCTCGGTCATTGCCACCCTCCTCAGCCGCCGTTCGCGGCGGCGCCGCGGGTAGGCTCGACATAGCCGGCGCTCTTGAGCGTGCGCTCGCGCCGGGCGAGATCGACATCGTGCCGAACCATCATGCGCACTAGCGCCGGGAAGCCCACGCGCGGGCGCCACTGGAGCTGCTGGCGCGCCTTCGACGCATCGCCCTCGAGTGCCGCGACCTCGGTCGGGCGGAGATAGCGTAGATCGGTGGCGACATGCTTGCGCCAATCGAGCCCGGCCTCGGCGAAAGCCAGCTCGACCAGCTCGCGCACGCTGTGCGACTCGCCAGTGGCGATGACGTAATCGTCGGGCCGGTCGTGCTGGAGCATGAGCCACATGGCCTCGACGTAATCGCCGGCGAAACCCCAGTCGCGCCGCGCGTCGAGATTGCCGAGATAGAGCTTGTCCTGCAGCCCCTCGACGATACGTCCGACCGCGCGGGTGATCTTGCGCGAGACGAAGGTCTCGCCGCGCCGCGGGCTCTCGTGATTGAAGAGAATGCCATTGCACGCGAAGAGCCCGTATGCCTCGCGATAATTCGCCGCGTACCAATGGGCGGCGAGCTTGCTGACGGCATAGGGGCTGCGCGGCTGGAACGCCGTGCGCTCGTTCTGCGGCGGCGGCGAAGCGCCGAACATCTCGGACGAGCCCGCCTGGTAGAAGCGCACCGGCCGGCCGGACGCCTGGGCGTGGTCGCGCAGCGCCTCGAGCAGCCGCAGCGTGCCGACCGCGACTACGTCGGCGGTGTATTCCGCCAGCTCGAACGAGACCATGACGTGGCTTTGTGCGGCGAGGTTGTAGACCTCGTCCGGTGCGACCGATGCGAGCACCCGGCGCAGCGCCGAGCCGTCGGTGAGGTCGCCGTAATGAAGCGCGAGGCAGGCGCCGGAGACATGCGGATCGTGATAGAGGTGGTCGATGCGGTCGGTGTTGAACAGGCTGGACCGCCGCATCAGCCCGTGTACCTCGTAGCCCTTCTCTATGAGGAACTCGGTGAGATAGGCGCCGTCCTGGCCGGTGATGCCGGTGATCAATGCTCGCTTGGCCATGACCCGTCCGTCCTGTCCTCCCGCCGGCGCGATGCTACGCCATCTCGAGGCAAGCCGGGAGCGCTAACGGCGCAGCCGCGCCGATTTCCTTAATCAAGGTTACCGGATTGCGGCTATTGGAAGCGGCTGCTGCGCAGCACGTAGCGGTCGCCGGCGATGCGCTCGAACATGACGTCGATCATTGGGTGGCTGATCGGCCCGTTGTCGCCGTCGACCACCAGGTTCTGTTCCGAAACATAGGCCTCGTAGGGCCCGCCCTGCGCGTTCTGGGCCAGGAGATGGTAGAACGGCTGATCCTTGGACGGCCGGCGCTCCGCCGGGATCGACTCGTACCATTCGTCGGAGTTGCTGAACACCGGATCGACATCGAAAATGACGCCGCGGAACGAAAAGAGACGGTGGCGGACGATCTGTCCGACCGAGAATTTCGCCTGGCGGTAGAGCCGCAGGTTGGTCACGTTCAATCCCATTCCTCGCGTTCGCGCAACCCTTTATATGAAGCTTTTGCGGCGATGCTCAAGCCCCTCGCCGCAGATCGCTAGGCCAAGGCCGCAAAGCGCTCAAACTTGCGCCTTGTGGTGGCGCACGAAACGAAGCAACTCGAGATCGCAAATCTGTTTGGCGATGAGTTCGAGATGCTCGAAATAGCCGCGTACCGCGGCGGTGCTTACGCGATTCGTCAGCCAGTCGATGAAATCGTCGGGGCATGTGACCCAGCCGGGCAGCGGATCGAGGCCGCGTCCGGATGGAAGCGCCGCCCGCAGCACGCGCCAACTTCGCCGCCGCAGATGCTCGTCAACAGGATGGAGATCGGGCTCGAGCGCCCAGCCCGGACGCGGTTGCGCCCCACGACGTCCAGCCATTCTTATTCCCCCTTGATCTGGCCTTGCGCGTAGGTGCCACTCGCAGTGCAGCGAAACCTAGCGCAATTCGGCGCGCGCGGAAATCCGAAAGAGGCTGACAACTAGACGTCCTGCACCTCCAGGACGCCCGGGAGAGCGCGAACTGAATGGAGCACATCAGGCGCGATCTTGAAGCCGCCGGGCAGCGCGATCTCGACCTCGCGCGCTGGCGCCACTGGCACGATCACGCTCACGCGTCCGCGGCCGCCGCCTTGGCGCCGCATTAGGTCGCGCAATGGCGCCAAGGCCTCGCCCTCGGACAGAACGATCTTGAGCCCGGCCGCAGCCTCGGTCGCGACCATGTCGAGTCGCTCGAACCGCTGCGCCATCAGACGTAGGCTGTCATCGTCGGTGCGGATATCGACGGTGACGACGAGCGGCACGCCGTCGTCTAGAAGCTGTCGGCTCTGCGCCAGGACTTCGGCGAACACCACGACCTCGTACACGCCGCTGGTGTCGGACATCTGCACGAAAGCGAAGCGGCTGCCGCGCGCCGAGTTACGCTCGCGCCGCGACAGCGGCACGCCGGCGAGCTTGGCCCGGGTCGTGCCGCCGGCGGCGAGCCGCGCCGGCAGGTCTGCGAACCGCACCACGCCCAGCCGCGCGAGGCTCCTTCCATAGGCATCGAGCGGATGGCTCGAGAGATAGAAGCCGATGGCGTCGAATTCGTGCTGGAGTCGCGCGACCGGCTGCCAGTTCTCGACTGCGGGCAAGGCGGGCGCGGCGTCCTGCGCCCCGCCCGCATCGAAGAGATTGACCTGCTGGCTCGAGCGCTCGCTCGCTGCTGCTTGGGCATGACGCAGCAACAGGTCGATGGCGGCGAAGGTCTGCGCCCGATTGCGGTTGAGTCCATCGAACGCACCAGCCTTCACCAGGCTCTCGAATTGGCGGCGGTTGAACGTCCTGGGATCGAGGCGGCGGGCGAGATCGAAGAGATCGGCGAAGCGTCCATGCGCCTCGCGCTCCTCGACGAGCTGCTGCATGGCCTGGGCACCGACGCCCTTGAGCGCCGCCAGCGCATAGCGGATCGCGGCGCCCTGCGGCGTAGCCTCGACCGCGAACGTGTCGCGCGAGCGGTTGATATCCGCCGGCAGCAGCCTGATGCCGAGGCGGCTGCATTCCTGGCGGAAGAGGTTGAGCTTGTCGGTGTTGCCGATATCGAGGCTCATCAGCGCGGCCATGAACTCGACCGGATGGTTCGCCTTGAGATAGGCGGTCTGGTAGGCAACCAGCGCATAGGCGGCGGCGTGCGACTTGTTGAAACCGTAGCCCGCGAATTTCGCCACCTGCTCGAAAATGTGTTCGGCCACGCCGCCGCCGACGCCGCGCGCGATGGCGCCGTCGATGAATTGGCGGCGCTGCGCCTCCATCTCGGACCGGATCTTCTTCCCCATGGCGCGGCGCAGCAGGTCGGCGCCGCCGAGCGAGTAGCCGCTCAGCACCTGCGCGATCCGCATCACCTGCTCCTGATAGATCATGATGCCGTGCGTTTCCTCGAGGATCGGCTGGAGCGACGGATGGAGATAGTCAGACGTCTCCCGCCCGTGCTTTACCTCGATGTAGCGCGGAATATTCTCCATCGGGCCGGGGCGATAGAGCGCGACCACGGCGATGATGTCCTCAAACCGATCGGGGCGGAGCTTGCGCAGCATGTCGCGCATGCCCGCGCCTTCGAGCTGGAACACGCCCACCGTATCGCCGCGGCCCATGAGATCGTATGTGGGCGCATCGTCGAGCGGCAGGGTCGAAAGGTCGAGCTCGACGCCCCGCTGGCGCAGAAGATCGAGCGCGCGCGCCAGCACCGTGAGCGTCTTGAGGCCCAGAAAGTCGAACTTCACCAGCCCTGCCAGCTCGACATATTTCATGTTGAACTGCGTCACCGGCATGTCGGAGCGGGGATCGCGATAGAGCGGGACCAACTCTTCGAGCGGCCGGTCGCCAATCACGACGCCGGCCGCGTGGGTCGACGCGTGGCGGTAAAGCCCCTCGAGCTTGAGCGCGATGGCGATGAGGCGCGCCACCCCCTCGTCCGTCTCCTGCATCGTACGCAGGCTGGGCTCGCCGTCGATCGCCTGCTGCAAAGTCACCGGGTTGGCGGGATTGTTCGGCACCAGCTTGCAGATGCGGTCGACCTGGCCGTAGGGCATCTCAAGCACGCGGCCCACGTCGCGCAGCACCGCGCGCGCCTGGAGCTTGCCGAAAGTGATGATCTGCGCCACCCGGTCGCGGCCGTAGCGCTCCTGGACGTGGCGTATCACCTCGTCACGCCGGTCCTGACAAAAATCGATGTCGAAGTCCGGCATCGACACGCGCTCGGGATTGAGGAAGCGCTCGAACAGAAGGCCGAAGCGCAGCGGATCGAGATCGGTGATGGTTAGCGCCCACGCCGCCACCGAGCCCGCGCCCGAGCCGCGCCCCGGCCCCACTGGGATCGACGCCGACTTGGCCCAGCGGATGAACTCGGCGACAATCAGGAAGTAGCCCGCGAAGCCCATCTCGACGATCATGTCGAGCTCGAATGCAAGCCGCTCGCGGTAAGGCGCGGAAACCTTGGCGCGTTCTTCCTCGCTCATCTCTGGGCGGAAGATCTGCTGCGCGAGGCGGCGCTCGAGGCCCTCGCTGGCGTCGGCGCGTAGCTCGGCGGCTTCGTCGCGGCCGCTGGCGCTGGCAAAGGGCGGCAGGATCGGGTCGCGCGCCTCGGGCATAAAGGCGCAGCGCCGCGCGATGACGAGCGTGTTGTCGCACGCCTCCGGCACGTCGGCAAAGAGCGCGCGCATCGCCGCCGGCGACTTGAAGTGGTGCTCGCGGGTCAGGCGGCGGCGGTTGGGATTACTCACCACCGTGCCCTCGGCGATGCACACGAGCGCGTCGTGCGCGTCATAGAATTCGGGATCGGCGAAGAACACGTCGTTGGTCGCGACCAGCGGCAGGCCGTGTTTCATGGCAAGCGCGATCAGCGGCTCCTCGATCCGGTCCTCGGTCGCGAGGCCATGACGCATCAACTCTGCATAGAGCCGCCCGGGAAAGAGCGCGGCGAGCCGCAGCAGCACCGCTTCGGCCGCCTGGCCCTGGCCGTCGCCGAGGAGTCGTCCCACCGGCCCGCGCGGACCGCCGGTCAGAAGCAGCAGCCCGCCGGTGCGGCCCTCGAGTGCGGCAAGCGCCACTTGCGGCTCCTCGCCACCCTCGGTCTCGAGGAAAGAACGGCTCGAGAGCGTGAGCAGGTTGCGATAGCCCTCCTCGTTCTGCACCAGCAACACGACCTGGTCGGGCGCGGCGGCAGGACCGAGTCGCCCTGCGATTCGGACATCGCCGTCACCGCGCCGCAGCGCCAGTTCGCAGCCGATAATCGGCTGCACCCCAACCTCGCGCGCCGCGAGCGCAAACTCCAAGGCGCCAAAGAGATTGCCGGCATCGGTCATCGCCACCGCCGGCATCGCAGCGCTTTTCGCGAGCGCGGCCAGCGCCTTCACCTTGATCGCGCCCGACGACAGCGAATAGGCGGAATGGACGCGGAGATGGACGAAGTCGGCGTGGGGCATGGGGTCAGTTCCGCTGGGATGCGTCAGCATCCCACGGCGCGCCGGCCAGGCAAACCGAATCTTGTCTCACGCCGCCGCCCGCTCGACGATCACCCCGTCCTCGAGCGCGAGCACGCGGTCCATACGGCGGGCGAGGTCGAGATTGTGGGTGGCGACAAGGGCGGCAAGTCCGCCCTGGCGCACGATCCCGAGCAGCAGGTCGGTCGCGTCGGCGGCGGTGTGCTGGTCGAGATTGCCGGTGGGCTCGTCACCCAGCAGCACGCGCGGCGTGTTGGCGAGCGCGCGCACGATGGCGACGCGCTGCTGCTCGCCGCCGGAGAGCCGTGCGGGGCGATGGTCGGCGCGCGCCTCGAGCCCCACTTGGCGAAGCAGCGCCATCGCGCGCTCCCGCGCGCGCTGCCGCGCCACTCCGGCAATCATCTGTGGCAGCATCACGTTCTCGAGCGCGGAGAATTCCGGCAGGAGATGATGGAACTGATAGACGAAGCCCAGCGCGCCGCGCCGCGTCTCGGTGCGTTCCTGATCGGACATGGCGCCGCAGTCGCGCCCGCCCAGCAGCACCTCGCCGCCATCGGGCCTCTCGAGCAATCCTGCGACGTGGAGCAAGGTCGACTTGCCCGCGCCCGAGGGGCCGACCAGCGCCACGATCTCGCCCGGCCTGACCGTGAGCGAGACACCGCGCAGCACAGGCAGCGTCGCTCCCGCCTGAACGAAACTGCGCACGACTTGGCGCAGCTCGAGCGCCGCGCCCGATCCCCCCTCATTCATATCGCAGCGCCTCGACCGGATCGAGCCGCGCCGCGCGCCAGGAGGGATAGATCGTCGCTAGGAAGGAAAGGCCGAACGCTATTGCCAGCACGGTCGCGACCTCGCTGGGATCGATGCGCGCCGGCACCTGCGTCAGGAAATAAATCTCGGCGGCGAAGAGATCGGTGCCGATGATGCTCTGGATGAATTCGCGGATCGCCTGGATGTTGGCTGCAAACGCGACGCCCATTGCAAATCCTGCGACAGTGCCGACGACGCCGACGCTCGCGCCCGACAGCATGAAGATTCGCAAGATCATGCCGCGTGTCGCGCCCATGGTGCGCAGGATGGCGATGTCGCGCCCCTTGTCCTTCACCAGCATGATCATGCTGGAAATGATGTTGAACGCCGCCACCACGATGATGAGCGTCAAGATCAGGAACATGACGTTGCGCTCGACCTCGACGGCGTTGAAGAAGCTGAGATTGCTCTGCTGCCAGTCGAAGATGCGAACTTGCCCGCCGAGCACCTGGAAGATCTCGCGATCGTAGTCCTTCACCTTGTCGGGATCGGCCACCATCAGCTCGAGGCTCGATACCCCCTCCCCCAGGTTGAAGAAGGTCTGCGCCGCCGGCAACGGCATGAACACGACGCCATTGTCGAACTCGTACATGCCGACATTGAAGGTGCCGGCGACGGTATAGCTCTTGATGCGCGGCACCGTGCCGAAAGCCGTGGCGCTGCCCTGGGGCGAGATGAGCGTGATCGCGTCGCCTGCTTTCAGGCCGAGCCGGAACGCAAGCCGGCTGCCGACGATGACCGCGTCGTCCTTGAAGGCGGCAAGCACGCTGGCATCGACCGATTTCGCTAGCAGCGGCTGCGAGGTCAGGTCCTCCGCGCTCAAGCCGCGCACCAGCGCGCCGGTGCCGCCGCCGCGCGCCGTCGCCATCACTTGGCCTTCGACCAAGGGGCGCGCGGACAGGACGCCGGGGAGCTTCGCGACCCGCTGCGCCAGCGCGCCGTAATCGTTGAGCGGCCCTTGCGTCGCATAGACGTTGATGTGGCCGTTGAAGCCCAGGATGCGGCCCAACAACTCGGCGCGAAACCCGTTCATCACGGCCATGACGATGATCAGCGTCGCCACGCCCAGCGCGATCCCCGTGAGCGAGAAGATGGCGATGACCGAGATGAATCCTTCCTGGCGGCGCGCGCGCAAATAGCGGAACGCCACCATGCGCTCGAACGGGCCGAAGATCACCGCGCCCCTCCGATGCGCGCGAGCGCAGCGTCGGGCGAGAGTTCCTCGCGTTTGCCATCCTTGCCGGTCTTGCGCTCCTTGATCTCGACCGTGCCGGCGGCCACGCCGCGCGGGCCGATCACGATCTGCCAGGGCAGGCCGATGAGATCCATTGCAGCGAACTTGGCGCCGGGCGAGTCCTCGCGATCGTCATAGAGCGTCTCGATCCCGGCGGCCTCGAGCGTCGCATAGAGCGCGTCGGCGGCGGCTCGGCACTTGGCGTCGTTGGTACGCAGATTGATCAGTCCGACCGCGAACGGCGCGACGTTCAAGGGCCAGACGATGCCGCTCTCGTCGTGGCTCGACTCGATGATGGCGCCGACGAGGCGCGACACGCCGATGCCGTAGGAACCCATCTCGACCGGAACTTGCATGCCGTCGGGCGCCGCGACCAGCGCGCCCATCGGAAGCGAGTATTTGCTACCGAAATAGAACAGCTGGCCGACCTCGATGCCGCGGGCGTTTCGGCGGCGCGCCTCGGGCACGCGCTGGGCGAACTCCGCCGCGTCGTGCTTCTCGTCGGTCGCGGCGTACCAGCGCTTGACGTGCTCCTGCACTTCGGGGCTGGCCGGGTCGATCTGGGCTTCGTCGAGCTTGACCACGTCGGCGTCGAAGAACAGTTCGCTCTCGCCGGTGTCGGCCTCAATGTGGAACTCGTGGCTCAAGTCGCCGCCGATGGGACCGGTGTCGGCGCGTACCGGGATGGGGGTCAGCCCCATGCGCTTGAAGGTCTTCATGTAGGCGACGAACATGCGGAAATAGGCCGTGATAGCCCCCGCCTTGTCGAGGTCGAAGGAATAGGCGTCTTTCATCAGGAACTCGCGCCCGCGCATGACGCCGAAGCGCGGCCGCACCTCGTCGCGAAATTTCCACTGGATGTGATAGAGGTTCTTGGGCAGATCGCGATAGGACTTGACCGCGCCGCGGAAGATGTCGGTGATCAGCTCCTCGTTGGTAGGCCCATAGAGCATGTCGCGCTCGTGCCGGTCGACGATGCGCAGCATCTCCTTGCCGTAATCCTCGTAGCGGCCGCTTTCGCGCCATAACTCGGCAGGCTGGAGCGTCGGCATCAGCAGTTCCTGCGCACCGGCGGCGTCCTGTTCCTCGCGCACGATGCGCTCGACCTTGCGCAGCACGCGCAGGCCCAGCGGCAGCCAGCTATAGATGCCGGCGCTCGATTGCCGGATCATGCCGGCGCGCAGCATCAGCCGGTGCGACACGATCTGCGCCTCGCTCGGCGTCTCTTTCAGAAGCGGCAGGAAATAGTGGCTGAGTCGCATCCGGACCTCGCGTCGCGCGGGTCGCCAATCTAGGCAACCCAAGCTGCGAAGTCCACGCGGCGGCGCTACTTCTTCTCGGCGCGACAGGCGGCGACAAGCGCGTCGCTCGCGCCGGCGCCGAGCGGCTGGCCGTTGAAGTAGGCGCGGCCGTCGCGCACCGTGACATATCCTGCGATCGCCTTGCCTCGATAGGGGATGCCCGTTTGCGGGATGCCGAACTGTCCCGCGAGATGCTGATCGATCTCGATCGTGACCGCATCGGCAGTGACGGGCGAAGCGACGCGCGGCAAATCGGCGGGCGCGACAGAGCTCCCATTGACATCGACGCCGGGCACGTAATCCGCACCCGCGCCAGCAGCGACGCTGAGCGCGGCGCAGGGCACGCCGACGACCGCGAGCTTGCCGTCTTGGGTGAGCGTTGCGGCGCCTGGCGCAGCCGGGCCAGCAGCGAACGCCGGTCCGCAGAGGCCCAAGGCCAGCATTGGGAGCAGGGGGAAACGCATAGGCCAAGCCTAGGCGCGGACAGTTAAAATCGGACTTTTCCACGTAATTTTACGATTGTGCGTGACGAGTCGCGTGGAGTTTCGTACACTCCGCTCGCCTATAGAGATCGCCCATCAGATGGCGGCCGGGCCCAAGTTTAGGGAGGAATTGTCGAAACAATCGACAGGGGGGAGGCGACCCTAAACTCACCAAAGCGGCAGAAGACCGCGAAAGCGCTGGGCAAGGTCATCTCGTGATCTTGCCTTATTTTTTTGCCTTTACGGTACGCCTGAGATTTGCCTTCTTGGCCCGCGATCGTTTTGCTTGAGCAGGACTTGAGCCTCGGCGCCAGGGCGGGTCGAGTCGCAGGATGCGTTCATGCACCGGGCAGGACCGGACATGGGCGCCCGGTAGGTAGCCCAGACTCATCAGGAACTCGCCCACGATCTCGCCGCCGGTGAAGCGGAACGTGTCGCGGAAGAGCCGGACCCACTGCTCCTTGGGCAGCGGATGATGGGCATCGAGCCAGTGGGCAAAGGAACCCGCCACCGCGCCGAGCGCGAGGATGCGGCGCGCGTTGTCGATCACGGCCTCGATCTTGAGCCGGTTGCGGATGATGCCGGCATCGCCCAGCAAGCGGGCCACGTCCTTGGCGCCGAACCGCGCCACGCGCTCGAGATCGTAGTCGGCGTAGGCGGCGGCGAAGGCGGCGCGTTTGTTGAGCACGGTGAGCCATGACAATCCGGCCTGGTTGATCTCGAGCACCAGCCGCTCGAACAGCACGCGATCGTCGCGCGAGGGAAACCCGTATTCGCGGTCGTGGTAGGGGGCATGGACGGGATGGCTCGGCGCCATCGCGCAGTATTCGACGCTCATGTCATTCCTCGAAAGTTCACGACGCCATTCCGCACTGCCCAATAGAGGACGAGCCAGATCGCCGCGGCAACGAGCGTCGTCGCCACCACCTTGCGCTTTAGGCGCGGATCGGCGGGCGCGCCCGCGGCGCGGCCGGGATCGCCCTCGTCGGACAATCTGACGCCGAACGGCAGCACCGCGAAGATCGTGATCCACCAGATCACGACATAGGCACTGATGGCGATGAACCAGTTCACCCCGCCTCCTCGAGCTCGATGAGCGTGCCACAGAAATCGCCGGGATGGAGGAACAGCACGGGCTTGCCGTGGGCTCCGGTCCTGGGCTCGCTGTCGCCGAGGATGCGCGCGCCCGTCGCCACCAGCCGGTCGCGCGCGGCGCGGATGTCGGCCACCTCGTAGCAGACGTGATGGATGCCGCCGGCGCCATTGCGCGCGAGGAAGGCGCGGATCGGCGACTGCTCGCCCAGCGGCTCGATCAATTCGATCTTGGTGTTGGGCAAGGTCACGAACACGGTGGTGACGCCGTGCTCGGGCAGCGCCACCGGCTGCGACACATCCGCGCCCAAGGTCCCGCGATAGAGCAATGCCGCGGCGGCGAGATCGGGCACCGCGATGGCGACATGGTTGAGCCGGCCGATCATGCTCCCCTCCCCGCCCCTCCGACCCGCACCACGTGGATTTCCGTCACCGGGCGCTTGCCGTGGCGCGTGCGGGCCCAGCGCCGCACCGCGACCCGCGCCGTCTCGCGCACCGCCTCGTCGTCGCGTCGCTCGCGCAGCTTCATCGCTTCGATCGCGTCAGCGACTTTGCGGACGAGATCCTCGACCTCGTCCGGCGCCTCGGCAAAGCCTTGCATGCTCACCTGCGGCGGCGCCGCCAGCCGCCCTTCGCCGTCGAGAACGATGGAGGCGAGCGCGGCGCCATTGAAGTTCATGCGCTGCCGGTTCTTGATCGCCTCGCCGCCGGCATCGATCAATGCCTTGCCGTCGGCGGCGAGCCGCCCCACCGGCACCGTGCCAATGACGGCGGCGGGACCGGGCGCGAGCCGCACCACCTCGCCATTCCGCGTGACGATGACCTGGCGCACGTCGCACGCCTCGGCCAGCCGCGCCTGCGCCACGAGATGACGCGCCTCGCCATGGACGGGCACGGCGATGCGCGGCCGCACCGCGCGATACATGCGCGTGAGCTCGTTCCGCGCCGGGTGGCCCGAGACATGGACGGCGTGGTCGTGCTCGGTGACGATCTCGACGCCGAGCCCGATGAGCGAATTCTGCAGCCGGCCGATCGCGCGCTCGTTGCCGGGAATGACGCGCGAGGAGAAGATCACCGTGTCGTCGCGCTCGAGCACGATATGCGCATGCTCGTCGGCGGCGATCCGCACCAAGGCCGCGCGCGGCTCGCCTTGGCTGCCCGTGCACAGCAGCAGCACCTTGTCGCGCGGCAGATAGGCGGCCTCCTCCTCGGTGAGGAAGGGAGGCACGTCGCGCAGATACCCGGTCTCGCGCGCGGCGCGGTCGATGCGCCACAGCGAGCGCCCGACCAGCGCGACATGGCGATCATGGGTCGCTGCCGCGACCGCAGCCGATTCGAGGCGCGCCACGTTCGAGGCGAAACAGGCGATGGCAACGCGGTTGGCGCAGCGTCCGACGAGATCGATGAGCACCTGCCGCACCGCGCCTTCCGAGCCTGCCTCGCCCGGCCGCATCGCGTTGGTGCTATCGCACACCATAGCGAGCACACCCGCGTCACCCAGCCGCTCCAGCGCTGCCATGTCGGAGGCCGGACCAATCATCGGATCGGGATCGAACTTCCAATCGCCGGTATGGAGGACCGCGCCGTGCTTGGTGCGCAATACCACGGCGTTGGGCTCGGGGATGGAATGGGTGAGCGTGATCAGCTCGAGCTCGAACGGCCCGACCACGAACTTGCCCGACATCGGCACCTCGACGATCGGCACCTCGTGCTCGAGCCCGACCTCGATCAGCTTGAGGCGCAAGAGCGCGGCGGTGAAGGGCGTGGCGTAGACCGGGCATTTGAGGCGCGGCCACAGATAGGGAATGGCGCCGATATGGTCCTCATGCGCATGTGTCGCGACGAGGCCGACCAGCTCTTCGCTGCGCGCGGCGATGAAGGACGGATCGGCCATCAGCACCTCGACGCCCGGCATGGTGTCGTCGGCGAAGGTGATGCCGCAGTCAATCATCAGCCAGCGCCCTTGATGGCCGTAGAGCGCCATGTTCATGCCGATCTCGCCGACGCCGCCGAGTGCGACAAAGGCGAGCTCGTCGGGGCGGTTGGGCGACGGGATGCGCTCGGTCATGGCGCGCGGTTGCGATCGAAAATGAGCTTCAGCCCCCACAGCGTGAGCGTCGGATCGGTGCGCTCGATGGCGGAAGTCGCGCCGTCGAAGAGCGGCGCGAGCCCGCCGGTGGAAATGACCCTCATCTTTTCGCCGAACTCGGCCACGATGCGCGCGACCAGCCCTTCGATGAGGCCGACATAGCCCCAGAAGATCCCCGACTGCATGCACGCGACCGTGCTGGTGCCGATGACGCGCGCGGTGCGGCCGATCGGTACCGAAGGCAGCTTCGCCGCCGCCAGCGCCAGCGCCTGGAGCGATAGATTGATCCCCGGCGCGATCACGCCGCCGCGGTAATTGCCGTCGCGATCGACCACGTCGAAGGTGGTGGCGGTGCCGAAATCGACGATCACCAGCGGCCCTTTGTAGCGGTCGTGCGCGGCGGCGGTGTTGACCAGGCGGTCGGCGCCGACCTCCTCCGGCCGGTCCACCAGCGCCTCGACGCCGGTCCTGACCCCCGCCTCGCCGACCACGAGCGGATCGCCGCCAAAATACTCGCGGCACAGGCGGCGCAGGTTGAAGTTCGCCTCCGGCACGACGCTGGCGATGATGGCGCCATCGAAATCGCGCCGTGCCAAGCCGTTGAGCGCGAGCAGATGATCGAGCCACACCACGTATTCGTCGGCGGTGCGGCGCGCGTCGGTCGCGGCGCGCCACGAACCGGCGAGGCGGTCGCCGTCCCAAACGGCGAACACCGTGTTGGTGTTGTTGGCGTTGATCGCGAGCAGCATGGCGAACTCCTCGATGCTCACGCGGCGGGAAAGATTTCGGCGGCGGAGATGTGGCGTCGTCCGTCGGGCGCATCCAGCACGAGCCGACCCTGAGTGTCGAGCCCGGCGAAGCTTCCCTCGATCTCGCGGTCTTGGAGCCGCACGCGGATCGCGTGGCCGAGCCCATGCGCTCGTTCCAGCCAGGCGGAACGCAGAGAAGCGAACCCATTTTCGCGCCGCCACGCTTCGTACCAGGCGAGGAAGCGCTCGGCCAGCGCGGGAAGGAACGCGTCCACTGTCACTTCACCCGCGCCCGACGCGAGGAGCGAGGTCGCCTGATGCTCGGTCCCCTCGGGATGCGAGACGAGATTGACGCCGATGCCGAGCACCAGCCAATCGAGTGTCCCGTCGCCGCCCGCACGCGATTCCATCAGGATACCCGCGACCTTGGCGCCATCGATCAACACGTCGTTGGGCCATTTGCACGCGACATCCGCGCGGCGCGGCAGGAATTGCGATGCCGCTTCCGCGATGGCGAGCGAGGCCGCGAATCCCAACTGGGCCGCGTCGCGCACGGTTGCCGCCGGGCGCAGCAGCACCGAGCAATAGAGATTGCCTGGCGGCGATAGCCAGGCGCGGCCGCGCCGGCCGCGGCCCGCGCTCTGCTCGCGCGCAAGGACGAGCGCGCCCTCAGCCGCGCCCGACGCGGCGAGGCGCTTGGCTTCGTCGTTAGTGCTGTCGATCCGCTCGAAGCGCAGCAGGCGGAAGAACGGCGGAAGGAGCGCGCCGCTCATCCGGCGAAGAGCGAAGCGGCCACGCTGTCGGCGCCGTCGACCACGAGGCCCGGATAAGCGAAGAAGAAAAGGATCACCACCGCCGAGATCAGCAGCACGGCCTGCATCTCGCGCGCGATCGGCCGATCGAATCCGACGCCGACCGGCTCGTCGAAATACATCAGCTTGACGATGCGCAGGTAGTAGTACGCGCCCACCACGCTCGCCACCACGCCGATGACGGCGAGCGTGTAGAGCCCGGCATCGATGGCGGCGAGGAAGACATAGAGCTTGGCGAAGAACCCCGCGAGCGGCGGAATTCCGGCCATCGAGAACATGAATATCGCGAGCGCCAGCGCCAGCGCCGGCCGGGTTCGCGACAGGCCCCTCAGATCCTCAATCTCCTCGACCATGCGCCCGTCGCGCCTCATGCACAGGATGACGGCGAAGGTGCCGACATTCATGAAGAGATAGATCGCCATGTAGACGAGGATCCCGCGCACGCCCGCTGGGCTGCCGGCGGCGAGGCCGATGAGGGCATAGCCGACATGGCCGATGGAGCTGTAGGCCATCAGCCGCTTGATGTTGTGCTGATTGATGGCGGCGAAGGCGCCCAGCACCATCGAGGCGACGGCGATGAACCAGATGATCTGGCGCCATTCCAGGGTGAGGCCGCCGAACGGCTCGACCATGACGCGCGTGAACAGCACGATGGCCGCGGTCTTGGGCGCGACCGAGAAGAACGCGGTGACCGGCGTCGGCGCGCCCTCGTAGACGTCGGGCGTCCACATGTGGAACGGTACCGCCGAACATTTGAAGGCGAGCCCCACCGCGATGAAGACGATACCGACGACGAGACCTACCGACGCCGTGCCTTGGTTGGCGAGAAGCTGCGCCAGCACGTCGAAATTGGTGGTGCCGGTGAAGCCGTAGACCAGCGACGCGCCGTAGAGCAGCATGCCCGAGGCGAGCGCGCCCAAAACGAAATATTTGAGCCCGGCCTCGGTCGAGCGCTCGCTGTCGCGCGCGAAGCTGGCCACGACATAAAGCGACAGGCTCTGCAGCTCGAGCGCGAGATAGAGCGCGATCAAATCGTTCGCCGACACCATCATCATCATGCCGGTGGTGCCGAGCAGCACGAGCACGGGAAACTCGAAGCGCGCGATACCGTGCTGCTCGTTATAGGCCATCGACATCACGATCGAGAGGCCCGAGCCCAGAAGCACCAGCACCTTGGCGTAGGCGCCGAAACCATCGGTGACGAACATGCCGAAGAGGCTCACCTGGCGCGCGGGCCCGTGCGAGACGAGCGGCGCCAGCACCAGCGCCAGCGCGATCGCGAGCGCGCCGATCGCGAGCCACGCGATCTCGCGCGCGGCGCGGTCGCCTTGGTGGACGCCCAGCAGCAGCAGCGCCATCGCCGCCGTACCGAGGAAGATCTCGGGCAGTGCCGGCAGGAAATCGGGAACGGGGAAGACCGGCATGGCGTTCCCTACTCCACCCGCGCAGGCTTGGCCGCGGCGAATTTCGCGTCGTGGGCGCGCTCGGCGGCCTGGACGCGCTCTATGAGGTTGGCAAGGGTGGGCTGCATCGGCTTCAGGAACGAGTCGGGATAGACCCCGATCCATAGCACGATGGCGATCATCGGCGCGAAGATCGCGACCTCGCGAGGGGTCAAGTCGAGCATCGCGCGCACGTCCTCGTGGGTGATGACGCCGAAGATCACGCGACGATACAGGTAGAGCATGTATGCCGCGCCGAGGATCATGCCGGTAGCGGCGAGGAATGCGACCCACGTGTTGACCTGGAAAGCGCCGATCAGCGACAGGAACTCGCCGACGAAGCCGGAGGTTCCCGGCAGCCCGACCGAGGCGAGCATGAACACCATGAACACCGCCGCGTATTTCGGCATGATGTTGACGAGCCCGCCATAGCGCGCGATGTCGCGCGTGTGGAGGCGGTCATAGACGACGCCGACGACGAGGAAGAGCGCGGCCGACACGACGCCGTGGCTGAGCATCTGGATCATCGCGCCCTGGAGCCCCTCGGACGTGACGGTGAAGATGCCCATGGTGACGAAGCCCATATGCGCCACCGAGGAATAGGCGATGAGCTTCTTCATGTCGTCCTGCGCCAGCGCCACCAGCGAGGTGTAGATGATGGCGACGATCGAGAGCGCGAAGACGAGCGGCGTGAAAGCCTGCGAACCGAGCGGGAACATCGGCAGCGAGAAGCGGATGAAGCCGTAGCCGCCCATCTTCAAGAGCACGCCGGCGAGGATGACGGAGCCCGCCGTCGGCGCCTCGACATGAGCATCGGGGAGCCAGGTATGCACGGGCCACATCGGCATCTTCACCGCGAACGAGGCGAAGAAGGCGAGCCACAGCCAGGTCTGCAGCGAGCCCGGGAAGTCGTAGGCAAGCGCCTCGCGTACATCGCTCGACCCGGTCTCGAGATAAATGGTGATGAGCGCCAGCAGCATCAGTACCGAGCCCAAGAGCGTGTAGAGGAAGAACTTGAAGGCGGAATAGACCCGCCGCGGGCCGCCCCAGACGCCGATGATGAGGAACATCGGAATGAGCACGCCCTCGAAGAAGACATAGAAAAGGAAGAGGTCGAGGGCGCAGAACGTGCCCACCATCAAGGTCTCGAGCGCCAGGAACGCGATCATGTATTCGCGCACGCGCAGCTTGACCGCGTTCCAGCTCGCGAGGATGCAGATGGGCGTAAGGAAGCTCGACAGCAAAACGAAGAACACGGAGATCCCGTCGACCCCCATACGGTAGTTGATGTTGAAGCCGGGGAGCCACGGCGCTTCCTCGAGGAGCTGGAAATCGCCGCGCGCTGGGTCGAAATTCGCCCACACGGCGATCGCCAGCGCGAGATCGAACAGTGAGGTCCAGAGCGCGAACCAACGTGCATTGCGCGCCACGTCCGCATCGTCGCCGCGCAGGACGAGGATCGCCACCACGCCCACCATGGGCAGGAACGTGACGAGACTGAGGAGCGGCCAGCTCGACATCGCGCTTACCCTGCCGGCCGCAGCAGATACCAAGATACCAGCACGACGACGCCAATCAGCATGGCGAAGGCATAATGGTAGAGGTATCCGGTTTGCAGCCGGCTCGCCAGCACCGACAGGTCGAGCGTGCGCGCCGAGACGCCGTCGGGACCCAACCCGTCGATGGTCGCGCCGTCGCCCTTCTTCCACAGACCGAACCCGAGCGCCATCGCCGGCCGCACCAGCAGCGCGTCATAGATCTCGTCGAAATAATATTTGTGGAGCAGGAGGAGATAGACAAGGCGGTAGCGCGCGGCGGCGATGCCCGGGATTTCGGGCCGCTTGATATAGGAGAACCACGCCACGGCGATGCCGGCGAGACCCATGATCAGCGGCAGGATGCCGATGATGAACGGCGCATGATGCGCGCCTTCGATCGAATCGTGCTCCGGCAGCACCAGGATCGCGTCGCGCCAGAATCCCTCGCGTCCCTCGCCGACGAAGAGGTGGTAACCGGCGCCGGCGAAGATCGCTCCCGCGGCCAGCACCAGCAGCGGCGCGATCATCACCCACGGCGATTCATGCACGTGGCGCATCGTTTCGGCCGAGGCGCGCGGGGCGCCGTGGAAGGTCAGGAAAATGAGGCGCCAGGAATAGAAGGCGGTGAGGAAGGCCGAGAAGAGGCCGAGCCAGAAGGCATACATCCCAACGCCGGTGCCCGATGCCCAGGCGGCTTCGACGATCATGTCTTTCGACCAATAGCCGGCGAACGGAATGATGCCCGCGAGCGAAAGGCTCCCGACCCACATCAGCGCATAGGTCCATGGGATGAGGCGCGCCAGCCCTCCCATCTTGCGCATGTCCTGCTCGCCCGAGAGCGCGTGGATCACCGAGCCGGCGCCGAGGAACAGAAGGGCCTTGAAGAAGGCGTGCGTCATTAGGTGGAACATCGCCGCGCCATAGGCCGAGACGCCGGCGGCGAAGAACATGTAGCCCAACTGGCTGCAGGTCGAATAGGCGATGACGCGCTTGATGTCGTTCTGCGCCATGCCGATGGAGGCGGCGAAGATCGCGGTCGTGCCGCCCACCACCACCACGACGGCGAGCGCGGTCGTGGAATATTCGAACATCGGCGACAGGCGCGCCACCATGAACACGCCGGCCGTCACCATGGTGGCGGCATGAATGAGCGCCGAGACCGGCGTCGGTCCCTCCATGGCGTCGGGAAGCCAGGTGTGCAGGCCCAATTGCGCCGACTTCCCCATCGCGCCCACGAACAGCAGGATGCAGGTCACGGTCAGTGCGTCGACCTCGCGGCTGAGGAAGGGGATGGTGTTGTGCGCCACGTCGGGCGCGGCGGCAAACACGGTGTCGAACTGGAGCGAGCCGAAAATCTCGTAGACCGCGAAGATGCCCAGGATGAAGCCGAAATCGCCGATGCGGTTGACGATGAAGGCCTTGATCGCGGCGGCGTTGGCGGATGGCCGGTCGTACCAGAAGCCGATCAGGAGATAGGAGCTGAGGCCGACGCCCTCCCAGCCGAAGAAGAGCTGCACGAAATTGTCCGCCGTCACCAACATCAGCATGAAGAAAGTGAAGAGGCTCAGATACGCCATGAAGCGCGGGACCGAATGGTCGTGCGCCATGTAGCCCACGGAATAGATGTGGACCATGCACGAGACGACCGTCACCACCGCCACCATCACCGCCGAGAGCGGGTCGTAGCGCAGCGCCCAATCGACCTGGAGATCGCCGGTGTCGATCCAGGTGAAGAGATGGACGGTGACGGTGTGGCCATGGACCGCCACCACCGAGAACAGGATGACGCCCAGCACCGCCGCCAGCGACAGGGCCGCGCAGGTGACGAGCTGCGAGCCGCGATCGCCGATGAAGCGGCCGAAGATGCCGGCGATGAACGCACCGAGGAGCGGTAGGAAGACGGCGGCGACGGTCACGGATCAGCCCTTCATCAGGTGGATGTCCTCGACCGCAATGGTGCCGCGGTTGCGGAAATAGACGACCAGGATGGCAAGCCCGATGGCCGCCTCCGCCGCCGCCACGGTCAGGACGAACATGGCGAAGATCTGTCCCACCAGATCGTGGAGGAAGGCGGAGAAGGCGACGAAGTTGAGGTTGACCGCGAGCAGCATCAGCTCGATCGACATCAAGATGATGATGACGTTCTTGCGGTTGAGGAAGATGCCGAAAATGCCGAGCGTGAACAGGATGGCGGCAACGGTGAGATAATGGGCAAGGCCGATTTCGAGCATGTCAGGACACCCCCTCGCGCGGCCGCACCTTCACCACCTCGACGCTGTCCTCGCGCCGGCGGCCGACCTGCTGCCCGATGCGCTGCTTCCTCACGCCCTCGCGCCGGCGCAAGGTCAGCACGATCGCGCCGATCATGGCGACGAGCAGGACCATGCCCGCCGCCTGGAACGCGTAGACATAGCGGGTATAGAGCAGCGCGCCCAAGGCCGCCGTGTTCGAGACCTGCGCCGGCGGCGGCATCGGCGCCGCGGCGGTCGCCGCGATTTCGGGCGCCACCACCCAGGCGCCGAACACCAGCACCAGCTCGACGAAGAGCGCGAGGCCGATGAGCGCCCCCACCGGCAGGTATTGCAGGAACCCCTGGCGCAGCTCGACGAAATTGATGTCGAGCATCATCACCACAAACAGGAACAGCACCGCCACGGCGCCGACATAGACGATGACCAGGATCATCGCCAGGAACTCGGCGCCCAAGAGCACGAACAGCCCTGCCGAGTTGAAGAAGGCGAGGATCAGGAACAACACCGAATGGACCGGATTGCGCGCGGCGATCACCATCACGCCCGACGCGACCGCGACGCCAGCGAAGAGCCAGAAGGAGATTGCTTGGATGATCATAGGGCGCGGCGCCTCACCGGTACGGCGCGTCGAGCGCGAGGTTCTTCGCGATCTCCGCCTCCCAGCGGTCGCCGTTCGCCAACAGCTTGTCCTTGTCGTAGAACAGCTCCTCGCGCGTCTCGACCGCGAATTCGAAATTGGGGCCCTCGACGATGGCGTCGACCGGGCACGCCTCCTGGCAGAAGCCGCAATAGATGCACTTGGTCATGTCGATGTCGTAGCGCGTGGTGCGGCGGCTGCCGTCCTCGCGCGGCTCGGCCTCTATGGTGATGGCGAGCGCGGGACAAATCGCCTCGCACAGCTTGCAGGCAATGCAGCGCTCCTCGCCGTTGGCATAGCGCCTCAAGGCATGCTCGCCGCGGAAGCGCGGGCTGAGCGGCCCCTTCTCGAACGGATAGTTCACCGTCACCGGCTCCTTGAACATGTATTTCAAGGTCAGCCACAGGCCGGAGGCCAGCTCTCCCAGGAGGGCCGTGCGCGCGCCGCGGTCGAGAAACGCCATGTCAAACCTTTCTCCGGAGGCCTAGCTCGGCACCGAGCCGGTCGCCACCAGGAAGCCGGCGGTCAGCACCACCCACGCGAGAGAGAGCGGCAGGAACACCTTCCAGCCGAGCCGCATCAGCTGGTCGTAGCGGAAGCGCGGCACGGTCGCCCGCACCCACAAGAAGCAGAAGAGGACGAACGCCATCTTGACCGCGAACCAGGCGAGCGACCAGAGATGGGCGAGCACGCCGGTGAAGGGCTGGATGCCGAAGGGCGCGAGCCAGCCGCCCAGGAACAGGATGCTGGTCATCGCGCTCATCAGGATCATGTTGGCGTATTCGCCGAGATAGAAGAGCGCAAACGGCATCGCCGAGTATTCGACGAAGAACCCGGCCACCAGCTCGGACTCGCCTTCGACCAAGTCGAAGGGCGAGCGGTTGGTCTCGGCCAATCCGGAGATGAAGAACACGATGAACATCGGGAAGAGCGGCAGGCAGAACCACACCCGGCGCTGCGCCTCGACGATGTCGCTGAGATTGAGGGAGCCGACGCACAGCAGCACGGTGACGATGACGAAGCCGATCGAGACCTCGTAGGACACCATCTGCGCCGCGGCCCTGAGCGCGCCCAGGAAGGCATATTTCGAGTTGGACGACCACCCGGCCATGATGATGCCGTAGACGCCCAAGGAACTGATCGCGAAGAGATAGAGGATGCCGACATTGATGTCGGCGATGACCATGCCCTTGTCGAAGGGAATGACCGCCCAGGCGATGAGGCTCAGCACGAAGGTGAGGATCGGTGCCGCCACGAACACGACGCGGTTGGCGCCGCTCGGGATCACCGTCTCCTTCATCAGGAGCTTGAGCCCGTCGGCGATCGGCTGCAGCAGCCCGAACCAGCCGACCACGTTGGGCCCGCGGCGAAGCTGCGCCGCCGCCAGCACCTTGCGCTCGGCGTAGGTCAGGTACGCCACCGCCAGCAGCAGCGGCACGATGATCGCGACGATCTCGGCGACCAGGATCGCCGTCGGCATGCCGTATGTGGTCCAGAGCTCAACCATGCGTGCCGGTCTTCGCATCCCCCTTGTGCGCGCCCAGGGCCGCGGCGCAGGCATCCATGGTCGCCGACGCGCGGCTGATCGCGTCGGTGTGATAGAAGTCGGCAATCGGATAGGCGAACGGCGCGGCCTCGACCGGCCCCTTGCGCCCGAACGCGCCCCAGGCGGCGCGCGCGACCGTCTCGGGCGTGGCGAAATGCGGCGCGATCTCGCTCATGCGTTGTCTGAGCGCCGGCAGCGCGTCGTAGGGCAAGGTGCGGCCCAGCATCTCGGACAGCGCGCGCACGATCTTCCAGTCCTCGCGCGCGTCGCCCGGCGGGAATACGGCACGGCGCGCGAACTGGACGCGGCCCTCGGTGTTGACGTAGGTTGCGTCCTTCTCGGTATAGGCGGCGCCGGGCAGCACCACGTCCGCGCGGTGCGCACCGGCATCGCCGTGATGGCCCTGATAGATGACGAAGGCGCCGCCCAGGCGGCGCATATCGATCTCGTCGGCGCCGAGGAGATAGACCGCCCCGATCTCGCCTGCCTCGCAGCCGGCGAGGATGCCCGCCACGTCGCGCCCGCCCGCCTGCGGCACGAAGCCCAGATCGAGACCGCCGACGCGCGCGGCGGCGGTGTGGAGGACGTTGAACCCGTTCCAATCCTCGCGCACCAGCCCGGCGCTCTCGGCGAGCGTGCGGGCAAGGTCGAGGATCGCGGCCCCATCGGGCCGGCGCAGCGCCCCCTGCCCCAGGATCAGCATCGGCCGCTTGGCCTGCTTCAGGGTCTCGAACCAGGCGGGGCGGCCGGCGGCGAGCTCGGCCAGGGTCTGCGGCCCGGCGCCGAGCGTCGCGGCGGGATATGTCAGATCGAGCGGCGGACCGATGGTCGCGACCTTGAGCGCGCCCTGGAGCCAGCGCTTGCGCAAGCGAGCGTTGAGGATCGCGGCCTCGGAGCGCGGATTGGCGCCGATCAGCAGGCAGGCATCGGCCTCGTCGATGCCGGCGATGCTGGTGTTGAAGAGATAGCCCGCGCGGCAGGCGGGATCGAGCGCGGCGCCATCCTGGCGGCAGTCGAGATGGGGCGAGCCCAGCGCCGTCATCAGGTCTTTGAGGGCGCACATCGCCTCGGCGTCAGCGAGATCGCCGGCGATGGCGGCAACCTGCGTGCCAGGGAGCCGCGCCAAGCGCTGGGCGATGGCGGCGAAAGCGTCGTGCCAGGAGGCTTCCTCGAGCCTTCCGTGGCGGCGCACGAATGGCCGGTCGAGGCGGCGGCGCGCGAGCCCGTCCATGGCATAGCGCGTCTTGTCGGATATCCACTCCTCGTTCACGTCCTCGTTGAGGCGCGGCAGCACGCGCAGCACTTGGCCGCCGCGCGCATCGACGCGGATGTTGCTGCCGACCGCGTCGAGCACGTCGACCGATTCGGCCTTGGTCAGCTCCCACGGCCGGGCGACGAAGGCGTAAGGCTTGGAGGTAAGCGCGCCCACCGGGCACAGATCGATGATGTTGGCCGACAGCTCGGAGGTGAGCGCGCGCTCGATATAGGTGCCGATCTCCATGTCCTCGCCGCGCCCGGTCGCGCCCAGCTCCTCGACCCCCGCGACATCGGCAAGAAAGCGAATGCAGCGGGTGCAGTGGATGCAACGGTTCATGCTGGTCTTGACCAGCGGCCCGAAATCCTTGTCGCGCACCGCGCGCTTATTCTCGAGATAGCGGCCGCGGTCGAAGCCGTAGGCCATGGCCTCGTCCTGCAGGTCGCACTCTCCGCCCTGGTCGCAGATGGGACAGTCGAGCGGATGATTGATCAGCAGGAACTCCATCACCCCGTGGCGCGCCTTCTTGGCCTTGTCGCTGTCGGTGTGGATCACCATGCCTTCGGCGACGGGCATGGCGCAGGACGCGATCGGCTTCGGCGCCTTCTCCTGCTCGACGAGGCACATGCGGCAATTGCCGGCGATCGCCAAGCGCTCGTGGAAGCAGAAATGCGGCACCTCGACGCCAGCGAGCTGGCACGCCTGGAGCACTGTCGCGCCGGCCGGCACCTCGACCGCGATTCCATCGACCGTGAGCTTGGGCATGCGCGCTACTCCGCCGCCTTGGGGGCCGCGTGATGCTGGGCAATGCGTCGCTCGATCTCGGGCCGGAAATGGCGAATGAGACCCTGCACTGGCCACGCCGCCGCGTCGCCCAAGGCGCAGATCGTGTGGCCCTCGATCTGGTACGACACTTCGAGGAGGGCGTCGATCTCACCGACGCCGGCGTCGCCCGTCGCCAGGCGCTCCATCACCCGCCACATCCAGCCCGCGCCCTCGCGGCACGGCGTGCATTGGCCGCAGCTCTCGTGCTTGTAGAACTTGGAGAGGCGGGCGATCGCCTTGACGATGTCGGTCGACTTGTCCATCACGATCACGGCAGCGGTGCCGAGTCCGCTCTTGACCTTCTGCAGCGAGTCGAAATCCATCAACTGGTCGTCGCAGGTGGACTTGGGGATGCACGGAACCGAGGAGCCGCCGGGAATGATGGCGAGAAGATTGTCCCAGCCGCCGCGCACGCCGCCGGCGTGGCGCTCGATCAGCTCGCGCAGCGGGATGCCCATCTCCTCCTCGACGTTGCACGGCTCCATGACATGGCCCGAGATGCAGAACACCTTGGTGCCCTCGTTCTTGGGGCGGCCGATGCCGGCGAACCACGCCCCGCCGCGGCGCAAGATGGTGGGAGCGACGGCGATGGTCTCGACGTTGTTGACCGTACTGGGGCAGCCATAGAGACCGACCGCGGCGGGGAAAGGCGGCTTGAGCCGCGGCTGTCCCTTCTGGCCCTCGAGGCTCTGCAAGAGAGCCGTCTCCTCGCCGCAGATATAGGCGCCGGCGCCGCGATGGAGATAGAGCTCGAAATCGAAGCCCGCGCCGCACGCGTTCTTGCCCAGGAGCCCGGCCGCGTAGGCCTCGTCGATCGCGGCCTGAAGCACAAGCGCCTCGTTGATGAACTCGCCGCGGATATAGATGTAGCAGGCGTGCGCGCCCATCGCGACGCTCGCCAGCAGCGCGCCCTCGACCAGCTTGTGCGGGTCATTGCGGATGATGTCGCGGTCCTTACAGGTGCCAGGCTCGCTCTCGTCGGCGTTGATCACGAGATAGCAGGGCCGGTCGCTGCTCTTGGGCATGAACGACCATTTGAGGCCTGTGGGGAAGCCGGCGCCGCCGCGGCCCCGCAATCCCGATGCCTTGATCTCGTTGACGATCCAGTCGCGGCCCTTGAGGATCAAATCCTTGGTGCCGTCCCAGTCGCCGCGCCGGCGCGCCTCGTTGAGGCGCCAGTCGAACTGGCCGTAGAGATTGGTGAAGATGCGGTCGCGGTCGCTCAGCATCACGCCGGGTCCTTCGGGAACGAAAGCTCTTTGAGCGTCTTGGCGCCACCCGCGGGCGCCGAGCCGTTGCGGCCCGTGACGGAGCCCTTGGGCGGGCGCTCACCGCGCGCCAGCGCGTCGATGAGCGTCACCGTCGACGGCCCGTCGAGGTCCTCGTAGAAATCGTCGTTGACCTGGATCATCGGCGCGTTGACGCAGGCGCCCAGGCACTCGACTTCCTTCAATGTGAAGAGCCCGTCGGACGTGGTCTCGCCGATGCCGATGCCGAGCCGCGTGCGGCACGCCGCCACCACCGCGTCCGAGCCCCTGAGCCAGCACGGCGTAGTGGTGCAGATCTGGAAGAAGTGCCGCCCCACCGGGCGCAGATTGAACATAGTGTAGAAGGTCGCGACCTCGTAGACGCGGATGGGCGGCATCGCCAGCAATTCCGCGACATGGTCCATCGCCGCCCGCGGCAGCCAGTTGCCGTGCTGGCGCTGGGCGAGATCGAGCAGCGGCAGCACCGCGCTGGCCTGGCGCCCGGGCGGGTATTTGGCGATGTGCGCCTGGGCGAGCGCGAGATTCTCCTGCGTGAAGGCGAAGCTCGCCGGCTGCGCGACGGGGGTGTCGGGTCCGTGCTCGCTCATCGGTCGATGCTGCCGAAGACGATGTCCATCGAGCCGATGATCGCGACAACATCGGCAAGCATGTGACCCCGCGACATGAAATCCAGGCCCTGGAGGAAGGCGAAATCCGGCGAGCGGATCTTGCAACGGTAGGGACGGTTGGTCCCGTCGGCGACAAGATAGACGGCGAACTCGCCCTTGGGCGCCTCGACCGCGGTGTAGGTCTCGCCCGCCGGCACGTGATAGCCCTCGGTATAGAGCTTGAAGTGGTGGATGAGCGCTTCCATCGAGTGCTTCATCTCGGCGCGCGGCGGCGGCGCCACCTTGCGGTCGTTGACCGTCACGTGCCCGCCCGGCATCCGGTCGAGCGCCTGCCGCATGATGCGCAGCGACTGCCGCATCTCCTCCATGCGCACGAGATAACGGTCCCAGCAATCGCCGTTCTTGCCGATCGGGATGTCGAAATCCATTTCCCCGTAGACATCGTAAGGCTGTGCCTTGCGCAGGTCCCAGGCGACGCCCGAACCGCGCAGCATGGGCCCCGAGAAACCCCAATCGCAGGCATCCTCGGGGCTGACGACGCCGATATTGACGGTGCGCTGCTTGAAGATGCGGTTCTCGGTGAGGAGCTGCTCGAGATCGTCGATGCGCTTGGGGAACTGGTCGATGAAGGCACCGATGTCCTCGGCCAATCCCGCCGGCATATCCTGGTGTACGCCGCCGGGACGGAAATAGGCCGAGTGCAGCCGCGCGCCGGAAACGCGCTCGTAGAACTCCATCAGCTTCTCGCGCTCCTCGAAGCCCCACAGCAGCGGCGTGATCGCGCCCACGTCGAGCGCGAAGGTGGTGAGGTTCAGGATGTGGTTTAGGATGCGCGTCAGCTCGGCGAACAGCACGCGGATATATTGGGCGCGCGGCGGCGCCTCGATGCCGAGGAGCTTCTCGACCGCGAGCGCATAGGCGTGCTCCTGGCACATCGGCGAGACGTAATCGAGCCGGTCGAAATACGGCACAGCCTGGAGATAGGTCTTGTACTCGATCAGCTTCTCGGTGCCGCGGTGGAGGAGGCCGATATGCGGATCCGCGCGCTCCACCACCTCGCCGTCCATTTCGAGCACCAGGCGCAGCACGCCGTGGGCCGCCGGATGCTGCGGCCCGAAATTCATGGTGAAACTCTTGATCTGCGCCTGCGGGTCGCCGGTCACTTCGGCTCCTCCTTCGCCTTCTCGTCGCCCGGGAGCACATGGCTCATGCCTTCCCAGGGCGACAGGAAATCGAAGCTGCGGAATTCCTGTTTCAGGCGCACCGGCTCGTAAACGACGCGCTTCTGGCCCTCGTCGTAGCGCAGCTCGACATAGCCCGTGAGCGGGAAGTCCTTGCGCAGCGGGTGGCCTTCAAAGCCGTAGTCGGTGAGGATGCGCCGCAGATCGGGATGATCGGCGAAATAGATGCCGTAAAGGTCCCACGCCTCGCGCTCGAACCAGCCGGCGGCGCTGAAGACGCCGACGCAGGACGGCACCGGCTGGTTCTCGTCGGTCGCGACCTTGAGACGTATGCGGTGGTTGAGCTTGAGGCTCAGCAGGTTGTAGACGACGTCGAAGCGCTTCGCACGGTCGGGATGATCGACGCCGCAAATATCGACGAGGACGGAGAAAAGGCATTTCGCATCGTCGCGCAGGAACGCCAGCACGCGGGTGATCCCCTCGCGCCGCACCTCTATGATGAGCTCGCCGTGCGCGATCCTGGTCTCGAGCACGTCCTTGGCGAACGAGGCGGCCAGGTGATCGCCGAGGTCCTTGAGCGGTTCCGTCATCGCCTGCGGCCTCACCGCGCGAAGGTGCGTTGGCGGTGGATCTTCTTCTGCAGCTGAAGGATGCCGTAGAGAAGCGCCTCGGCGGTCGGCGGGCAGCCCGGCACATAGACATCGACCGGCACGATCCGGTCGCAGCCGCGCACCACGGAATAGGAATAGTGGTAGTAGCCGCCGCCATTGGCGCACGAGCCCATCGAGATCACCCAGCGCGGCTCGGCCATCTGGTCATAGACCTTGCGCAGCGCCGGCGCCATCTTGTTGCAGAGCGTGCCGGCGACGATCATCACATCGCTCTGGCGCGGACTGGGCCGGAACACGACGCCGAAACGGTCGAGGTCGTAGCGGCTCGCTGCGGTGTGCATCATTTCGACGGCGCAGCAGGCGAGCCCGAACGTCATCGGCCACAGCGAGCCGCTGCGCGCCCAGTTGACGAGCGCGTCCACCTTGGTCAGCAGGAAGCCCTTGTCGCGCATCTCCTCGCCCAGGCGCGCGAGCACCGCATCCCGCGGCGGCGCCTCTACTCCCATTCGAGGGCTCCCTTCTGCGATTCGTAGATGAAGCCGACCGTCAGCACCGCGAGGAACACGATCATGGACCAGAAGCCGAACACGCCGATCTTTCCCAGCGCAACCGCCCAGGGAAATAGGAACGCCACCTCGAGGTCGAAGATGATGAACAGGATGGCGACGAGATAGAAGCGCACGTCGAACTTGTTGCGCGCATCGGCGAACGGCTCGAAGCCGCATTCGTAGGGCGAGAGCTTCTCGGAATCGGGGCGCTGGCGCGCGATCAGGAACGAGGCCAGCACGATGACGACGGCGAGGCCGACGGCAATGCCGATGAAGACCAGGATCGGGAGATATGCGCCGAGCAGGCTGTCCAACGCGGGGGACTCCCAGGCTCTCGCCAAGACGACGGGCCAATCACCGGAGATGGCGGGAGCGACGGGACTCGAACCCGCGACCTCCGGCGTGACAGGCCGGCGCTCTAACCAACTGAGCTACGCCCCCGCAGCATTGACTCCGCTCGGCCGCGTCATAGCCCTTCGCTTGCGCGGGTGTCAAGCCGCGCCAGGGCGGTATCGGCCTTGCCGTGCAACGGTTTCGACATATTCGGCGGCGCGGGCGAAGGCTGGTGGGCGATGAAGGGATCGAACCTCCGACACCCTCGGTGTAAACGAGGTGCTCTACCGCTGAGCTAATCGCCCGCTGGCGGCGCCGCCACGTTGAGCGCGTCCTTCAACCCCTTACCGGCGCGGAACTTCGGCTGCTTCGAGGCGGCGATCGTCATCTTCTCGCCGGTCCGCGGATTGCGCCCTTCGGAGGCGGCGCGCGCCGACACGCTGAAGGTGCCGAAGCCGATGATGCGGACCTCGTCGCCCTTCTGCAGCGCCGAGACGATGGCGCCGAACACGGCATCGACGGTGTGCTCCGCCTCGGTCTTCTTGAGACCGGAGAGTTCAGCGACCGTATCGACGAGATCGTTCTTGTTCACCGTCGCCCCCATCGCGGATCGGCGGCGAGTCTAGTGCGCGGCCCGCGTGCGCGCAAAAGAAAAGCGCCGCCACCCTTTCGGGTGACGGCGCCCTCTTCGATTTGCGCGTTCAGTGCGTGACGAAGCCGGTGCGGTCCTCGTCGACCTTGGGCGGGATCACCGGGCGGTCGGCCTCGTCGATCCATTCGATCGGCACCAGGTCCCGCACCAGCGCGTGGTGCAGCAGTTCGTCGACCGAGGCGACGGGAACGATAGTCATGCCGCGCTTCACGTTGTCGGGAATCTCGGCCAGATCCTTCTCGTTGTCCTTCGGGATGAGCACGGTCTTGAGGCCGCCGCGCAATGCCGCGAGCAGCTTCTCCTTGAGGCCGCCGATCGGCAGCACGCGGCCGCGCAGCGTGATCTCGCCGGTCATCGCCATATCGCGCCGCACCGGCACGCCGGTCAGCACCGAGACGATCGAGGTCACCATCGCCACGCCGGCCGAGGGGCCGTCCTTGGGCGTCGCGCCTTCGGGCACGTGGACATGGATGTCCTTGCGGTCGAAGATCGTGGGCACGATGCCGAAGGCAATGGAGCGCGACTTGACATAGCTCTCCGCCGCCTGGACCGACTCGCGCATCACGTCGCCGAGCTTGCCGGTGGCGGTCACCTTGCCCTTGCCGGGAAGGGTCACGGCCTCGACCGACAACAACTCGCCGCCAACCTCGGTCCAAGCGAGGCCGGTGGTGACGCCGACGAGATCCGTTTCCTCCACCTCGCCGAAGCGGAAGCGGCGGACGCCGGCGAACTTCTCGAGATTGCGCCGCGTGATAGTGATCTTCTTCGGATGGCGCATGGCGATCTCTTTCACCGCCTTGCGCGTCAGGTTGGCGATCTCGCGCTCGAGATTGCGCACGCCCGCCTCGCGCGTGTAATAGCGGCACAGATCGCGCAACGCGTCGTCCGTCACTGACCACTCGGTCTTCTTGAGCCCGTGCGCCTTGATCTGCTTGGGGATCAGGTGGCGCTTGGCGATCTCGACCTTCTCGTCCTCGGTGTAGCCGGGGAGCCGGATCATCTCCATGCGGTCGAGCAGCGGCTGCGGCATGCGCAGCGTGTTCGCCGTGGTCACGAACATGACGTCGGAGAGATCGTAATCGACCTCGAGATAATGGTCCTGGAAGCTCGAGTTCTGTTCCGGATCGAGCACCTCGAGAAGCGCCGAACTGGGATCGCCGCGCCAGTCCTGGCCGAGCTTGTCGACCTCGTCGAGCAGGAACAGCGGGTTCGACGACTTGGCCTTCTTCATGCCCTGGATGACCTTGCCCGGCATCGAGCCGATATAGGTCCGGCGATGGCCCCTGATCTCGGCCTCGTCGCGCACGCCGCCGAGCGACATTCGCACGAAGTTGCGGCCGGTGGCTCGCGCGATCGACTTGCCGAGCGAGGTCTTGCCGACGCCGGGCGGGCCGACGAGGCACAGGATCGGCCCCTTCACCTTGCGCATGCGCTGCTGCACCGCGAGGTATTCGAGGATGCGCTCCTTAACCTTCTCGAGCCCGTAATGGTCGTCGTTCAGCACCTTTTCGGCGGCGCGGATGTCGCGCTTGACCTTGGAGCGGACCTGCCACGGGATCGACAGCAGCCAGTCGAGATAGTTGCGCACCACCGTCGCCTCGGCCGACATCGGGCTCATGGTGCGCAGCTTGCGCAGCTCGGCCTGCGCCTTGTCGCGCGCCTCCTTGGAGAACTTGGTCTTGGCGATGCGGTCTTCGAGCTCGGCCAGCTCATCCTTGCCGTCCTCGCCCTCGCCCAGCTCCTTCTGGATCGCCTTCAACTGCTCGTTGAGATAATATTCGCGCTGCGTCTTCTCCATCTGGCGCTTGACGCGCGAGCGGATGCGCTTCTCGACCTGGAGAACGCCGATCTCGCTCTCCATGAAGCCGAACACCTTTTCGAGCCGTTCTGACACTGCCTCGATCTCCAACAGCTCCTGCTTCTCGGGGATCTTGAGCGCCAAATGCGAGGCGAGCGTGTCGGCGAGCTTCGAGGGGTCCTCGATCTGGTTGATCGAGACCAGCACCTCGGGCGGAATCTTCTTGTTGAGCTTGATGTACTGCTCGAACTGCGTCACCGCGGTGCGCGCCAGCGCCTGCAGCTCCGGTTGCTCGCCGGTCTTCTCGGGCACCATCTCGGCGAAGGCCTGGAAGAAGGCTTCGTGGTCGGTGAAGCGCAGGATGCGCGCGCGCTGGCCGCCCTCGACCAGCACCTTGACCGTGCCGTCGGGCAGCTTCAGGAGCTGCAGCACCGTGCCGATCGTGCCGACACTGTAGATGTCGGAAGCGCCGGGATCGTCCTGGGCCGCGCTTTTCTGGGTAACCAGGAGTATCTGCTTGTCGTCCTTCATCACGTCTTCGAGCGCGCGCACCGACTTCTCGCGGCCGACGAACAGCGGCACGATCATGTGCGGAAACACGACGATGTCCCGCAACGGCAGGACCGGATAAAGCGTACCGCGGGAAGTGTCTAACATGGCGCCCCTTTCTCCGAGAGCCGGGACCACGGGTTACCAATCCCGGCGCCGCGACAGCGTTAACGTCTGCCGCTATTAACAACCTTCATTAGGTGGACCGCCCGGCAGCGCCGTCAAGAGGAAGGTCCCTCGGCGGCAACGAACTCTTAACCAGACGTGCGAAAATGTCGCGCCTCTGGGCAGCACCCCAGCCCGCTCAGGACCCGGTGCCTTCGCCCCGGCGCTCGAGATAGTCGCCGCGGCGCTCGGAGTAGATGTAGAGCGGCGCAGCGCGCCCCTCCACGACCTCCTTGCTGATGACCATGCCGGTCACGCCGTCGAGTCCCGGCAGCTCGAACATGGGCTCGAGCAGAATCCCCTCCATGATCGAGCGCAGTCCCCGCGCCCCGGTCTTGCGCGCCACCGCCTTGTGCGAGATGGCGCGCAGCGCCTCGTCCTGGAACTCGAGCTTCACATCCTCCATCTCGAACAGGCGCTGATACTGCTTGACCAGCGCGTTCTTGGGCTTGAGGAGGATGTCGACCAGCGCACCCTCGTCGAGGTCGTCGAGCGTCGCCACCACGGGCAGCCGGCCGACGAATTCAGGGATGAGGCCGAATTTGAGCAGGTCCTCGGGCTCGAGATCCTTGAGGATCTCGCCGGTCTTGCGCTCGTCCGGACCGCGCACCTCGGCGCCGAATCCGATCGAGGTGCCCTGGCGGCGCTGGGCGATAAGCTTCTCGAGCCCGGCGAAGGCGCCGCCGCAGATGAACAGGATGTTGGTGGTGTCGACCTGCAGGAACTCCTGCTGCGGATGCTTGCGCCCGCCCTGGGGCGGCACCGAGGCGACCGTGCCCTCCATGATCTTGAGCAGCGCCTGCTGCACGCCCTCGCCCGACACGTCGCGGGTGATTGACGGGTTGTCGGACTTGCGGCTGATCTTGTCGACTTCGTCGATATAAACGATGCCGCGCTGCGCGCGCTCGACATTGTAGTCGGCGGACTGCAGCAGCTTGAGGATGATGTTCTCGACATCCTCGCCGACATAGCCCGCCTCGGTGAGCGTGGTGGCGTCGGCCATGGTGAAGGGCACGTCGATGATGCGGGCGAGCGTCTGCGCCAGCAGGGTCTTGCCCGAACCGGTCGGTCCCACCAGCAGGATGTTGGACTTGGCGAGCTCGACGTCGTTGTTCTTGGCGCCATGGGCGAGCCGCTTGTAGTGGTTGTGCACCGCAACCGACAGCACGCGCTTGGCGTGGTCCTGGCCGATAACGTAATCGTCGAGCACCTTGCAGATGTCGCGCGGGGTGGGAACGCCGTCGCGCGACTTCACCAGCGTGGTCTTGTGCTCTTCACGGATGATGTCCATGCAGAGCTCGACGCACTCGTCGCAGATGAAGACGGTCGGCCCGGCGATGAGCTTCCGCACCTCGTGCTGGCTTTTGCCGCAGAAGGAGCAGTAGAGGGTGTTCTTCGAATCTCCGCCGCTGGACTTCGTCATGGGCTCTCCGTCGCCCTTCGCGGGCGACCCCTGAAAAAGTGCTCGGCTGCGCCGCACGGCCCGAGCCACCCCTTGTCTCGGACCCTATCCAGCGCAGACATCCTTATTGAACAATATCTACCGCCCAGCGATCAATAACCAGTTAAATGTGGGAGTTAACCCGGCCGGCGCAATAGGGACGCCGGCGCCCAAGCCTCATGAGGCACGGGCGCGGGCCTCTTCTTCCCGGGCCGGACGGCCGACCATGACCTCGTCGATGAGGCCAAACTCCTTGGCCTCGGAGGGCGAAAGGAACTTGTCGCGCTCCACGGCGGCCTGGATCGTGGCGACCGACTGGCCGGTGTGCTTGGCGTAGATCTCGTTGAGGCGGTGGCGGAGTTGCAGGATCTCGCGCGCCTGGATCTCGATGTCGGTGGCTTGGCCCTGGGCGCCGCCCGAGGGCTGATGGACCATGATGCGGGAATTGGGCAGCGAGACGCGCTTGCCCTTGGCGCCGGCCGCCAACAAGAGCGATCCCATCGAGGCGGCCTGGCCGATGCAAACGGTGGAGATGTCGGAGCGAATATATTGCATCGTATCATAGATCGCGAGACCCGAGGTGACGATGCCGCCCGGCGAATTGATGTAGAACGAGATGTCCTTGCTCGGATTCTCCGATTCGAGGAACAGAAGCTGGGCGCAGGCGAGGCTGGCGACCGCGTCGTTGATCGGGCCGACCAGGAAGATGATGCGCTCCTTGAGGAGCCGTGAGAAGATGTCGTAGGCGCGCTCGCCGCGGTTGGTCTGCTCGACCACCATCGGCACCAGCGTGTTCATGTAAAACTCGTACGGGTCCATGCGCGCTCCTGTCTTCCCGTCCGTCAAGCGGGCGGGGGTTCATCTGATTTGGTCGTTGTCTCGTCCTCATCCAAGGCCTCGGTCGCGGCGATCAGCTCCCGGGGCGGTACCGCGCGCTCGGTCACCTGGGCCAATTCGACGATGAAATCGACCACCTTGTCCTCGTAGATCGGCGCCCGCAGGCTGTCGAGCATGGCAGGGTTGTTGCGGTAGTAGTCGACCACCTGGCGCTCCTGGCCGGGGAAACGCCGCGCCTGCTCCATCAAAGCACGGTTGATCTCGTCCTGGGTGACGGTGATGGAATTGGCGCGGCCGACCTCGGCGAGCAGCAGTCCGAGCCTGACGCGGCGCTCGGCGATGGCGCGGTACTCGGCCTTCATCTTCTCGTCGTCGGTTTCGGAGGGAATCTCGGCAGGCGCGTCCTTGGTCTCGGTGCCGGGCTCGGCAGGCGTCGGGGGCGACGCGGCGGCGGCCTCGGCCTGGCGCTTGCGCTCGTCCTCGACCTGTTTCCAGATCGAATTGAACTCGATCTCGACCATCCCCTCCGGCACCGGGAAGTGATGTTGCGCGGCGAGGCCGTCGAGCAGCTCGCGCTTCAGCTTCTGCCGCGCGAGGCGGCCGTAATCGCGCTCGATCTGCTCGCGCACCGTCTTGCGCAGTTCGTCGAGCGTGTCGAAGCCCACCGCCGTGGCGAGCGAGGCGTCGATCGGCTGCGCCGCGACCGCGCGCACTTCCTTGACGGTGACCGCGAACCTGACCTGCTTGCCGGCGAGCTCGGCGCTGCCGTAGTCGCCGGGGAAGGCGAGGTCGAGGGTGCGCTGCTCGCCCGCGGCGGCGCCGACGAGGCCGTCCTCGAAGCCGGGAATGAAGCTGCCGGTGCCGAGCTCAAGCGCGTAGTCTGTGGCCGACCCGCCCGGGATCGGATTGCCTTCGCTGGTGCCGGCGAAGTCGATCACGACGACATCGCCCTTGTCGGCGGCACGCTCGGTCTTCTCCTGCTTGCGCTGGCCCTGGGCCAGACGCTCGAGTGCCTTGTCGACTTCCTCCTCGGGCACCTCGGGCTTGAGGCGCTCAAGCTTAAGCTCGGCAAAATTCAGCGGCGCAATGTCGGGCAGGACCTCGACCGCCATCTTGTATTGCAGCGCCGCGCCCTCGTCGAAATTGACGATCTCGACCTTGGGCTGGAGCGCGGGGCGCAAGTTACGCTCCTTGATCGCCGCGGCCGAGCTGTCGTTCACCGCCCGCTCCAGCACCTCGCCCATGACCGAGCGGCCGTAGCGCTGCCGCAGCAAGGTCATCGGCACCTTGCCCGGGCGGAATCCCGGGAGCCGCACCGAGCGACTCAATTCCTCCAGCCGCTGGGTCACCTGGCGCGCGATGTCTTCGGCCTCGACCGTGACGGTGAATTCGTGCTTCAGCCCTTCGGCGCTCGTCTCGGTGATCTGCATTTGCTGCTACGGCCTGTCCCAGGGGTGACGATGCGCGGTCGCGATGGCGGCCGGGGTGGTGCGGGCGGAGGGACTTGAACCCCCACGACTTGCGTCGCTGGAACCTAAATCCAGTGCGTCTGCCAATTCCGCCACGCCCGCTCGGATGCGGCATGACGGCAAGGGCCGCGACATACCGCCCGCCGCCAGAGAAGGCGGGTTCATAGCATGCCGATGGAGACGGGGGAACCGCCGCGAGGCGCCGCCGCTCAGCCCTTGACCAAGCGCAGGATCGGCGTCGCGGCGCTGACCCGGCCCTCGCCGGTATAGGCCTCGTGGTTGGCCTCGATGTCGGCCAGCCGGTAGAGATAATTGACCATCACGCCGTAGGATTGCTGCAGCCCCTTGGCGGAGAGATCGGCGCGCCAGTTGAAGCGCTCCACACGGGCGCCGTTGCTGAGATGGAAATGCGCCACCGCGTCGAGCGCGCGCCCCGCCGGCGTCTTCTCGTGCAGCACATAGCGCGCCGCGAGCCGTAGCAGTGGCCCGCGCACCGCCTGGGCGAAGGCGTCGTCCTTATGCCAGCCGTTCCGGGCCAGGAGCGAGCGGAGCTGGCGTTCCGCCGGGTCGATCGGCAGCGCGTCGAACAGCTTGCGCTCGGAGGGCGTGAGGATGTCCTCGCCGTCTCCGGCGAGATGCTTTTCTACCCAGGCGCGGAAACCGGGGATGGGAGAGAGGGTCGCGTATGTACGCAGATGAGGCAGTTCGGCGGCGAGCTGATCGACCACCCGCTTGATCAGGAAGTCGCCGAGGCTGATGCCGGTAAGTCCACGCTGACAGTTGGAGATGGAATAGAAGATGGCGGTGTCGGCGGCGGCGGGATCGCCCAGGGGCGCGGTCTCGTCGAGCAGGAGCTGGACGTCGTCGGCCATGCCCTGGGTCAGCGCCACCTCGACGAAGATGAGCGGCTCGTCCGGCATGCGGGGGTGGAAATAGGCGAAGCAGCGGCGGTCGGCCTCGAGCCGGTTCTTGAGGTCCTTCCAGCTCCGGATCGCGTGCACCGCCTCGTAGCCGGTGAGGCGTTCGAGCAGCGAGGCGGGCGAGTCCCAGGTGATACGCTTCACTTCGAGGAAGCCGATGTCGAACCAGCTCGCCAGCAGCCCCTTGAGGTCGAGCTCGAGCGCCGCGAGAGAGGCGTCCTTGCGCGCCAGCGCCATCAGCTCGGCGCGCATGTCCACCAGGAACTTCACCCCTTCGGGCAAGGCGTTGAACTGGGTCAGCAACTTGATGCGCGGCGCGTCGAGGGCGCGGCGCAGCGCCCGCTCGGTGCGCATGCGCTCGTCGTCGTTCTTGGCGCGGCGCAGCCGCTCCCAGGTCGCCTGGACCGCGCCGCGGTCGATGTCGAACTCGGTCGCGAGCACGCGCAGGAAGCGCTCGCGCCCGTCCTCGTTGAGGGCGAGATATGTCCGGCCCAGCGCCGCCGCGCGGGCGCGCGACGACACCTCGCCGCCCTTGCTCTCGAGGCAGTCGCGAAACTGGGTCCTGAGCCGGTCGGCGTCGTCGCCCGAAAGATCGGGCCGCAGCGCGATGCTGAGCACGCCGCGCGCCGAGGCGGCGATGTCGCGCCACACGTTCCGCAGATTCGAGATGGTGCGGTCGTAGACGGTGTCGAGAAAGCCGGTGCTGCCGCGGTCGCTCATGGCGGGGCGAGTATAAGAGGTCTTGGTTAAAGCTCGGCGTACGAATGCGTCAGGGCTGACTTGCCGCCCTGAGACGGCGCAGCACAAGCGGCAAAATCTCGACCAAATCCTTGGCGACCAGGCCGGGGCCGAAGGCTTGCGCCGCCTCGCCATGGAGCCACGCCGCCGATGCTGCAGCGCAAAATGGATCGAGCCCCTGGGCCAGGAGCCCCACGATCATGCCCGCCAGCACGTCGCCGCTGCCGCCCGTCGCCAGGGTGGGCGGCGCGTTGGCGTTGACGATGGCGCGCCCGTCCGGCGCCGCGATCACCGTGTCGGCGCCCTTGAGCAGCACCACCGCCCCGGCGCGGGCGGCGGCGATACGCGCGCGGGCAAGTTTGTCGCCGGGCAGGGCGCCGAACAGGCGTGCGAACTCGCCCTCGTGCGGGGTCAGCACCGTGGGGCCGGCGATCGCAGCGAACAGCGTCTCGGGCTGGGCGGCGAAGATGGTGAGCGCGTCGGCGTCGAGCACCACCGCGCGCCGCGTGGCCAAGGAAGCGAGCGCGGCCTCCCGCGTCGCGTCATCGACGCCGGCGCCGGGGCCAACCAGAACGGCGTTGCGCCGCGGATCGGCCAGGAGCGATGCGAACCCGGCCGCGTCGGCGACGGGCTGGACGATGATGCCGGTGAGCGCGGCGGCGTAGACCGGCCACGACGCGGACGGCGCCGCCACCGTCACAAGTCCCGCGCCCATGCGCGCGGCGGCGCGCGCGGCCAGGCGCGCGGCTCCCGTCATCACCGCGCCGCCGCGCACCAGGACATGGCCGCGGCGGTATTTATGGCTGTCGAGATCGGGCCAGGGATAGGCCGAAAGCCACTGGGCAGGGCCATTCTCGTGCGTGCGCGGGGCGACCGCGTTCAGCGCCTCGTCAGGGATGCCGATCTGGGCGAGGACGAGCGTGCCGCAGAAAGCGCGCCCTGGCAGAAGGAGATGGCCGGGTTTCTTACGAAAGAAGGTGACGGTGATCGCGGCCTTGGCGGCGAGGCCGAGGACCGCGCCCGTGGCACCGTCGAGGCCGCTCGGCACGTCGACCGCGACCGAGGGCAGACCGCTGGCGGCGAGCGCGGCCACCACGTCGCACGCGACGCCGTCGAGAGGCCGGGCCAGGCCGGCGCCGAAGATCGCGTCGACCGCGACCGCGGCGCCGTCGAGGATCGCCGGCGATAGCGTCTCGACCGGCCCGGACCACAAAGCGGCATGGTGCGCGGCATCGCCCGTGAGCCGCTCGCGCGCACCGAGCAGCCCCAGCCGCACGGTCCAGCCCGCGTCGGCCAGGTGGCGCGCCGCGACGAACCCGTCGCCGCCGTTGTTGCCGGGGCCGCACAGCAACGCGACCGGACGCTTGGACCAGCGCCGCATCAACGATTCGGCGACGGCGCGCCCCGCCGCCTCCATCAGCGCCACGCCGGGCACGCCGGAAGCGACCGCGGCGCGGTCGCACGCCGCCATCTCGGCGGGCGTCAGCAGCGCGAATTTGTCCGCATCCATATACGCAATCTAACTTGCGCGCCCCCGCCGGGATAGAAGCGCGGCTTGACCCAAGGTGGCGCGATGGCTAGAAGCGGCGCCGCGGTGGCGGGTGTAGCTCAGTTGGTTAGAGCGCCAGATTGTGGATCTGGATGTCGCCGGTTCGAATCCGGTCACTCGCCCCATTACCTCAAGGCGTTAGAGACAGATTTCCCGCGCAGGCGGCGCGCCGCGTCAACGGGTCGATCGGCTGCCCTGCGGTATGGTGCCCGCGCCCGCGACCTTGATCGACTTGAGCCAATCCTGCACGTCGGAATCGGTGACGGTCTGGCCGGTCGGTCGGCACACCCAGCCGCGCAGGTTGTAGCTGTAGCCGCCGATATAGGTTGGGCCATTCTGGAAGAAGCCCACGCATCGTCTGCCGGGCGCATCGAACAACGCGCCTCGGGCGCTGGCAACCGTTTTCACGTCGGACCAGTTGCTCGATCTCGTTCGCGAGAGCAGATCGCCGTTCTTGATTTCGTTCAGGACATTCTTCACTTCGGCGACATAACAGCGCGGAGTCGTGCCGTAAGCGCTGGTGCCGATTTCGTTGGTGACGAGGGCCACTCTGGCAAAGGACGGCTTGTCGGCGACCTTGCTGTAAATCGAAAAGCCTTCAAAGAGACAGCCGGCATACCCGCCATTATTGGGCGGCCCCTGCCAGCATTCGCCGGCGGGTTCGGCCGACAGCTTCGACGCCGCGCAATCGATCTTGTGCCAGTCCTGTGCGTGGGCCGAAGGGGCGGCGGCGGCGGCGGCGGCGGCCATCGCGGCGGCGGCCAGGATGACGCGCCGCATCGCCTCACTCCGCCCGGTGGTGATAGCGGTGGAACACCATGTCCTCGACCTGGCCGGTGGTGTGGCGCAGGCGCTCCGAAATCACGCTGAGGAGCCGCATCGCCACCTCGGGATTGTCGCGCACGAAGGGGACGAAATCGGACCGGTCGATGGCGAGCAGCTCGCACGCCTCGATCGCCGACGCGTCGGCGGTGCGCTCCTTGCCGTCGAACAGAGCGATTTCGCCGAACACGTCGCCCTCCTCGATAACGTTGAGCACGATCTGCTCGCCGTCGCGGCCGGTCGAGCTGATCCTGACCTTGCCCTTGAGCACCGCGAGGAGCGTCGGCGCGGACGAGCCTTTCGCGAAGATGGTCTGCCGCGCGCCATAGGTCTGTACCCGCGCATGCGCGAGCAGCCGGTCGAGCTCGTCGGCAGTGAGGCTGCCGAAGAGCGTGTGGCTTGCCAGGATCTGGCGCGCGGCGGCGATGCGGTCGTCCTCTATTGGCATGGTATCATTCCCCCGGCGAACGATACCATTCCGGACGAATGTCCGGTAGCGCTAGAGCAGAGTCCACGTTGATAGAAATGCCGCTGAAAGCCCTCTCCGCCCGCTTGCCGGGGATGAGATCGACCGCATGCGGTCGATGGAGATGTGGGTGCAGATTGCGAGCGCGGTCTTTGCGCTTGTCGACCGCATGCGGTCGACCACCTCACCCTCCCATCGCTTCGCGATGGGCCCCGCCCTCTCCCCGCTTCGCGCGGAGAGGGACACGCGCGCGCCGCCGATAACAACCGGCTGGAGCATGAACCGGGGCGCGCGCAGGGAGAGCAAGCGGTGCTGATGCCGATGATGAAGGCGCGCCTCATTCGCGCCTCGCAAGTTCCGCGGCGCGACCGGCTGAGCGCGGAGGAGACGGCGCGGCTCGATGCGATGTTCGCCGCGCTCGACAAAGGCGACGAGCGGGCCAAGCCGTCGCGCTATTGGGTCGAGCTCAACCGCATGAACGTCGCGCAGTTGAAGGACAACGGCTACGAGAATTTCAAGCGGACCTTGGCGCGGAACTATTTCACCTGGATGATGCTGCTGCCGTGGGACAGCCAGATTCGCTTCCTGTGCGCCAAGCTGAAGCTCGCCGCTGTCGCACGATGCGCCATCCGGGCGTTGACGACCAAGCGGCTCGATTATTTCACGTCGCTCAGTCCGGTCCTGTCGTTCGTCTCCAAGTTCCTCGGCCTGGCGCTGTGGGAATATCTCTTCACCTTGAAGCTGCCGCCGAAGCTCCTCGCGCTGCGCGAGCCGATGGAGGGCAATCCGCCGGTCGTCGAGCCCGAACCGGGCATGAAAGTGTCGCAAGACCTCGCCAACTCGATCCTGGAATACGATGCGTTCCGGACCGCGATCCCCGAAGCCGCGACCATCCTCGAATTGGGCGGCGGCTATGGGCGAAACGCGTTCGTGGTGCTCAGCATGCATCGAGACGCGAAGCTCATCATGGTCGACATTCCGCCGGCGCTGTGGGTGGCCGAGCGCTATCTCTCGAGCATCTTCCCGGAAAAGCGGGTGTTCCGGTATCGCGACTTCGCACGCTTCGAGGACGTAGCGGAAGAGTATGCGCGCGCCGACATCGTGTTCCTGCTATCGACGCAAATCCATCTGGTGCCGAGGGATTCGGTCGACCTGATCCTCAACATCTCGTTCTTGCACGAGATGCGGCGCGACCAGATCCAATTCTATTTCGATCAGTTCGACCGGGTGATGAAGCCGGGCGGGTCGCTCTACACCAAGCAGTGGCGCAAGGCCGAGGTGCTGTTCGAGGGGGTAACGCTGGAGGAAAGCGATTACCCGGTCCCCGCCCATTGGCGCCGGACCATGCGCCGCATCGCCAGCGTGCAGACGCGGTTCTTCGAGGCGATGTTCACGAAGGCGAAGGCGAAGGCGTAGGCGTAGGCCCCCTCGCGCAGCAAAAAGCCCCGTCGCGAGGACGGGGCTCTGTGCAGTACCCGGCGAACCTGCGTGAACGACGGTCACTTCCGGGCGAGGGTCAGGATCGCCGCGCCCGGTAAAGAAAAGGTTTACGCCACTTCCGCCGCGGCCTGGAAGATCGAGCGCGCATAGTCGCCCGTGCCCATGCCGCCCTCGGGGAAGATGCCGCGCTCGGCGATCCAGCGGAACGAATCCTCGAACACCTCGCGCGTATAGGGCTCGAACACGATGCGCTCGCCCGGGCCCCAGCGCCGCGTATCCATCATGGCGTGGAAGCGGGCCGGGAACTCGTTCTTGTAATAGTGCGTGTAGAGCTCGGGCCTCAAGTCGATGTCGCGCTGCGCCCTTCTCAGCGCCGCGAAATACTTGCGCACGTCGGCGGGGTCGGGATCGCCGGTGATCATCGACGCCATCATGAAGGTGGTGTCGATCACCTTGCGGTAGCCCAATTGCTCGAGGAAGTAATAGGGACCGCTGAACACGGCGGCCGCCGGCACCTTGCGGTCGAACAAAAGCTCCATGCGGCTGAACAAGAGCCCGTCATTGAACGAGAGCTTGATGTCCTCGAGCGGCATGTACTGCTCGAGCGCCTGGATGGTCGAGTAGTGGCTGCCGGACTGGAATCCCACCGAGACCGGCACGCCCTTCAAGTCGGCCGGCTCCTTGATCGCCGATTCGGGCGGCACGAACACGCCCGCCGGCGACACCGAATAGGCGTCGCGGTAGAGCTTGCCGTGGCCCGACGAGGCGGCGACGTTGACGGTCCAATGGCACGCGCCGCTCACGTCGCAGGTGCGGCCCTTCTCGAAGGTCTGATAGGCGCCGACCATGTTGCCGAGATGGTGGGTCGCGCCGGATTGCGAGCTCATGGTCTCGCGGAACTCGTGGTCGAGCCCCTCGGCGGCGAAATAGCCCTTCTCCTCGGCAACCCATTCCTGGAGCCGGAAATGCGGCGCGATCACGAACTTGGCCATAGGGGCCCTCCCTAAACGGCAAAGGTTGTGTGTAGCACCTGATCGGCGATTTGTCGCGGCGTTTGACATGGATCAAGTCCGGTGCTCGCGCGGATACGTACTAGGACGGAAAGATCGCTATCGGAGAATGTAATGTCGCCCATGCTAAAAGACCTCAAAGTGCAGAAACACGTGCTGGAAGCGCTGGACGCCGCCCCCGACATCCATGGCGATCACCTCGGCGTCACGGTGCGGGAAGGGGTCGTCACGATCAGCGGCCATGTCCGCGACGATGCCGAGAAATACGCCATCGAGCGCGCCGTGCGGCACGTGCCGGGCGTCAGATCCATCGCCGATGTCAAGGTCTTTGCCCCGCTGGCGATGCCGGACATCGAGATCGAGGACAAGGCGCAGCGGGTGCTGTCCTGGGACGTCACCGTGCCGCAAGAGGGCGTCCGCGCCAGCGCCGCCGACGGCATCGTCACGCTCACCGGCGAGGTCGACGATCTGTCACAGCGGGTCGAGGCGGAGATCGACGTGCAGAAGCTGCCGGGCGTGAAAGGGGTTGCTAACTATATCCGCGTCCGCCGCCACGTTCAGCCCGCCGACATCCTGTCGCGCATCCGGATCGAGTTCGAGCACGCCGCCGAGCGCGACGCGAGCGGCATCACCGCCGACGTGTTCGGCACCACCGTGGTGCTCAACGGCGAGGTGCGCAACGCCAACGAGCGGCTCGAGGCCGAATGCGCCGCGCGGGCGACCCCCGGCGTCGCCACGGTCGACAACCGCATCAAGGTGATCGGCGTCCACGCCTACGAGGGCGAGCGATGATTTTCCCGCCTTGCCCGCTATGATCGCGGCATGAGCGAGGGAATGCTGGTCGAGCTTTGCGCCGCCGCGGAGGTGAGCGAGGACGCGCCGCGCCAGGTCGAGCGCGACGGTTTCGCCTATGCCGTGTTCCGCAGCGGCGACGATTATTTCGTCACCGCCGACCAATGCACCCACGGGCCCGGATTCCTGTCCGAGGGCGCGGTCATCGGCGACGAGATCGAATGCCCGTTCCACCAGGGACGGTTCGACCTCCGCACCGGCATGCCCACCGCGCCCCCTTGCTTCGAGCCGGTCCGGGTGTGGACGGCTCATCTGGTCGACGGCCGCATCTGCATCGATCCCGTCGAGCGGCGCTGAGGCGGTTCAGACAAAATTAACCAACCGAGGCCACCATGGACGCGCCGTGACGGGGGCGCCCTTGGTACGCTTCGGGAAGAGCGCGGGACCGCTGATCGCGCTCAAGCGGAATTTCTTCGAGGACAACGAGGCCTTGCGCGCCGAGACCGGGCGCATTGCCCGTCTTTATGCCGCGCAGCCCCTGCGTGCGCGCTGCAAGTGCTGCGATGAGGCACTGGGCGACGCGTCCTTCGTCAAGAACGGCATCGACTACGTTCTGTGCCGGCGCTGCGGGCACCTCAATGGCGCGCACGAGGACAGCGACGCGTTCTGCGCCGCGCTCTACACCGACGCGGGCGGCGCCAGCTATGCCGGGGCCTATTCCGCCGCGGATCGCGACGCCTATTGGCGCCGCGTGCGCGACATCTATGTGCCGAAGGCCGCGTTCCTGCGCGACGCGCTGGCCGAGCGCGGCGATCCCGGCCGCCTCGCCTATGCCGATCTCGGGGCCGGATCGGGCTATTTCGTGGCGGCGCTGCGCGAGGTGGGGTTCGCGGCCGCGCAGGGCTACGAGGTGTCCAAGGTCCAGGTCGCGCTCGCCGAGCAGATCCTGGGCGCGGGCGCGGTGCATTTCATGGACATGGCGGCGCTGATCGCCACCGCCGCCGGGCTCCCCTGCGACGTGGTGTCGCTGATCGGCGTTCTCGAGCACGTGCAGAGACCGCGGGAATTGCTGCGCGCGCTCCGGGGCAACCGGCGGGTGCGTTATCTCTTCCTCTCGGTGCCGCTGTTCAGCCCGTGCGTTTTTCTCGAGATGGCGTTTCCCGGCGTGTTCCCGCGCCACCTCGCGGGCGGCCACACGCATCTCTACACCGAGCGGTCGCTCGACTGGACCTGCGCGGAGTTCGGCATGACCCGCGCCGCCGAGTGGTGGTTCGGCGCCGACATGGTCGACCTCTTCCGCGCCGTCACGGTCGAGCTGGCGCGAGCCGGCGGCGCGGACGCGTCGCCGCTCTGGGCGCAGATGTTCGGCACGGCCATCGACGACGTGCAACTGGCGCTCGACCGCCGCAAGCTCGCGTCCGAAGTCCACATGTTGCTGGAATTCGCGCGGCCCTAGCAGGCTGTTGAAAATCCCGTAGCGGCGGCGTCGTTTGCATGATTCACTCGACGGGTGGATTTCGTCGAGGGAAGCGATGCGCGGATCGGACGAGCGGTCGGGCGAGCTGTTTTCCTACGTTGATCTTGAGGAGCG
>DATNID010000018.1:0-21647 GCA_035604615.1 Allostellaceae bacterium | reverse complement strand
GCGCCCGCGCGGCGATCGCCCGCGCGAGGCCGGTCCGCGCGGCGAGCGTCCCGCCGACGCGCGTCCGCGCGACAACGCCCCGCGTCCCGAGCGCCGACGCGAAGACCGCCCGCGCGAGGATCGGCCGCGCCCGCAAGGCGAGGCGCGTCCGCCCGGCCGCGATGCGCGCGCCAGAGACGGGCGCGACGCGCGCGGCAAGGGTCCGCGCGGCCCCAAGGCCCGGCCCTTCGGCAAGGGCCGCAACGATTTCGAGCGCCGGCCCGAGCCCAAGCTGGTGACGTTCGAATCGGTGGTCGATCGCGGCTTCGAGGACGTGGCCGACGAGGCCAATGGCGGCGAGGTCAAGCGCGTCACCTGGACCATCGTCAAGCGCACGGTCGCCGACCAGCGCAGCACCAAGCCGCTCTCGGCGGTCTATGTGCTGAAGCGCGAGGATGTCGACACCGAGTTCCCCAATCTCGGCGCCGCGCGCTCGGCGGTGAACAAGACCATCGCCCATCCCGAGAAGCTGACCCGCTCCAAGGCCGAGTACGCCGCCGCGAAGAAGAAATAGCGCGCGTCTATGCGCGGAAGCGGGCGCGATCGGCCTCGGGATGGATGAGGAGCAGACCGGCAATTCCGCCAGCGGCAACGATCGCGCCTGACAGCATGAAGGCGTGGATGTAGCCGTCATGCGCGGTCGGACCCGCGGCGATGACGCGGCCGGTGACCGCGGGCGCGACCAGTCCGGCCAGCGAGTAGACCGCGCTGATGACGCCGAGCATGGTGCCGCGCTGAGCTTCCGGCGTGATCTCGCCGATGATCGCCGGCCCCAGCGTGTAGATCGCGCCGCCAATCGCAAAACCCGCCGCCAGCAGCACGATCTGGAGCGCGCCGGCGGCGATCGGCAAGGCGATCACGATCAGGACGCCCGCTGCGACGGCGAAGAGCGAAGCGGGCACGGCGCGGGCGGCGCGGCTCGATCGTCCCGAGAGCATCGCCCGCTGCGACAGAAAGCCGATGAGGGGCATGCACACCGCCACCGCGCCCCACGTCAGCGACACCAGCGCGGTGGTTGCCGCGGCGCCGTAGCCCAGTCCTTGCTGCAGCAAGGCCGGCACCCACACGACGAGCAGCGCCAGCCCCCAATAGACCGCGGCGCTCAATCCGACGATACCGATCACGGTGCGGCTGGCGAACAGGCTGCGATAGGGGATGCGCGGCGCGTCCGTGCTCTCCGCGGCGGCAGCGGCCACCGCGACCGTGCCTTCCGCGCCATAGACGATCCAGGCGAGGACCCAGACGAGGCCGGCGACGCCGAGGAAACCGAACGCCGCATGCCAGCCGAAGCGCTCGATGAGATAGACGAGAACGGGGGCGATGGTGAAGACCCCAACTGCGGCGCCGATCGCGATGATGCTCGTCGGCAGCGTGCGGCGGTCGTTGGGAAACCATTTGTATGCCGCGTGCAGCGCCACCGGATAGGCCGGTCCCTCGCCCGCGCCGAGAACCACGCGGCAGGCGACGAGCATGGGGAAGGAGACCGTCGTCAGCATCGGGAACTGGGTCAGCGCCCACACCAAGCCCATGGCGGCAAGCGCCCATTTCGTCGGGACCCGGTCGACGCCGATGCCGACCAGTGCCGCGGCGACGGAGAAGAGCACGAAGAAGCTGCTGCCGACGACGCCCCATTGCTCCGGCGACAGCGCCATGTCCCGCATCATCGGCACCGCCGCGAGGCCGATCACCGCCTTGTCGGCAAAGTTGATGTACATGAACAGGGCGAGGAGGGCCGTGATCGCCCAGGGACGCAGCCGATCGCGCGCCCCGACCATGGCCGGTTCCGCGATCGGGCAGCGACGTTCACGCCACATAATGAATGATCGGCACCTGGCGCAGATTGGTCCCCGGCACCCTCCAGAACATGTCGTTGGCGAAGCGCTGGAAGAGTTCCGGCGGCAACACGGTCTGCCGTTCGATCCATTCGACCTTGCGGCGAACCGTATGCAGCCCCGGCGTGCCGAGCAAGAGATCGAATTTCTCGGCCTCGTATTCGACATTGTCCAGATCGTGTTCGTAGGGCGCCTCGCCGAGCAGCGCGTAGAGATGGCGCAGCGTGTCCTTGGGTGCCCGCGTCAGCGCCTCGTACTCGACCAGGATCAGCGTCGATGCCTGCTCGCCGAAAAACCCGTCCTTCAACGCATCGAGCGCATAACCGACCATCCCGTCGCTCGACGCGATGCGGTTGATCCTGGTGTAGACGGTGCTTCCGGGCTCGAACCCGAACATGCCCGACAGCTCGAACGCGTTCTTGCGCACCAGGTGCTCGATCGAATCCATGATCCAGGCCACGTCGCGGACGCAGCAGACGATCTTCGCTTCGGGGAAGAGCTGCGTCAGCGCCGGCAGCTTGGCGCACCACACCCGGTTGGTGTCGAACACCAGCTGCTTTTCCTGGACGGCGCGATAGTAATTCTCGAACAGGCCTTGCAGCACGTCGCGCCGCTGCGTGTCGTCGATGAACACGGCCGCTTCGTTGCGCCGGCTCATCGCCGCCTCGAGCGCCAGGTACATGGCGCCGACCGGGCTCGTCATGCCCGCGTGGAACCGCGGGTTCTGGCGCAGGATGGCGGCCAGAAGCGTCGAGCCCGAGCGCGGCAGGCCCGAGATGAAATGAATTCCGTTCTGCATCGCGCGGCCTGATGAGGGAGAGGGTCGGGCTTTATCGCGTGGCCGCCCCGCCATCGCAAGCGAAGCCGTCTCGTCCGGATCAGAAAGGCGACGCAGTCCGCCGTCCAGGCGGATCGGTTGAATTGGCTGTTGCCAAACTTCGTCGAGATGCTCGACGAAGACCGAGCTTATTGGCACAACGAATTGATCTGTAAGGTTTTTCAATTCCGGGAGACGTCTTGCTGCGAGGTTGGCGGTCGCTTGCGTCGGATCGGGCCGGGCCTATTTCTTCGGCAGGTATTGCTCGGTCGTAAGCTGCGACAGGTCGACCGGGCCGTCGAGGACCTTGAGGTCGGCGAAGATGGTGCGGATCGTCTCCAGCGCCTTCGGCTTGAAGCGTCCGTCGCTCGAGAATGCCGGCATCAGCGCGTCGTACTCGCGTTCCTCCACGACCTCGGAGAAGCCCGTGATGGTGTGCATGGTCGCCACCGTTTCCGCCTTGTGGTTCTTCATGTATGCGACCGTGTCATACCATGCCTTGAGGAAGCGCCGCACCGCGTCGGGACTTTTCTCGAGGATCGCAGTGCTCGCGATGGTGGTGAACAGCTCGATCTCGTCCACGTAGGCCGATGCGGGAAGCAGCAGGTGGCCGATCTTCAGTTCGTCGAACGCATAACCCGTCGCGGTGTTGGCCAGGAAGCCGTCCACCTGATGGGTCTTGAGCGCGGCGATCTCGATCGCGGTCTGGCCGCCGATCACGATGGGAGCGGCGCCATCCTTGCCCCAACCCTTCACGCGGTTGAGTTCCTCGACCAGCCAGAAGGTGAGCGAGCCGGGGCTGGTGACGCCAAGCCGCTTGCCCTTGAGATCGTCGACGCCGCGCACCCCGGCATCCTCCGCCACCGTGATGCCCATGAAGGCCGGCGAGGAGGTGATCGACGCGACCCCAAGTTCGGGCGCGCCCTTGACGATGAACGCGAGGTCGGTGCCGGCGCCGAGCGCAATGTCGATGCTGCCGGCGGTCAGGGCCTGCTGCTGCTTGGAGCCGCCGGTGAAATCGAACTTCTCGATCTCGATCCCCTCGGCTTTGAACATGCCGTTGGCGATGCCGACATCGAGCGGGATGAAGCCGAAATTCTGCGCCACCGCCTTGCCGACGCGCAACGTTTCGGCGGCGGCGGCGGGGTGTGCGCAGAGGACTGCGAGCATCGACGCCGCGAGGAGCGCGGTCCGCGACCGCGTGCGAATGCCGAGCGAATGATGCGGCTCTTTAAGATCCCTCGCCCCCACGCAGTGGGGGAGAGGGTAGGGTGAGGGGGCGCTTCCGCTTGCTCGGCGACAGCGAGTTTTCGGCACCCCCCACCTCACCCTGCCCTCTCCGCCCCAACGGGGCGGAGAGGGATTTATGGTGCCCGGGCGTGAGGCCACGAACTCGGCGGTTGGCTTACTCGGCGGCCGCCGCATGGTGCGACTTCAGATAGGTCTCGGCCTTGGCATAATCGAACTCGATGGGCTTGATCTTGCCGGCGAGGATTTCCTTCATGCGCGCGTCGGAGATCGGATGGCTGAACTGGGCGTTGCGCATGAAGAGGCGGAGCCGCAGGATCTCGCAGGTGACCTCGGTCAGCTCTTTCCAGTCGCCGGCGGTCATGTCGTCCATCTCGACGCCGACCACGCCCCACATCATGTGGCCGAACTCGTCGTCATAGACCTTCTGGCAGGCGGCGCCGATCCGCCCGTCGACGCCGGGGCGGCCCTGGAGCTTCGCCCCTTCCGAGTAGAGCGTGCAGTAGCCGCCCTCGGTGAATCCGGTCGCGCGCGCGAACCGGCCCGCGGTCCTGATCTTGTTGCGGTACTGGGCCAGCGCGTCCTCCTCGGGCCACACTTTGAGCTGGTTCGCGTTGATGCGCGGCTCGCCCGGCTCGAGCAGGCTGTCATAGACGTCGGCGAAGAGGCAGTAATGCGTGAACTCGGCATAGACCTTTTCCAACAGCTCGCGCAAATCGTGGCGGTCGACGGTCACGTCGAGCTTCGGCACCAGCACCTTCAACTCGTTGGCGAGGTCGGTGCACATCGCCACCTCGACGGTCTCGCCGGGGAACTTGGCGACGCCGACATATTCCTTCCAGCATTGGCTCTTGAGCCACTTTTTGTCGGTCTCGCGCGTGCGCACGGGCGAGGTCCAGTAGGTGCGCGCGATCTCCGCCTCGCCGGCCCAGAGGGGCGCGTTGGCGTCGATCAGGCTGCGTAGATTCTGGCCAATGGGCATGGTGGCGCTCCTTTTCCGTGCCGCGTTGGCGACGACTATAAACCGGATTTCGCCGCCTTGGTACCCATCAGGCGTTGCCAGCCGAGACGGTTAGGCGTTAGCGTTCCCGCGGGGAGGATTTTGCATGAGACCTACGATTTGCGCGCTCGCTGCCGTCCTCGCAATGGCGCTCGCGGCGCCCAGCGGCGCGATCACCCTCACACCCGAGCTGCAGAAGATCGTCGACGCGGCCAAGGCCGAAGGCGCGCTCACCGTCGCCATGGCGGACGAGCCGATGGCCGGCGAGACCGGCGTCGAGGCCGGTCAGGCGGGCATGAACAAGATGTTCGGCACCGCGATCAAGGTGCGCTACGTGCCGGCGCCGCCCTATGCCGAGCAGGGCGCCAAGCTGGTCACCGAGATGCAGGCGAAGCAGCCGGCCTCGACCGACGTCTATGTCTCGACCGCGGTGCAATACACGCCGCTGTGGAAGGCCGGGCTGTTCATGCCGGTGGAATGGACCAAGCTCTATCCCGAACGCATCAAGCCGGACTTCGCCGAGGGCGGCAACGGCGCGGTGCGCATCTACACCTCGATCCCGTCGGTCATGTACAACAAGCGCTTCGAGGCGCAGGTCAAGCGCACTACCGAGCTCGCCGACTACTTGAAGCCCGAATGGAAGGGCAAGTTCGCGACCACGCCCTACCTCGCTGGGTTCGACGTGTTGGTGTCGAAGGAGATGTGGGGGCCGCAGAAGGCCGAGGAGTATGTCCGCGCCCTGTCGCAGCAGATCGGCGGGCTGCTGAGCTGCGGCTCGCCCGACCGCATCGCCTCGGGCGAGATGCCGGTGCTGGTGATCGACTGCGCGGGCGCCTCGCAGAACAAGGACAAGTACAAATCGATCCTCGGCGCGCAGGTCCTGAAGGACACGGCGCAGCGGCGCTACGGCTATCTCTCGGTGCCGGTCAACGCGGTCCATCCCAACGCGGCGATCCTCTATATCCTCTACTATTCGTCGCCCGAGGGGCAGGCGGATCTCTTCCGCATCGCCGGCTACGACATGTCGGATTATCCCGATTCCCGCCGCGGCCCGCTGATCAAGGAGCTGGTGGCCAAGGGTTACAAGTTCACCGACGTGACGGTGGCGTGGTGGGAGAGCCAGCCCGAGCTCACCGCCGAGCACCGCAACCTGGTGAAGCTGCTGCTGCAGAGCGCGGGCAAGAAATAGCAGCGCCCGCGCCGGCGGCGTGATGGCCATCATCGCCGACAAGCTCGCGCCGCGCGCCGCGAAAATCGAGCGGCGCGAGCTTCTGCCCATGGCGATGGTCGCGACCGCGACCGTCGCCGTGCTGGCGGTGATCGTGCTGATCCTCGCCATGCTGTGGCTCAGCGTGACCACCGGCAACCCGTCCGATCCGGCGCTCATCTACACATTCCATCATTACGCGGAGATCTTCCTCGATCCCTTCACCTACACGGTGCTGGGCAACACGCTGATGTTCGCGGCGGTGACGCTGGTCGTCGCGCTTGCCGTGGCGCTGCCGATGGCGTGGCTCGTCGAGCGCACGGATTTTCCGATGAAGTCGCTGGTCTTCGCGCTCCTCACCGTGGCGCTGCTCATCCCCGGCTTCGCGGTGGCGCTCGGCTGGCTGTTCCTGCTGTCGCCGCGCATCGGGCTCGTCAACCTCGCGCTGATCGACCTCTTCGGCCTCGAGGACGCGCCCTTCAACGTCTCCACCTTGTTCGGCATGGGAGTGGTGCAGGGGCTGGCGCTGGCGCCCATCACCTTCATCATGGTCGCGATCGTGTTCCGCCAGATGGACGCGTCGCTGGAAGAGGCGGCTTCGCTGGGCGGCGCCAATCTGGTGCAGAGGATGCGGCGCGTCACCTTGCCGCTCGCCTGGCCCGGCATCCTGGCGACGTCGATTTACGTCTTCACCATCGGCTTCACCGCCTTCGACGTGCCGGCGGTGCTGGGCTTCAACTACCGCATCTTCACCTTCTCGACCTACGTCTTCTTCCAGGTCAACCCGACCGAGGGCGTCGCGGATTATCACAACGTGGCGGCGCTCAGCGTCGTGATGATCGGCTTGGCGATGCTGATGAGCTGGTGGTACGGCGCCATGCAGCAGCGCGCGCCGCGCTTCGCCGTGGTCACTGGCAAGGCCTACCGCCCGAGCATCGTCAGGCTCGGGCGCTACAAGGGGCTCGCGGTTGCCTTTGTCGTGGGATATTTCGTGGTGAGCCAGCTCATGCCGATCCTGACGCTCGCCTGGGCCGCGGGGCTGCCGTATCTGCAGCCGATGTCGCTCGCTTCGTTCGATCTCCTGTCGCTCGCCAATTTCCGCCACCTGCCGCAAGGGCTGGTGCTGCGCGGCATCGGCAACACCGCGACCTTGATGGTGCTGGTGCCGTCGATCACCGTGGTGCTGAGCCTTGCGGTCTCATGGGTCGTGCTGCGCTCCGAGCTGCGCTTCCGCGGCGCCTACGACTTCTTCGCCTTCCTGCCGCACACGGTCCCCTCGATCGTGTTCAGCGTCTCGGCCTGGATGATCGCGCTGTTCGTGCTGCGCGACTGGCTGCCGATCTACGGCACGATCTGGCTCCTGGTGGTGGTCTATGTCGTGGCGCTCTTGTCCTACGGCAGCCGCATGACCAACAGCGCGCTCATCCAGCTCCACAAGGAACTCGAGGAATCGGCGAGGATCAGCGGCGCCACCGCCGGGGGCGTGCTGCGCTCGGTGCTGATCCCGCTGCTGGCGCCGGCGATGCTCTATTCCTGGATCTGGATGGCGCTCTTGTCCTACCGCGAGCTGACCATGCCGGTGGTGCTGTCGACCTCGGACAACCAGCCCCTGTCGGTGATCGTGTGGAGCCTGGTCCAGGGCTCGCAGTACGGTCAGGCCTCTTCCATCTCGCTCATCATGGTCGCCCTGATGATCCCGATCCTGCTCGTCTATTGGATCGTCGCGCGGCGCACCGGGATCGCGCCCGCCGCGTAAGCCTCACGCCGCGGCGAGCGCCTGGTCGAGATCGGCGACGATGTCGTCGATATGCTCGATCCCGACCGCGAGCCGCACATAGCCGTCGGTCACGCCGGTTTGCGCCTGCTCCTGCGGCGTCAATTGCGAATGGGTCGTGCTGGCAGGATGGATCGCCAGCGACCGCGTGTCGCCGATATTGGCGACGTGATAGAACATCTTGAGGCTGTCGATGAATTTGCGCCCGGCGTCGCGGCCGCCCTTCAACTCGAACCCGACCATGCCGCCATACTGGCCCTTGAGATAGAAGTCGGCGCGCCGCTTGGCCTCGCCGCTCATCACGCCGGGGAAGATGACCTTGGTGATCTTCGGGTGCTTCGCCAGATACTGCGCCACGGCGGCGGCGTTGCTGCAATGCTGGCGCATGCGTAAGACCACCGTCTCCAGCCCCTGGATGAACAGGAAGGCGTTGAAGGGCGACATGCAGGCGCCGATGTCGCGCAGCAGCGTGACGCGCGCCTTGAGGATGTAGGCAATGGGCCCGATCCCCTTCACCGCCTGAGTCCAGACCGCGCCGTGATAGCTCGGGTCCGGCGTGTTCAGCATGGGGAAGCGGTCGGCGTGCTTCTCCCAGTCGAAATTGCCGCCATCGACGATGATGCCGCCGATCGAGGTGCCGTGGCCGCCGATATACTTGGTGGTCGAGTGCATGCTGATCGCGGCGCCGTGCTTCAAGGGCTGGCACAGCACCGGCGACGCGGTGTTGTCCATGATCAGCGGCACGCCGCGGTCGCGGCCGATCTTCGCCACCTCGGCGATCGGGAACACGGTCAGCTTGGGGTTGGGCAGCGTCTCGCCGTAATAGCAGCGGGTGCGCGCGTCGGTGGCGCGGGCGAACCCCTCGGGATCGGCGGGATCGACGAAGCGGCACTCGATCCCCATCGTGCTCATGGTGTTCTGGAACAGGTTCCAGGTGCCGCCATAGATGTCGGTCGAGGACACGAAATTGTCGCCCGCGTGGCAGATGTTCTGCACCGCGAACAGCGACGCGGCCTGGCCCGAGGCGACCGCCAATGCCGCGACGCCGCCCTCGAGCGCGGCGACCCGCTCCTCCAGCACCGCCTGCGTGGGATTCATGATGCGGGTGTAGATGTTGCCGAATTCCTTGAGCGCGAACAGGCTGGCCGCGTGCTCGGTGGAATTGAACTGGTAGGACGTGGTCTGATAGATCGGCACCGCGACCGCGGTGGTCGCCGGGTCGCTGCGGTAGCCCGCGTGCAGCGCGATGGTCTCGGGGTTCTGGCTTGTGGTCGGCATGGTGGCATCCCCCGTTGAAGGAGCCCAACGTCTATGCCATGTCCCGTGGCGACGCAAGCGGCGCGACGCTGAAACCGGCGCGTCATTGCGAGGCGGCCGACAGGCCGACGAAGCAATCTCCTTCAGGTATCGCGCTGCTGCCTGAGGGAGATTGCTTCGCTGCGCTCGCAATGACGATGAATGTGTGCGTTCTTAATATCGTATTCGACCTACCAGGCGGGTGCCGCTTAGGTATCGCAATGGACCGTTGGGAACGTCCAAGATTTTAGCGCAGAGGACGCGGGGGATGCGCGGAGGGCGCGGGGACCAAGTTGACACCCCGCATCCTCTGCGCAACCACTGCGTCCTGTGCGCTGAAAAATTTCCTGCTGCGACTCTGCCTATGCGGTAGTGCTCTAGAATGCGTCCCATCACCTCATCGCCGCCATCGTCGTTCGTGACGGTCTTCCTCGCATTCATGCGCCTGGGGCTGACGAGCTTCGGCGGGCCGGTCGCGCATCTGGGATATTTCCGCGCCGAATTCGTCGCGCGCCGCAAATGGCTCGACGAAGCCTCATATGTCGACATCGTCGCGCTGTGCCAGTTCCTGCCGGGGCCCGCGAGCAGCCAGGTGGCGCTGTCGCTCGGCATCATGCGCGCGGGATTGCCCGGGGCATTGGCCGCGTGGCTCGGCTTCTCCATGCCGTCGGCGCTGGCGCTCATCGCGTTCGCCTACGGGCTTGGCGCGGTCGGAGACATCGGCCAGGCGGCGTGGCTGCACGGCCTCAAGATCGTTGCCGTCGCGGTCGTCGCCCAGGCCGTATGGGGCATGGCGCGCACGCTCTGCCCCGACCGCGAGCGCGCCACCCTGGCGATCGCGGCTACGCTCATCGCGCTCGCATGGCCCACCGCCGCGGGACAGATCGCGGCGATCGTCCTCGGCGCCGTGATCGGCTGGCGCCTGCTTCCGGCCCCGGCCAAGACCGAAACGGCGCCGATCGCCATCCGCATCGGGCGCGGGCTTGCGGTCGCTGCGCTCGTCCTCTTCGTCGTGCTGCTGTTCGGATTGCCGTTGATCGCCTCCGCCACGGCCAATCACGCGGCGGCGCTGTTCAGCAGCTTCTACCGCTCGGGCGCACTGGTGTTCGGCGGCGGCCATGTCGTGCTGCCGCTGCTTCAGGCATCGGTCGTGCCGCCGGGCTGGATCGGCAACGACGCCTTCATGGCCGGCTATGGCGCGGCCCAGGCCGTGCCCGGACCGCTCTTCACCTTCGCGGCATATCTCGGCGCCGTGATGGAGCCGGCGCCGCGTGGCTGGCTGGGCGGGCTCCTGTGCCTGGTCGCGATCTATCTCCCGTCCTTCCTGCTGCTGATCGGCGTGCTGCCGTTCTGGGACGCGCTGCGCCGGCGCGTCGCGGTTCAGGCCGCACTCAAGGGCGTCAACGCCGCGGTGGTCGGGCTGCTGCTGGCGGCGCTCTACACGCCGGTATGGACCAGCGCCATTCTCGCGCGCGCGGATTTCGCGCTGGGCGTGACCGCCTTTATCCTGCTCGTCTTCTGGCGCGTGCCGCCGTGGCTGGTGGTGGTGCTGGGCGCGCTGGGCGCCAGCGCGCTCACATGAGGGTGCCGAACCAGGCGCCGACGCCGGCGGTCAGCGCCATCGCCAGCGCGCCCCAGAACGTGACGCGGATCATGCCCGCCATCACGCTTGCGCCGCCCGCGTGCGCCGCCAGCGCGCCCAGAAGCGCGAGGAACAGCAGCGACGTTCCGGCGACGCAGACATAAAGCGTCGTCGCCGGCACGACTGCGGCGACCAGAAGCGGCGCGGCGCCGCCGACGGCAAAGCTGACCGCCGACGCGACCGAAGCCTGGATGGGACGCGCGCGCAGGGTCGCGGAGATGCCGAGCTCGTCGCGGGCATGCGCGCCGATCGCGTCATGGGCCATGAGCTGCTCGGCGACCTTTGCGGCGAGCGCGTGATCGAGGCCGCGGCCGACATAGATCGCCGTCAGCTCCCTGTGCTCGCCTTCGGCATCGGCCGACAGCTCCGCGCGCTCGCGCTCGAGGTCGGCGTGCTCGGTGTCGGCCTGCGAGTGGACCGAGACATACTCGCCGGCCGCCATCGCCATGGCCCCCGCGACCAGGCCGGCGACGCCCGCCAGCAGCAGGTTGCTGTGGCTCGCATGCGCCGCCGCGACGCCGAGCAGCAGGCTGGCGGTCGAAACGATGCCGTCATTCGCGCCCAGGACGGTCGCGCGCAGCCAGCCGGTGCGTCCCGTGCGGTGTATCTCTCCGTGCCGTGCCCGCATTCCTTAGGCCCCCTCGATCGGCATACATATAGCGCCGCCGCCCCGAATGGCAGCGCTCAGATGGAGCGGCGGCGACGAGCGCGATGATGCCCGGCCGGCAAGATGTTATCGTGCGTCCCGTCATCGCAGGACTAGAGGATCGACATGTCACCGTTCGCACAGACGATGCTGGCGCTGGGATTGGGGCTCGGGCTCTGTCTCGCCGGGGGTAGCGCTTGCAGGAGCGAAGACGCGTCTCCGGAAGCTTCCGCCGCCGCCATCGGCCGCGCCGCGCTCGACGACATGACGCCCTATCGCACGGTGGAATCGCTCACCACCGAGGTGGGCCAGCGCCTCGCCGGCACCGAGGCCCACGCGCGCGCCGTGCTGTGGGCGCAGGCGAAGCTCAAGGAATTGGGGTTCGAGAACGTCCACATCGAGGACTTCCTCATCACCGCCTGGATCCGCGGCGCCGAGACCGCGACCGTCACGTCGCCCGCGATCCAGCAGCTGGCGGTCACGGCCCTGGGCGGGTCGGTGGCGACCGATCCCAACGGCATCGAGGCGGAGATTGCGCTGTTTCGCAGCTATGCCGAGCTGCTCGCTTCGCCGCCGGGCTCGCTCGCCGGCAAGATCGCGGTGGTGACGCAGCGCATGGTCCGCGCCGCCGACGGCGGCGGCTATGGCGCGGCCAACCCGATCCGCCGCGCCGGACCATCGGAAGCGGCGCGGCGGGGCGCGGTCGCGTACCTGCTGCGCTCGCTCGCCACCGACAACCATCGCCTGCCGCATACCGGCGCGCTCAACTATCAGGAGGGAGCGCCGCGCATTCCCGCGGCGGCGCTCTCGATGCCCGACGCCGACCAGCTCGAGCGGCTCGCCGCGCGCGGGAAGGTGCGGCTGCGCCTGGTGCTGACGCCGACGACGCGCGACAACGCGCCGTCGTGGAACGTGGTCGGCGAGGTCAAGGGGCGCGAGCATCCCGAGCAGATCGTGCTGATCGGCGCGCATCTCGATTCCTGGGACCTCGGCACCGGCGCCACCGACGACGGCGCCGGCGTCGGGATCGTCACCAGCGTCGGCAGGCTGATCGCAGCATTGCCGCAACACCCGCGGCGCACCCTGCGGGTGGTGCTGTTCGGCTCGGAGGAGATGGACAATAGCGGCCCTGCCTATGCCGCAGCCCACGCCGACGAGGCCAAGAACATCGTGATCGCCGCCGAGGCCGATTTCGGCGCGCGCGAGGTCTACGCGGCGCAGCTTCCGCCCGGCGCCGCCGACAGCGCGTTCGCCAAGAGCCTGAGCGAGGCGATCGCGCCGCTTGGCGCCTTTCTCGACCGAAGGCCCGCGCTGGGCGGCGGCGACGACATGCGCGGGCTGCAGAAGGCGGGCGTGCCGGTGACGTCGCTGCGGCAGAACGGCCTCGACTATTTCGACACCCACCACACCGCCGACGACACGCTCGACAAGATCGACCCCAAGCAATTGTCGCAGGCTACGTCGGTGTGGGCCGCGTTCGTCTATCTCGCGGCCGAGACGGACGTCGATTTCCGCGCCCTGGCCGCCGCCGCGCCGCATTGACTTGGGTATGGTAGACTAGCCGGTGCAGCAAGGAGGGCAGGCGTGAGGGATCGTCGGGCGTCATTGATCGCTTTCATCGCCGCCGTCGCGCTTTGGGCGCCCGCGCGCGCGGCCGAGATGAGTCCGGCGATGGCCAAGGTGGCCGCCGCCGCCAGCGCCGAAGGGAGCGTGCGCGTGATGTGGGGCTCGGGCGTGCTCGCCGGCAGCATGGGCGCCAAGATGATCGAGGAGGGCATGAACCGGATGTTCGGCACGACCGTCCGCGTCCTCTATGTCCCCGGCGATTCCATGCCGCAGGTCGGCAACCAGATCATGGCCGAGGCGCAAGCGAAGCACGCGGCGAGCTCGGACGTGTGGCTCGCGCCCACCACCCATGTCGGGCGGGCGCAGAAGGCGGGCATGCTGAAGCCGGTCGACTGGCAGGCGCTCTTGCCGGGCCGCGTCAGCGCCCCAATGGTCGAGGCCGATGGCGGCGCGGTGCGCTTCGTGTCGCAGATGGCGGGGGTCACCTACAACACCAAGCTGCTGCCCGACCCGCCGAAGACGCTCGTCGGATTCCTGGCGCCCGAATTCAAGGGCAAGATCGCCACCACGCCTTACGCCGCCGCGTTCGACATCATGGCGACCGACGATTTCTGGGGCCTCGACAAGACGCTCGACTTCGCGACCAAGCTCTCGGCGCAGGTGAGCGCGCTGATGCGCTGCAACGAGAGCTCGCGCATCGCCGACGGCGAGGTGATGGCGCTCTTGATCGATTGCGGCGGCGACACCGCCTACGACATGGCCGATAGCGGCGCGCCTGTCGCGCATTATCTCCCGCGCGACTTCCTCAACGTGCGCTACTTCTACATGGTGGTGCCGGTCAATGCCGAGCATCCCAACGCCGCGACCGCGCTGATCGCCTACATGCTGACGCCGGAGGGGCAGGCGCTGTCGTGGCGGACCTGGAACCTCGACCTCGCCACGTTCCCGGAATCGCACTCCGCCAAGCTCATCGCCGACGCGGAAGCGGGCAGCGGCAAGATCAAGGAGCTCGACGTCGCCTGGTGGCTCGCCCATCCCGACGCCGCGGTGGCGCTCGACAAGGTGATCAAGATCTTCCGTTCCGCCGCCCATTGATGCGCGCGAGGGGCGGCGAGAGACAGGCGGCGTCGCTGCTCGACCCGTCGCCCGCGATCATGCTCGCGATCGTGTCGTGCGCCAGCCTCGTCGTATTGGCGCAAGTGGCGGTGCTGCTGTGGCTCAGTCTCTTCGAGGGCAGCCTCGGCGACGCGCAGGCTGCCTATGGCCTCGACAATTTCCGCGAGGTATTCGGCGATCCCTTCACCCTGGCGGTGATCCTCGACACGCTCGTCTTCGCGGCGGTGGCGCTCGCGGTGGCGCTGGCGTTCGGGATTCCGGCGGCCTGGCTGGTCGAGCGCACCGATCTCGGCGGCAAGACCGCGCTGGTCACGGCCATGACGGTGGGGTTGCTGGTGCCGAGCTACAGCTCGGCGATGGGATGGCTGTTCCTGCTCCATCCCAAGGTCGGGCTGGTCAACCGCTGGCTCGCCGCGTCGGGACTCCATTTCGACATCACCACCCTTCTCGGCATGGGGTGGGTCGAGGGATTGAATCTCGCGCCGCTCGCCTTCGTGATGACGGCTGCCGTCTTTCGCGCCATGGACCCGGCGCTCGAGGAGGCGGCGGCGATCGCCGGCGCCGGCGGCGTGCGCACTTGGCTCAAGGTCACGCTGCGCCTCGCCTGGCCCGGCATCCTGGCCGCGTCGATCTACATCTTCACCATCGGCTTTGCCGCCTTCGACGTGCCCGCCATCATCGGCTTCAGCGCGCGCGTCTATACCTTCAGCAGCTACCTTCTCGCGCTGCTCAATGCGCATGAGGGACTGCCGCATTACGGCACCGCCGCCGCGCTCAGCACGTCGGTCCTGGTCATGGCCGGGCTGCTCGCCATTTGGTACGGCGCGGTGCAGCGCGGCGCGCGGCGCTATGCCGTCGTCACCGGCAAGGCCTATCGCCCGCGCCTCGCCGCGCTCGGCCCCTGGCGCCATGCGGCGTGGGCCTATGTCGGCGTCTTCCTGGTGCTGAGCAAGCTGCTGCCGATCGTCGTCATGCTGTGGGTGTCGCTGCTGCCCTATCTCCAGCTACCGTCGGGAGAGGCGCTTTCCCTCGTCACCTTGCGCAATTTCCGCGCGATCGACTGGGAGCTGGTGCTGCGGGGCTTGCGCAATTCCGGGGCGCTCATGGTGATGACGCCGACGGTGACGCTGATCGTCAGCTTCGCCTTCTCGTGGATCGTGCTGCGCTCGCGCCTCAAGGGGCGCGGCCTGTTCGACTTCATCGCGTTCCTGCCGCACGCGGTGCCGAGCATCCTGTTCGGCGTCGGTGCGCTGCTGCTGACCCTGTTCGTGGTGGACAAGATCGTGCCGATCTACGGCACCATCTGGCTCCTGCTCGCGGTATTCACGGTCGGGCGGCTGAGCTACGGCACGCGCATGATCAACAGCGGCTTGATCCAGATCAGCCGCGAGCTCGACGAAAGCGCCGAGATGTGCGGCGCCTCGACCTGGGCCGTGTGTTGCAGCGTGCTCTATCCGCTGCTGTCGCGGACCATGCTCTATGCCTGGCTGTGGATCGCGCTGATGACGTATCGCGAGATGACGCTCGCGGTCTTTCTCACGACCTACGACAACACCACCCTGCCGATGCTGATCTGGGGCCAGTGGGTCAACGGCAATCAGGGCCAGTCGGCCGCGCTGAGCCTCGTCATGCTGGTCGGCATGACGCCGGTGCTGGCGCTGTTCTGGAGCTTCGCGCAGCGTCGCGGCGCGGCCTCGGAGGTGTGAGGGGTCTCAGGTGCCCTTGCGGCGGTCGAGCCCGGCGGGATAGCGCCATTGCTTGGGCTCGCGTCCAGCGTCCAGCGCCGCCAGGTCCCTGAGCCACAATTTGCGCAGCAGGATGATCGCGGTGTCGCCGACGCCGAGCCGTTCGCGCGCGCGGTTGGTGATCGCGCCCTGGCCCATCTGCGCCACATGATCCTGGATGTTGACGTAGTCGGGCCGCTCCATGATGTCGGGATCGTAGAGGCCGATCTTGTTGGCGAGGATGTCGGCGGCGATCTCGTTCGACGGGCGCAGCACGGCCAGCTCTTCCATGCGCTGGCGCCGGCGCTCCTGGAACGCGCGCGGATCGAGCGGTGTGCCGGGATGGAAATAGACCTGCAGGGTCTTGTGCGTCTCGTCGTCGACCGGCACGCGCCAGGCGAGCGACAGCGGCCACTCCTTGATCTGCGGCTCGGGCGAGGGCAGCACCGACGAGAACAGGTTCGGCATCAGGATGTGCTGCGCCCGCACCCGGTCCTTGCCGCGCGTGCCGAACTGGATCAGCCCGTACGCGGTCTCCTCGGCGGCGACCGTCGGCACGTCGAAATTCAGCGCGTCGAACGTCTTGATGTGGGTGAAGGGCAGGTGGGTCGGATCGCACGCGTTCTCGATGTTCTGGTAGTAATTGCACAGCCGCGTGTAGGTCGTCGGATAGAGCAGCCCGTCGCCCTCGAACTCGGCGAAGCGCGGCGGCGGCGGCGCCTCGCCCTCGCCCATATAGACGAAGACAAGGCCGATATATTCGACCACCGGATAGGAGCGGATGTGCACCTTGCGCGCGAAATTCTGGTTCGTCTCGGCCGGCTGGTCGACGCAGTTGCCGTCGCCGTCGTATTTCCAGCCGTGATAAAGGCAGCGGATGCAGTCGTCGATCACCATGCCCACGGAAAGCTGCGTCTCGCGGTGGGCGCAGCGATGACCGACCGCGTAGGCCCGCCCGCTCTTGCCGCGATAGAGCGTGAACTCCTCGCTCATGATCTTGAGCGTGCGGGCCTTGCCGGTCTCGATCTCGTCGGCCATCGCCACGGGCTGCCAGAAGCGCCGCATATAGCGCCCCGCCAACGTCCCGGGCCCGGTGCGCGTCACCGCGTCGATGTCGATCTTGCCGGTTGTGAGATCGTCCATCGCCCCACTCCTGTTGCCCGAATGCCAGCGCAGATCGAACCTTGCAGACCCAAACATCCGCCGTCATTGCGAGCGAAGCGAAGCAATCGCCCTCAGGCAGTGGCGCAACGCCGGAGGGAGATTGCTTCGTCGGCCTGACGGCCTCCTCGCAATGACGGCGATGGAAAATGGAATTCTTGCGTCAGCATTGCACTACTAGCATGACCGTCACCGCGCGGCAACGCGCCCCGTCAGCGTGGCGGCAGCGGGATGACGTAGCGCGGGTCGAGCAGCGCCTCCGCCTTGACCTCGGTCTTCATCAGGCCCTGCGCGCGATACCATTCGAGCTGATGCTGCACGTCGGCCACGTCGATCCGGATATCGGCGTCGATATAGGGCAGCCCGCGCTCCACGATCGCTTCCGGCTGGTCGAGATACTTTGCGATGATGGCGAGCATCTCGGGCGACGTGGGCCCGTCCTTGCGCTTGCCGTCGCGATCGGCGAAGGCATCGTGGTAGTCGCGCGCGCCCTTGCGGAAGGCGCGCAGGAAGCGCTCCACCGTATCGCGCCGTTCGTCGGCGGTCTTTGCGCTGCTGAAGGTGAAATTGGCCTGGAACCCGCCGGTTTCGTCGCCGACCCAGCCCAGCAGCTTGGCGTCGCCGCGCTCCACCAGGGGCAGCGCGCCGGTGGACGAGAACACGGCGGCATCGGCGCGGCCGCCCGCCAGCGCCGAGGCGATGTTGGCGTTCGACTGCAACGCCAGGAAAATCACGCTCTTGTAGTCGAAGCCGTATTTGTCCGCGGCCAGGCCGAGGCTGTATTGCAGCCCGGTTCCCACCTGGGTGAGCGCGACGCTATGGCCGGCGAAATCCCTGACCGCCTTCAACCCGGCGTCGTAGGCCTTGTTGGAGGCGATGAACCCGAGATAGTGGAAAGTGGGCGCCTCGCTCACGCCGCCGCCGATGACGCGCAACGTGCCGCTGCCCGCGAGGCTGTAGAGCGCCGCCGTCGGTGCCGCGATGCCGAAATCCAGATCGCCCGATGCGACCGCGACGGCGATCGGCTGCTGCGCGTCGAAGAAGGCGAAATCCGGGGTCAATCCCTCGGCGGCGAAATAGCCCTTGTCGCGCGCGATCGCGAGGGGCCCGCAGGTCGCGAGCTTGCTGACGCCGATCTTGATGGTCTCGGCGTCGGCCGCGCCCAGCGCGAAAGCGTACACGAGAGTGGCAATCGCCGCTGCGGCGTAGCGCGCGGCCGCCCGCGTCGGGCGGTCAGCCGGCATGGTCGAGGACCGCCTGGCCGCGCTCGGTCAGGGTCAGGCGCCCGTCGCCGCCGAACCGCACCAGATCGTCGGAGATCGCATCCTCCCAGGCGCAGTTGAGCGGGCAGGTGCTGCCCCAGGCGTCCTGGACGTCGAGCCGGGTGCGCGGCCGGCTCGCCACCCATTTCAGGAACTGCGCCGTCAGAAGCCGGGCCTCGGTCGCCATCGTGCCGGTCCTTCGATTGGCGCGATTATCGCCCGGGTCGCACGGAACTTCAAACCGGGCGGCGAGCGAGAATGAGACGAGCTTTGGGATCGGAAACGGAAAAGCGGATTCCCTGCTTATCAGGGAATTTACAGGGAATTTGATCGCAAAACCGGGATGGGCGCGCAATTTGGGTGAAAATACCCACGTGAAAACAATTGGTTACGAACAAATTCCCTACGATTTCGGAACAGGGAATTAAATCGGCGGAACAGGGAAAGATATGGGCGGAACAGGGAATTTGAGGGGCGGGAGCAGGGGAAGCGTCCATCGCTTGTAAAGCTCGGTCTCGTGACCGGCGGAGCGGCCTTCTCTGGAGACGGATTTAGGTGCGGCAAGGAGGGGTCCATCGAGCCCGCTGCAGGGAGCGACAGAGAGGCGGCGAGGGACCGTCGGCGCAGCCGCAATGTGAGGGAGGCGCGAGAATTGACCGTTCAGGTTGGTCGCGGCGACGGCGCTCGAGTCTGGGGGAGGCGCCGGACGCGGATAACCGTCTCAGCCAACGGCATTCCAAATCGAGAGCCACGGACGGAGCGTTGCAATCCTCCGCCGAGCACCGCGGGTTAGGCCGAGCGTTGGCGCTTGGTCGCGGGCTTGCGCCCCCATCGCTTGGCGAGCGCGGTCAGGGCATCCGCGAGTCGATCGGTGTCGACGACATTTGGATCGAAGTCATTTTCGATCCACTCCTTCAGCTCGGCATGACGCTCGTGCTTGGGGTCGCTGATCGCTTGGAGAAGCTCGGCATAGCCCCACGGGCCGCCGATGTCTTCAGGAGGACAGCGCCCTGTGGCCTCGACCAAGCGCGGATAGGCGACGCCGGGGGAGGCATGGGCGATGCCCTCGATCTTGATCGTGTGCTCCCAGCCGTCGCCGAAGTCGTAGATGTACCGTAGCGTCTTCGTGCCAACGTCCTCGAGCACGCTTATGAGGCGAGCTTTGCGCGCGTCGAGCGGGCCGTCGCGCCCATCGGGATCGGGATCGCCCCAGCCGACATCGCGGGCGCGGATCTCATAAAGGTGGCTGTTCGACCAACCCATCGCCGCCTGAATCGCGAGATGCAGATGGTCGAGCCGAATGTCGAGCGGCACCTCGATCCGGCGGAGGACCGCAGGCTTTACGTCGTCGAGCGTGATCCGGAGACGGGCGATGCTGTCGGCGCTCATGCCGCCAGATTAGGACATTCCCTCGCGGTGGCCCAGTGCCACGCCAGCAGCGCGGCCAGATGCGGGATGCGGTGATCAGCGATCCGGGTCATCAGGTCGGCGATCCGATCGCTCGACGGTTCGCGGTGTCGAGGACATCGAATACCCTTTCCCGCACACGCAGACGTAGCCGAGCCTCATCATCGAGCGTCAAATCCGCGAATCGCATTTTCTCCACCAGCGCTCCCAATTGCCACCGTGCTCGGCCACATTGCTCTTGCGGATCGGGTGTGGCTTCCAGCTGTTCGCCGATGAGTTGGGTGACCAGGAGTTCGAGCGCATAGAGCCGCGCCAATTCTTCGATGTCCATTTGCCACCCCTCTCGTCTTGCCAGGCCTTCCGATAGCTTGCGCTCCCCGTAACCGGCACGGCAATGATCAGCATTGGGACGAGGCAACGCGTCACTCTCCGATCACGCATGTCGAGCGCCAAAGGACAAGGTCACGAGGTGCGACCTTTACGACTCGGCGGTTCGCAATCCAAATTCACATGCTCGGTCATCGATGGCGATGCCGAACATTCGCATCTCATGATATTATCAGCTGCATGCGCAAGCTCTCAAAGAACATGGCCAATGGCGTAAAGAAGCGCGGGCGTAGTCCTGCCTTCCCGTTTATCGACTTGGAACACGCTCTGGCGCGAGCTCAGCAACTGAAGCGGATAATTGGCGATGGAGCGGCGGACCCGACGCAGGCCAAGCTTTGTTGGGGATATAGCCTGGTCAATAGTGGCGGTTCACAGACGATTTCCGCGCTTAAGCAGTTCGGACTGGTGCATTATCGAAGAGTTGGTCAGAAGCGGCAATTGAAATTGAGCGCGCTTGCAATGCGCATTCTCCTGGAACGCGGGCCTACGTCGCATATCAGGGTCGAATCGATTCGAACCGCGGCGCTGACGCCGAAAATTCATCGGGACCTCTGGTACAAATGGAAGGGGCGATTGCCGTCTGAGGATCAGATCACGAGCTACCTGACGCATGAGCGCGCATTTAATAAGAATGGAGCGTTTAGCCTTATCCGCCAGTACAAGGCGACTCTCGCCTTTGCGGGGCTTGGTCTTCCGCAACCTCAGGCCCTCATCGGTATCACGGAATCTTCTATGGAAGCTGTCGTGGCGGAATCGGTGTCGCGACATCTTGCACCGGCTTCCGGTGCCGGTATGAGACAGGAAATTTTTTCACTCGATGAGGGAAATGTCCTTTTGCAATTCCCAAAGGCCCTATCCGCGGGAAGTCTTGAGGATCTCGAGACCTGGCTTCAACTCGTGCTGCGCAAGGCGAAGCGATCTCTGAAAGGCGCCATGTCAAAGTAGCGTTTCGATCTAAGCTGCCTTACGGGTAGGAATGGTCCGGATCTTTTTGGCAAGCCGCCGTTGGGCTTCCCACAGGTCGTGATCACGTTGAAGTGCGATCCAGATATGCGCGCCATTACCGCACCACTTGCCAAGCCGAACCGCCATCTCCGCCGATAGCGCCAGTTTCTGGGATAGAATCCCGTGGAGAAGCTTGTGCGATACACCAAGCTCCCGCGCAGCCTGGATGACAGAAACATTGAGCGCCGGCAGGACGTCGAGTTTGAGAATCGACGCTGGGTGGGGCGGGCGCATCTTCGGTACAGAACAAAACTTGTACTCACGGGCCATGACTATGGTCCTCAATGATACTGCTCCAAATCAACACGCACGGCATCGCCGTGTTCGCATTCAAAACCGCGACGGGAAGTCTCGCGAAAATGGCGCAGCGGTGCCTCTGAGCCACTCTACGGTCCCTTTGGCATGGTCTGAACGTTCATGTCGATTGCAGGTGAGGCGATCAAGCAAGGCGCACGCGCTTAACGCGGATACGGCCCTCGTGCAGCCGAGCCTGAGCGAGATCATAGTCCAGCTGCATG
>DATNID010000017.1:0-5970 GCA_035604615.1 Allostellaceae bacterium | reverse complement strand
CGCTCCTCAAGATCAACGTAGGAAAACAGCTCGCCCGACCGCTCGTCCGATCCGCGCATCGCTTCCCTCGACGAAATCCACCCGTCGAGTGAATCATGCAAACGACGCCGCCGCTACGGGATTTTCAACAGCCTGCTAGGCCAGGAGCGCCGCCGCCGGCCTGATCTCGCCGGCATCCGCGCCGGCGATGGTGCGGACATGGGGCCGCGCGCGCTCGCCCAGCGCCGCGAGCGCCGCCGCGTCGAGGCAGCCGAGCCGCATCAGGATCGCCGCCAGCGCCACCTCGTCGGCGCGCCCGGCGCCGTCCTCGATTTTGAGCGCGAGACCAAGCCCGAGTTGCGGCAACGCCGCCGCGAACACGCCCTCCGCGCCCGGCTTGGCGCGCACGCTGGCGCCGGCCGCGCGCAACAGCGCGGTGGCGAAGCCGGTCGTGCCGGAGACCATCAGCGGCTCGGCCGCCATCGCGTCGAGCAGGCGCCGCGCCGCCTCCGCGCGCTCCGCCGGCATGTCCTTCGGGTCCACCATCCGCGCCATCGCCCGCGCCAGGCTCGCGAGCGGCACCGCGATCACCGGAATGCCGCAGCCATCGGTGCCGCGCGGCGCGCGCGCGAGATCGAGTCCGGTCATCGCCTCGAGCGTCGCCAGGACGCGGCGCTGTGCCGGATGATCGGGCGCGACGTATCCGCGCGTCGCCTCGCCGAGAAAGCGCGACGCGGTCAAAAACCCCGTGTGCTTGCCGGAACAGTTGTGATGCAGCGGCGTCGGCGCCGCGCCCGCGCGCACCAGCGCGTCCGCCGCGGCGGGATCGAACGGCCGGTGCGCGCCGCATTCGAGATCGGCGACGGAACAGCCGATGCGCGCGAGCCAGGCGCCGATGGCGGCGACGTGGCGCCCCTCGCCGTGATGCGAGCCGCAGGCGAGCGCCAGCTCGCGATTGCCGAGTCCGAATCCGTCGGCAGCGCCGGTCTCGACGAGCGGCATCGCCTGCAGCGGCTTCAGGGCCGAGCGGGCATAGATCGGCTGCTCGACATCGCCCCACGCATGCACGATCCGGCCCGCCGCATCGACCACCGCCGCCGCGCCGCGATGGCGGCTCTCCACCAGCGCGCCGCGCGTCACTTCGACCAGGACGGGGGATACGGGCTCTGCCATCGCGCCCTGCTCTTGTCTCGCTGCGGCTTTACCGATATCGAATGCGGACCCTTGGGTGAAGGAGGAAAGCGATGCCGGCTCCGGAATACGAGGTCTACGCGCTGCGCTATGCCCACGCGCCGCAGAGCGCCATTCGCCATTTCCTCCTTCCCGGCCCCCATGACGGGCCGATGGCGATGGATTTCTATGTCTGGGCGATCGTCGGGCTGGGCCGCACCATCGTCGTCGATACCGGCTTCAAGGCCGCGGTGGCGCAGCGCCGCCGCCCGGACTGGCAGTTGCTCGAGGCGCCGGACAAGGCGCTCGCGCGCATCGGCATCGAGGCGGCGAGCGCCAGCGACGTGGTGGTGACCCATCTCGACTGGGACCATTCCGGCAATACCGATTTCTTCCCCAAGGCCAATTTCCACATCCAGGACGCCGAGATCGCGTTCCGCACCGGGCGCCACATGTCGCACCAGTTCTTCGCCGCGCGCGCCGAGCTCGACGACGTGCTGACGACGGTGAGGAACGTCTATGCCGGAAGGGTGCGCTTCCATGACGGCACCTCCGAGATCGCGCCCGGCGTCACCATCCATCTGGTCGGCGGGCACACCGCCGGCATGCAGATCGTGCGGGTGCCCACCTCGCGCGGCTGGCTGGTGCTGGCGAGCGACGCCGCGCATTACTGGGCCAATTATCGCGAGCGCCACCCGTTCCCGCTGGTGCTCGATGTCGGCAAGATGCTCGAGGGGTTCCGCCTGATGGAGCAGCTCGCCGACGGCCCCGACCACGTCATCCCCGGCCACGATCCCGAGGTGATGCAGCGCTTCCCCGCGCTTCCCGGCCTGCCCGACATCGTCCGCCTCGACAAGCGCCCGTCGAATTGACGGCGGCGGCCCCCACCCTCGCATCGCTGCGCGACGGGTCCCTCCCTTCCCCGCGAGCGGGGGAGGGCTGGGGTGGGGGCTGCGGCGCTTGGCACGACGCGCGGCGCTTGGTTATGGTGGCGCGATGAAACGCCTGGCCCCGATCGCGCTCGCTGTCTTCGTCGCTTTCCCCGCCCACGCGCAACCCGCTCAAGACACCGCCCGCATCGGCGGCGCCAAGGGCTGGGACGCGTTCGCTTACACCGAGAAGGGCGCCAAGGTGTGCTACCTGGTCGGAACCCCCGAGACCAGCGAGCCCAAGGGCCTCACGCGCGGCCGGATCGACGCCTATGTCGCCCACCGCACGGCCGACAAGGCCTGGAACGTGGTGCATTTCGATTTGGGCTATGCGCTGAAGCCGGGCTCGACCGCCGAACTCGACATCGACGGCCGCAAATTCCCGCTCTTCACTGACAAAGAAGCCGCCTGGGCCAGCGATCCGGCCGAGGACAAGGCGGTGACCGAGGCGCTGAACAAGGGCAAGCGCGCCAGTCTCAAGGCAAGCTCGGCGCGCGGCGCCAACACCACCGACCGCTATGCGCTGGACGGCTTCAAGGACGCGCTCGCCGCCATCGACAAGAGCTGCGGCGTCAAGCGCTGAGACGCCCTATAGTCCGCCGTCATGGATGGCGGAGCGCACGCGCGCAAGAACCTGGTGGGATTGACCCGCGCCGAGCTGGCGGCCGAGCTGGCAACGATCGGCGCCGAGCCGTTCCGCGCGCGCCAATTGTGGCACTGGATCTATCACCGCGGCGCCACCGACTTCGCCGCCATGACCACGTTCGCCAAGAGCTTCCGCGCCGACCTCGCCGAGCGCTATGTGGTGGCGCGGCCCACGGTGGCGAAGGCGCTCGCCTCCGATGACGGCACGCGCAAGTGGCTCTTGCGCTTCGCCGACGGGCAAGAGGCCGAATGCGTCCACATCCCCGAGGAGGATCGCGGCACGTTGTGCGTTTCCTCGCAGGTGGGCTGCACCCTCACCTGCAAGTTCTGCCACACCGGGACGCAGCGCCTGGTGCGCAACCTCGACGCTTCCGAGATCGTCGGCCAGGTGATGGCGGCGCGCGACGCGCTCGGCGAGTGGCCCTCGCCCAAGGACGACCGCCAGATCACCAACGTGGTGCTGATGGGGATGGGCGAGCCGCTCTACAACTATGACAACGTGGCGAAGGCGATGCAGATCGTGCTCGACCCCGAGGGATTGTCGGTGTCGCGGCGCAAGATCACGCTCTCGACCGCGGGCGTGGTGCCGATGATCCGCCGCGCCGGGGCCGAGATCGGCGTCAACCTCGCCATATCGCTGCACGCCGTCACCGACGAATTGCGCGACGTGCTGGTGCCGCTCAACAAGAAATATCCGCTGGCCGCGCTGATGGAGGCGTGCCGCACATATCCCGGCGCCTCCAACGCGCGCCGCATCACCTTCGAGTACGTGATGCTGAAGGGCGTCAACGACAGCCCGGCCGAGGCGCGGGCCCTGGTGCGCCTCATCGCCGGCATTCCCGCCAAGGTGAATTTGATCCCGTTCAATCCGTGGCCCGGCGCGCCCTTCGAGTGCTCGAGCGACCGGGCGATCGGGGAATTCGCCGACATCGTCAACGCGGCCGGCTACCCCTCGCCGGTGCGCACGCCCCGGGGCCGCGACATCCTCGCCGCCTGCGGCCAGCTCAAGTCCGAGAGCGTGAAGGAGCGTGCGAGCGAGCGGTTGAAGCGGGAGGCGGAAGCCCAGTTGTCACTTGACAACTAGCCCGTGATCGAGATACTGCGTGGCGCGCGACCAGAAGCACCCGGAGCGGGTCATCGAGGAAGCGGTTCGACATGCGGAGGCGCTTGGCTGGGCTTGGCGCAAGGGCGGCGGGCATGCCTGGGGGATCATCCGCTGTCCGTGGAACGACCGCGCCTGCCGCAACGGCACGTTCTGCCAGGCGTCGATATGGAGCACGCCGAGGAACCCGACCAACCACGCGCGCCATCTGGAACGCGTGGTCGACAAATGCATCCACGTCGCGCCGCGGGACCCGGAAGACGAATCCGACGACGCGGACGCGTGAGAGGTAGGCAATGGCGAATTACGACTTCAGCTTGACGTTCTGCCTGCCTGACGCCGACGCCGACCCGGAGCGGTTTCTCGATGCGCTATTCGACGCCGGGTGCGACGACGCCACGGTCGGCGCGGGCCGGCGCGGCATGATCGCGTTGGAATTCACGCGCGAGGCGCCGTCGGCGGACGAGGCAATCCGGTCGGCGATCACGGGGGTCGAGCGTGCGATACCTGGCGCGCGGTTGATCGAAGCGAAGCCCGACCTCGTGAACCTGTCCGACATCGCCGATCTCGTCGGCATGTCGCGCCAGAACATCAGGAAATACGCCGCCGGTGAAATTCGCACGGTCGATGCCGCGTTCCCGGCGCCGTCCTTTTCCGGCAGGCCCGCTCCGCTCTGGCATTTCTATGAAGTGGCAGTATGGCTCGTACGTTTCACCGAGCTGCGGCCAACGCCCGAGATCATCGAAGCCTCGCTCGCCGCTTGCAAGCTCAACCTCGACGCCGAACAACGGCGCATCGCGATGTTGTCCGAGGCCGCTGCCACGAAATAGGCGCGAAGTCGATCGCCTATGGGAGCAGGCTCAGCACCGCCTCGGGCGGGCGCGCCAGCACCGCGCGGTCGCCGTTCACCACGATGGGGCGCTCGATCGCGATCGGGTGCTTGGCCATGCCGGCGATGATCTGCGCGTCGGAGAGCGCGGGCTTGTCGAGCCCGGCCTCCTTCGCCTCCTTTTTCCGCAACAGCGCGCCCGGCGCGAGGTCCAGCATTTTCAGCAGCCGCTTGATCTCGGCCTCGCCGGGCGGCGTCTTCAGATATTCGACCACGCGCGGCTCGATGCCGCGCTTGCGCAACAGCTCCAGCGTCTTCCTCGAGGTGGCGCAGCGCGGGTTGTGATAGATGGTGACGTCCGGCATGGGGCGCTTCCTCCGTCATTGCGAGCGCAGCGAAGCAATCTTCGGGAGATTGCTTCGTCGCTGCGCTCCTCGCAATGACAACTATGGCTCCATTCACTAGACTGCCGGACGAACGCGCGCGGGGCAATGATGGCGGACAAGGTCAACAAGGTGGTGCTCGCCTATTCCGGCGGGCTCGACACGTCGGTGATCCTGAAATGGCTGCAGGAGACCTACGCCTGCGAGGTCGTGACCTTCACCGCCGATATCGGCCAGGGCGAGGAATTGGCGCCGGCACGCGAGAAGGCCAGGCTCCTCGGCGTCAAGCAGATCTTCATCGACGATCTGCGCGAGGAGTTCGTGCGCGACTTCGTCTACCCGATGTTCCGCGCCAACGCGCTCTACGAGGGGAGCTATCTCCTCGGCACCTCGATCGCGCGGCCCTTGATCGCCAAGCGCCAGATCGAGATCGCCAACGAAGTCGGCGCCGACGCGGTCGCGCACGGCGCCACCGGCAAGGGCAACGACCAGGTGCGCTTCGAGCTGGCCTATTACGCGCTCAAGCCCGATGTGAAGGTGATCGCGCCGTGGCGCGAATGGGATTTGCGCTCGCGCGAGCAGCTCGTGGCCTATGCCGAAAAGCACCAGATCCCGATCCCGCGCGACAAGCGCGGCGAGGCGCCGTTCTCGACCGACGCCAACCTGCTCCACATCTCGGCCGAGGGGAAAATCCTCGAAGACCCGTGGATCGAGCCCGAGGAATTCGTCTATAGCCGCACGCTGGCGCCCGAGGATGCGCCCGACCGCGCCGATTATGTCGAGATCGAGTTCGCGCGCGGCGACCCGGTCGCGGTCGACGGCAAGCGCCTCGCGCCCGCGGCCCTGCTGACGCGGTTGAATGAGCTCGGGTACGAGCATGGCATCGGCCGGGTCGATCTCGTCGAGAACCGCTTCGTCGGCATGAAGTCGCGC
>DATNID010000016.1:0-215630 GCA_035604615.1 Allostellaceae bacterium | reverse complement strand
GCCGGCCTTGGCATCCTCCAGGTCAGGCGGCGCGCGGCGCGCATGGGCCGCAATCCCGCCACCGGCGAGGCGATCAAGATCAAGGCCAGCAAGAAGGTCGCCTTCCGCGCCGCCAAGGATCTCAAGGAAGCGATCTGATCGCCGCCGCCGCCGCGCCTCGCGCCCCTTGAGAAGGTCGCGAGTCGCGGGGCGGCGTGCCTCCTGCAACTGGAATTGCCGCTCACGTCCCACTCCCCGCTTCGCGCGGGGAGGGACGTAAGCGTGTGGCAGGTTGCTGCCTCGCCTCTTCCGCCCCGGCCGGGCTCGTGCTCATAATCGCTCGCGGAGGCCCGCTTCCCGGCGGGACAAGACCGCGGCAGGCGGGAGGACGACCATGAAGGCGAGCATCGAAATCGGCGCCGGCACCGCTTCCAGCGCGCCCACGCGCCCGATCAACTGGCCGATCTTCGTCACGGTGTTCTTCCTCGGCAATGTCCTGCTGTGGGCCGACCGCAGCAATTTCAGCGTCGCCGCGGTGGTGTGGGCCAAGGACTATCACTGGGCGCCCTCGACCATCGGCCTGATGCTCAGCGCGTTCTCGCTGGGCTATATGGTGATGCAGCCGGCGGGCGGCTGGATCGCCGACCGCTTCGGCGCGCGGCGCACCTTGTCGGGGACGATGACGGGCTGGTCGGTGGCGGTGCTGCTGACGCCGCTGGCGCCCGGGGTCCTGTGGGTCACGGCCTCGTTCCGTGTCCTGATGGGCCTGTTCGAGGCGCCCTACATTCCCGCCAGCGCCTCGGCCGTCGCCCGCGCCATCCCGAACAACGCGCGGCGCGGCCGGTTCAGCGCGTTCATGCAGTCGGGCGCTCAGCTCGGCCCCGCGGTGGGGGTGTTCTTCGCCGGCGCGCTCCTCGCCGCCACGCGGTCGCCGGCGATGATCTTCATCGTGTTCGGCCTGGTCGGCATCGTCTTCGCCGCCCTGTGGTGGCTCTATGCGCGGCGCTACGCCGATCCGGCGCCGACCGGAATCCATGCCCAGAGCGAGGAGGCCCGGGCGCGCGCCGCGCATCCGTCCGTGCCGTACCGCAAGCTCATCACCACCAAGGCGCTGTGGCCGCTCTATATCGGCTATTTCGCGCTGCCTTATTGCCAGTACATCTTCCTCACCTGGCTGCCGCAATACCTGACGCAGTACCGGCACTTCTCGCTGGCGCAGGCGAGCGTGCTGGCGGCCTATCCCTATCTCGTGGCCTTCGTGGCCTCGAACGCCACCGGCTGGATGATGGACTGGCTCTCCGCGCGCGGCTGGCACAAGGGCGCGGTCCACCGCAAGATCTTCATCGGCCTGGGCGCCTTGATCTACGCGTCCTGCACGCTGACCGCCGCCAACGCCGAATCCGCGGCCCTGGCGGTCACCATGATCATCATCGCCAATGCCGGCCTGTCGTTCTACGTGCAGCCCTATTGGACCATGTGCACCGACATCGCGCCGCACCAGAGCGGCTCGCTCAGCGGGCTGATGAATTTCTGCGGCATCGTCGGCGCCACCATCTCGCCCTTCGTCAGCGGCGTCATCGCCCAGGCCACCGGCGCGTTCGTGGCGCCCTTGGAGCTGGCGGCGGCGATCATGCTGGTGGCCGCGACCACCGCGATCATCGGCATCCGCGTGCGCCCGATCGGCGAGCTGGTGAAGTAGGTCGCGCCGCCTATTTCCGCGCCGCGCCGTAGGGGTAGATCAGCTCCCCGGTCTTGAATTCCGGGGGCCACAGCACGGGCTCATGCACGGCGTCGCGGAACTGGTCGAGATCGCCGCTGGCGACGTGCTGGAACTGCGCGAAGTAGAAGCGCGTTTTGGCCCATTCGCCGTCCTTGCCGAACGTGATGTCGCCCAGCACCGTCGAAATGGTGTGGCCGCGGATATAGGCCGCGATCTTGTCCTGATCCAGGCTCTTCGCGCCCTCGACGCCGGCCGCCAGCACCTGCGCCGAGGCGTAGCCGGCGGGCGGGTAGTTGTAGCCGAGCGGATCGAGGCCCTGGGTGGCCGCCAGCGCCTGGTAGCGGCTCTGGAGCTGCGTGCCCCCGGGGAACTTGCGCATGAGCGAGGGCGGCGTCCCGGCGGTGGTGATGAGGCCGTTCATCAACGGTCCAAGTTGCTCCTGCAACTGGGTGACGAGCAGCCCGATGAAGGTGCCGCCGAACAGCTTGGGCACCAGGCCGATCTCGTTGGCGGCGCGGATGATGCCGACCGAATCGGGCGGATAGGCGGCGACGTAGACGATGTCGGGATTGGCCGCCTGAACGGCGCGCACGATCGGCGCGTAGTCGGTGGTGGTGGGCGGATAGTTCCGGTCGAACACCGGCTTGAAGGGATAGGTCTTGAGGTTCTCGCGGGCGCCCTGGAGGGCGTTCTGCGAGAACTCCGCGTCCGCGCCGATGAGCGCGATCGTGTGCAGGTCCTCCTTGTGCGACATCGCCAACTCGAAAAAGCCGGTCGAGAACGCCTTCTGCGGCTCCGGTCCTGCGCCGAGGATCGAGAAATAGCGGTTGTAGTGGAACTCGCTGTTGGCCGCGTTGGCCTGGATGCCGACCGTCGTCATGTTGTGCGACATCACCACGGGTATCGCCGGCGCCACCATATTGGTCGCGTAGGGGCCGATCACCAGGTCGACCTTGTCGATCTCGATGAGCTTCGTGTAGATCGGCGGCACGTTGGAGGGGTTGCTCTGGTCGTCGTAGAAAACCAGCTCGACCGGCCGGCCGAGGAGCCCGCCTTTCTCGTTGACATCGTCGCGCCAGATCTGCAGCGCGGCCAGAACCTGCTTGCCGGCCAAGGCGACGCCCCCGGTCAAGGCCATGCTGAAGCCGAGCTTGATCGGCTCCGCCGCCGGCGCCGCCGCCGACCAACACAGAGCGACGGCGGCGAACGCGGTCGCGACAGCGCGCAACGCCGCGGCAATTGTCATCCTGCCTTGCATCTCCGTTCCTCCCCTGATCGCTTGCGGCTGGTCTTGGGCCGCTTCTTTTTTGCTGTTGCCGATGACCAGGACCGCTCGCCAAGGATAACGAATCTCGCGCTCGCCCGCGAGGATCGCATGCAGGACGGCGCTGCGGCCACGCATCGGTATTGAGTCGCCTGCCCGCCCATAGCAGACTTCGATCGCGCGATGAGCCGGCGCACATCGTGTGGACACGACCGAGGCTCATGCGGAGGCGAGGCAGGAACCCGTGCCCCAATGGATGGTCGGCATCGATACCGGCGGCACCTTCACCGATCTGATCGCGGTGGAGCGCGAGACGCGCCAGATGCGCCTCGCCAAGGTGCCGTCGAGCGGGGGCGATCCGTCCGAGGCGGTGCGGCGCGCGCTCGACCGGCTGTTCGCGACCGGCGTCGCGCCCGGCGAGGTGACGCTGCTGGTCCACGGCACCACGGTCGCGACCAACGCGCTGCTCGAGGGCGAGGGCGCCAAGGTCGGACTTCTCATCACCAAGGGCTTCCGCGCCGTCTATGAGGCGCGCGGCTGGTCGCAGCCCAAGGGCGCCGATCTCCTCGACACGCATTACCGCAAGCCGCCGCTCCTGGTGCCGCAGCGCCTGACCGAGGAAGTGGACGAGCGGCTCGATTATCGCGGCGAGGTGCTGACGCCGATCGACGAGGCCGGCCTGCGCCGGTCGGTGCGGCGCCTCAAGGACCAGGGGGTCGAGGCGATCGCGGTGTGCTTCCTGTTCTCGTTCCTCAATCCCGCGCACGAGCGCGCCGCCGCGCGCATCGTCGCCGAGGAGGCGCCGGGCTGCCGCTTGTCATTGTCATCCACGGTGCTGCCGGTCATTCGCGAATATCCGCGGCTTTCGACCACCGTGATCGACGCCTATGTCGGGCCGCGGATCGAGCGCTACCTGGTGCGGCTCGAGGCGCGGCTCAAGGAGGCCGGCATTACCTCGCCGCAGCTCTTTCTCATGCAGTCGAACGGCGGCTTGATGCGCATCTCCATCGGCGCGCGCCACCCCAACCAGACCCTGCTGTCGGGGCCGGCGGCGGGCGTGGTGGCGGGGACGGCGCTCGCCGCGCTGGCGCAGCGGCGCAACGTCGTGACCTTCGACATGGGCGGCACCAGCACCGACATCAGCGTCATCGCCGACGGGCGCGTGCTCGAGACCACCGAGGGCGAGATCGCCGGCCAGGACATCGGCACACCGATGCTGAAAGTGCGCACGCTCGGCGCCGGCGGCGGCACCATCGCCGCCATCGGCAAGGACGGGCTCCTGAAAGTCGGACCGAGGAGCGCGGGCGCCGAGCCGGGCCCCGCGTGCTATGGCAAGGGCGGGACCGAGCCGACCGTGACCGACGCGAATCTGGTGCTGGGCGCGCTGTCCTCGGAGACATTGCTCGCCGGCAGCATGCGGCTCGACGAAGGGGCGGCGCGGCGCGCGCTCGACGAGCGCATCGGCAAGCCTTTGGGCCTCGATGCCGTCGGCGCGGCCAAGGGCATCCTGCGCATCGTCAACACCCAGATGGCGGTGGATTTGCGCCTCGCGCTGCAAGAGCAAGGCCAGGACCCGCGCAAATTCGCGCTGGTGGCGTTCGGCGGCGCGGGGCCGCTGCACGCGGCTTACCTGGCCAGGAGCGTCGGCATCCCGACCGTGCTGGTGCCGCCTTATCCCGGCATCAACTGCGCCATGGGCATGCTGCAAACCGCGGTGCGGCATTCGTATCTGCGCTCCGAGGTCGGCGTTCTGAGCCGCTTTCCCGCCGCGCGCATGCAGGAACTCTTCGCCGCGCTCGAGCGCGACGCGCTGGCAGAGGCGCAAGAGGAAGGCTTCGCGCCGGACCAGGTGCGGCTCACGCGCCTCGTCGATCTGCGCTATCCGCATCAGGGCTACACGCTGGCGGTCGAATGCAAGCCGGGCCTCGCGAGCGATGACGACAAGGCGGCGCTGAAGCGCGACTTCGACGCGCTGCACGGCCGCGTCTACGGCCAGTCGGCGCCGCGCGAGGACGCCGAGATCGTGACCTTCCGCCTCCAATCCGAGATCGACGTGCCGCAGCTCGAGCTCCCGCGGCTCGATCCCGGCGACGGCAACGCCGCGCGCGCGCTCACCGGCGAGCGCCGGCTTTACGACATCGAGAGCGACGGATCGTTCACCGCGCGCATCTACGACCGGGCGAAGCTCAAGCCCGGCGACCGCGTGATCGGCCCCGCCGTGATCGAGCAGTTCGACGCCACGACCTTGGTTTTGAGCGGCCACGCGGCGACGGTCGATCCCTTCGGCATAATCGCGATCGAGGCGATCTGAAGAACGCCAGCCAATAGGGAATCACAAACCTACGCCCCAATTGGTTCAATACTGGCCTGCGATTTCTTCCTCGATGAGCGCTACCTCGTCGCGATCAAGATCGAACAGGCGGTAGACGCGGTCGTTGATCTCGGCTTCCGCGTCGGCGATACGCGCGGAGAGCGACTCGACTTCCATTTTGCGGGCGTTGAAATACCGCTCCCACTCGTCGCGTTCCGAGACGGATATTTCACTTCCGAACACATCCTTGATCATTGTCCGAAACGCAGAAACGTCCAACGTGAACCACCGCTCAAGCTTCCCCTTGTTTCGTACAGCGCGGCTATTTGCAAAGTCGTAACATCTGCGAACGAATGCCGAGCTATGAACAGCGCGTTTCTCGGCCGCATCCTGAATCTCATCGACTTGCTTCTCGAATGAAGATGTGTCGACCCATGTAATTTGGCTAAAATATTGCGCTTTCAGCCTGCAGTAGTCTCCGCTCGCGATGGGTGTGAGCCCTGCCAATTGGTACCAGAACGATTTCGACCCGAGAAATGCCACAAGCGATTTTGGCGCTATCGGCCAGAAAAACGTCGTGCAATCGAGATAGTGGGGCGTCTCCAGGAACGAAAAAGTAGGCCCCTTGGAGATATCTCTCCAGACCACGTTTGGATGTGTGAAGAAATCCTCATATGCTGCCTGGGCTTGTTGAAGTTCCCACCAATTCTGCTTTGTCGCGCGTCTTTCCAGCGCTTCGCGGAACGGCACGAGATGATCGCGGATTGCCGGATATTCCTCGATGTCGATGCGATTTTTCGGGGTGTAGACCAGCCAAAGATCGTCGCTTTCCACGTGCCATCGCTTTAGATTTTCGCCTATCAGAAATGGCTTCAAAAGATCGGCAGAGCGCGCGTCGCGCGCGATCAACGCGTCGCGCCGTTCGCGACTCAGCACGAACGCTTGATTGAATCCGGTCTTAATTCCGTAGAGCGGCGATCCATACACCTCCGCCAATGTCTTACGGCCTGCTGCCATCTTCGTGCGGATCGCGTCAAGGCTGCCGCCCTCGAACCGCCACGAGCCGGCATCCAATCGCGCACGCGGCATCGGTTGAGACGACGTCACAAACGCTTTTGTCAGATCGTCCGGCAGGTTATTTGGCTTCAAGAACCGCAAGTCGTCGTCGCCGGAGCGCCCATTTACCCGCCGAAGCGTGACGATCGCCGGATAGGTCGTCACGCCTCCGAAAATTTGCAAATCTCCGAAATCGACGACGGCCTCGATCTCGGCCTTATCCGTCAGATAGCGCCGTAGCGCCTCGCCCGAACCGGTGCGGAAAAAGGTCGAGGACGAAATATAGCCCAGCCTGCCGCCGGGCTTGAGCAACCGCACGCCGAGCTCGAAAAAATACGCGTATAGATCGGCACGGTCCGCCACAACTTCGTAGCGCTTTTCGAGGTAGGGCTTGAATGGCTTGATCAGCTCCATCCGCACGTAAGGCGGATTGCCGATGACGATATCGAAGCCGCCGGAAGCGAAGATTTGGGGAAACGCCGACCTCCATTCGAAGGCACGGCGGTGAAAATCGGAATCCTCGATCAAGCTGTTGCCCCAGCAGATCGTCTCGTCGAGCGATTCGAGCTGGCGGCCCCGTTTCGCCGTTTTGAGCCAGAGCGAAAGCTTTGTGATTTCGACCGACTCCGCGTTCACGTCCACGCCGTAGAGATTGCGCGTGATGATCTCGACGTCGGCGTCCGCTCCCGAATAGACGAGGAGGCCAGGCTCCAACTCGCTGAGCCTCTCGCGCACGCGGGTCTGTTCGGCCTTCAGATAGTCGAAAGCCGCGATCAGGAACGCGCCGGAGCCACAGGCAGGATCGAGAACCCGAAGGCTGGTGATGCCATCGAGATACGCTCGCCAGAAAGTCACTTCCGCGTTCTTGCCGCGCCAGCGAATCGCACCCGAAGCAACCTCGCCATTTGCATGTTCCGCCAGCAGCGCGTGAAAGCGTTCGCGAAGATGCTCGCCGATGGTGTGCTCTACGATGAAGCGCGTGACGAAGCCCGGTGTGTAAACGACGCCTTCGCGCTTGCGCTTCGACGTTTTAGGCGGGGCTTCGCCTCGTACTTCGGCATGCTTTTGCTCGATGTCGCTAATCGACTGCTCGAAGATATGGCCGAGGATCGTGACCGAGACCTGGCTTTGGAAATCGTATCCTGCGATGCCGCCGAACTGATCGGTGATGTGATCCGGAATGGCGAGCGCATCGAGTCGCGGATCGGACGCGAATAGCCCGCCATTATAAGGGGGGATGTTCAGTCGTGGATTGCCGCGATCCACCGCATCGAACAGGCGCTTGAGATATTCCCATTTCGGCTTGGGCTCGCCGTAAGGGTCCTCGAATGTTACGGCGTTTCGAATGCTGTCATCGGGCAATAAAACCGTGTCTTCGGCGAACGCGATGAAGATCACGCGGTCGAGGATTTTCTGCGCTAAGCCGATGGCGTCTTCCGCCGGAATTTCGGTGTGCTGCGCCCGTATGAACTGCAACAGATTGTCGCGAAGCTCGCGGTAGTCCTTGTAGAACTTGTTCGTTATGTCCTTGTCTTCGCGCAAGCTGCGCTCGAGCAGTTTCCGCGTTTCGCCACCCAGCAAATTCGCGGCCCCCAATAGCAACACGAAGCGTTTGAGCGCGCCGGTATCGTCGAGGCGACTAAGATCGAAAGACTCGTAATCGCGCCTGCCCCGCCCGACCGCATAAAGGCGCAGTTCACGCTGGTTAGAGACGACGACCCATTGCGCTCCTACAGCGTCGTTTGCATACTCCCACGCTTGCTGAACGGGCGTCTTGGCGCGCCCGGGCATGATCGCGTCGAGGTTTTTGAGGGAAGGACCTTTCAGCTCGAAAGGCGCCAAAATCTCCGTGCGACCGTCCGAGAAGTGGCCGAGCGCAAGATCGACCTCGCCGGGACCGACGGCTTGCTTCACCGAGACAGTGGCGGTTCCAGCGGTATCAAAAGAATGATACCCCAACACGTCTTGCACGACATAGCGGTTGAAATCGGCCTCTAACGCGGTTTCTTTCTGGCTCAGCAGAAATTCGTCACGCATCAGCTTGGCCCAATGAATGGCAGCGCTTCGTTGCGCGTCGCTCGGCGCGAAGTCGAACGCTTGCAGCGCGGCCTCAAGAGTTTTGGGGTTGAACAAGGGCATCGGGCCTAATTAGCCGACTCGCCCGCGTTACCCAAGATCAATCTATTGATTTTGCGCCGGAACGCTGCACGATCATGGTGCCTTTTCCGGCTGGGAAATCTGACCCCATGACCATCGACCCCGTCACGACCGAAGTGGTGGCGAGCCGGCTGCGCGAGACCGCCGCCACCATGGAATACGCGCTCTATCACAGCGGCTATTCGCCGATCCTGCGCGAATCGCGCGACGGCACGGCCGGCCTCACCGACGCCGAGGGCCGCGTCGTGCTGGTGGGCGGCGGCATCCAGTACCACTTCATGCAGTACCGGCTCGCGGTCCAGGCGGTGCTGCGGCGCTATCCGGCGGCCGGCCTCAAGCCGGGCGAGAGCTTCATCACCAACGATCCCTACCTGGCAGGCAGCTCGCACGCGCCCGACATGGTGGCGGTGACGCCGGGCTTCCACGACGGGCGCTTGATCGGCTTCGGCGTCAGCGTCGCGCACAAGGCCGATATCGGCGGGCTGGTGCCGGGCTCGTCGGGGGCGGCGTCGCGCGAGATCTTCCATGACGGGCTGCTGCTGCCGCCGGTGCGCTTCCAGACCGAAGCCGGGATCGACGAGGCGGTCGAGGCGATCATCGCCAACAACTCGCGCATCCCCGAGATCTTGCTCGGCGATCTTCGGGCGCAGGTGGGCGCGACGCGCGTGGGCGTCGAGCGCCTCGCGCGGCTCTGCGACGAATACGGGCACGGCACCGTGCTCGCGGTGATGGCGAGCCTGATGGACCTCGCGGCGCGGCGGGTCCGGACCGAGCTCGCCCTCTGGCCCGACGGCAGCGCCGAGGCCGAGGGCTTCCTCGACCATGACGGCGCGGTCAAGGACAAGCCGGTGCGCATCCATGTGCGCGCGACCAAGGCCGGCGACCGTCTCACCCTCGACTTCTCCGGCTCGTCGCCGCAAACCTTGGGGCCGGTCAACCTTGTCAGCTCGACGGCCAAGGCGGTGTCGCTCCTCGCCCTCCTCGCCACCATCGACCCGGCCATCGCGGTCAATCACGGCCTCACCGACGCCGTCGACTTCGTCATCCCCGAGGGCCTCGTCGTCAGCCCGCGCCATCCCGCCACCGTAAATCATTATTTCCCAACCGCTCATCTTGCGTACAACGTCGTGCTCGCGGCCTTGGGCCAGCTCGACGCGGCGCGCGCGGTGGCGCCGTCGGGATTGGGCTCGGGCGCGGTCTCGATCGGCTATCGCAAAGCGCGCACCGGCAAGCCGGCGGTGCTCTACGAACTGCTCAACACCTCGCTCGGCGGCACCAGCACGCATGACGGCACACCCATCGTCATGGCGATGTGCCACTTCACCCCCGGCGCGCCTGTGGAGATCATCGAGAGCGAATATCCCCTGCGCGTTCGCGCCTTCGAACTGGTGCAAGATTCCGCCGGCGCGGGACGCTTTCGCGGCGGCATGGGTTACGCGCGCGAGTTCGAGATGCTTGAAGACAGCACCCTTACCGTGCGCTCGGCCAATCACCGCTTCACCGCCTGGGGCCAGAATGGCGGCCTCAGCCCGCGCGCCTCGCGCGTCATCCTCAATCCTGGCCGCGCCGACCGCGAGGAGCTGGGCCCCATCGAGACGCGGGCGCTCAAGGCCGGCGACGTCATCCGCTTCGAGCGCAGCGGCGGCGCCGGCTTTGGCCCGCCCGAGGAACGCGACGCCGAGGCGGTGCGCGACGACGTGCGCGACTTCTATGTCAGCGCCGCGGCGGCCGCCGCGGTCTACAAGAAGCCGCAGGGATAGCGCGCCTCACTTCCCCGCCACCGCCGCGCCGAGCCCGGCGGTGCGGCCGGGGAAGCCGGCGGCGTCGAAATAGCGCGTCGCGCCGACCGCCTGGTAATCGAGCACGGTCTTGAGGCCGCCGACGGCGGGCGATGACGCAAGCGTGCGCCGCTGGAACCGCGGCACCGCGCCGCCCGGCATCGCCTCGGCCAGGACGCGGCCGACGAGATGCCCGTGCGGCTTGATCGCGAGACCCATGATGTGCGCGATGGTGCGGCCGAAATCAGCATTGCTCACCGGCGCCGGATCGCCGAAGCGATGCTTGAAGTCGGGCCCGATGGCGGCCATGAAATTCATCGTCTCGGCGCGGCTGAACGAACCGTGGTAGCCCTGGCCCTGCTGCAGGCTTGCGTCGGTGACAAGCGCGGTGCACAGCGTGGCCTCCGCACAGCCGGTGGTGAAGCTGCGGAAATTCACCACGATCGACGGCACCGGCGTGACCGCGCGCCCCGCGAGAGCGATGGCGCTCAAGGGCAGGGTCCCGGCGAAGCGGCCGAGCCCGTCGTCGACGAAGAGGCCGCTCACATAGTCTTGCCGCAGCAGCGCGGCGATGACGCGCCCGGCAAGCGCCTTGTCGTGGCGCGGCAGATAGACGAGATCGGAGCCGCCATTGGCCGCGACCACCACGTCGGGATGCGCGGGATCGGCGCCGATCAAGGCGCTGCCGAACACGGGCGCATGCTCCTCGGCGATCGGCGCGTTTTTGGCGAAGGGATCGAACAGCGGCTTGCCGAGCGCGGCGGCGAGGTCGAGCGCGAGGAAGCCAGCAGGCAGCTCGCCCTTGGGCACGCCGACATGGACCGCGCGCGCGGCCGGGCTGGTACGGCTCTCCTTGGAGATGGTGGAAAACCCGTGGTCGGCGGCGACAAGGATGTCGGTATCGGCGGCAAGCCCGAGATCATTGAGCGCCGCCTCGATGCGGGCGAGATCGTCGTCGGCGTTCTTGATCGCCGCGCGCGAGGTCGGCCCATTGATGCCAGGCGTGAGCGAGCCCAGGCTGTCGCCCTGATTATGCTGCGTGCCGTCGGGATCGCGTGACCAGAACACCATGAGGAACGGCTTGCCCCGCGCCTTCAACAGCGGCAGCACCGCCTTGGTCGCAGCGGCGACGAAATAGTCCTGCTGCGTCACGTTCGCGACCAGGGTTCCGGGATGGGTGGCGTCGCCGGCCTTGCCGTTCTCACCGCGCGGCGGCGCGACGAGCGGCAGGTTTGCGGACGAGAGCGCGGCGGCCAGATCAGGGGCGAGCGGGATCCCGGCAGGGCTTCCGGTGGCGTCGTCGATAATGAAGGTCGCGGCGCCGTCGCGCGCGGTGTGATCGAAGATAAGCGCGGGCCCGAGCTTGCCGATAGCGGCGGTGCCGAAGCCTTGCGCGCGCGCCGCGGCGAGTACGGTCGTCTCGTCGAGATAATCGCCGCCGAAATGGGCGTCGACTTCGCCCAGGACGGGATCGCTCTCGAGCCCCGCGTTCACCGACCCGCCGCTGGCCGCGACCGGAAACCCGGTATAGATCGTGTTGCTGAAATCGCCGGTGTCGCCGAGGAAATGGCCGGTCGCCATCGCCGAGGCGTTCGCCGTGGTGAAGGTCGGAAAGATCGAGTGGCTGTTGCGGAAATCCACGCCCTCGTCCCGCACCGCCGCCATCGCCGGCGCGTTCGCCTTGTCGACCGATAGGGCGCGCAGCCCGTCCGGGATGAACAGCACGACATTGTGCGGCGCCTCCGCCGCCGAGGCGCCCGCCGCGCATAGCGCCGCAACTGCCACGATCGCCAACCGAGCCAATCTCATTTTCTTCCACCTCTCCCGCTCCGCGGCGGGAGCCTAGCCGCGCGACACGACAGTTTTGTGACGGAGGTGGCGACGCGCCGGGACGCGGCGGCTGTGCCCTATATGGCCTCTATATTTTGACCCCCTCCTGCCGCCATCGAATCACTATGCGGTCGGGAGTACGTGTTCTCCGTCCTCAACAAAGCACGGTCGGCGCTGACCGGGGTCGGAGATAATGAATACCGCCAATACCGAACCGCGAAGTCTCGAGCGGGCGCTCGCCCAGGAGGTTGTCACGGCCTCGGGCGCCCGGCCCGCGGACCACGTGACGATCGCCGGCACCGACCATGTCGAGGTCCTGGTCGAGTTCATCCGGCGCGGGTTCTCCAATGTTCTCTGCCGGTCGGCGGAGCACGGCCCGCACATACCGGCCCCACCGGCCGATGTCCTCGTCGCCCCCGACGTGAAGAGCGAAGCCGGACTCAGCTGCGTCCTGGCGCGGCTGGGACGCGATCTTCGCCCGCGCGGCATCCTTGTCATGACCTGTGCCCGGACATGCTCCCCCTTCGACGAACGGCGCCTACGGCGCGTTCTCATGGACGGAGGTTTCACGGCGGTCGAGCGCATCGCCGGGCGCGGTGACGTCGGCACCGTTTGGTGCGCCCACAAGGGGGCCGCGTCTCTGCGGCACGCCGCCTAAGGGAGACCGCCATGAAGACCGCAGACCTCACGACGCTGTGCGGATACGCGAGCGCGCTTCCCACCCCCTTCGAGGACGGGCGCATCGACGCCGACGCTTTCGCGGCGTTCTGCCACTGGCAGATCGAGCAGGGCATATCTGCCGTCGTCGTCAACGGCACGACCGGCGAAGCCCCGACGCTAACAAGAGACGAGCAGAATCGGCTCGTCGCCTTGGCATTGGAGGTCGCGGAGGGGCAGGTCCCGGTGATCGCCGGCGCGGGCTCCAATTCGACCTTGCATGCCATCGAGATCGCGCGCGACGCCCAAAAGGCCGGCGCCGGGGGCCTGCTCGCGGTCACGCCCTACTACAACAAACCGTCACAGGAAGGGCTGTTCCGTCATTTTCGCGCGATCCATGATGCGACCGACTTGCCCATCCTCCTCTATGACGTTCCCGCTCGCACGGGATGCACGCTCGCGCTCGATACGATCGGCCGCCTCGCGGAGCTGCCGCGCATCGTCGGACTCAAGGACGCCACCGGCGACCTTGCCCGGCCCGGCAATTTGCGGCGCATGCTCGGCGAGGGGTTTCGGCTGCTGAGCGGCGACGATGGGACGGCTCTGGATTTCCTGGCGCTTGGCGGCGACGGCTGCATCTCGGTGCTCTCGAACGTGGCGCCGAAACTGTGCAACCGGCTCTACCTTGCCAGCGCTTGCGGCGAGCAGGTCGAGGCCCGCCTGATCGAACGGAAGCTGCGGCCGCTGGTGGCGGCGCTCTTCGCCGAGAGCAATCCCGTCCCGGTGAAATGGGCCTTGGGCCTGATGGGCCGCATGAGCCCCGAAGTTCGACTGCCGCTGTGCGAACCCGGCGAGTCGACGCGGGCTTCGGTGCGAAAAGCGCTCGCGCAGCTCGGTCTCGTCGGCCCTCACGGTCTCGTGCGGAGCGCTGTCCGCGTGATGTCTTTGTGTGGGTGAGGAGCTGGGATTATGGCGCTGGAATTCGCGAATGCCCATGACGCCGGCGAGGGCGCGGCTACAGGCGCGATGTGGCGCCAGCAGGACTATGCCTGGACGCACAGCACGCCCGTGGAAGGGTTCTTCGTCGTGCTGACGATCGTGATCGTGCCGGTGGCGATCGTGCGCTGGCTGCGGCGCCTGCGTTCCATCTCGTTCGTCGCGGACGACGAGCGTCGCCGCGACGTCAACGCCTGACTGGAGTCCGGCCATGCGCCTGCTGCGTCTCGTTCCCGACAACACGCATATCCGCTTCATGCGCGGACGGCTTGCCGGGCCCCTCGTCTCGGCGGTGCTGAGCATCGCGTCCGTGATCCTGTTCTTCTGGCCCGGCGTCAATTACGGCATCGATTATCGCGGCGGCACCGTGGTCGAGCTGCGAACCGCCGGCCCCGCCGATCTCGCTTCATTGCGCAGCGCGTTCGAAGGGCTTCAGCTCGGCGAGGTGAAGCTGCAAGGTTTCGGCTCGCCCCGCGACGTCCGCGTGACCCTCGGCGGGAGCGCGCCGGGCGAAGCCGCCCGGCGCAACATCCAAGCCATGCTGGCGAGCCGCTTTCCCGGCAGCGAGGTCCGCGACTACGAGGTCGTCGGCGCGCGGGTCAGCGAAGAATTGTTCCGCCACGGCCTGTTGGCGACCGCGGCGGCGTTCGCCGCGGTCTTGGTCTATGTCTGGTTCCGGTTCGATTGGCAATACGGCGTGGGGGTCGTCGTGACGCTGCTGCTCGATGTCACGAAAACCGTGGGTTTTTTGGCGCTCACCCAATTGCAGTTCGATCTCAACACAGTGGCGGCGATCTTGACGCTCATCGGCTATTCGGTGACGGACAAGGTCGTGGTCTATGACCGGGTCCGCGAGAATGTGCGCAAGCATCGCAGCATGAAGCTGCGCGAGCTCATCGATCTCAGCATCAACCAGACGCTCGGCCGCACCGTGGCGACCTCGCTGACCGTGCTGCTGTCGATCCTCCCGCTTGCGGTGATCGGCGGCGGGTCGATCCGCGACTTCGCCATCACGATCATCTTCGGCATCATCGTCGGCACCTCGTCGTCGATCTTTATCGCCGCGCCGATCCTGCTCTATCTCGGCCAGGACAAGCTGAGCGGCGCTCCAGGGCGGCCCGGGGCGCTGGCGACGGCCGAACCGGACTGAGCGGGATCCGAGGGAGGCCGATCCGTGAAACGCCTAGGCGGTTGCTGCGACAGAGCGCCGGTGAGGACCGCGCCGAGCGACGGCTTCCCTCCACTTTCTGAAATACTTCACGAGATCGCGGCGACCGTGAATGTGCTTTTGGCCATCGCCGCGGCGGCAAGCCTGGCCCTCGCGGTCTCGGGAACCGGCTGATCGCCGGCCCTCGTATATGTGCCTTATATAAAGCGGGCGTCCTTGTTCTCTCGATTTTATACGCGATTGTGGCTCATTTTCCGCGGCCGAAGGCGGCTGGGAAAGGAGCGGCAACGTGCGTGAGGATGGTCTCGACGGCTGGGTGACGTACTGGGCGGAGAAGCAGCGCAGCCGCCGCCACGCACAGCACCGCATCCGGCGCATTGCCCGGGAGTCACACGATGACTGGACCCAGCTTGTCTACGACATGGCGATGATCGTCGCCGGCATCCTCGGGATCGCGGCGCTTCTCCATGTCCTGATCGCCGGTATTTCCGGCTGATTCGGCGCGCGCCAGCGTGAATCCCAATCCGATGCGCCTGAACAAACCCAACCGCGGCGGCCCGGACACCGCGCCGTTGAACGCGGCGAGGATGCCTGTTTTTCTCCGCGACCTCGCGATCATCGTCGCGGGGCTGCTTGGCATCGTTGCGCTATTGCGGTTCCTGGTGGCGCTGGACGGCTAGCGGCCCCGCCGAGATGCATCGACTGCATACTTGATCTGCATCAAGGCCGGGGCCTTCGCCCTGGCGCAGATTGCCTCGGTTCTGTCCGGCAAATGCCCGAATCTATATGCTCTTTATATAAAACCGGCACCCGGACAGCGTCGAATTTATACGCGGCAGCTTCCATCTTCGCTGCAACGCACAATGAACGGTCACGCAAGAGGGGCATCCCATGCTCGACTCGATCCTGGTAGCGGCCGGCATCGGCTTCTTCGTCGTTGCCGTCCTCTACGTCCTCGCCTGCGACAGAATGTGAGGCTGCCATGCTGCTCGATTACGTCCTCGGCGGGATCGTGACCGTCGTCATCATGGTCTATCTCGTCTATGCGCTCATCAAGCCCGAGCGGTTCTAGGAGCTCCCCATGACCAGCAACGGTTGGGTCCAGATCGCGCTTTTCAGCGTGATCGTCATCGCGCTCTGCAAGCCGTTCGGCGGCTATATGACGCGCGTGTTCGCCGGCGAGCGGACCTTCCTCCACCCCGTGCTTCGGCCCGTCGAGCGCGCGGTCTATTGGTGCTGCGGCGTCGACGAGAAGGAGGAGCAGCATTGGCTCACCTACGCGGTGGCGATGCTGTTCTTCAGCGTCGCGGGATTCGCCTCGCTCTACGCGTTGCAGCGGCTGCAAGGGTACCTGCCGTTCAATCCGCAGGGCCAGACCGCGGTCGAGGAGAGCAGCGCGTTCAACACATCCGTGAGCTTCGTCACCAATACGAACTGGCAGTCCTACGTGCCCGAGACGACCATGAGCTACCTCGTGCAGATGGCTGGGCTGGCGGTGCACAATTTCGTCTCGGCGGCAACGGGCATCGCGCTCGCCCTCGCGCTCATCCGCGGCTTCGTGCGGCGCGAGGCCAAGGCGATCGGCAATTTCTGGGTCGACCTCACCCGCGCCACCCTCTACGTGCTGTTGCCGATTTCGGTTGTGGTCGGGCTGTTTTTCGTGTGGCAGGGCATGCCGCAGAATCTCGGCGCCTATGTCGATGCGACGACGCTCGAGGGGGTCAAGCAGACGATCGCGCAAGGCCCGGTCGCATCGCAGGAAGTGATCAAGGAGCTTGGCACCAACGGCGGCGGCTTCTTCAACGCCAACTCGGCGCATCCTTACGAGAACCCGACTCCGCTGACGAACTTCGTTCAGTACATCCTGATCTTCTCGATCGGCGCGGGCCTCACCAATGTTCTGGGCCGCATGGTGAAGGACGAGAGGCAGGGCTGGGCCGTCTTCGCCGCCATGGGGCTGCTGTTTCTGGCCGGCGTGACGACCGCCTATTGGGCCGAATCGCATGCCAATCCGGCTTTTGCCGCCCTCAACGTCGACAGCACGCAGAGCGCGCTCCAGGCCGGCGGCAACATGGAAGGCAAGGAGGTCCGGTTCGGCATCGTCGAGTCGGCGATGTTCGCAACCATCACCACCGATACCTCGTGCGGCGCGGTCAACTCGATGCATGACAGCTTCATGCCGCTGGGCGGGATGGTACCGCTCGTCGACATCCAGCTCGGCGAAGTGATCTTCGGCGGCGTCGGCTCGGGCCTCTACGGCGTCCTCGCCTTCGCCATCGTCGCCATGTTCGTCGCCGGATTGATGGTGGGACGCACGCCCGAATATCTCGGCAAGAAGCTCGAGTCGAGGGAGGTCAAGATGACCATCCTCGCGCTCCTCTCGCTGCCGCTCTCGATCCTAGGTTGGACCGCTCTGGCGACGGTGCTGCCCGCGGGGATCGCCGGCATCGCCAATACCGGCCCGCACGGGTTCAGCGAAATTCTCTACGCCTACACGTCGGGCACGGGCAACAACGGCAGCGCGTTCGCCGGCATCTCGGCCAACACGCTCTTCTACAACACGACGATTGCCGGCGCGATGCTGATGGGCCGGTTCATCTTCGTGATCCCGCTCCTGGCCGTCGCCGGGTCGCTGGCGCAGAAGAAGGTGCTGGCGCCGTCGGCAGGGACCTTCCCGACGCACAGCCCGCTCTTCGTGGGTCTGCTGGTCGGCGTGATCCTGATCATGGGCGGGCTCACTTATTTCCCGGCCGTGGCGCTCGGTCCCGTAGTCGAGCAGGTCGCGATGACTTCCGGCACCCTCTATCCCGGACCTTGAGCAAACCGGACTCCCAAGGGACATCCACCATGACGAACATTTCCCCCACCCTCCCCGGCGCGCCTCCGGCCGGACTCTTCAAGCGCGACCGCACGCCGGTGTCGCTGTTCGACAGCGCTCTGCTGGTGCCGGCGATCTCGGCCTCGTTCGTGAAGCTCGACCCGCGCACGCTGGTCAAGAACCCGGTCATGTTCTGCGTCGAGATCGTGTCGGTCCTGACCACGATCTTCTTCCTACGCGACCTCATTACCGGCGGCGGCACGATCGTCGGCATGCATGCGCTGTTCTCCGGCCAGATCACGATCTGGCTGTGGTTCACGGTGTTGTTCGCCAACTTCGCCGAGGCAGTGGCGGAAGGGCGCGGCAAGGCACAGGCCGCCACCCTGCGCCGGACCCGCACCGAGACCAAGGCCAAGCGCATACCCCGCGCCGATACCGTGAAATACGAGTCCGTCGCGGCATCCTCGCTCAGGCAGGGCGATCTCGTGCTGGTCGAGACGGGCGACATCATCCCCAGCGACGGCGAGGTGATCGAAGGTGTTGCGTCGGTCGACGAATCCGCCATCACCGGCGAATCCGCGCCCGTCATCCGCGAGAGCGGCGGCGACCGCTCGGCGGTCACGGGCGGCACACGCGTCACCTCGGACTCGCTCAAAGTGCGCATCACGGCGGCGCAGGGCTCGACCTTCCTCGACCGCATGATCGCGCTGGTCGAGGGCGCGGTGCGGCAGAAGACGCCCAACGAGATCGCGCTCAACATCCTGCTGGCGGGCATGACGATCATCTTCGTCTTCGCCACGGTCACCATCCCGAGCTTTGCCGCCTACGCCGGCGGCGCGGTGTCGGTCGTGGTGCTGATCGCCCTCTTCGTGACCTTGATCCCGACGACCATCGGCGCGCTGCTCTCGGCGATCGGCATCGCCGGCATGGACCGGCTGGTGCGCTTCAATGTGCTCGCCATGTCGGGCCGCGCGGTCGAGGCGGCGGGCGACGTCGACACGCTGCTGCTCGACAAGACCGGCACCATCACGCTCGGCAACCGCCAGGCGACCGAGTTCATCCCGCTCCCCGGCGTGAACGACCGCGAACTGGCCGACGCGGCGCAGCTTTCCTCGCTCTCCGACGAGACGCCGGAGGGCCGCTCGATCGTGGTGCTCGCGAAGGAGAAATACGGGCTACGCGGTCGCGAGATGGCGCCGCTCAATGCGCAGTTCATTCCGTTCTCGGCGCAGACGCGGATGAGCGGCGTCGATGTCGAGGGCCACACCATCCGCAAGGGCGCGGTCGAGGCGATCATTGCCCATGTCGGGCAGAGCCAGTCGACGCCGCCGCAGCTCATGCCGATCGTCGAGCGCATCGCGCACGCCGGCGGCACGCCGCTCGCGGTGGCGAAGGATGGCCGCATCCTCGGCGTCGTCCATCTGAAGGACATCGTCAAGGGCGGCATCCGCGAGCGCTTCGCCGAATTGCGCCAGATGGGCATCCGCACGGTAATGATCACCGGCGACAATCCGCTGACCGCCGCAGCGATCGCCGCCGAATCGGGCGTCGACGACTTCCTGGCGCAGGCGACGCCGGAGCAGAAGCTCGCGCTCATCCGCGACGAGCAAGGGAAGGGTAAGCTCGTCGCCATGTGCGGCGACGGCACCAACGACGCGCCGGCTCTGGCGCAGGCCGATGTCGGCGTCGCTATGAACACCGGCACGATGGCCGCGCGCGAGGCCGGCAACATGGTCGATCTCGACAGCGATCCGACCAAGCTCATCGAGATCGTCGCGATCGGCAAGCAGCTCCTGATGACGCGCGGCGCGCTGACGACGTTCTCGATCGCCAACGACGTTGCCAAGTATTTCGCCATCATCCCGGCGATGTTCATCGCGTTCTATCCGCAGCTCGCGGTTCTGAACGTGATGCATCTGCACAATCCGGAGAGCGCGATCCTGTCGGCGATCATCTTCAACGCGCTCATCATCGTCGCGCTAATACCGCTGTCGTTGCGCGGCGTGACCTACCGGCCGACCGGTGCCGCCAGCATTCTGCGGCGCAACCTGCTGATCTATGGCCTCGGCGGCATCGCCGTGCCGTTCATCGGCATCAAGCTCATCGACCTCGCCGTCACCGCAATTGGTCTCGCTTAAGGAGGGACCGCCATGCTTCGCCAAATCCGCCCCGCCATAATGATGATTGTCGTGATGACCATCATCACCGGCCTCGCCTATCCGCTCGGCATGACCGGCCTCGCCCAAATCTTCTTTCCCCACCAGGCGAACGGCAGCCTGATCGAGCAGGACGGCAAGGTGATCGGCTCCGAGCTGATCGGCCAGAACTTCGCCGACGACAAGTATTTCCATGGCCGTCCCTCGGCGACCACCGAGCCCGATCCCAAGGACGCGACCAAGACCATCCCGGTGCCTTATGCCGCCGACAACTCGGTCGGCTCCAATCTCGCGCCAACGGCCCAGCCGCTCATCGACCGCGTCAAGGACGATGCCGGCAAGCTCGCGGCCGAGAACCCGGCCGTCAAAGTGCCGGTCGATCTGGTCACGACCTCGGCGAGCGGGCTCGACCCCGACATCACGCCGGCGGGCGCGCTGTTCCAGGTGCCGCGCGTCGCCAAGGCGCGCAACCTCGCCGAGGACCGCGTGCGCCAACTCGTGAGCGATAACACGACGCCGAGAACCCTTGGGGTGCTCGGCGAGCCGCGCGTCAACGTGCTGAAGCTGAATCTCGCGCTCGACGCCCTACGCTAGCGATGGTGCACTTTGAGCGCCGTGCCCTCGCGACGGGTAACGCGCGCGCCGAGGCTCAAGAGCAATCGTAGATCGTCGCGCACGGCGCGGTGACCGGCGAGCCGTCCGTCCGCGATGCGAAAGAGATGGACCTGCTCGACCGCGAATGTCCGCCCCTCGGGCGCGAGACCCAGGAACGGAGCGACATGGGTCCCGTGCATCACCACCCAGGCGACGACCTGCTCGCCATCCGCCAGCATCGCGATCTCGTCGTAGCGAAGATCGGCGAAGGATTCATGAATCCAGTCGATGGTCTTCCTAAACTCGGCCGGGCCGCGTAAGCCGGTGCGATCCGTGCTTTCGAGATTCGCATAATCGGGGCCGATGAAGCGCTCCGCTGCGCTGGTGTCGCCGCTGGCGAAGGCCGCCAAGGCAGTTCGCGCGAGGCCGATCGGATCGGTCATGCCGGCCCCATTTCGACGGAACGGCGGCGCTAGCGATAGCGGGCGTAGGCCGGCGGCAGCGCGTCAGCCGGTACGATTATCCGGCCCACTGGCCACAGCGCCAATCCTGCGAGCTTCAGGTGAGCCCACGCGAACGGGACGCCGATGATGGTGACGGCGAGGACGGCGGCCGCGACCAGATGGCCGAGCGCCAGCCACCAGCCGGCGACCACCAGCCAGATCAGATTGCCCAGCGTTCCGAGCGCGCCGGTGCCCAGATCCTCGCGCCCGCGCCACTCGGCCCGCGATACGGCGCGGTGGCCGAACGGCGACAGCGCGTAGCGCGCGATGCCAAAAGCCGCGCGCGTCCACGGCAATCCGACGATGGTGAGCGCCATGGCGAATGCCGCCACGACCCATCCCAATGCCATCACCAGCCCGCCGCAGACGAGCCACAGGATATTGAGGAGCAATGCGACGGGTCCCATCGGAGGCTCCCTCACAGATCGCGGAACTTGCGCTTCAGCTCGAAGTCGGGCGTGACGACGTGCCCTTCCATCAACCTCAGCCGTGCCTCGAGATCGCCGAAGCGGCGGCGTATTCCGGCCAGCGTGTCATCAGGCGCGGTGGCGACCGAGCGCCAGAACGCCTCCTCCTCGCCGCTCGCGTAGAGCGTCGGCGGCCGCTTGGGCAGCGCGAACGCCAGCACGACATATCCCAACACGGCGGGCACGAAGAAGAATATCAGCGCCAGGACAAAGGCGAGCCGCACGGCGACCCGCTCGATCCCGAAATAACTGGCGATCCCCGCGCACACGCCGGCGAGCGCGCCGTGCGCCGGATCGCGATAGAGGCGGAAGCGGGCATAGTCAGCCATGGCTCAAGCTCCCGTGCGCGTGCGCCAGCCGGGCGTCTCGGCGTCGAGCACGCGTTCCAGCGCCGAGATGCGTCCCTCCATGCGGCGGGCGACGTCGTTGAGGTCGCCCAGGGTCGCCTCGTCCGCGGCCGAAAGCCGCCGGGTCTTGCGCCAGCGCGTGAGGTAATGCGCGACGATCCAGATGGGCGCGACGATGGTAAGGAATACGAGGCCGAGGATGAAGGCGCCCGCATGCATGACAAGACCTCCGATCACTTGCCTTGCTCGGGCCGCAGGCGGTTGCCGAGGCGCGCCTTGAGCGCGGCCAGCTCCTCCTCGACATGCACATCCTTCTCGAGCCCGGCGAGATCGTCAGCCAAGCCGGGACGACGGCCCAGCTCGAACGCCTCGACCTTGCCCTCGGCTTCGTCGAGCGCGCGCTCGACTTGATCGAAGCGCGCGAACGCGTCGGTGATGCGTTCGTCATAGAGGCTGGTGCGGAGGCGGATGCGCGAGGCGGCGGTCTTGTGCCGCGCGGCCAGAGATTTCTCGCGCGCCTTGGCGTCGGCGAGCTTGGCTTGCAGCTTGGCGATGTCGGAATTCTGCTGCTCGAGCGAGGCGGCGAGAAGCTGGGCCTGGCGCTCTTCGCGCTGGATCGCCTCGGCGAGCCGGGTCTTGGCGGTGAGCGCGCCCTTGGCGAGGTCCTCGCGCCCGCGGGTCAGAGCCAGCTCGGCGCGGCGCTGCCAGTCGTCGTGCTCGCGGCGCATTGCCTCGAGGCGGCGCTCCATCTCCTTGTTCTCGGCGATCGAGCGCACTGCCGCCGAGCGCACCTCGACCAGCGTGTCCTCCATCTCCTGGATGACGAGCCGGATGATCTTCTCCGGGTCCTCGGCGCGGTCGAGGATGGCGTTGATGTTGGAGTTCACGATGTCGGCAAGGCGGGAAAAGATGCCCATGATGTCCTCGGTGCTGGCTCCAAGCCTGGGACCCCCACTGCATGCCCCGTGCCAGCCTCGGCGGAGACGGCCAACGCCTTGAATTTGAATAAAAATCCAATCCAACTTGCAGGCCAAACAACGCTGATGTAGTCAATATCGCCACAATATCTGGCGATATTATTCATAGTATGGCCAATTCCACCACTATGCCGCCCGAACTCCCGCCCTTGGTCGGCGCGGCGCCTGCGTTCGGCGAGGTGCTGGCGCAGGTATCGCAGCTGGCGCCATTGGACCGGCCGGTACTGGTTGTGGGCGAGCGCGGTACCGGCAAGGAGCTGATCGCGGCCCGGCTCACTTATCTCTCGCCGCGCTGGGACAAGCCGTTCCTGACCGTGAACTGCGCCGCGCTCGCCGAATCGCTGCTCGACAGCGAGCTGTTCGGCCACGAGGCGGGGTCATTCACCGGCGCGACGCGGCGCCGGCCGTCGCGCTTCGAGCTCGCCGATGGCGGGACGATCTTCCTCGACGAGATCGCGTCGTCCTCGCTCGCGGTGCAGGAGAAAGTGCTGCGCGTCATCGAGTACGGCAGCTTCACGCGCGTCGGCGGCAACGAGACGCTGAGCGTCGACGTGCGCGTGATCGCGGCGGCGAACCTCGACCTGCCGGCGCTGGCGCGCGAGGGAAGGTTTCGCTGCGACCTGCTCGACCGTCTCGCCTTCGACGTGGTGACGATGCCGCCGCTGCGGGCGCGACGCGAGGATATCCCGCTCTTGGCCGAGCATTTTGCCCGCGCCATGTCGCGCAGCCTCGGCCGTCCCCGTTTCGCCGGATTCTCCGCGGTCGCGATGGCGGCGCTCATGGCTCACGACTGGCCCGGCAACGTGCGCGAATTGAAAAACGCGGTCGAGCGCAGCCTCTATCGCACGGCAGACCCGGCGCAGCCGCTCGAGCGCATCATCCTCGATCCGTTCGCGTCGCCGTGGCGGCCGGCGACGACCCCTCATCTTCCCGCTGCGCGGGTCCCTCCCTCTCTCTCAAGTGGAGAGGGTGATTCGGATGCGCCGTTTCTCGATCGCGTGAAGAATTTCGAGGCACGGCTCTTGCGCGAGGCGCTTGCTTCGCACGGCATGAACCAGCGCCGCACCGCGACCGCGCTGGGCATGGGCTATCACCAGCTACGGCATTACCTGCGCAAGCACGGAACGCTCAGAACCCCGTCTGGTGGGTGATGAACTTGGTGTTGAGATAGGCCTCGATCGCCTCGGAGCCGCCTTCGGAGCCGTAGCCCGAATCCTTGACCCCGCCGAACGGCGTCTCGGGCAGCGCCAGCCCGTGATGGTTGATCGACACCATGCCGCTCTCGATCGCCTCGCCGAGCTTGGCCGCGGTCTTGGCCGAGCGCGTATAGGCATAGGCGGCGAGCCCGTATGGCAGCCGATTGGCCTCGCTCACCACCTCGTCCCAATCGCGGAAGGCGCGAATGGGCGCGAGCGGCCCGAACGGCTCCTCGTTCATGATGCGCGCGTCCATCGGCACGCCGGTCATCACCGTGGGCTCGTAGAAGAAGCCCTTGTTGCCGATGCGGTGGCCGCCCATCTCGATCTTCGCGCCCTTCCCTTCGGCGTCGGCGACGAAGGCATCCATCGCCTCGACCCGGCGCGCGTGCGCCAATGGACCCATGCGCGTTTCCTTGTCGAGCCCGTCGCCGACCTTCACCGCCTTGGACGCGGCGATGAACTTCTCGAGGAACGGGCGATAGACGCTCTCCTGTATGAGGAAGCGCGTCGGCGAGATGCACACTTGGCCGGCATTGCGGTATTTGTTGGCGGCGAGCAGCTTGGCCGCGCCGTCGAGGTCGGCGTCCTCGAACACGATCGCCGGCGCGTGGCCGCCCAGCTCCATGGTGACGCGCTTCATGTGCGCGCCCGCGAGCGACGCCAGATGCTTGCCGACCGCGGTCGAGCCGGTGAAGGAGATCTTGCGGATTACCGGATGCGGGATGAGATATTCCGAGATCTCCGCCGGCACGCCGAACACGAGATTGACGACGCCCGCCGGCAATCCCGCCTCGACGAAGGCGCGCACCAGCCCCATAACCGAGCCGGGCGTGTTCTCCGGCCCCTTGATGATGATTGAGCAGCCCGCGGCGACGGCGCCGGAAATCTTGCGCACCGCCTGATTGATCGGAAAGTTCCACGGCGTGAAGGCGGCGACCGGGCCGACCGGCTCCTTGACCACGAGCTGCTGCACCCCGTCGGCGCGCGCCGGAACGATGCGGCCATAGGTGCGGCGCGCTTCTTCCGCGAACCAGTCGATGATGTCGGCGCCAGCGAGCGTCTCGAGCCGCGCCTCGAGCAGCGGCTTCCCCTGCTCCAGCACCATGGTCTCGGCGATGCCTTCCGCGTTCGCGCGCAAAATGTCGGCCGCCTTGCGCATGAGCTTGTAGCGCTCGTGCGCCGAGACTTTGCGCCAGGCGGCGAAGCCCTTGGCCGCGGCGGCCAGCGCGCGGTCGAGATCGGCGCGGTTGGCATAGGGCACCTGGCCGATTGCCTCGCCGGTGGCGGGATTGAGCACCAGCTCCATCCGCCCGCCCGCGCTCTTGGCCCAGGCGCCGTCGATATGGAACGAAATCTCCGGATAAGAAGCGACCATGGCGTGCCTCCGCTCGCGGTGTGCCGCGTTGACGGCGTGGTAGCAGAGATGGGGGCGGGGTGATAGGGGGCGGGAGTCTGCTCGTCGCAACCCTCGGTCGACTCAGGGCGCAACTCCGACGAGGATCAGAGGAACCGCTGGCACGCCGCGTCCTTCGCGGATGAGGTTGTAGAGCTCACCCTCATAATAAGCGACACCGGACGACATCTGCTGTTGGAGTTCCTTCATTGGCAGAATCTCAATCCCAACATCGATCACGTCGCCCACGAAGAATGCCATGTGCTTCACAAACAGGTCATAGGCGACAAACGCATATTTTCCGAATTGCACTTCGACGGCAATGCGCTGCTTCACGAAATCCGTTTGATTGTACGAAAAGATCGGCTTGAGGCCGGCGCCCTCGATCTCGGCCTTTTGCTGTTCGGCTTGCATGTGCATCGTCTTGCGAATGAGCCGAGCATCGGACGTGACCCAATAAGACGTTCGACTTTCGCTCCATCCATGCCCACGAAATCGCTCGTTCACGGCCTTGTTCATCGCGATCGGCGAGTAAAGGAGCTTGTTCTTTGTGCGCACCTCTTTAGAAACCTTCGTCCGACATGAAGCGGCATCAACGCCCTTGATCACGTCAAGAATTTGAGCCCACAACTTGCGCTGATGGACTTGAAGGAACTCCAGGCCATTCAGGTGCGAGTAATAAGTGACTACCCTCACCGATGGCCGCCGTAAGGCTTGCTCGGATCGTAGACGGGCCGGTCCATGGGGCGTGTCCTGAGGACGCCAGCGCGCAGGGCATGGAGTCGCTGCCAAGCGACATCGACGTATTCGGGTGCATTATCGCAACCGTAGCCGACGCGATCGTGCTTGATCGCCGCGATTACGGATGAGCCGACGCCCATGTAAGGATCGAAAACGGCATCGCCGGGATTCGTGAGAGATAGGACGAGGCGTTCGACAAGTTCGACGGGAAATTGGCACGGGTGGATAGTCTTTTCCACGTGGTTGTTTTTGACGTTGGGAAATATCCAAACGTCGCCAGGGTTCTTGCCTAAGGGATTGCACGACAACTGGCCGACCTTCGGTCCCTTGAAATATTTTTTGCCGGGATATTTAGACGGTACGCGGATGGCATCGAGATTGAACACATAATCCTCGGCCTTCGTGAACCACATGATGGACTCGTATCGGCCGGAGAGCCGCTTCGAGCAGTGCAATCCGTGTTCAAAGTGCCAGATCACGCGATTTCTCAGGTGCAGACCGTGCTCGCGAAAAATCGGATAAAGCACCGTGTCGAGGGGAAATATCTCACCGCCCTGAACGTGGTTGCCGACCTGCCAGCACAGAGAGCCGCGCGGATGCAGGAGCCGCACGCACTCGGAAATCACTTGAGCCTGTTGTTGGACGTAGGCGTCGAGGCCGGAACGCTTCTCGTAGGCCTTGCCGATGTTGTAGGGCGGCGAGGTCACGATCAGTTGCATCGACGCTTTTGGCAACGGCCGCATGAATGCCAGATTGTCAGCGCAGGCCATGACGGCGTCGACGTCGCGACGCAGTTTGACGACAGCGGCACTGGTCATGGGCGACCACCCGATGATGTGAGTACAAAACGAGAATGCTACGAAGTATCGAGCCATGCAAGCGTTAAGAAACGTCGACCGCAAAAGCCGCCCGACGTCACCTGTATAATCCATCGTTCGAGAATTCTGGCTTAATAATCAAAACTTTAAGAGGCGTCTAAAGCCGCGTCGACCGAGCCCCGGTTGCCGCGTCGCGCCCTCCGCGCTAGGAACGGCCGATGCCCGCATATCAATACATTTACGTGATGAAGGGCCTCGGCAAGACCTATCCGGGTGGGCGCGAGGTCCTGAAGGACATCTATCTCTCGTTCCTGCCCGGGGCGAAGATCGGCGTGCTCGGCGCCAACGGGGCCGGAAAATCCACGCTCCTGCGCATCATGGCCGGCGACGACAAGGATTTCGTCGGTGAAGCGTGGGCGGCGGACGGGGTCAAGGTCGGCTACCTGGCGCAGGAGCCGCAGCTCGACCCCGCCAAGGACGTGGCCGGCAACGTCGCCGAGGGGCTGGCCGAGATCACCGGCCTGCTGGAACAGTTCGAGGCGGTGAGCGCGCGCTTCGCCGAGCCGCTCTCCGACGAAGAGATGAACGACCTCATCGTCCTGCAGGGCGATCTCCAGGAGAAGATCGACCGCGTCAATGGCTGGGAGCTCGACCGCACCGTCGAGATCGCGATGGACGCGCTGCGCTGTCCCGCCGGCGATGCCAAGGTCGAAACCTTGTCCGGCGGCGAGCGTCGGCGCGTGGCGCTGGCGCGGCTCCTGCTGCAGAAGCCCGACCTCCTGCTGCTCGACGAGCCCACCAATCACCTCGACGCCGAATCGGTGGCGTGGCTGCAGCGCTTCCTCGCCGAATATCCCGGCACGGTCGTAACCGTGACCCACGACCGCTATTTCCTCGACGAGGTGGCGGGCTGGATTCTCGAATTGGATCGCGGCCGCGGCATTCCGTGGGAAGGCAATTATTCGTCGTGGCTCGAGCAAAAGCAGCAGCGGCTCGAACAGGAGGGCAAGCAGGAGGCGGCGCGCCAGCGCTCGCTGGCGCACGAGCTCGAGTGGATCCGCGAGAGCCCGCGCGCGCGCCAAGCCAAGAGCAAGGCGCGCATCTCCGCCTTCGAGAGCCTGGTCGCCGCCAGCCGCGAGAAGGCGCCCGACACCGTGCAGATCGTGCTGCCGCCGGGGCCGCGGCTCGGCGATCTCGTGATCGAGGCGCTCCACGTCGCCAAGGGCTATGGCGAGCTGCTGCTGATCGAGGATTTGTCGTTCCGCCTGCCGGCCGGCGGCATCGTCGGCATCATCGGCCCCAACGGCGCCGGCAAGACGACGCTGTTCCGCATGATCACCGGCCAGGAGCAGCCCGACAGCGGCACCATCCGCTTCGGCGACACCGTGAAGCTCGGCTATGTCGACCAGTCGCGCGACACGCTGGTCGCGACGAAGACCGTGTGGGAGGAGATTTCCGGCGGCGCCGACGAGATCGATCTCGGACGGCGCAAGATGCCGAGCCGGGCCTATTGCGCGCTCTTCAACTTCCGCGGCTCCGATCAGCAGAAGAAAGTGGGCCAGCTCTCGGGCGGTGAGCGCAACCGCGTCCACATCGCCAAAATGCTGAAGCTCGGCGCCAACGTGCTCCTGCTCGACGAGCCGACCAATGATCTCGACGTCGACACCTTGCGCGCGCTCGAGGAGGCACTTCTCGATTTCGCGGGCTGCGCCGCCATCATCAGCCACGACCGCTGGTTCCTGGACCGGGTCGCGACCCACATCCTTGCATTCGAGGGCATGAGCCAGGTGGTGTGGTTCGAGGGCAATTACGCCGACTACGAAGCCGACCGCAAGCGCCGCCTGGGCGCGGAATCGCTGCAGCCGCACCGCATCCGCTACAAGCCGCTGACGCGCGCGTAAATCTTCCGCGGCCTCAGTGCGAGGCGTCGGCGGTGTTCTGGATGCCGAGCTTTCGGGCGAGGACGCGATTCAATTGCGCCACCGTGCCGCCGTTCTGCTGGATGGTGGCGGCGATCTCCTCGCGTTCGGTGAGCGCCATGCTCACGCCGGCCACATCGACATCGAGGATCTTGTAGTCGTTGCCGCTGCCCGCGACTCGCCACTCGACCTTGGTCGGCGGACCCGACTCGTGGATAATCTCGCTCGAGACGACAGCGCCGCCGTCGCCCTCGGGCCGCGCGCCGACCACCTTGACGCCCTCGCCGCGATATTCAGAGAGCCGCCCGGCATAGCTCCGCACCACCCAGCTTTCGAACAGCTCGGCGAAGGTGCGGCGGTCGGGCTCGCTGGTCGCGTTCCAGAAGCGGCCGAGCACGTAGCGCGAGATGCGCGGGATGTCGAAACTGCTCTTCAACAGGGCATCGAGCCGCTGCGTCTTCACCGCGTCGGGCAGGTCTTTGTCGCGGATCGTATCGAGCGCTTCGGCGACGAGGCGGTCGATGAAGAGGGCGGCATCGGGCGGGGCAGCCCGGGCCGGGCCCAGGCCGATGAGAAGGGCGCACAGGATCAGGAATGGCCGGACTCGCATAGTCTCCCCCAGGCGAAACGGCAGCCTCCCTTGTAGCAGAAAATCGTTGCCAGCTGGTAATGGAAGGAGCGCGGAAACACGACGATTTCCGCTCCTCCTCCCACCAATCTTCGCCCGAACCCGCCCCCGACGGCGATCCCACACTCGGCGTTAGCAAATGGGTGGGCAAAATGGGCAAGCCAAAGCGACCCAGGCGTATGCGAATTTCGCTATACAGGAATATAAGGATATGCTTATATGAATCGCTCGCGATGGGGATTTGGATCATGGAGCAGCTTCTTTCCGGTTTACGCGCGGCGGCCGAGACCACTCGACTGCGCCTCCTCGCGCTGTGCGCCCAAGGCGAGCTGACCGTGAGCGAGCTCACCGAAATCCTTGGCCAGAGCCAGCCGCGCGTCTCGCGCCACCTGAAGCTCCTGTGCGAGGCCGGGCTGCTCGACCGATTCCGCGAGGCGAACTGGGCATTCTACCGCTTGTCGCGCGGCGGCCCGGCGAGCGACCTTGCGCGCCGCCTCGCCGAACTCATTCCGACGGAGGACCCGGTGGTGGCGCTCGACCGCGAGCGGCTCGACCAGGTGAAGCGCCAGCGCGCCGCCGCGGCCGCATCCTATTTCCGCGCCAACGCTGCGCAGTGGGACAAGATCCGCTCGCTCCATATCGACGAGCGCGAAGTCGAGGCGGCGCTGACGCAGTTGCTCGCCGACGAACCGATCGACGATCTCCTCGACATCGGTACCGGCACCGGGCGCATCCTCGAGGTGATGGCGCCCCGGGTCGAGCGCGCCATCGGCATCGACAGCTCGCGCGAGATGCTCGCCGTCGCGCGCGCCAATCTTGAGCGCGCCGGTGCCGTCAACTGCTCGATCCGCCAGGGCGACATGTACCAGCTGCCGCTGCCGAGCGCGTGCAGCGACGCGGTCGTGATCCACCAGGTGCTGCATTACGCCGAGCGCCCGGCGCGCGCCATCGCCGAGGCCGCGCGCGTGCTGCGCCCCGGCGGGCGCCTCGTCATCGCCGATTTCGCGCCCCACGAGCTCGAGTTCCTGCGCGACGAGCACGCCCATCGCCGGCTCGGTTTCGCCGATGCCGAGGTGATGGGCTGGTGCCGCGAGGCGGGGCTGGAGCCGGCCGAGCCCATTCATCTCCCGGGCGAGAAGCTCACCGTCGCGCTATGGCTCGCGCGCCGCATGCCGCCGCCGGCCGAGCGCGACCATGCGCTGGGCGAAGTGGGGGCCGAGTGATGGGCGCCGCCGCGCTTCTCGCCGCCGATCCGCTCGCCGCCTCGGGCGCGCGGCGTCCCGCGGTGTCGTTCGAGTTCTTCCCGCCCAAGACTGCGGAGATGGAAGAGCGGCTGTGGCAGACGGTGCAGCGCTTGGCGCCGCTCGCGCCGCGCTTCGTCTCCGTCACCTACGGCGCCGGCGGCACGACGCGCGAGCGCATCCACGCCACCGTGCGCCGCATCGGCAAGGCAACCGCGCTGCAGGCCGCCGCGCATCTCACCTGCGTCGGCGCCTCGCGCGGCGAGGTCGACGCGGTCGCGCGGAGCTATTGGGAGTCGGGCGTCCGCCATCTTGTCGCGCTTCGCGGCGATCCGCCCGCCGGCGAGGGCGCCTACCGGCCCCATCCGCAAGGCTACGCCCACGCCGCCGATCTCGTCGCGGGCCTCTTGCGCGTGGCGCCGTTCGAGATCAGCGTCGCGGCTTATCCTGAGACCCATCCCGAGGCCGCGAGCCAAGCCGCCGATCTCGACAACCTGAAGCGCAAGATCGACGCCGGCGCGCGTCGCGCCATCACCCAGCTGTTCTTCGACGCCGATACCTATCTCCGCTTCCGCGACCGCGCGCGCGCGGCCGGCATCGCGGTGCCGATCGTGCCCGGCATCCTGCCGGTGACGAATTTCGCCCAGGTGAAGAAGTTCGCGGCCGCATGCGGGGCGAGCCTGCCCGCCTGGATGCCGGACCTCTTCGCCGGACTCGACGACGATCCCGACACGCGCCGCCTGGTCGCCGCCTCGATCGCCGCGGAGCAGTGCCGCCGCCTCCAGGCCGAGGGGGTCGACGAGTTCCACTTCTACACCTTGAACCGAGCCGATCTCATCGTCGCCATCTGCCACATGATCGGCGTGCGCGCCGAAGCGAAGCTTCGCGCCGCCGTATAAACCCATGGCGCATATTCTCGACATCCTGGCCGAGCGCACGCTCTTGTGCGACGGCGCCATGGGCACCGAGGTGCAGGCGCTCAAGCTCGACATCGAGCGCGATTTCCACGGCCAGGAGAACTACACCGACGTCTTGTGCCTAAGCCGTCCCGAGTTGGTGCGCGACATCCATCTGGGCCATCTGCGCGCCGGCGCCGACGCGGTCGAGACCAACAGCTTCGGCGCCTCGCCCATCACCCTGGCCGATGCGGGCCTCGGCGACCGCGCCTTCGAGCTCAATCGCCGCGCCGCCGAGATCGCGCGCGAGGCGGTCGATGCCGTGAAGAGCGACGGCCGCCCGCGCTTCGTGCTGGGCGCGGTCGGGCCGGGGACGCGGCTTCCCTCGCTCGGCCATATCGAATACCAGGCGCTCGAAGACGCATTCGCCGAGCAATGCCGCGGCCTGGTCGCCGGCGGCGCCGACGCCATTCTGATCGAGACCTGCCAGGACCCGCTGCAGATCAAGGCCGCGGTCAACGGCGCCAAGCGCGCGCGCGGCCCGCAGCCGATCTTCGTGCAGGTCACGGTCGAGCAGACCGGCACGCTGCTGGTGGGCGCCGACATCGCCGCCGCCGCGACCGTGGTGCGCGCGCTCGACGTGCCGCTCATCGGCATCAACTGCGCCACCGGCCCCTTGGAGATGGCCGAGCACGTGCGCTGGCTCGCCGACAACTGGACCGGGCTCATCTCGGTGCAGCCCAACGCCGGCCTGCCGGAGCTGGTCGACGGCCATGCGCACTACCCGCTGTCGCCCGACGAGCTGGCGCAATGGCAGGAGCGCTTCGTCGCCGAGTCCGGCGTCAATCTCATCGGCGGCTGCTGCGGCTCCACGCGGCAGCACGTGGCCGCGCTCGACCTCATGCTGCGGCGGATCGCGCCCGACGGGTTCCGCCCGCGCGCCAAGGGGCGGCGCAGCGTGTGGGTCCCGGGCCTTGCCTCGCTCTTCTCGCACGTGCCATTGCGCCAGGAAAACGCCTATCTCTCGATCGGCGAGCGCTGCAACGCCAACGGCTCCAAACGCTTCCGCGAGCTGCAGGAGAAGGGCGACTGGGACGCCGTGGTCGAGGTGGCGCGCGAGCAGTGCCGCGAAGGCTCGCACGCGCTCGATCTCTGCACCGCCTTCGTCGGACGCGACGAGGTCGCCGACATGCGCGCGGCGATGGGTCATCTGCGCGGCGCCGTCACCGCGCCAATGGTGATCGATTCGACCGAGCTGCCGGTGCTCCAGGCCGCGCTCGAGCTCTATGGCGGCAAGCCGGTCATTAACTCGATCCACTTCGAGGATGGCGAGGGATCGGCGGGCAAGCGCCTGGAGCTGGCGCGCCGCTTCGGCGCCGCCGTCATCGCGCTCACCATCGACGAGCAAGGGATGGCGAAAGAGGCCGCCCACAAGCTCGTGATCGCCAAGCGCCTCGTCGCCTTCGCCTGCGACACGTTCGGATTGCCGCAATCCGACGTGCTGATCGATCCCTTGACCTTCACCATCTGCACCGGCAACGAGGACGACCGTCGCCTCGGCATCGAGACGCTCGACGGGATCGAGGCGATCGCCCGTGAGTTGCCGGACTGCCAGATCGTGCTTGGCCTTTCCAACATCTCGTTTGGGCTGTCGCCCGCCGCGCGCGCCGTGTTGAACTCGGTCTATCTCGCGCACGCCATGAAGCGCGGCCTCACCTCGGCGATCCTGCACGTCTCGAAGATCGTGCCGCTGCACCAGATCCCCGCGGCCGAGGCACGGGCGGCCGAGGATTTGATCTTCGACCGGCGCCGGCCCGGCCACGATCCGCTGCAGGCCTTCATCGCACTGTTCGAGAACCGCCAGGGGACGAAGCGCGAGAAGGCGAAGCGCGCCGAGGCGGTCGAGGAGCGCCTGACCCAGCGCATCGTCGACGGCGACCGCCAGGGACTCGAGGACGATCTGAGGCTGGCGCTCGAGACCTGGAAGCCGCTCGACATCATCAACACCTTCCTATTGGACGGCATGAAGACGGTGGGCGACCTGTTCGGCACCGGCAAGATGCAGCTTCCCTTCGTGCTGCGCTCGGCCGAGGTGATGAAAGCGGCCGCTTCGTTCCTCGAGCCCTTCATGGAAAAGGTCGACGGACCCAAGCGCGGCACCATCGTCCTCGCCACGGTGCGCGGCGACGTCCACGACATCGGCAAGAACCTGGTCGACATCATCCTCACCAACAACGGCTACGAGGTGGTCAATCTCGGCATCAAGCAGCCGCTCGCCAACATCATCGAGGCGGCCGAGAAGCACCAGGCCGACGCGATCGGCATGTCCGGCCTGTTGGTGAAATCCGCGACCGTGATGCGGGAGAACCTGGCCGAGATGGCGCGGCAGGGGATCACCACGCCGGTGCTGCTGGGCGGCGCCGCGCTGACGCGGCGCTATGTCGAGGAGGATTGCGGCGACGCCTATGGCGCCGGCGCGGTGGCCTATGCCCGCGACGCCTTCGACGGCTTGGGCCTGATGGACAAGATCGCGAGCGGCGGCTTCGCCGCGCATGCCACCGAGATGCGGGCCAAGAACAAGGCCAAGCCCGCCAACCGCACGCGCAAATTGGGCCGCGCCACCTGCCCCGCGGCGCCCCGCCCGGTCGATACCGAGGAGATCAGGCTGCGCCGCTCGGAACTCGCGCGCAGCGTGAGCGTGCCGAAGCCGCCCTTCTGGGGCCCGCGCGTGCTCGAAAAGCTGCCGGTGCGCACGCTCATGCCGTTCCTCAACGAGCGCATGCTCTATCAATTCCACTGGGGCTATCGCAAGGACGGGCGCACGCTCGACGCCTACAAATGCTGGGCCAAGTCCGAGTTGCGGCCCATCCTCGACGACCTCATCGAGCGCGCCGTGGCCGAGGACATTCTTCAGCCGCAGGCGGTCTATGGGTATTGGCCGTGCGCATCGGAAGGCGACGACGTGATCCTCTTCGCCGACGACGGCAAGCGCGAGCTGGCGCGCATCACCTTCCCGCGCCAGGGCAAGGACGGCGGCCTGTGCATCGCCGATTTCTTCCGCGATGTCGGCGCGCCGGAGCGCGACGTGATCGGCGTGCAGGCGGTGACGGTCGGGCAGAAGGCGTCCGAGGTCGCGCGGCAATGGTTCGCCGCCGACCGCTACCGCGACTATCTCTATCTGCACGGCCTCTCGGTCGAGATGGCCGAGGCGCTTGCCGAGTGGGTCCATCTCCGCATCCGCGCCGAGCTGGGATTCGCCGAGGCGGAGACGCCGGACGTCGACGCGCTCGCGACCCAATCCTATCGCGGCAGCCGCTATTCCTTCGGCTATCCGGCCTGCCCCAACCTCGCCGACCAGCGCCCGCTGCTCAAGCTCCTGGGCGCCGAGCGCATCGGCCTCGGCATGAGCGAGGAAGACCAGCTCGAGCCCGAGCAATCGACCTCCGCCATCGTCGTGACGCACCCGCAGGCGAAGTATTTCTCGGTGTAGGGGCTGCTCCCGCGCTCAAAACGCGACGCAAATCTTGCCGAAATGCTTGCCCTGCTCGATCGCGGCGATGGCGGCGCCCGCGTCCTCGAAGCGCCATGCATGGTCGTCGATGGCGGGCGCCACGCGTTGCAGCTCGATCGCGCGGACCATGTCCTCGAACAGATCGCGGGGCCCCAAGGTCACGCCTTGGAGCCGCACGCTTTGGGTCACGACGCGGCCGAGATCGAGCTCGGCCAGCGCGCCCGACAGCACGCCGATGAGCGCGACCGTGCCGCCGACCCGCACAGCGCGCAGCGACTGCGCCAGCGTTTGCGCGCCGCCCACGTCGATCACCAGGTCGGCGCCCTCGGGCGCAAGCTTGCGCACTGCGCGGCTCCATTCCGGCTCGGCGCGATAGTCGATGCCGTGATCGGCACCCAGCGCCACCGCGCGCACGAGTTTCTCCGCACTCCTCGAGGTGACGATGGTCAATGCTCCGAGCATGCGCGCAAATTGCAGCGCGAACAGCGACACGCCGCCTGTCCCCTGCGTCACCACAACCGCGCCCGGCTTCAACCCCGCGCCGACGATCGCGCTCCACGCCGTGACCGCGGCGCAAGGCAGCGTCGACGCCTGCGCCGCGCTATAGAAGGACGGCGCCTTGACCAGATCGGCCTCGTCCACCGCCATCAGCTCGCGCATGACGCCGTCGCGCGGGCCGCCGAGCAGCGCCTCGCGATGCTCCTGGCGCAAGGGGCCGGCGTGCCAGCCCGGCATGATGATGGGGCAGACGAGGTCGCCTATGCCGAAGCGGCGCGCGCCCGACCCCAGCGCCGCGACGCGGCCGGCGCCATCCGACAGCACGATCAGCGGCAAGGTGCCCGAAAGCCTGCCATAGCCGCGCCGCAGCACCACCGCGTCGCGGAAATTGACCGAGGCGGCCGCCATCCGCACCAGCACCTGGCCCGGACCCGGCTCCGGATCGGGCCGCGTCCCCGGACTCACATGGTCGAGGCCCCAATCGTCCTTGATCTCCATCACCCGCATGTCACACCTTCACGGCAAGCTATTGATTAGCGCGCACGGCAATGGGAGTGTCTGCCCAAACGGCCGAGCCGCCCGAGCCGGGCCGCGACAGGGGAGCGAGGATGACGCCTTCGCCGGTGCCGACGCCATGAGTTTCAGCGCCCGCCAGTTCCGCGACGCGCTCGGCCTGTTCCCGACCGGGATCGCGGTGGTGACCGCGATGCTCGAGGACGGCAGCGTCGGCGGCCTCACCGTCAATTCCTTCACGTCGATCTCGCTCGACCCGCCGCTCATCATGGTCGCGCTCGCCCGGAGCATCGCCAGCTTCGCGATCTTCGAGCGCGCGGACCATTTCGCGGTGAGCCTCCTGCGCGAGGACCAGCGCCATGTCTCGGCGGCGTTCGCTAAGAGCGACCTCGCCAAGTGGCAGGCCGGCCACCATCGCAGCGGCACGCTGGCGCCCGTCATCCACCCCAACCTCGCCGCCTTCGAATGCGAGACCTATGCCCGCCACGACGGCGGCGACCACCGGATTCTGCTGGGCCGCGTCATTCACATGGAAACGGCCGCGGACGCGGTGCCCCTGCCGCTCCTCTATTATCGCGGCCAGTACCGGGAATTGAGCGAGCAGCACGCCGAACTGGTTCCGTTCCGGCTCGAAGGCTGGTAGCTCAAGGGGCGCAGGCGATTTCCGGCCCAGTAATGGTGCAGGTGAAGCGAGGATTGCCGTCCTCGTCGTGCAGCGTCGCCGCCCATCCCGCGCCGCTACGCTCCATGGTGGTGACGCCGAAGGCCTGCAAGGTGCGGCCATAGGCGATGGTGGTGCCGCCGATCTCGTGCCCGGTGACCTCGACGTCGGCGCCGCGGTCGAGGGAGCTTCCCGCCGTGCCCAGGACGAGTTGCGGCGGTCGGCGGTCCGTGAAGCTCAGCGCCTCGAAGCGATGGATGTGGCCCGAGAGGACGAGCGCGATGCCGGTGGGTAGCTTGTTGGCCGACGCCGCCTCCAAGGTCGCGTTGTCGTTCACGACGACGGTGACGCCGAGCATGTTGCCGATGCTCACGGTGGCCCAGACCGGCCGATGGCTGAGGAGCCATGCCCCCTGCGGCGCGTGGATCGACGCGAACTCGCGGCGATATCGCGCGACCAGCGGCGCCGGCGTCTCGGTGTCGTTGGCCTCGCCCGAATCGAGCACGTAGAGCGCGAGCGGCTTGGCCTCGACCCGATAGACCGGGCTGATGCGGGGGCATTTGATCGGGTAGGGCCGCGGATCGAGAAGCCGGAAGAACCCGTCGCCGGCGCGCTCGCAATTCTCGTGGTTGCCGCGCACCATGACCCAAGGCGCCGCCGCCAGCAGGGTGGCGGCGGGAGCGAAGAAATCGGCCTGCCAAGCCGGCCAATCGTCGCCCGAAGGCGTGCCGGAGCAGCCCGGCTTCACCGGCGGGCACGGGCGCTCGCGATAGAGATAGTCGCCGACATGGATGACGAGGTCCGGCTGGAGCGCGGCCGCGCTGGCGCTGGTGCGCGCGAACGGCCACTGCGCGGGATCGTTGCAGGGCTGAAACTCATGGCCATCGACACGGCAACCGCTGTCGCCGAAAAGCGCGATGCGGCGAACCTCCCGCTTCGGCACCGGCAGGTCCCTATCGCCGATCCGCGCCTTGGCCGCGCCGGCCGGAAGGGCGGCGTCGCAAATGAGCGGAAATCGTGAGTCACCCATGATGCGTACATTCATCGCCGCGCGCTTGCCATCGATTTCGATCGCCGGACAGGCAGTGCCGTCGACTACTGCGCGCGCCACCGCGCCGCGCGGCCCCAGCACGGTGAGCGTCGCGAGTACGCCATCGGCCCAAGCCGGCGCGGCGGCGAGTACCAGGACTAGGACGGCGATCGCGCCAATCCACTGTCTCATCGCCACGTGAACACCGACGACACGGCGTAGTTCCACACCACGCCGACGGCAGCGCCGGCGAGGCCCGCAAGCCACCACGAATAATGCCGCTCGAACGCCGCCGATGCGATGCCGACATTGGCGACGGCGCCGATCGCGCACACGGCATAGAACGACGCCAGTCCCGTGATGAAGCGCACCCCGCGCAGCCGCTTGTCGCGATATGTGAGCAGATTGTTGAGGGCGAAATTGCTGGTCATCGCGACGATGGTGGCAGTCGCCTGCGCTTCCGGGAACGAGAACTCCGTCAGCATCAGCCGCAAAGTCGCGAGATGAACGAGGACGCCGGTTGCACCCACCGCGCCGAACAGGACGAAGCGGGTCGGCAGGAAGCGGCCGAACAGCTTGTCGAACAGCAGCATGAGATATTCCCATGCCACCAGCGTGTCGAGCTTGCTCTCGCCGTGGACGCGCGGACGGAAGCTGTAAGGCAACTCCTTGAAGCGATAGGGCGTCGGGCTCGAGGCGAATAGATCGAGCAGGATTTTGAAGCCCTGGCCGGAGAGCCGCCGTACCGCGCCGTCGAAGGCCGGCCGCGTCATCGCGAAGAAGCCGCTCATCGGATCGGTCAGCTGGGCCGAAACTACGAGGCGCGCCAGCGCGGTCGCTAATCCGCTCATTGCGACGCGGTTGCTGTCCCAGTCGCCGACATCGCCGCCCGCGGCGTAGCGCGAACCGACCACGATATCGAGCCCCTCGCTCTTGAGCGCCTCGAGCATGCGCGGCAGCAGGGTCTCGTCGTGCTGGAGATCGGCGTCGATCACGGCGATGTGGGGCGCGCTCGATGCCTGGATGCCCTCGATCACCGCGGTCGAGAGCCCGCGCCGGCCGATGCGATGGAGGCAACGCACGCGCGGGTCGCGCCGCGCGATCGCCTTCACGGCAGCGGCCGTGCCGTCGGGCGAGTCGTCGTCGACATAGATCACTTCCCAGGCGACGCCCTCGAGGCAGGCAGCGAGGCGGGCGATCAGCGGCTCAACATTATCGCGCTCGTTAAAGCTCGGCACTACTACCGAAAGCTCGACGACGGCGACGCCCGGCGTGACGTCAGGATCGAGAGGCATGAGGGTCGCGCCGCCCGCCGCCGCTCAGGATTTCCTGCCGAGAAGCCGGTCACGGCTGACGATGGCGCGGCCATGCCGGCCCTTCATCACGAGCTTCTCCCCCTGGCGGGCCTCGACCTCGAAAGTGATGCGTCGTCCATCGACCGTCGCGACCTTCGACGTGGCGACGATGGGGCGGCCGAGAAAGGCGGCGGCAAGATGATCAACCTCGACCCGGGTTCCGACCGAGACCTCGCCCTCCTCGACGAAGGGCAGGATGGCGCGGTGGCTCGTCTGCTCGAGAAAGCCGATGAGCGACGGCGTACTGACGACTTCCGCGTTGCCCACCACCGCAGCGGTATGGCGCTCCTCCGGCACGAATTCCATGGTGTTGGCATGACCCAACGGAATGTCCTTCATCGCGTCACCACCGGCAAGTCCCTCGCTCGCACTCCTATGCACCGGCGGCGGCCAATGCGCAAGCGCAACCGCGCCAAACTTCATTTGCCCGCGCTCTTTGCTTGCGCTGAAATCGCGCCATGATCGAGGTCACGCCGGGGATCGCGCTCGACGAGCGCGAGATCGAGGAGCATTTCATCCGCGCCGGCGGCCCGGGCGGGCAGAACGTTAACAAGGTCGCGACCGCGGTCCAGCTGCGCTTTTCGATCGACCGCTCGCCGGCGCTCGACGACGAGATCCGCGCCCGCCTCAAGCGGCTCGCTGGGCGGCGGGTGACGCGCAACGGGGTCATTGTCATTACCGCGGCCCGGTTCCGCATGCGCGAGCGCAACCGCGAGGACGCGCTCGAGCGTCTCCTCGACCTCATCCGTCGCGCCGCGGTGGCGCACAAGGTACGCCGGCCGACACGCCCGACCAAGGCAGCGCGTGCCCGCCGCCAGGCCACAAAGGTCATCCAGAGCCGAGCCAAGGCGCTACGCCGCCCGGTCGCCGACGAGCGCGACTAGGCGCTCACGGCCGCAACTGGCGGCGGAACATGGCAAAGATCAACCCCCAGTCGCGATTGGCCGCCTGCTTGTCGTAAATGTCGCGGTCGGGGAGCGCGTGGCCGCGCTCGGCTGCGCGATGAACTGCGAAGCGGTAAGCGACGGCATGGTCTCTTAGTGCCTCGGCGAGCCCCGCCACCAGCGGCGGTGGGGTGCAGTGGTCTTTCTCGCCGAAGCCGCAATAGAGCTCGCCGCGGAACCGGTCGGCGAGACGATGCGGCGAGTCCGCGTCATCGCCAACGAGCCGCATGCCGTGGAGACAGGCCGAGGCGACGAAATTCGCGGGATGATGGCCCGCGACCTGCATCACGTGCCGTCCGCCCGTGCATAAGCCGATGGCGCCCATGGCGCCGCTGCACGCGACCGCGTCGGCACCAAGGAAGCGGATGAGGGCGCCTGTGTCCTCGACCACCTGGGCGTCGGTCTGGCTGCGCATCGGCTTCAGCACCTCTTCCTGCGCCGCCGGGTCGAGATGGTGGAGCGAGATCATGCGCTGTGCGGCGTCGCGGAACGAGGTTCGCACGCCCCGACCGAGCCGGTGATAGAAGTCCGGCACGGCGCAGCAATACCCCACACGGCCACCCGCCGCGCTAGGTCGAACAGCTCCTCGCGCAGGCCCCACGCGTCCATGTAGAGGACGACCGCGTGATGGGGTCCCTCCTGCTCCGGCTGGGTAAGGAAGGTCTTCATCGCAGCGCCTTGCGTCGGCACCTCGACGAAACGCTCGCGTATCGTACCTCCCGGCCGATGGGCCGCTCGCCATGATAAGGGCGCTGCGGGCCGGGAGACCACTAGCCACACGGCGCGGGGCGCGGCTAGGATAAGGGGCCGCCGGGCGCAACAATCCGCGCCCCCGGCCATGGGAGTGCCTAATGCCGTCCTCGAGCGAGTGGGAGATTCCGGCGCACGCCCAGCCCAAAGCCGAGGACTGGCCGTTCGACCTCGAGCGCGCGCTGTCGTCGGTGCTGACACTCAGGGCGGCTATCCCGCCTGACGCCTTCACCGCCGGCACCCTCGGCACCGAGCGCGGCGGCAACGCAGTGGTGATCCGCAGCGACGGGCTCGTCCTCACAATTGGCTATCTCATCACCGAAGCCGACACGATCTGGCTCAACACCAATGACGGGCGCGCCGTGCCGGGGCACGTCCTCGCCTACGACCAGGAGACCGGGTTCGGCCTCGTGCAGGCGCTGGGCAAGCTCGATCTGCCGGCGCTGCCGATGGGGCGCTCGGCGCGGGTGCGGGTCGGTGACCGCGTCATCGTCGCGGGCGGCGGCGGACGCCAGCACGCGGTCTCGGGACGGATCGCGGCCAAGCAGGAATTCGCAGGGTATTGGGAATACCTCCTCGACGAGGCGATCTTCACCAGCCCAGCCCATCCCAACTGGGGCGGCGCGGCGCTCATTGCCAGCGACGGTTCGCTGGTCGGTATCGGCTCACTCCATCTCCAGCAAGCGCGCGAGCAGGGACCGCCCGAGCATCTCAACATGATCGTGCCGATCGACCTGCTGCCGCCTATCCTCAACGACCTGCTGACGATCGGTCGGCCGAACCATCCGCCGCGGCCGTGGATCGGGCTCTACGCCACCGAGGTCGAGGACAAGATCGTGGTCGCCGGGCTCGCCAATACCGGCCCCGGCCGTCGCGCCGGCTTGAAGATGGGCGACATTCTGCTGTCGGTGGGCGGCGACGAGATCAAGGACTTGGCCTCGCTCTATCGCGGCATCTGGCGCTGCGGGCCGGCCGGCACCAAGGTGCCGATGCTGGTTTATCGCGACGGGCGGACGGTGGAGATCGAGGTGAAGTCGGCCGACCGGGGCCGTTTCCTCAAGGGTCCGAGCCTGCACTGAGTGCGACTTGGCGTACGGGTCAGGCGCGCTGGTTGGCTGAAGAATTGGGCGCGTAGCCGCGGACGTCGCTCAACGCGGCGCCGAAGAAATTGGCCCCCGACGACAGCGCATCACTCAGATTGGCACCATGAAGATCGGCCTGGCTCAGATCGGCTTGGTCGAGGTTGGAGCGGCTGAGATCGGCGCCGGCAAGCCTCGCCTGGCTGAGGCGCGCGTTCTCGAGATTGGCGCCGCCCAATTTCGCGCCCTCGAGATTGGCGGGAAAGTCGAACTTGCCGTCGCCGACATTGTCGAGCGGCGAGAGATTGGCGCGCACCAGCGAGGCGCCGGCGAGATGCGCACGCACCAGCTTGGCGCCGCGCAGATCGGCGCGATCGAGTTGCGCATCGCGCAAATCGGCGAGCGAGAGATCGCACATCGCGAGCGAAGCCCGCGACAAATCCGCGCCGCGCAGCACCGCGCGGCCGAGATTGGCGAGCGCGAGATTGGCGGTGCGCAGGTCGCGCCCGGTGAGATCGAATTCGGCGAGAATGGCGCGGCGCCCGTTGCTGCCCTTGGTGTCGAGCCACAGCGCGTGCAGACGCAGCACCTCGCGCAGATCGTCGAGCGTGATCTGCTTCAGGTCGCCGCCCGTGAGCTGCAGGCACTTGGCCTCCTGCAGCAGCCGCGGATCGATGATCGCACCACTGATGTCGACGTTGGTCAGCTCCGCGCCGGTGAGCTTCGCGTCGCTCAGCACCGCACCGCGCAGCGTCGCGCCGTTGAGGTTGGCGCCCGAGAGATCGGCCCGCTCGAGGACGGCGCCGGTGATGTCGGCGTTGCGCAAATCGGCGCCGCAGAAATCCACGTCGCGCAGGATGGCATCTGTCAGGTTGGCGCGCACACAGGAGGCCTCGGAGAGCTTGGCGCCGGAGAGATCGGCGTCGCGCGCCTCGACCGACGACAGATCGGTGCGGGTGGGCTCCATGACCTTGGTGCGGGGGCTGCCGTCGTCATTGAAGCGCATGACCAGCGCCTTGCGCAGATCGGCGCGTGGCAGCTTAGCGCGATTGAGCTGGGCGCCGCGCAGGCAACTGCCGCGCAGATCGGCGCCCGATAGATCGGCGTTGTTGAGATTGGCGACGCGCAGATCGGCGCCGAAAAAATTCGTGTTCTCGAGGCGCGCGTTGCTGAGGATGGTGCGATGGAGCCGCGCGCCAGTGAGGTCCGCGCCCGAGAGATCCTGGCCCGAGAGATCGGCGCCCGACAGGTCGTAATAGGCGAGCACGGCGCGGCGCCCGTCCCGCTTCTCTGCGAGATAGCGTCGATGCAGCTGCAGCACCTGTCGCAACTCCTGGGGACTTAGCTGCCGCATCTCGTCGCCCGCTCCGACTCCCACGCCATCCATGCCGGCATTAAAGAGCCGGACCGGTTACGAAACCGCTAAGTGAATGGCCGAATTTTAGGGGATTTCTAACCCTTGGCCGCCGCCGCTCAGGCCGCGCGGCGCAGGATCGGCCGCATCTGCGGCAGCGCCTCGAGCCGGTCGGCCAGCGCGGCGCCCTCGGCCGCGGTCAGGGGCCGATTGGGGGGCAGCAGGACGCGCCAGGAGCGGTCGCCGGTCACACGCGCCATCACTTCTTTCAAGGCGGCCTGGAGCGGGTACGATTGCAGCACCAACCGCACCGCGGTAAGGCTGTGCTGAAGGCCGTCGGCCTCGTTGCCGCGCCAGGCGAGATAGACGGGCCGCGCCAGCGGCGCCGTGACGTTAGTCGAGGCCGAAATGCAACCGACCCCTCCAGCACGCAGGTTGGGCAGCAGGAACTCCTCGCTTCCCGAGAACACGCCGAAGCCGGGGAACTCACGCAGGAAGGCGGCCGAGCATTCCCAGTCGCCCGAGCTGTCCTTGAGCCCGGCGATCGTGTCGCCATAGGCGCGCTTCAGGCGCGCGACCAGCGGCAGGGTGATCGGCACCGTTGAGAGCTGCGGGAAATGATAGAGATAGAGCTTGAGGGCGGGGTCGCCGACGCGCTGGATCACCTCGGAGAAGAACGCGAAGAGCCCGTCCTCGCTCGGGTTCTTGTAATAGAACGGCGGCAGCAGCAGCGCGCCGCCGGCGCCCGCCGCCGCCACCGACCGGGTCATGGTCACCGCGTCGGCAAGCGCGCAGGATCCGGTTCCGACGATGCATTTCGCCATCGGCACGCCGCCGCGCGCGGCCGCCTCCACCATCGCCAGGCGCTGCGCCACCGACAGCGAGTTGGCCTCGCCCGTCGTGCCGAGGGGCGCGAGCCCGTCGCATCCGTTCGCGAGCAGCCAATGGCAATGCGCGACGAAGCGCGCGAGGTCGGGCTCGAAACTCTCGGTCAGCGGCGTGAGGACCGCGGCGTAGACGCCGCGGCTCTGTGGCTCGGTCATGGCCGTCTCCAGCGTTGCGCGAGCGATGGTAGCCGGACGAGTCGCCAAAATAAATGGCGGGGCGGTTCGTACGCATTATGATGCTTTTGATGGAAAGCGTTTGGCGGGACGACGCGGCCGAGGCGATGGTCGCGCAGTACGGGGCGGCGGGCATTGGGCGCGAGATGGCGCTGCGCGTCTACAGCGCGCGGCTCTTGGGGCGCGACAAGCGGCTGGTGCTGCATGGCGGCGGCAACAGCTCGCTCAAGACCGATCTCCCCGATCTCCTCGGCGAGGAGGCCGAGGTGCTGTGCGTCAAGGGGAGCGGCTGGGACATGGCCGAGATCGAGCCGCCCGGCCTTCCCGCCGTCAGGCTCGGGCCGCTGCGCAAATTGCGCAGGCTGGACCGGCTCAGCGACGAGGACATGGTGCGGGTCCAGCGCGCCAATCTGCTCGACCCGATGGCGCCCAACCCATCGGTCGAGACGCTGCTGCACGCCTTCCTGCCGCACAAATACGTGGACCACACCCACGCGACCGCGGTGCTCAGCATCGCCGACCAGCATGACGGCGCGGAACGCTGCGCCGAGCTTTACGGTGCCCGCATCGGGCTCGTCCCCTACATCCCGCCCGGCTTTCTCCTGGCCAAGAAGGCGGCCGAGATCTACGAGGCCGATCCCGCGGTCGAGGGGCTGGTGCTGTTGAAGCACGGCATCTTCACCTTCGGCGCCAGCGCGCGCGAATCCTACGAGCGCATGATCCAACTGGTGAGCCTGGCCGAGGAGCGCTTGGCGCGCCGGCGCAACGTCGTGTTCGTGGCGCGAGCCTTGCCGGCGCATGTCGCGCAAGTCGCCGAGATCGCGCCGGTGCTGCGCGGCGCGTGCAGCCAGAAGGACGCGAAGGTCGAGGGCGCCTTCCTGCGCCTCATCATGGAGTTCCGCTCCGGCCCCGAAATTCTCGATTACGTCAACGGCGCCGAGCTCGAGCGCTATTCCGGCGCCGGGGTGGTGACGCCCGACCACACCATCCGCACCAAGAATTTTCCGCTGCTGGTGCCGCCGCCCGAGGCGGGACGGATCGAGGATTTCGCGCGCGAAGCCCGTGCCGCCGCCGCCCGGTTCATCGCCGACTACGAAGCCTATTTCGCGCGCCACAACGCGACGCAAAACCCCGCGAAGCGCATGCTCGATCCGCTGCCGCGCGTGATATTGGTGCCGGGGCTCGGCCTCTTCGGGCTGGGCCGCACCAAGAAGGACGCGGCGATCGCCGCCGACATCGCCGAGAACGCGATCGAGACCATCGCCGGCGCCGAGGCGATCGGCCGCTTCGAGTCGCTGACGCCGGCGGAACTCTTCGACATGGAATACTGGTCGCTCGAGCAGGCAAAGCTCGGCGCCGCGCAGCCGAAACCGCTCCAGGGCCAGGTCGCGATCATCACCGGCGGTGCCGGCGCCATCGGCGCGGCCACCGCGAAGCTGTTCAAGGCCGAGGGGGCGGAAGTCGCCATCCTCGATCTCGACGAAGAGGCCGCGCGCGCCCGCGCCAAGAGCATCGGCGGCTTCACGCTCGCGCTCGGCTGCGACGTGTGCGACGAGGCATCGGTGCGCGCCGCGTTCGACCGCATCGTCGAGCGCTTCGGCGGCGTGGATATCCTGGTTTCCAACGCCGGCGCGGCATGGCAGGGCCGCATCGGCGAGGTGGCGGAGAGCGTGCTGCGCCAGAGCTTCGAGCTCAACTTCTTCGCGCATCAGCGCATGGCGCAGGCGGCGGTTCGGGTGATGCTGGCGCAGGGGACGGGCGGCGCGCTCTTGTTCAACACCTCGAAGCAGGCGGTCAATCCCGGGCCCGATTTCGGCCCCTATGGATTACCGAAGGCCGCGACCTTGTTCCTGGCGCGGCAATACGCGCTCGAGTATGGCGGCGCCGGCATCCGCGCCAACGCCGTCAATGCCGACCGGGTGCGCAGCGGGCTGCTGACCGACGCGATGATCGCCTCGCGCTCCAAGGCGCGGGGGCTGAGCGCGGCCGATTACATGGCCGGGAACCTCTTGGGCCGCGAGGTGACGGCCGAGGACGTGGCGCAGGCGTTCCTTCACCACGCGCTCGCGCTCAAGACGACAGGCGACGTGACCACGGTCGATGGCGGGAACATCGCGGCGGCGATGAGGTGAGGCGCCTCGCTTGGTCCGATGTCCGCTTTGCCGCTCTGCGTGGACGTGAGCGCGAGGTCGGGTAAGGTCTGAGTTGTGCCAACACCGGTCATTCGTGCATCCTGTCGGGAATAACCGAAATTGGCCGGAAGCGGACGGTCTGCTTCGGGTAGCGACGTAAGGGGAAGCGGACACGCACTATCAAATCTGGGTCGGTAGCTTCCGACCCCCGCTGCCGTCCATCGACCGGTTGCCGGCGTGACCTGACCCGAAGCCGCCTTCGGGCAGCGTCATGTCGGCGTCTGCGTCGCGCGTCGCGCAAGCGGGCCGCACCCAAAATCGGCCACCTCCCGCGGCGTGAGAAGTTGACCCGCTTGTCTCGCTCGTTCAGCAATTGTACCTTTTCATCTTTAATCGTGCAGCGGATGCGGACGGTCATGAGTTCGCGGCTCGCCAGCCATCGTGGCGGCTAGAATTGGGGGCCCGTTTGCTCGCGAACCTCTTCAGGCTTGATGGGAACCCCCAGACGATAGCCCAGGGATACCCTCGCCTGTTGCGTCGTGCGCCGATCGGTGAAATCCTCTCAGCCAAACGGCCCTCTAACAAGAGCGGTTCCGGGAACGCACGGGGAGGCACCATGGCACGCACGCACATCGACACGCGGGCCCTTATCGACGAGAGCCCCTATGGCAGCTATCAGATCTTGACCTTCATCCTCTGCTGCTTTGCGATCGCGATCGATGGCTACGATGTGCAGATCATCGGCGTGGCGGCCGCAGGCATCCGCGAGACGCTGAAGCTGGAACCGGCGACCTTAGGCGTCGTCATCACCGCGGGCCAGGTGGGGGTGGCGCTGGGAGCCCTCTTCCTGGCGCCGGCGTCGGACTGGATCGGGCGCAAGTGGCTCATGGTCCTATGCTGCGTCGTCTTCGGCTTGTTCTCGCTCTGGACCGCCTTCGCAACGACAGTGCCGGCGCTCGTGACGCTGCGCGTGCTGGCGGGGATCGGCCTGGGCGGCATCGGGCCGGCGGCGCTCGCGCTCGGATCGGAGCATGCGCCCAAGCGGTTCAAGGCCTCGATCCCGACCTGGATCTGGACCGCGCTGCCGGTGGGCGGCATGGGCGCTGGGTTCAGCGCGGTATACTTGCTGCCGCTCGGCGGCTGGCCTGCGCTCTTCATCGCCGCGGGCGTGGTGCCCCTCGTGCTGATGGTGGTGCTCGCGCTGTTCCTGCCCGAATCGATCGTGTTCCTGGGCGCACGCGGCACCGATCAGGAGCGCCTCAACAAGATCGCACGGAAGATCGCGCCCAACCTTCCGCCCAACGCCATCCTCTATACCTCGGAGGAGAAGCTGCCGGGCGTGCCCTTGAAACATCTTTTTACCGAAGGGCGCGCGCTCGGCACGATCCTGCTCTGGTTCCTCTTCTTCCTCGATTACGGCATCCTGGTGTTCTTCTTGTCGTGGGTGCCGACGATGATCAAGATGACGACAGGCTCCACGACGCAGCTCGGCACGTCGCTGGCGTTCTGGAACATCGGCAGCATCGTGTGCGGGATTCTGATCGGCCGCGCCGTCGACAAGGTCGGCTATTACCGCGTGCTCCCCTGGACCTTCATCGTCATCGCGCTCTCGATGTGGGCGATCGGCGCGACCTTGACGGCCCCGTTCTGGCTCCTCCTCTGCGCGATCACGCTGCAAGGCGGGACCGCCGGCGGCAGCGGCAACGCGCTGATGGCGCTCGCCGCCAATTCCTATCCGGCGGCGGTGCGCTCGACCGGCGTCGGCTATGCCTATGCGATCGGCGGGCGCGGTGGCGCGTTTCTGGCACCGCTGGCGGGTGGCTTCCTCTTGCAGATGCATTGGACGCCGTCGGCCATGTGCTATCTCGCGGGGGCGCCGGTGCTGCTCGGCACCGTGGCGCTCCTCATCCTCAAGACGCAGCCGCATTTCCGCAAGGGTGCGCCCGAAGAGATCGCGCCGGCGCCGCATCCGGTCGCCGGCGTGGTCGGAGGAACCCCATGAAAGGCAAGACGGCCGTGGGCAATGCTGAGTCTTGGGCTGCTGCTTCGAGTTGACGAGGTGATCGACTAGGTTGCGCGACTTCCGAAACGGGCACCTTTGAGACCATCGCATTCGTCGGCGCCGTGTCGGCCTTCAGTCCAATACCAGGCTTGCCGCGGTCATCGCCAAATCGACGCAAATGGCACGACCTCGCCGTTCAAACCGGTGCGAATGAACGGCGGGTTTCCACCCATCCCGGCCGACGAGGCCACGGGATGCTTTGTCCGCTTTCGGGAAGTCGACTTTACTACGCCGGTGACCGACGTGGGCGCAGAGCTGTCATTCATCGCACTTTGAGCCAAGGTCTGCTCAAGGCGATTCTCGGCATTCCATTCATGCGGCGGGCGCGTCCGTTTTGCCGGGGTGAGCGGACATACGCCATGTCGCCACGCGCCTAAAGGCGCATGGGCCGAGTCAGGCGGACGACATGGCCGCCGAAATGCACGGCCGCGGGCGGTGGCGGCAAGATCGCGGCGGCGCCCAGGTGAAGATGCGCGGCGGGGATTGCTTCGCTACCGCTTGAGCTTCAGATACCGCTCGGTATTCGCGTGATAGATCTTGTCGCGCTCTTCCTCGGAGAGGTCGAGGCTGTCGATCGCCTTGATCAATTCGCGGATGAAGAGCGGGCCGCCCTCGGGATCGAACGGGCAATCGGTGCCGAACATGACGTGGTCGCAGCCGAAGAACTCGAGGCCGAGCTTGATGCCCGGCGCCCAGCCGTTGATCGCGGTATCGGCGTAGAACATCTTGAAGTAGTCGACCGGGCTGCGGCCCTTGGCCTTCATGTCGGCGACCAGCTTGGCGTAATGCGGCTCGGCCGCCTCGCGCGAGCCGAGCTGCTCGAGCCCCAACCGGATGCGCGCCTCGAGGAACGGCGCCATCGCGCCCAGATGATGAGTGATGATCTTGAGGTTCGGCCAGCGGTCGAAGAAGCCCGAGAACACCATGCGCGCCATCGCCGCGCTCGTTTCATAGGGCCAGCCGAACACCCACCAGATGTCGAATTTCGACTGCTTCTCGCCGGGATAGTCGGCGAAGCCCGCGGGCCGCGTCGGGTGCATCCACACCGGCAGGTCGTAGGACGCCATCTTCTCGAAGATCGGGGTGAATTCGGGATCGTCGAGCGGGCGGCCGTTGACGTTGGTGAAGATCTGGATGCCGCGCGCGCCCAGCTTCTCGATGGCGCGCGTCATCTCGTCGAGCGTCGCCTTGACGTTGTTCATCGGCACCGACGCGACGAAGCCGGGGAACTCGTTGGGATGCCTGGCGCAGATGTCGTGCATGCCGTCGTTGGCGAGGCGCGCCAGCGCGGGCGAGGTCTCGGCCGGCGCGACGAACTCCACGGCCGGCATCGAGAGGGTGAGGATCTGCTGATAGTCGCCGAACTCCTTCATCATGCGGAGCCGCGCGTCGAGATCGTAGAGCACCGGGATCGCGGTCCAGCGCCGCACCGCCGCCTTGTTGGGAATGACCTCGACCATCTTGTCGAAATAGGATTTGGGGAAGATGTGGGGGAAGACGTCGAGTTTCCTCATGGCCGGTCCTTCTTGGGCTTAAACGGCGCGCCTTAGCAGAGATTCGGCGGGAGTGCCACCGAGGCCTCTGTGGCGTCGCTTACCGATTCCTGCTTATAACGCCGCCCATGGATCACGAAGCGGCGCTCGCGCGCGTCATCGTCGAGGCCCGCGCCTGCACCTTGTGCGCGGCGCATCTGCCGCTGGGGCCGCGGCCGGTGTTGCGCGGCCGCGCCTCGGCGCGCCTCCTGATCGTGAGCCAGGCGCCCGGCACGCGCGTCCACGAGACCGGGCTCTCCTTCAACGACCGCAGCGGCGACCGGCTGCGGCAATGGCTCGGGATCGACCGCGACACGTTCTACGACGAGAGCAGGGTCGCGATCATGCCGATGGGGCTGTGCTATCCCGGCCGCCTGCCGCAGGGCGGCGACCAGCCGCCGCGCCCCGAATGCGCGCCGCGCTGGCACGCACGCGTGCTGGAGCGGCTGCCGCGCGTCGAGCTCACCCTGCTGGTCGGGTCCTACGCCATCGACTACTACCTGGCGCGGCGGCAAAGCATGACCGACACGGTGGCGGAATGGCGCGCCTTCCTGCCGGCACATTTGCCGCTGCCGCACCCGAGCTGGCGCACCACGGCGTGGGAGAAGAAGAACGCGTGGTTCGAGACCGAACTTTTGCCGGAGCTGCGCCGCCGCGTCGCCGCGCTCATCCGTCCTGCTCGATCCGCTCCATGTCGTCGTCGCTGAAGCCGAAATGGTGGCCGATCTCGTGGATCATCACGTGGCGCACGATGGCCGGGAGCGGCTCTTCCGTGTCGCACCAGTAATCCAGGATCGGGCGGCGGTAGAGGAAGATCATGTCGATGTTGGGCCGCGGGTCGCTCACCGATTTCCGCGGCAGCGCCACGCCGCGATAGAGGCCCAAGATGTCGAACGGGCTTTCGAGTTCCATCTCCGCCTCGGTCTCGGCGTCGGGAAAATCCTCGACCCGGACCACCACCGGGCCGAGATGGCGTTTGAGCTCGGCCGGGATCGATTCGAGCGCGACCTTCGCCATCGCCTCGAGATCGGCGAGCGTGGGCGGGAGCGCGGGCGGCGCGCTCATGGCTTGACCTCGGCGGCGCGATCCGCCACTTGAAGCCCCGGAACTTCGGGCGGAGGGCGATCATGGTCGAGCGCTTGGCCGGCGCGGCGCGCAACGAGGCGGTGCGGGAATTGCGGGACTGGACCGAGGTCGAGGATCGCGATGCGATCCGCAAGGTCTTTCACTTCGGCACCTTCGGCGAGGCCTGGGGCTTCATGAGCCAGGTGGCGCTCCTGGCCGAGAAGATGGACCATCATCCGGAATGGTTCAACGTCTACAACCGGGTCGAGATCGTGCTCTCGACCCACGACGCGGGAGGCTTGAGCCAGCGCGATATCAAGCTCGCCCACGCCATCGACGCGATCGCTCCCGCCCGCGATAAGAAATCATAGCGCTCAGCGCGGCGCCATCCTGAGCGCGCCGTCGAGGCGGATGGTCTCGCCGTTGAGCATCGGGTTGGCGATGATGGCGAGGACGAGCTGGGCATATTCCTCGGGCCGACCGAGCCGCGCGGGGAACGGGATGCTGGCGCCCAGGCTGTCCTGCGCGGCCTGCGGCAGGGCCGATAAGAGCGGCGTGCGGAAGAGGCCGGGCGCGATGGCGTTGACGCGGATGCCGGCGCGGGCGAACTCGCGCGCGGCCGGGAGCGTCAGCGCGACGATGCCGCCCTTGGACGCCGCATAGGCCGCCTGCCCGATCTGGCCCTCGTAGGCCGCGACCGAGGCGGTGGAGATAATGACGCCGCGCTCGCCCTCGTCGAGCGCATCGAGCGTCATCATGTCCGCGGCCGCGAGCCGCATCAGGTTGAAGCTGCCGATCAGGTTGATGTCGATGACGCGCTTGAACTCGGCGAGCGCCATCGGCCCGTCGCGGCCGACGATGCGGCCCGCGACACCGATGCCGGCGCAGTTGATAAGGATGCGCGCGGGACCGTGCGCTGCGCGCGCCGCCGCCACCGCGGCCTCGGCGCTGGCCCCATCCGACACGTCGCATTTGATAGCGACGCCGCCGATCTCTGCCGCGACCGTCTTAGCCAGTGCTTCGTTTAGGTCGAGCAACGCCACCTTGGCGCCCTCTCGCGCCAGCGCCCGCGCCGTCGCCGCGCCCAGGCCCGACGCCCCGCCGGTGACGAGCGCCACGTGGTTTGCGATCTGCATCGCGGCTTCTCCTATTCCGGCAGCCCGGCCTTGCGCAGGCCGTCGAGGTAGATCGCCATGTTCTCGGCGCGTTTGAGCGGCATAAGACTCCGCAGCTTTGCAATTGATGCGTCCGGTTGCAGCGTCAACAGCATGCGCGTAGCTTCCCTGGCATCATCCATGCGGTCCAGCAAACCGCAGGCGGCCACCTTGCACCGCCATATGGTCCGATTATTCGGCTGCTCGTTCAAAACCATGTTAGCCCAGTTGACCGCCTCTTCGTAGCGTGCCTCGACGAAATGCGCCCATGCGATGCCCCCCTTGAACGTACTAAATGAGGGGTCGAGCGGGCTCAAGCGCATGGCGCGTTGCAAGTGATCGATCGCGGTAGTTCCGTCTCCGCAGTTCCAGTGCGCCCAACCGCTTGCGTTCCACGCGCGTGCGGAGTTGGGGTTAAGCGACAGCGAGCGATCGATCGCGTTCAGGCCACGATCGAAGTCGCGCGCCCCCAAAACCAGCGCCCATCCGGCCATCCAAAGTGCGGTCGGGTCATCGGCGCCGAATTGTATAGCTTGCCGAGCGAGAACAATTGCCTCGGCCCGTTCGCCTTCTACATTCAATGCCCACCCTTGAGCGATCCGATTGGCGAAACAAAAGCCCGCCAAACCATAGGCCGAAGAATATTGCGGATCGATCGCGATCGCCTTTCGGCATAACGCGATTGCGTCTTCCGACCCGGCAACGGTTGGCAACTGGAAAAATGTGAGAGCCCGCAGAAAACAGTCGTAGGCATCGAGCGACTCGGTTGGCTTCGATTGCGCCCGTTGCATCTCCGCTGTCCTGAGCGCCGGCTCGATCGCGCCGACGACGCTTGAGGTGATGCGGTCTTGCAGATCGAAGATGTCTTCGAGGCCGCCCTCGAACCGGTCGGCCCAGATATGCGTGCCGCTCGCCGCCTCGATGAGCTGGCCGGTGATCCGCACCCGGTTGCCGGCCTTGCGCACGCCGCCTTCGAGCACATAGCGCACGCCCAACTCGCGCCCGACCTGCTTTACGTCGACGGCTTTGCCCTTGTAGACAAAGCTCGAATTGCGGGCGATCACGAACAGCCACTTGGCGCGCGACAGGCCGGTGATGATGTCCTCGACCGTGCCGTCGGCGAAATACTCCTGCTCCGGATCGCCGCTCATGTTGGTGAACGGCAGGACCGCGATCGAGGGCTTGTCGGGTAGCGCGAGCGTTGGCCGCACCGGCGCTTGCGTTTCCTGCCCTTGCGTCGGCTCCGCGCGATAGACCCGCACCGGCCGCGCGATGTTCTTGAGCGCCTGCTCGCCGAGATCGGCGAAGGCGGCGGGGACCTTGCCGTCGACCTGGCGCCACGCATCCTCGGAGAGGCAGATGCCGCCCGGCGGCGCCACGCCTTCGAGCCGCGCCGCGATGTTGACGCCGTCGCCCATCAGGTCCGCGCCCTCGACCACGACATCGCCGACATGGACGCCGACGCGGAAGTCGATGCGCTCGTCGGGCTTCAAGCCGGCGTTGCGCGCAACCATGCCGCGCTGCACCTCGATGGCGCAGCGCATGGCGTCCACCGCGCTGGCGAACTCGATCAGGATGCCGTCGCCCGTGGTCTTGACGACGCGGCCGCGATTGGTCGAGATCGCCGGGTTGACCAGCTCGTAGCGCAGCGCCCGGAGCCGCGCGAGCGTGCCTTCCTCGTCCGCGCCCGTGAGCCGGCTGTAGCCGGCCACGTCGGCGGCCAGGATCGCGGCAAGACGGCGCGACATCTGCGGTTCGCTCAAGGCCCACTCCCCAGGCCAGACGCGGCCCGAGCATAGCACAAGCCCGGCCGCTGTGGCGTACGGTCGCCGCCCGTGCTATCTCCGGACCACTGGGAGGCTCGGGCAATGGCGAACAAGGTCTATGCAGACGCCGACGCCGCCTTGGCCGGCGTGCTGCGCGACGGCATGCTCATCATGGCGGGCGGATTCGGCCTGTGCGGCATTCCGGAGGCGCTGATCGAGACGATCCGCAAATCCGGCGTGGGCCGCCTCACCGTGGTCTCGAACAACGCAGGGGTCGACGGCGCGGGCCTGGGCGTGCTGCTCGAGACCAAGCAGATCACCAAGATGATCGCGTCCTATGTCGGCGAGAACAAGCTGTTCGCGCAGCAATATCTGGCGGGCGAGCTGGAGCTCGAGTTCAACCCGCAAGGCACCTTGGCCGAGCGCATCCGCGCCGGGGGCGCCGGCGTTCCCGCCTTCTTCACCAAGACCGGCGTCGGCACGATCATCGCCGACGGCAAGGAGGTGCGCGAGTTCGAGGGCGAGCGCTATGTCATGGAGCGCGGCATCGTCGCCGACCTCGCCATCGTCCATGCCTGGAAAGGCGACCGCGAGGGCAACCTCGTCTATCGCAAGACCGCGCGCAACTTCAACCCGATCATGGCGACCGCGGCGAAGCTCACCGTGGCCGAGGTCGAGCACCTGGTCGAGCCCGGCGAGATCGACCCGGACCACATCGTCACGCCCGGCATCTTTGTCCACCGCATCGTGGCGTTGACCAATCCGGCCAAGCGCATCGAGCAGCGCACCACGCGCAAGCGAGCCTGAGGAGGACCCCATGGCCTGGACCCGCGATCAGATGGCGGCGCGCGCGGCCAAGGAGCTGCGCGATGGGTACTATGTCAATCTCGGCATCGGCATCCCGACCCTCATCTCGAACTACATCCCCGCCGGCATGAGCGTGCAGCTCCAGAGCGAGAACGGCATGCTCGGCATCGGCCCCTTCCCCTACGAGGGCGAGGAAGACCCCGACCTCATCAATGCCGGCAAGCAGACCGTGACGGCGCTGCCGACCACCAGCTATTTCTCCAGCGCCGACAGTTTCGGCATGATCCGCGGCGGCCATATCGACCTCGCCATCCTGGGCGCGATGCAGGTGGCGGAGAACGGCGACCTCGCCAACTGGATGATCCCGGGCAAGCTGGTCAAGGGCATGGGCGGCGCCATGGACCTGGTCGCCGGCGTCAAGAAGGTGGTCGTGGTGATGGAGCACACCGCCAAGGACGAGAAGAAGCTGCTGCGGCGCTGCACCCTGCCGCTGACCGGCGCCGAAGTGGTCGACTTGGTGATCACCGATCTCGCCGTCTTCAGCATCGACAAGAAGGGCGGCGGCATGAAGCTCGTGGAACTCGCCGCCGGCGTCGATCTCGACGAAGTGCGCGCCAAGACCGAGGCCCATTTCACCACGGTGTGAAGGCAGGCTGTCTTGCGTCCTTCGACTACGCTTCGCTCCGCTCAGGATGAGGGGCGTTTTACAATCTTCCTCACCCTGAGCGGAGCCCGAAGGGCGTAGTCGAATGGGCGCAGGATGCCGCTACTTCCCTTTCAAAGTCGCCAGCGCGTCGCTCACCGTCTTGCGCTCGGGCGCGTCGGCGGGGAGTGCGGCGAGGAGGCGCTGCCAATAACTTGCCGCCTCGTCGGGCTTCTTGGCCTGCGCCGCGGCGAGGCCCAGATACCACAGCGCCTCGGGTTCGGCGGGCGACAGCGTCTCGACCTGGTGCAGGAGCATGACCACCTTGTCCGGCATCGGATGGTCGAGCGCCTGGTCGGACATGAGCGCGTCGATCTCGCCCAGCGGCAGCTCCGGATTCTTGGGATCGAGCGCGGCGGCGCGGTCGTAGGCCTCGGCCGCCTTGTCGCGCTCGCCGAGCACGGCATAGGCGCGCGCCAGCCGGGTCCAGCCGTCGAGATCGTCGGGCGCGGTCTGGAGCCGCGCCGCAAGCCGCTCCACCATCGAACGGATCATTGCCTGGCGATCCTCGGGCGCCATCTTGGCAGCGTCTCCCATCTGCGCCGCATTGGGCCCGGGCGCGCTTGAAGGCGCGGACGCGGAAGCGGCGGGCGGCGCCAGCGGCGGCGGCTTGATACCGGCCGCCTGCGCGGTCTCGTCGATGCGGCGCTTCAATTCGGCGCGGACCGGCGCGTTATCGGGCGCCTCGGCTGCCAGCGCCTGCCACGCCGCGATCGCCGCGTCGGTCTTGCCAGCCTGCGCGTCGGCCAGCGCCAGGTAATAGCGCGCCATGCCGCTGGTCGCGTCGCGCGCGAGGACGGCGCGGAACGCGTCCGCTGCGGCCGGCGTGACGATGCCGTCGGCCGCGAGCACCAGGACCTCGCCATAGGCGGCGCCGATGTCGGGACGGTCGGGCGCGAGCGCAACTGCACGGCGGTAGGCGTCCGCGCTCTTGGTCCAGTTGCCGAGCTCGGCCTCGGTGCGGGCGAGCTCGGTCCAGGCGGCGACGTCGCCGGGCTTGGCGGCGAGGCGGCGCTCGAGATCGGCGGCGCTCTTCTCGAGCGCGTCGCTACTCTCGCCTTGGGGCGATGCTGCGACGCGCGCATCGTGCGGCTGATCGGGCACGCCGGGCGAGCCGAGCGCGAGATAGAGCGCGCCCGCGCCGCCGGCGAGCGCCAGCGCCAGCGCCGCCGCCGCCAGCGGCACCGGGCGCGCCTCGTGCGGGCCGCCCACATCGGCGCGGTCGGCAGCCAACATGCGGCGTTCGATCTCGAGCCGCGCGGTCTCGGCCTCGGCGTCGCCGATGAGGCCGCGCGCGCGGTCGCGCTCCAGCTCCTCGACCTGGTCGCGATAGACCGCGCGGTCGAACTCGAGCCGGTCAGGCGGCCGACGCACCGATCGCATCAACGGCCCGATCACGACGATGAGCGCCATCGCCGTGACCAACGCCAGCGCCAGCGGCAGCATCATCTAGGCGTCGCCCTCGCCCAGGAGCTGGGCGATGCGTTGGCGCTCGGCCTCGTCGAGCGGCGCGGGCGCGCCCATGGCTTCGGGCCGGCGGCGGCGCAGGAACAGCACCGTGCCGAGCGCGGCCAGCGCCAGAAGCGCGGGCGGGCCGAACCACAAGGCCCAGGTCGCGGGCTCCACGGGCGGCTTCAGCAGCACGAACTGGCCGTAGCGGTTGACGATGTATTGGGTCGCCTGCGCGTCGCTGTCGCCCGCGGCGATGCGCTCACGCAGCAGCACGCGCAGATCGTGCGCCAAGCCGGCGCCCGAATCGTCGATCGATTCGTTCTGGCACACGAGGCAGCGCAGCTCCCTGCCGATCGCCCGCGCGCGCGCCTCGAGCTTGGGATCGCTCAGCATCTCGGCGGGCTCGACCGCGCGCGCGGTCAAGGGCGCCGCGAGCGCCGCGAGGAGGAATGCGCGCCGCCTCACGACCGGCCCAGCATCTTCACCAGCGGCGCCAGCTCGTTGCTCACCGCCTCGGCGGTGAGCGGGCCGACATGGCGCAGGCGGATGCGGCCCGCCTTGTCGATGACATAGGTCTCGGGCACGCCATAGACGCCGAAATCGATGCCGACCCGGCCGCTCTCGTCGAGACCGACGCGGCCATAGGGATCGCCGAGCTGGGCCAGGAACTGCTGCGCGTCCTCGGGCCGGTCCTTGTAGGCGATGCCGTAGACCGGCACCGACAAGGTCTCCGAGAGCCGCATCAGCAGCGGATGCTCGATCCGGCACGGGATGCACCACGAGGCGAAGAAATTGACGATCGCGACCTGACCGCCGAGCGATGCGCGCGCGAGGCCGGGCGTCCCGTCGAGTCCGGCGAGCGTGAACGCAGGCGCCGGCTTGTCGATCATCGCCGACGGCAGCTCGTGCGGATCGCGGCCCGAGGTCAGCGCCAGCCCGAAATACGCCGCAAGCACGAGGAAGAGCGCGACCGGCAACAAGAACAACGCGCGCCGCATGGGCTGTCTCACTCGGCAGGCGCCGCCACGGGGGGCGCGCGCCGCGCCCGCGCCGCGGCGCCGACGCGCCAGCGCCGGTCGCTGAGACTCATGAGGCCGCCCAGCGCCATCATCACCGCGCCGATCCAAATCCACGGCACCAGCGGCTTCCAATAGGCGCGCACCGCCCAGCCGCCCTTGCCGTCGGGATCGCCGAGCGCGAGGTAGAAGTCCGCAAGGAAATTCGTGTGGATCGCGGTCTTGGCGGTGGTCTGCTGGTGCAGCGGGAAGAAGCGGCGCTCGGGATGGAGCTCCGCGACGAGGGCGCCGTCGCGGCGCAGCAGGAAGCTGCCGCGGTCGGCGTTGAAGTTCGCGCCTTGCACCGGCTCGACGCCGGTGAATTCGAGGCTGAAGCCGGCGATCGGGATGGTGTCGCCGGCGCGCATGGTCTGGATGCTCTCCGTCTCGAAGGCCGAGGCGGCGAAGCCCGCGACCGCGACGGCGACGCCCAGATGCGCGATCGTCATGCCATAGGCCGAGCGCGGCAGGTTGACCACGCGGCGCAAGGTCTCGCCTGGCGGCGCGCGGAACAGGCGCACGCGCTCGGCCCATTCGGTGAGCGCGCCCATCGCCACCCATGCGGCAAGGCCGAAGCCCAGCACCGCCAGCACCGGCCCGCCCTTGGTCGCATAGAGCCCGCCCACGACCACGACCAGCACCACCGCGAAGGCCGCCCACATGCGCTGCAAGGCGCCGAGCAGGTCGCCGCGCTTCCACGCCATGAGCGGCCCCACCGCCACCGCCAGCAGCAGCGGCACCATCAGCGGGACGAAGGTGCGGTTGAAGAACGGGTAGCCGACCGAGACCTTCGGCCCTCCCACCGCGTCGAGGAAGAGCGGATAGAGCGTGCCGAGAAACACCGTCGCCACCGCGCAGGCGAGCAGCAGGTTGTTGAGCACCAGCGCGCCCTCGCGCGACAGGGGCGCGAACAGCCCGCCGCCCTTCAGCGCCGGCGCGCGCACGGCATAGAGCGTCAGCGGGCCGCCGATCGCGACCAGCAGCAGCAGCAGGATGAAGGTGCCGCGCGTCGGATCGACCGCGAAGGCGTGGACCGAGGTCAGCACGCCCGAGCGCACCAGGAACGTCCCCACCAGCGACAGCGAAAAGGTGACGATGGCGAGCAGGATGGTCCAGCTCTTGAGCGTGTCGCGCTTCTCGACCACGATCGCGGTGTGGAGCAGTGCGGTGCCGGCGAGCCACGGCATGAGCGAGGCGTTCTCGACCGGGTCCCAGAACCACCAGCCGCCCCAGCCCAACGTGTAGTAGGCCCACCAGCTTCCCATCGCGATGCCGATGGTGAGCGCGCACCACGCGGCCAAGGTCCAGGGCCTGACCCAGCGCGCCCAGGCGGCATCAACGCGTCCCTCGATCAGCGCCGCGACCGCGAACGAGAACGCGACCGAGAAGCCGACATAGCCCAGGTACAGAAACGGCGGATGGAACGCCAAGCCCGGGTCTTGCAGCACCGGGTTGAGCCCCTGGCCATTGGCGGGCGCCGGCAGCACGCGCAGGAACGGGTTCGAGGTGAACAGGATGAAAAGCAGGAACCCGGTGCCGATCATGCCCTGGACGGCCAGGACCCGCGCGCGCAGCTCGGGCGGCAGGTTGTCGCCGAACCACGCCACCGCCGCGCCGAACAGCGTCAGGATGAACACCCACAAGACCATCGAGCCCTCGTGGTTCCCCCACACGCCGGTGATCTTGTAGAGCAGCGGCTTGTCGGTGTGGCTGTTCTCGACCACGTTCGCGACCGAGAAGTCGGATGTGACATAGGCGTTGATCAGCACCGCGAAGGCGAGCGCGACCAGGACGAAGCTCGCCAGCGCGGCGCCGCGTCCCACTTCCATCAATCCCAGATGGCGGCGCGCCGCACCATAGAGCGGCAGGCTCGCCTGCGCGACCGACAGCAGCAGCGCCAGCACCAGCGCGAAATGGCCGAGCTCGACCATCATGGGCGCCGCCCCGCAATCGCTTCCTGGCTGCCGCCTTCCTGCCAATGGCCGGATTTCTTGAGCGCCTCGACCACCTCGCGCGGCATGTAGTTCTCGTCGTGCTTGGCCAGGACCTCGGCGGCGCGGAAGGTGCCGTTGCGGGCGAGCGCGCCCTCGATCACCACGCCCTGCCCCTCGCGAAAGAGATCGGGCAGCACGCCGACATAGGCGACCTCGACGTCTTCCTTGCCGTCGGTGACCCGGAACGCGATCGTGCGGCCGTCCGCTTGGTGCGCGACGCTGCCGGTCTCGACCAGGCCCCCGATCCGCACCAGCCGCCCGTCCGGCACGTTCTTGGCGCGCAGCTCGGTCGGGCTGTAGAAGAAGACGAGATCGTCGTTGAAGGCGGTCAGCACCAAGGCGCTCACCACGCCGAGCGCGCCAAGCCCGCCGAGCACGACATAGAGCCGGCGCCGCTTGCGTGTCATCGCGGCGCCCGCTGGCGCTCGAGCAACTCAAGCTCGCGCTGGCGGCGGCGATAGGCCACGACGCTGTCGACCAGCATCCAGCTAAGCACCAGCGCGGCCGCGCCATAAGCAGGCCACACGAAACGCGCATAGCCGCCCATGGCGAGGAAATCGGCGAGCGCCGTCATTGCCGCACCGAGCCCAGGCTGCCACGCGGCGTGCGCGGCGCCGGGCGCGCCTCCGCTTCGCTCGCCACCTGGCGCAGCGCGCGCACCTTGGCGGCGATCAGCGCGGTGCGCATCCGCACCATGAGCAGCGTGACGAAGAACACCGTGAAGCCCAGCGCCATGGCGAGGAGCGGCCACAGCATCGACGCGGCGATGGTGGGGCCGCCGAGCCGGAACACGCTCGCCGGCTGATGCAGCGTGTTCCACCAATCGACCGAGAACTTGATGATCGGCAGGTTGACGATACCGACGAGGGCGAGGATCGCGCCTGCGCGCGCGCCACGGGTCGGCTCGTCGAACGCGTTCACCAGTGCGATATAGCCGAGATAGAGGAAGAACAGCACCAGCACCGAGGTGAGCCGCGCGTCCCACACCCACCACGTGCCCCACATCGGCTCGCCCCAGAGCGAGCCGGTGATGAGGCAAATGGCGGTGAAACCCGCGCCCAAGGGCGCCGCCGCGCGCGCCGCGATGTCGGCCAGGGGATGGCGCCAGATGAGGCCCACCGCGCTCGCCGCCGCCATCACGGCATAGACGAAGCTCGCCATCCACGCCGCCGGCACATGCACATACATGATGCGCACCGCGTCGCCCTGCTGGTAGTCGGCTGGCGCAAGGACCAGCCCGAACACGAGGCCAGCCGCGATCAGGAGCGCGCCGAGCACCGCGCACCACGGCAACAGCGCGGCCGACAGCCGCATGAAGCGGGCGGGATTGGCGAAGCGATGAATCACGCGATCTTTCTAGCGCATATCGCCGGGTTATTCGAGCGCCTGGCGCAATCCCGCCGCGGCGGCGAACGGCGCCAGCGCCAGCGCCAGCACCAGGAGCGCCGCGAGCAGCAGCAGGTGCGGGCGCGCCGCAAAGCCCGCGCCAGCCGCCTCGCAAGCGGCGACGCCGAAGATCAGCACCGGGATGTAGAGCGGCAGCACCAGGAGCGACAACAGCACGCCGCCGCGCCGCGCGCCCAACGTCAGCGCCGCGCCCACCGCGCCGATGAGGCTGAGGCTGGGCGTGCCGAGTGCCATGCCGAGCACCAGCGCCGGATAGGATTCCGCGCGGAGATGGAGCAGTAGCGCCAGGACCGGCGCCATCACCGTGAGCGGCAGGCCCGTGACCAGCCAATGGGCGAGACATTTCGCCGCAACCTGCGCCTCGAGCGGCAAGCCCATCAGCGCCAGCGCCTCGAGGCTGCCGTCCTCGTAGTCGGCGAGAAAGAGGCGGTCGAGCGACAGGAGCGCGGCCAGGAGCGCCGTCACCCACACGATGCCGGCGGCGATCCGCTGCAGCAGCAGGGGCTCGGGCCCGACGCCAAACGGAAACAGGATGACGGTCAGGACGAAGAAGGCGATGACCGTCGCCGCGTCGCCGCCCTGGCGCAAAGCCAGGCGCAGATCGCGCGCGACGAGGCGGCGGAACGGGCTCACGGCGGCACGGCGAAGGGCCAGCGCGGCGCGAAATCGCCAAGCGCCAGCGTCACCGCGCCGTCGAGCGCGAGCGGCGCGTGGGTCGAGAGCACGATCCGGCCGCCCGCGTCGCGGTGGGCGGCGATGACCTCGTGGAGATCGGCGACCGAGTCATCGTCGAGGCCGGTGAGCGGCTCGTCGAGGAGCCACAGCGGAGCATGGCTAGCCACCAGCCGCGCTAGCGCCAAGCGCCTGCGCTGGCCGGCGGACAGCAGGCGGCACGGCGTCGCCGCCAGCGCGCCCAGGCGAAACCGGTCGAGCGCCGCCGCCCCGTCGGTGCCGCCGCGCATGCCGGCCCAGAACACCAGGTTCTCGGCGGCGGTCAGGACCGGCTTCAGCGCTTCGGCATGGCCGATGAAATGGAGCCGCGCGCGGTGCGCGGCGGGATCGTCCGAAATGGCGAGGCCGTCCCAGGCGAGACGCCCCGCCTCGGCCGGGGTCAGCCCCGTCATCACCCGCAGCAGGCTCGACTTGCCGCTGCCGTTGGCGCCGGTGAGCACCAGCACGCCGCCGGGCGGGACGGAGAACGCCAGCCCCTCGAACACCAAGCGCTCGCCGCGGCGGCAGGCGAGCGCGCTGCCGGTGAAGCCATTTTTCGCGGACGCGGGGGGGCTGGGCTCGAGCATGAAGGCCGGATCGCGGGGGCGGCGATCATGACACTTCTGCCGGCGGAAGAAAAACGGCCTCGGTGGGGGGACAACCGAGGCCGTTTCAGGAGCGGTCGGGGGAAGACCGCTGCGGAGATGGGAAGGCAGGGCAGGCCCGCCTCTCACCTGGGCGCCATTAAGCCAGGGGAATGCGACGCGAATTCGAGCGAATCGTGGCGAAAACAAGGTTTTCGATCACGCTTTCGAGGGGTGCGCGGCGCGCAGCCCGGATTTCGACGGCGCGCCCGGCACCCGAACGGGGTAGCGGTCGGGGAACCGGGGCGAAGCGCTGCGGTTGAATTGACGCGCGTGCCTCCGATAGAGTGATCGGCGGGGAGGCCTATCATGGCAAATGGTCGGAAATGGAGCGTGCCGCTTCCTGCAGCGGCGATGGTCGCGGGTTTGGCGCTGGCGATGTCGGGATGCGCCGGCGGCGGCGGCGTGTTCGGCAGCAGCTACACGATCGCGCCGGACGATGCGTGCGGAGCGCAGCGCCAGACGATGAAGTCCTTCCAGGACTATTTCTTCTCCTCGATGATCCAGGGCGCGGCGATCGGCGCCGCCGGCGGCGCGTTGGCCGGCTATCTCATCGGCGGCAACGCCCAGTCGGCCGCGATCGGCGCCGGCGTCGGCGCGGTCGCGGGCGGGGTCGGCGGCTACTACACGGCCAAGGCGAAGGCCAACAGCGACCCGGCCGCGCTGACCAATTCGGTCTACCAGGACGTCAGCCAGGAGAATTCCCAGATCGACAGCGTGAGTGCCGCCTTCGCGCGTCTCAAGGATTGCCGGCTGCGCTCCGCCAGCGCGGTCAAGGCCGACTATCGCGCCAAGAAGATCACGAACGACGACGCGCAGTCGAAGCTGCAGCACATCAAGGCGCTGTTCCTCGAGGATGTCACCTTCGCCGAGGGGCTGGGCAAGAAGATGAACGACCGCGGCGCGGAGTACGAGAACGCCTCGGGCCAGATCGTCAACATGAGCCCCGGCGCCAAGCAGACGGCTGCCCAGCGCGAGGCCGCCGGCGGGCCAGGTGTCGAGCCCATCACCGGCGAGGGCGTGATGGTCGCCAACGAGGCGGCCAGGATACGGGACGGCGCGTCGACCTCGAGCAAGCAGGTGGCCGCGCTGGCGCGGGGCGACACGGTCACGATGATTCCCGACGCCGAAGGCGCGACGCCGACGCCGACGGACTGGATGCACGTGCAGCTGCGCGACGGACGGGACGGCTATGTCGTGAGCCGGCTGCTGCGTCCGGCCGGCACCGCCGCGCCGGGGCGGGCCTCCGCGCCACCGCCGCCGCACGATGCCGCCGGGGTCGCGCAACTCACCGATTCGAACCAGTTGAAGCGCAAGGCGCTCAACAACGAGGTCGCCGAGGCCAAGAACCAGGCCAATGGCAGCGCCTTCGAGCTCCAGGGCGGGATCAGCCGCACGCCGGCGCTGCGCGACGCCGCATGAGGTGACGGCCCGCATGACGGCGCGAACGGTGCAGCTCTTCACGCGTCTCGCGGCGCTGATCGTGCTGGCGGCGGTGCCGGCATGGGGTGCACGCGCCGCCGACATTCCGACCACGCCGCAGCTGCGGATCGAGACCGGAATGCATGGCGGCGCCATCAACGCCATCGCCGTCGACGCCGCCGACAAGCAGATCGTGACGGTGAGCGACGACAAGACCGCGCGCATCTGGTCGGCGACGGACGGGGATCTTGTCACCACCTTGCGCGGCCCGATCGGTCCCGGCCCCGAGGGCGGTCTTTATGCCGTCGCGCTGTCGCCCTCGGGCAAGACCATCGCGGTCGGCGGCTATACCGGCATCGCGTGGGACAACAGCGCCGCGATCTATCTCTTCGGCCGCGCCGAGGGGAACTGGATCGGCCGCATCGCGCTCGGCGCCGGTGCCGATGTCATCACCCACCTCGCCTTCTCGCCCGACGGCCACTACCTCGCCGTCGCCACCAACGACGCCCACGGGCTGCGCGTCATCGACACGCGCGCGCTCACCGCCAAGATCGTCGACGCGGACTATGCCGACGCGATCGAATGGCTCGACTTCGCGCCCGACGGAAGGCTTGTCACCAGCTCGCTCGACGGCACGGTGCGGCTCTACGACGCCAATTTCGTGCGGGTGAAGAGCTTCCGCGTGCCCGACGACCGCAAGCCGCTTTCGGTCGCGTTCGCCATCGACGGCTCGGCGGTCGCGGTCGGCCTGCTCGACGGCAGCTCGGTCCTGGTGCTGGGCGGCCGCGACCTCAAGCAGGCGGCCGAGCTCAAGGGAGCGCCCGAGCGCAGCGGCACGCTCAGCATCGTCGCGTGGTCGGCCAACGGCAGGACGCTCTATGCCGGCGGCACCTATGGCGATCCGAGCGGCCAGAAGCTGCTCCGCACCTGGCCCTTGACCGACCTCTCCAAGGGCACGGACGTGGCCGTCAGCGACGATACCGTGACCGCGCTCATCGCGCTCGACGACGGCGTCGCCTTCGCCAGCGCCGAGCCCGGCTGGGGCAAGCTCGGCGGCGACGGCAAGATCAGCCTCGGCCACCACCGCGTCTATGCCGACTTCCGCGACGGCGACCGCAGTTTCGCGCTGTCGTCCGACGGCTCGGCGGTGGAGTTCGGCTTCGCGCGAGGCGGCAAGATCAAGGCGCGCTTCGACGTGCTGGCCGGCACGTTCGATCTCGATCCCAAACCCAGGGACGGCATGAAGCCGCCCGCGGCAAGCGCTGGCGGCGCCAGCCTCTCCGACTGGCGCAATGGCGACAAGCCGAGGCTCAACGATCGCATGCTGCCGCTCGACGCCAACGAGCGCGCGCGCAGCGCGTCGGCCGCGGGCGACATGGCGCTTCTCGGCACCGATTACTTCTTGCGCGCATATAAGGGCGGGCAGCCGGTGTGGCGGGCCGCGGTGCCGGCTCCGGTCTGGGTGGTGAACCAGTCGGCCGACGGCAGGCTCGCGGTCGCCGGGCTCGGCGACGGCACCATCCGCTGGTATCGCCTTGCCGACGGGGTCGAGATCCTGAGCCTCTTCGCCGAACCCGACGGCAAGCATTGGGTCGCCTGGACGCCGGAGGGATTCTTCGATCACGGCGACGGTGGCGAGCAGGTGATCGGCTATCACCTGAACCAGGTCGACCAGGGACGCCCCAAGGGCGCCGCCTTCGTGCGGGTCGAGCAGCTCTATGCGCTGTTCTTCCGCCGCGACCTGGTGGTGAAGAAGTTCCAGGGCCAGAGCGAGAGCGAGATCACCGATCAGCTCGCCCGCGTCGGCGACGTGCGCAGCGTGCTCGGCAAAGGCCTGCCGCCGGACATCCGCCTTACCGAGTATTGCCTCGGCACCAACTGCTTCCCAGTCGCGGCCGAGGAGCAGAGCCGCGGCGTCGGCAAGCTCCAGCTTCGCGACGCATCCGCACCCGAGGTCGTGCTGCACTTCGACGTGGTCGATCGCGGCGGCGGCGTCGGCCCGATCATCGTGCGCGACAAGGGCGCGACCGTCGCCTCCTCCGGCCAGACGCGCGGCATCAAGGACAACGTCCACAGCGAGGAACGCACCGTCCAGCTCGAGCCCGGCACCAACATCATCATGCTGTCGGCGTTCAACGGGGCGAAGGAGATCGAGACCGGGCCCAAGGAGCGCCCGCTCTTGGGCCTGCGCTTCGACAAGGCGGCGACGACGAAGCCGGTGATGCGGCTCCTCGCGGTCGGCATCGACAGCTACACCGGCAAGGGCATTCCCGCGCTGGCCAACGCCGCCGCCGACGCCAAGGGCGTGGCCGAGATCATGCGCGGCGACCCCAAGCACGACGTGTTCGGCGATGTCGACGCGATCGTGCTCGCCGATGCCGACGCCACGCTCGCCAACATCGACAAGGCATTCGAGGATCTGGCGGCCCGCACCAAGCCGGACGATCTCGTGTTCGTGTTCCTGGCCGGGCACGGCATCGCGCTCGATGGACGTTATTTCTATATCCCGGTGGACGTACCCGACACCCAGGACGAATCGATTCGCAAGCATGCCCTGACTTACGACGATCTCGGCGCGCGGCTGGGGCGCTTCCCGACGGCGCGAGCCATCGTCGTGCTCGACACCTGCTACAGCGGCGCCTTCGCAATCGACGACAGCATCCAACGCGACTCGCGCGACCAGACGGTCGGCAAGCAGATCAGCCACGCCACCGGCCGCTTCATCCTCGCCGGCTCGTCGAGCCAGCAGGAGGCGCTCGATGGCGTCAACGGCCACGGCGTGTTCACCGACGTGCTGCTGACCGGCTTGAAAGGCGACGCCGACACCCAGGCCGCCGGCAACCACGACGGCAAGGTCAGCATCTACGAGCTCGGCGAATACGCCAAGCTCAAGGTCCCCGAGCTCGCCGCCAAGATCGCCCGCGGCTACAGCCAGAAGCCGCGCTGGTTCTTCAACGGCGACGAGATGTTCGACCTGCGCGACGTCAACTGAGGCGGAGCTGCCTCATTTCGCCGACTTGGCGACGAGCGCGAGCAACAGCAGCGCCTGGTCGCGGCAGCCGGAAGCGGCCATCTGCGCCGCGGTGCGGACGTCGTCGGCCGCCGGCTCCAGCTTCAGCACGTGAACGATCGCGGTGGCCACGCTCGTCGCCTGCGCCTGCTCGAACAGGTAGAGTTCGCCGTCCGCGAGCGGCACCGCCCACGGCCAGGGCTGGCGCAGCACTCCCTTTTTCCATTCGACGGTCGCCTTGGGGCCGCTCTCCGACTGCACCATCATCGCCCCGGGACGGTCGGGATCGTGGATCAAGGCGGCGGCGCCTTGATCCAAGACGCACATGTCGCCGCCGTCGCTGGCGTCGATCGCCAGCACGTCGTCGCGGGTCTTGACCATCTCGGTTCGCCAGTCCATGCCGCGCGCGACATAGGGCTCGCCGCGCCGATCCGGGTTGCGGAAGAGACCGGCCATGGCGTCGACGATTTGGCTGCCGCCGGAGGGCGCCGAACCCGTTTCCGTCTTGGGGAGCGGCCCGTGGAACGGCCCGGCGATCAATTTGACGCCGCCGCTGGCCGTAATCAGAACGATTCGCCCGCCTTCGGGCACGTCGATGACGGCGCCGGAGACCAGGGTCGCGCCCGGCTTGACCGTGTCCACCGACGAGTCGATCACGACATAGTCCTGCGCCATCGCCGCGGCACACGCGCCTAGGGCGATGAAAAGCGCTAGGGCGAACTGGGCGAGGAGCCTGGACACGCGCGGGGTGACGGCGTGCGGCGCCCCGTCACTTCGCCGCTTTGGCGATGACGGCGAGCAGCAGCCGCGCCTGGCCGTCGCAGCCGGCGCGCGCCATCTGCAGCGCGCGTTGAACGTCGCCCGCGCCCGAGGGTGGCGGCGGCAAGAGGTGGATGGTCGCCACCGATGCCTGCTCTTCCCCCGCCCGCTCAAACGAGAACATGTCGCCGTCCTTGAGCGGAAGTGTGGACGGCCATGGCTGGCGCAGCGCGCCCCTGTCCCATTTGAGCGCCGCCTCGGCGCCGTCGGTCATCGACTGCACCTTCATCGTCCCGGGCTTGTCCGGGTTGTGAATGACCGCGACATGGCCCGGGTCGTAGATGCACTTATCGCCGCCGTCGCTGACATCGACCGCGAGCGCCTCGTCGACGGTCTTGATTGCGTCGCTGTGCCAGTCTAGGGCGCGAGCGACGCCAGGCGTCTGGCGCTCATCGGACTTGCCGAGGAGCGTCGGCACGATCTTGAGGACATCGCCCCCCGCGCCCTGCGGCGGGCCCGAGCCGGGAGCGGGTGGCGGACCCTGGAACGGTCCGTTAACGGCCACCACTTGGCCGCTCGCCGCCATGAGGACGACGCGCTGCTGCTGCGGCACGTCAAGCTTGGCGCCGGACGACAGGGTGGCGCCAACCGCGAGCGACTGCATCGACGACTCGATGACGACATAGTCCTCGGCAACGGCGGGCAGGGCGGCCATCCCCAGGATGATGACGGCCGCGGCGGGCAGGAAGCGCATCATGCGGGCCTCGCAGTCCTCGGTGAGCGAATGCACCACGCGTCGGCATTTCCGCACAAAAGCGCTGGCGACTCAAGCACGCCGCGCCCCGGCCGCACCAAAAAGACGTTATTCCCTTGATATCGCGGGCCGGAAGCGGTAGCAAAAAATGCTGCGGCGCAGCGCTGCCGCGCTGCCCTCCGCACCGGGAGATTTCCCATGTCCGTCATCGGCCATGATACGCTGAAATGCCGCCGTACGATCACGGCCGGCGGCAAACAGTACGATTATTTCAGCCTGGAGGCCGCCGCGTCCGCCGCCGGGCTGGGCGACATCACGCTTTTGCCCTATTCGCTAAAGGTCCTGCTCGAGAACCTGGTGCGGCTCGAGAACGGCCGGACAGTGACGGTCGACGACATCAAGGCGGTCGGCGCCTGGCTCAAGGCCAAGACCTCGGAGCGCGAGATCGCTTTCCGCCCGGCGCGTGTGCTCATGCAGGACCTGACCGGCGTCCCCGCCGTCGTCGACCTGGCGGCGATGCGCGAGGCGATGGCGACCTTGGGCGGCGACCCACAGCGCATCAACCCGCTGTCGCCGGTCGATCTCGTGATCGACCATTCGGTGATGGTCGACAATTTCGGCGCCAAGGATTCGTTCGCCAAGAACGTCAAGATCGAGTTCGAGCGCAACGGCGAACGCTATGCCTTCCTGCGCTGGGGCCAGGGCGCGTTCGACAATTTCCGGGTGGTGCCGCCCGGCACCGGCATTTGCCACCAGGTCAATCTCGAATACCTGGCGCAAGTGGTGTGGACCACGGACGAGGGCGGGCGCACCATCGCCTATCCGGACACGCTGGTCGGCACCGACAGCCACACCACCATGATCAACGGCCTGGCCGTGCTGGGCTGGGGCGTCGGCGGCATCGAGGCGGAGGCCGCCATGCTCGGCCAGCCGATCTCGATGGTGCTGCCCGAGGTGGTGGGCGTGCGCCTGAGCGGCGCGCTCAAGGAAGGCGCGACCGCGACCGATCTCGTGCTCACCGTGACGCAGTTACTGCGCAAGCGTGGCGTGGTGGGACGCTTCGTCGAGTTCTGCGGGCCGGGCATCGCCAGCCTCGCGCTCGCCGACCGCGCCACCATCGGCAACATGGCGCCGGAATACGGCGCCACCTGCGGCTTTTTCCCGATCGACGCCGAGACGCTGCGCTATCTCACGCTGACCGGGCGCGATCCCGAGCGCGTCAAGCTGGTCGAGGCCTATGCCAAGGCGCAGGGCCTGTGGCACGACGAGCGCTCGCCGGTGCCGAGCTTCACCGACCTGCTCGAGCTCGACCTCGCCACGGTCGAGCCGTCGCTCGCCGGTCCGCGCCGGCCGCAGGACCGCGTCGCGCTGTCGGGCGTCGCCAAGTCGTTCGCGGCCGAGCTGCCCAAGCTCGCGGCCTCGCGCGCCGCGGGCGCCAAGGGCGGGCCGGTCAAGGTGAAGGGCTCGAACTACGAATTGTCGGACGGCGCGGTGGTGATCGCCGCGATCACGTCCTGCACCAACACCTCGAACCCGAGCGTGATGCTGGCGGCGGGGCTTTTGGCGCGCAACGCGGTGAAGCGCGGCGTCACCGTGAAGCCGTGGGTCAAGACCTCGCTCGCGCCGGGCAGCCAGGTCGTGTCCGACTATTATGCGAAGGCGGGCCTGCAGGTCGATCTCGACGCGTTGGGATTTTCGCTCGCGGGCTATGGCTGCACCACATGCATCGGCAATTCGGGGCCGCTCCCCGATGCCGTGTCCGAGGCGATCGAGCAGGGCGACCTGGTGGCGGCGGCGGTGCTCTCGGGCAACCGCAATTTCGAGGGCCGCATCCACCCCCTGGTGCGCGCCAACTATCTTGCCTCGCCGCCGCTCGTGGTGGCCTATGCCATCGCTGGGTCGATGAACGTCGACATTAGCCGCGACGCGCTCGCCAATGACGGCGACGGCAAGCCGGTCTTTCTCCGCGACCTGTGGCCCAGCAATCACGAGATCGCCGCCACGGTGGCGCAGGCGGTCGATGCGCCGATGTTTCGCAAGCGCTATGCCAACGTGTTCGAGGGACCGGAGGAGTGGAAGAAGGTGAAGCGCCTCTCGGGCGTGACTTTCGCATGGGATTTGGGCTCCACATATCTCGCCAACCCGCCCTATTTCGACAACATGCCGAAGGAGCCCGGCCCGCTTTCGGACGTTGTCATGGCACGCGAGCTGGCGATCCTCGGCGACAGCATCACCACCGACCACATCTCGCCCGCGGGCTCGATCAAGAAGGAATCGCCGGCCGGCGAATATCTGCTCGAGCACCAGGTGCGGCCGGCGGAGTTCAACTCGTACGGCGCGCGGCGCGGGCATCACGACGTCATGGTGCGCGGCACCTTCGCCAATATCCGCATCAAGAACGAGATGGTGCCCGGCGTCGAAGGCGGCATGACCAAGCACATGCCGGACGGCAAGGTGATGCCGATTTACGACGCCTCGGTGCTGTACCAGCGCGAGGGCGTGCCCCTCGTCATCATCGCCGGCAAGGAATACGGCACCGGCTCGTCGCGCGACTGGGCGGCCAAGGGCACCAAGCTCCTGGGCGTCAAGGCAGTGATCGTCGAGAGCTTCGAGCGCATCCACCGCTCGAACCTGGTGGGCATGGGCGTGCTGCCGCTGCAGTTCAAGGACGGCACCAACCGCCAGAGCCTCAAGCTCGACGGCAGCGAGCGTTTCGACATTCTCGGCATCGCCGCCGGATTGAAGCCGCGCATCGAGCTCACCTGCCGCATCCACCGCGCCGACGGCAAGGTCGAGACCGTTCCGCTGCTGTGCCGCATCGACACGGTCGATGAACTCGAGTATTTCCGCCACGGCGGCATTCTGCCCTACGTGCTCAGGAGCATGATGAAGGCGGCGTAGGCCGGGATCCTCCGCGCGGGTCGCGCCGCTCACCCAGCCGTGATGTCGGGTGACTTGGCGAAAGCCGCATGACGCGTCAGGATGGCGCCATGGCTGCGTACCGCACGCTCGCTTTCGCCGTGGTGTTCGCGCTCGCGGGATCGGCGGCCGCCGAGGAACAGCGGCCGGTGGTGGTCGAGCTCTTCACCTCGCAAGGCTGCAACTCGTGCCCGCCGGCGGACGCGTTTCTCGGCGAGCTCGCGAACCGGCCGGAGCTGCTGACGCTCGCCTTCCATGTCGATTACTGGAACTATATCGGCTGGACCGATCCGTTCGCGCGGCCGTGGGCGACGACGCGCCAGCGCGCCTACCAGCAGAGCCTCAGGGAGCGCTTCGTCTATACGCCGCAAATGGTGGTTAACGGCGCGGCGCAGGGCATCGGCTCGGAACGCGAGACGATCGAGACGCTGATCCACGCCGCCAAGGACGAGGCAAAGCCGCCGCATCGTCCCGACGTGGCGCTACGCTGGCGCGAGGACGGTGCGCTGCTGGTCGAAGTCGGGGCCGGGGATTCGCCGCCGCGCTCGCCCGCCGACATATGGCTCGTGGGCTTCGACCGGCCGCACCGGACGCAAGTGCTGCGCGGCGAGAACGAGGGCCAGACCATCACCGACTACAACGTCGTGCGGAGCTATCGCCGCATCGGCGCCTGGCCGGGCTGGTCGCTCGAGCTGGTGGTGCCGGCCGATCAGATAGCGGCGCCGGGCGACGGCGGCGTCGCCGTGCTGGTCCAGACCGCCGGCGTCGGTCCGGTGCTGGCGGCCACCACCATCGCGCCGCACTGATCCTCGCGCGCTATTTCGTGGTCATGGTCCAGACGCCGTCCCAATGGTCGTCGGGCGGGTGGTCGCGGTAATAGAGGCAGCGGTCGGCGTAGATCCAGGATGGCCCGTCCTTGGGGCAAAGCGCCAGCGCCTGGGAGAATTTGACAATCGCGCCGGCCCAGTCGCGCTTGCGGTAGAGGCGGATGCCGTCCTCGTACCACGGCAGCATCTGGTCGAGGCCGGGCATCGTCTCGGCGGTGTGATGGCCGAGCGCCTCGAAAATCTCGGTCGGCTGCCGCTTGCCTTTGACGCGGATGAGATCGATGCGCCTGAGCCGCGCCGGCGCGGTGAGCCGCTCCACGGTCGACCCGGCGAGCAGCACGGTCGCGCCGTAATGCTTGGTCGCACCCTCGAGGCGCGAGGCGAGATTGACGCTGTCGCCGATGACGGTGTAGTCGGCGCGCGCGGCGCCCCCCAGCGGCCCCGCCGCCACCTCGCCGGTCGCGAGCCCGACGCCGATCTCGATGGGCCGCGCCCCGCGGCCCTCGCGCCGACGATTGAGCGCACGTAAGCTCCGAATCATCTCGTTTGCGGTGGCGACCGCGTTGTCGGTATCGGCGGCATGCGCCACCGGCGCGCCGAACACGGCCATCACCGCGTCGCCGATATACTTGTCGAGCGCGCCGCCATTCTTCAGCACGATCGCGGTCATCTCGGCGAAATACTCGTTGAGCATTTCGACCGTCGCCTGCGGCGTCAACGTCTCGGCGATGCTGGTGAAGCGGCGGATATCGGAGAACATCACCGTCGCGACCTCGGTCGTGGCCGCGGCGCGCGCGCCGTCGACGGTCAGCACGTGTTCGGAGAATTGCCGCGCCATGTAGCGGGTGACGACGGACTGGACCTTCTTCTGCCGGCTGATGTCCTGAAATACGATGGTGACGCCGGTGAAGCCGCCGCCCGCGCTGCGCACCGGCGCGACGGTGACGTTGACCGAGGCGATCCCGCCGCCGCCCAGCGCGAATTCGACATCGGGACGGTCGTCGGTGCCGCCGGTCGCGGTGACATAATCCAGCGCCTCGATGAGCCAGGGATTGGCCTTGCCCCACACCTCGGCGGCCGACCCCATCAGCATGACGCCGTCGGGGATGCGCAGGATGCGGCGCGCCGCCTCGTTGACCTTGGCGATGCCGAGCCGATGATCGAGCGTGACGACGCCATCGGAGAGCGTGCGCAGAATGCCGTCGGTATAGCTCTTGAGCGAGAGCACGTCGGTGAAGAGCTGGGCGTTCTGAACCGCCGTCGCCGCCTGGCTCGCGAACGAGCGCAGGCGGCGCTCGTCGCCGGCGGTGAAGGGACCGGCGCGCTTGTTGAGCACCTCGAGGACGCCGCAGGGCCGGCCGCTTTGATCGACCAGCGGCACGCAGACGAGGTTCCGGGTCGTGAATCCGGTCCTGGCATCGACCGCCGAATTGAAGCGCGGGTCGGCATAGGCGTCGGCCACGGCGACGGTTGCGCCGCTGGTCAGGCAGGCACCGGCGATGCCTTGCGTCGCGTCGAAGCGGATCTCGCCGACCTCGCCGCCCGCCGTCACCCGCGCCACCAGATCGCGCGCGGCGGGATCGAGCAGGAAGATAGTGGCGCGCTCGGCATCGAGCAGCTCGGATGACGCCTGGGTGATCTTCTCGAGCAGGCGATCGAGATCGAGCTCGAGTGCAATCGTCTCGGTCAGCTCGAGCAGCTTCTGGTTGAGCTGTCGCTCGCTGCGCTCCTCGGCGAAGACGCGGGCATGCTCGAGCGCAGTCGAGGCCTGCTCGGCGATGACCTGCAGCAGACCGAGATCGACCGCGTCGAACCCGCCCTTGCGCTTGTTGAGGATCTCGACGACCCCGATGACGCCGCCGTGCGGATCGTGCAGCGGAACGGCCAGGATCGAACGCGTGTGATAGCCAGTGATCTCGTCCACCGACGCCTCGAAGCGCGGATCGTCATAGGGCTTGCTGACGATCTCGGGACTGCCCGACCGGTATACGATGCCGGCAATGCCGCTCATGCGGGAGATGCGGATCTCCGCCAGCTCGCTGCCCAGCGCGACGCGCGAGTAAAGCTCGTCGCGCTTGGCGTCGTAGACGAAGATGCTGCCGCGCTCGGCATCGAGCGTGGCGACGGCGAGCGATACGAGGCGGCCCAGCAGCTCGTCGAGCGAAAGCGACTGGAGCGCGCTGTTGACCACCTCGACCAGCAGGAAGCGCGACAGGAGATCGCCGCCCTTGGTGCCGAACTTTCCCGGCTCGGCGAGCGCGCGCCGCAGCTCCCGCCGCTCGGCGGGACCCAAAGGTTCGATCGGCACGCGGGCCTGACGCGGCCTCGCTCGGGCCCGGGGCATCGGAGACCTCGAAGACACCTCACTCGCTCATTGATAGCACGGTTGCTTGCAGCCGCAACCGGGCCTTAGCTCACGCCGCCTCGCCCAGCCCCTTGGCGAGGAGGCTCGACATGCGGCGCGCGAAGGCGCCGGGGTCGGGCAGCGTCTCGCCTTCGAGGAGGCGCGCCTGGTCGAGCAGCAGCCAGGCGAAATCGCCGAGCGCGTCGCTGGCGCCGTCCTTGCCGGCGAGATCGCCGAGCCGCGCAATGAGCGTATGCTTGGGATTGATCTCGAGAATGCGCTTGGCTTCGGTCGAGAGCTGGCGGTGCTGCTTGAGGAGGCGCTCGAGATGGATGTCGAGATCGCCCTCGTCGGCGACGAGACAGACCGCGCTGTCGGTCAGACGCTTGGAGAGCCGCACGTCCTTCACCGCCGCGCCGAGCGACAGCTTGAAGAGGGCGATGAGGCTGGCGAGCGCGCCGTCCGCCTTGGCGTCGGGCGCAGGCGCCGTTTCGGCGCCGCCGAGCGCGTCGAGATCGGCTTGGCCGCGCGTCACCGACTTGAACGGGTGGGTCTTGTACTGGCCCAAGGCCGGCATCCAGAATTCGTCGACCGGATCGGTCATCAGCAGCACCTCGATGCCGCGCGCGCGGAAGCCTTCGAGCTGCGGACTCTTCTCCACCATCTCGAGGCGGTCGCCGGTGATGGCATAGATCGCGGTCTGCCCTTCCTTGATGCGCGAGACGTAATCATCGAGCGAGACGAGGCCGGCGGCGCCGGTCGAGCGGAAGCGCGCGAGTTCGAGAAGCTGGTCGCGGTGCTCCGGGTCCTCGTAAAGTCCCTCCTTGAGCACGGCGCCGAAATTGTCCCAGAAGGTCGCGTACTCCTCGGGCGCGTCCTTGGCCTTCTTGCCGAGCTCGGAGAGAACGCGCCGCGCGATCTGGGTGCGCATCTTCGCCAGCATCGGGTTCTTCTGCAGCATCTCGCGACTGACATTGAGCGGCAGGTCCTCGGAATCGACGACACCCTTGAGGAAACGCAGCCAAGACGGCAGCAGTTCCTGGCAATCGTCGGTGATGAAGACGCGCCGGACATAGAGCTTGACGCGGTTCTTGCGCGCCGGATCGAACAGGTCGAACGGCTTGGTCGCGGGCACGAACAGGAGGCTGGTGTATTCGTAGGTGCCCTCGGCCTTGGCGTGGAGCGTAAGCCAGGGCTCGTCGAAGGCGTGGCCGACATGATGATAGAACTCGCGGTACTGGTCGGCGGTGATCTCGCCGCGCGGCCGCATCCACAGCGCCGCGGCGCGGTTCAGCGTCTCCTTGCGGCCCATCGCCTCGAGCACGATCGGCAAGGCGATATGGTCGGAATAGGTGGTGACGATGTGCTTCAAGCGCTCGGCGTCGGCGTATTCGGCGTCGGCCTCGTGGAGGTGCAACGTAATGATCGTGCCGCGCCCGCTTTTCTCGGCCGGCTCGACCGCGAACTCGCCCTTGCCGTCGGACACCCAGCGCCACGCCTCGTCGGCGCCCGCCTTGCGCGAGACGACCTCGACCTCGCCCGCGACCATGAAGGCGGAATAGAAGCCGACGCCGAACTGCCCCACCAGCGCCACGTCCTTCTTGGCGTCGCCGGAGAGCTGGTCAAGGAAGGCGGCGGTGCCGGAGCGCGCGATGGTGCCGAGATTGTCGATCAGCTCCTGCCGGCTCATGCCGATGCCGTTGTCGCTGATCGTGATGGTGCCCTTGGCCTTATCGGGGACGATGGTGACGCGCAATTCCGGGTCGCCGGCGATGAGCGCGGGCTCGGTCAGCGCGGCATAGCGCAGCCGGTCGCACGCGTCCGACGCGTTCGAGATCAGCTCGCGCAGGAACACGTCCTTGTTGCTATAGAGCGAATGGGCGACGATTTCGAGAAGGCGGCTCACCTCCGCCTGGAAGCTTCGTTTTTCTGCCGGCATGTCCCCTACCCGGATGATGTGGGCGGCCACGCCTCGGCGCCCCCGCCGTCGCAGATATGTGTCAGCTCTCGGCCTCCTGCAAGGGCGCTCGGCGGCGCCAAACGGCGAAATTCCCTTGATTGCCTGCCGCAACCGATTACCCTGGAAAGCGGCCGGAAAGGCTGGGATTCGGAATGTCGGATCACCGGAATCCAGGGGAAACGCACATGGCCACACTGACAGACGCGACCGTGCTTTCTGCGGACGAGCATTCGCGGCAGCTTCGCCGCGCCGTCATTGCCGCCACGGTTGGCACCACCATCGAGTGGTACGATTTCTTCCTCTACAGCACCATGGCGGGACTGGTGTTCGGCAAGCTCTTTTTTCCGAACCAGGACCCGCTGACCGCGACCCTCAACGCCTTCGGCATCTATTTCATCGGCTTCGTCGCGCGTCCGATCGGGGCAGCGATCTTCGGTCATTACGGCGACCGCATCGGCCGCAAATCGACCCTGATCGCGACCTTGATGCTGATGGGCATCTCGACCTTCCTGGTGGCATTCTTGCCGGGCTACGCTTCGATCGGTATCTGGGGCGCGATCATCCTGACCGTGCTGCGCCTGCTGCAAGGGATTGGCGTCGGCGGCGAATGGGGCGGATCGGTGCTGCTGTCGATGGAATGGGCGCGCCACAACCGCAACCGCGGGCTGCTCGCCTCGTGGCCGCAGTTCGGCGTGCCGTCGGGCCTGTTCATCGCCAATCTCGCGGTTCTGGCCTTCAGCCAGATGTCGGGCGACGCCTTCCTCGCCTGGGGCTGGCGCATCCCGTTTTTCCTCAGCATCGTGCTGGTGGCGATCGGCCTGTGGATTCGGCTCGGTATCCTCGAAACGCCGGTGTTCCAGCGCCTCGTGGCTGAGCGTAAGATCGAGAAGGCGCCATTGCTCGAAGTGTGCAAGAAGCAGCCGGGGACGATCCTGCTGTCGGCGCTGGCGCGCCTTTCGGAGCAGGCGCCGTTCTACGTCTTCACCGCCTTCATCTTCGCCTACGGCACCGGAGCGCTTCACCAGTCGCGCGACCTGCTGCTGACCGCGGTTCTGGTCGCATCGTGCGTATCATTCATCACCATTCCGCTCGCGGGCCACATCTCGGACCTGATCGGACGCAAGCGGATGTATCTCATCGGCGCGGCCACGATGGGGGTGTTCGGCTTCGTCTATTTCGGCCTCTTGGACACAGGTTCGGCGGCGACGATCTTTCTCGCCATCGTGCTGTCGCTCGTCCCGCACGACATGCAGTACGGGCCGCAGGCGGCCTTGATCGCCGAGAGCTTCACGCCGAGGCTGCGTTATAGCGGCGCATCGATGGGCTATCAGTTGGCGTCGATCTTCGCCGGCGGACCGGCGCCGCTGATCGCGACGGCGCTCTTCGCCGCCTACAAGACGGGCTACGTGATCGCGCTCTACATCCTGTTCTGCGCGGTCGTGTCGATCATCGCGACCTTCTTCTTGAAGGACTATACCGGCCAGGACATCTCGGCCGAATACGACCGGTAGGGAGGGCCGCGCGGCGGACGCGGTGCGTCAGCCCCCCGCCTCGCCCATGATCGCCTGGGCCGGATCGACCGGCACGCCGACGCCGTCCAGCACCTGGGCGGCCTTGACCTCGTCGAGCTCGCCCATCCATTTGGCGACCACGACGGTGGCGAAGATGTTCGAGAACAGGTTGGTCACGGCGCGGATCTCGGACATGAAGCGCTCGACGCCCAAGAGCAGCGTGATGGCGCCCACCGGCAGGATGCCGATCGCCGGCATGGTCGCAGCGAGCGCGACGAAGCCGCCGCCCGCCACCCCGGCGGCGCCCTTCGAGGTGAACAGCATCACGAACAGCATGGCGAGCTGCGTTCCGACCGAGAGGTGGATGTCGGTCGCGTCAGACATGAACAGCACCGCCATCGACATGTAGATGGCGGTGCCGTCCATGTTGAACGAGAACCCGGCCGGGAGGACCAGGCCTACCACCTCTTCGGAGCAGCCCATCGCCTCGAGTTTGATCACCGCGCGCGGGATCATCGCCTCGCCCGAGGTAGCGCTGAACGCGATCAGCAGCTCGTCCTTGAAGTAGCGGATAAGCTTCCACACGCGAAGGCCGAAGAGCCGCGCGATCAGGCCGAAGCCGAACAGCACGAACAGGATGAGCGTGAGATAGACGCTGGCCAGCAGCTGCCCGAGGCTCGCAAGCGTGTGGAAGCCGAACCGGCCGACCGTGAAGGCCATGGCCGAGAAGGCCGCGAGCGGCGCCAGGTACATGATGATGCGCACCACGCCGAAGATTGCGTGCGTGAAATCGTCCATGAGCGCGACAACGCGGGCGCCGCGCTCGCCCATGCGGCAGAGAGCGAAGCCGAACAGCAGCGCCATGATCAGCACCGGCATGATGTCGCCCTTGGCGAGATCGCCGACGAGGTTGGTGGGCACCATCTTCATCAGGAAATCGACGATGGTCAGCGACTTCGCCCCGGTGACATAGGGCGCGACCGCCTTGTCGTCGAATGTCGCGGGATTGATGTGCATGCCGTCGCCGGGCCGGATCACGTTGCCGACCAAGAGCCCCACCAGTAGCGCGATGGTCGAAACCACCTCGAAATAGACGATCGCCTTCAGGCCCACGACGCCGACGCGGCGCATGTCGCCCATCTTGGCGATGCCGACCACCACAGTCGCGAAAATGATGATGGGAACGACGGCGCGAATGAGACTGATGAACGCGTCGCCCAGCGGCTTCATGTCGATGCCGGCTTGCGGCCAGACCCAGCCGACCAGGATGCCGAGCGCGATCGCCACCAGAACCTGGACATAGAGCGGCTTCAGCCACGACATCTCGTGCCCTCCCTTTAGGACTGACGCATCGTCACCACGACCTTGATCGCATCCTCGACCCGGTCCCGTGCGTAGCGAATCGCGGTCGGCACCTCGGCCAGCGGGAAGGTGTGGGTATGGATGAGCTTGGCGTCGAAGCGCTTCTGCGCCATCAGTGCCGCCGCGCGGTGAGTGGCACTCTTGCCCTCGCCGCGGATGCCGAACACATAGATGTTGTTGCGCACGATGTAGGCCAAATCGACCGGCACCGGATCGGCCGGGAAGGCGGCGAGGCAGACGCGCCCGCCGCGATTGACCATGCGCGCCGCCTCGTTCAAGGCGTTGGGCGCGCCCGAGCATTCGAGCGCGTATTGCACGCCCTTGCCGCCGGTGAGGCGCTGCACCGCGGCGACCGCGTCCTCCTTGGTCACGTCGACCACGGCGTCGGCGCCGAGGCGCTTGCCCATCTCGAGCCGGCGCTCGCGCGTGCCGGTGAGGATGACCGGCTGCGCGCCCAGCGCCTTGGCGACGCCGACGCCCATGAGGCCAATGGGTCCCGGTCCCACCACCACCACGCCCTCGCCGGCGATGATGCCGCCCATCACGTCGAGTCCGTACATCGCCGTGCCGGCAGTGACGATGAGGGTCGCTTCCGCATCCGGCATGTCGTCGGGCACATGCACCATGGTGTTGACGCTGTTCACCGCGTATTCGGCGAAGCCGCCGTCGGTGCTGAAGCCGTTAGCGCGGTGGCCCTTGGCGTGATAGCCGTAATTGAGGCACGAGGTGTACATACCCTCGCGGCAGCGCTGGCAGCGGCCGCAGCCGGCATGAACCTCGACGGCGATGCGGTCGCCCAGCCTGAACTCGTCGACCGAGGGGCCGAGCTTCACCACCGTGCCCATGTATTCATGGCCCGGCGTGAAATTGCGGTTGAAGGGCGAGCCGCCGTCGACGATCGCCGGCAGGCCGTGCTTGATGATCTCGATGTCGGTCGCGCACACGGCGATGGCGTCGATCCGCACCAGCACCTCGGCCGCGCCGGGCTCGGGCACCGGCTTGTCCACCAGGCGAAGCTGCTCGGGATCGTCGAGCACCCAAGCCTTCATGGTCTTGGGGATCTGATATTCGTTGGGGCGCGACGCCCCTGATGCAGGGCGGGCCGAGCTCATCTCAAGCGGCCTCCAAACCGGCGCGTTCGCAGGCGAACGGGTGCTGCAGCGTATCGGCCGTCTCCGGCCATTGCAAATGCCGGCGGCGTCCGCTCACTGGTCGATCCACACATCCGTCAAGTCCTGGCCGATGAAATGGCTGGGCGTGATGCTCCAGCCATGGAGCTTCGACGAGGTGACGACGATGCGGTTCCACCACAAGGTCGGCACGGTATATGCCTCGGTCAGGGCGTGGCGCTCGAATTCGCGCACGATCTTGGCGCGCTCGGCCGCGTCCGTGGTCAGCGCCTGGCCGATATAGAGCGCGTCGAGGAAGCGGTCGGTCGAGCGCGCGAAGTTCACGGGCGACAGGTCGTAGGACACGAACTTGGTGAGCTGAATGGTCGGATCGTCGAAGAAATCGCCCGAGAAATCCTGCGCCACGTCGAAATCGTCGGCATCGACCGCCTTTTGCCACTCGAAGATGTTGCGCTTGTCGATCACCGTGGTGACGCCGATCTCGCGCCAGCTCGCCGCCAGGAGCTCGGCGCCGGCGTAATGCGGCATCGGGATGTCGCGCACCAGGAGCGTCAGCTTGAGATCGTGGACCCCCGCCTCGTCGAGGAGGCGCTTGGCTTCGGCGCGCGAGGCGGCGATGTCATGCGAGAAGCCGGGGATCGTCTCGAGCTCCGATGCCGGGATCGCCATGCTCGAGCCAGGCCGCATCAGGCCGCCGACGAATTTGAGAAAGGTCGTGTCCTGCAGCTTTTCCGCCGCACCCCAGCGATCGATCGCCAGCGACAGCGCGCGCCGCACGCGGGCGTCGTCGAAGGGCGGCCGCTTGGCGTTGAACACCGCCAGCAGGACCGAGAGCCACGGGCTCTCGCTCGCGGTGACGCCGTCGCCCAAGGTCTCGATAAGGTCGTCGCGCTGCGGCGGCGTGACGCCGCGGAACTCGGCCATGATGCGCTTGCTCTTGTAGGCCGCCATGACCGCGCCCGCGCCCATGAAATCGGCCTGGTAGCCGTCGAGATAGGGCCGGCCGGGCTTGAAATACTTGTCCCAGCGCTTGCCCGTCCAGGTCTTGCCCTTGACGTGCTCGACGAAGACGAAGGGGCCGGTGCCGAGGATGTGAGTGCGCGGGAATTGCGGGTCCTCGGCGAGCTTCGCCGCGCTGTAGATGCAGTTCCACGGCGAGGCGAAATTCGCCAGCATCGCCGCGTCCGCCCATTGCAGGTGGAACACCACGGTCAGCGGATCGGGCGTATCGATCGACGAGATCGCGGCGTAATCGACGCGGCGCGACGACACCACGCCCGGCGGCGGGCGAACGATGCGCTCGTAGCTCGCCTTCACGTCCGCCGAGGTGAGCTTCGAGCCGTCGTGGAACAGAACCCCCGGCTGCAGCTTGAAGGTGTAGGTGCGGCCGTCGGGCGAGGCGCTCCAGGATTGCGCCAGGTCGCCGACGATCTGGGGATAGTTGGCGGCATCGAACTTCAAGAGCGTCGAGTAATGCGGCGCGATCGGATGCAGGAACGCGAACGAGGTGTTGTCGTGGCAATCGTAGTCGTCGGGCTCGACCGTGACGGCGAATTCGAGGATGCCGCCGCGCTTGGGCACAGGATCAGCGGCACGGGCGCCGGTCGCGACCAAGAGCAGCGCGGCGGCCGCGGCAAGGAGCGCCCGCCCGAAGCCTGCGCGCACCGCGCCCTCTTTACGTTCCAGCATTGTCACCGGATTCTCCTCGGCAAAAGTCAGCGCGACTGGCCGGTCTGCCACCGCTGGAACTGGGCGAAGAGATCGTCCTTCTGCTGCTGCGACATGTCGCCGCCGCTCGCGTGAAGGCGCTCGTCGAGGAAGCGCTCGAACATCACCCGCACGTCCTCGGGCGCGGCGCGTTTGGCAACCGGCGCGTTGCGCGCGAGCCATTGCTCGGCCGGCGCGAACCGCTTCCAGCCGGGAAATTCCGCCGCCAGGTTGACCTCGCGCCACTTCGCCTGGTGGCCCGGCTCAAGCAGGCTCGGGAACTGGGTGAAGAAGGCGTCGACGAAATTGACGAGGTTGCGATAGCGGTCGGTGCCGTACTGCAGGTTCGCCGCCGCCAGCACCGTGCCGACCGCGACCGTGTCGACCGTCTCGCCCTCCGCGATGAGGCGCGGATAGTCCTTAGCGGTGAGCCGCGTCGGCGCGTAGGCCGAGGTGATCGCGGGCTTCAGGGGAATGGAGAGGAAATGCAGACCCAGCGCCGGATCGAGATCGAGGAACACCGGCGCCGGCTTGCCGGTGACGAACGCGATCGCGGCGATGTCGCCCTTGGCGATCTTGAGGAGCGCCTGGTGGGTGGTATCGCTGGTCGGCTGGACCGCGACGCCGAGCACCGAGAAGATGCGCGCGGCCGTGACGCCGCTGCCACCGCCCTGCGCGTCGAAATTGACCTTCTTGCCGGCCAGATCGTCGACGCTCTTGATGTCGCGGCGCGCGAGCAGATGGAACTCCTCGTTGTAGAGTTTGGCGATGTAGGTGAGGGATTCGATGCCGGGCTGGAGCTTCTGCTGGCGTGCGTAGTCGAGCACGTCGGCCTGGATGATCGCGGCATCCACCCCCTTGAGGAATTTCAGGTCGGCGACGTTCTGCAGCGATCCCTGACCCAGCACCGTCACCACCCGGCGCGTCGCGCCGTCGTCGAGCAATTCCGCGATATCGGCGGCCATGCGCGGCGAGGCGCCGTTGGCGGTGCCGGTCTCGATCTCGACCACGCCGCGGTTGATGCGTTCGATCGGATTATCGGCGGCCAGCGACGGCGCGACCCACAGCGCCAATGCCGTGGCCAACGCGCCGGCACCGGCGCCGCGTCCCGCTATGTACGACCAGAGCATGGATGCCTCCTCGTTTCTCGTAGCGCCGGGTGGTTCTGAGTGCCGGCTTATCCTGTCCCGCGCGATTCGGCAAGATCGGGCGTCGCAGCCCGCGCGGTTATTTCGGCAGAGTATTCATCGCCGCGGCCGCCTCCGCGTCGCCGAGCTCGCCCGCGCGGCGGTACCAGGTCGCGGCCTCGACTGCGTCGCCGCGAAAGCCCAGCACGCCGAGACGCACGAGGAAGGCCGGGTTGTAGCTGTTGCCGAGCTCGAGCGCGGCGCGGCCATCGCCGGCATCGGCGGCGCGCTCGTAGAAAAGCCGCGCGGCGGTGACGTCGCCCTGGCTGAGCTTGTCGTCGCCCAAGGCGCGCAGGCTCTTCGCGTCAGGCGCATCGAGGGCCGGCGCGGCCACCACCGTGCGCGACGCCGCCGGAGCCGACGGCGTCTCGCGTGGCTTCGCCGGCGCCGTGGCAGCCTCGACGATGGGCGGCGCAGCCGGTGCCGCTTGCGGCACCCCGGAGGGCAGCGGGGCCGCGGTTCCACGGGCGGGCGGTTCCTGCAATGGCGGCGGCGGCGCGGCCGCGAGCAGGCGAACGGGCGGTGGGAGCGGGGCGGGCGCGGCCGGCGGCGGTGTCGGGACCGGAGGCGCGGCGGCAGCAGCCGAGGTCGCGGGCGGCGGCGCTGCAGGGGTGATCGCCGCGGCGCCGGACGGGGGCGCGGCCTCGTGTTGCGCCGGTCGCGCCGGCGCGGCGGCGCGGCGCGGCGGCACGGTGGCAAGCTCGGGCGCGGGGGATGCAACGCTGACCTCGGCTATGGTCGCTTCGGCCGGCGCCGCCTTCTTGGCGAGGAGAACGGCCATCCATGGCGGGTTCAGCGCACGGACAATGATCACGCCGCCGACGCCGATAATGACGAGCGAGGCCAACGCAGCGGCGGTACGGGCAGCGCGGCTCCCGCCCGAGCTTCGCGGCGCCGGAGCCGGGCGGCGATCCGGCACGACCTGAAGCGGCTTGGCGAGGATCGGCTTGGCGAGCAGCAATTCCGCACGACGCGTGGCGGGTCGCTCCGGCTCGACGTGCTCGGGCTCCGCGAGCGGTGGCGGCTCGAAAGGCGGAGGCCGGACGCGCGGAGGCTCGGCCGCGGCAGGCGCCATGGAGGGTGGCGCGGTGGGGGGCGGCCGCACCGGCTGAGGCTCGATCTTCAGTGCGGCTTCGGCGCTCGCAGGACGCGGTTCGGGCTTGGCGGTGGCGGGCGCAGCAGCGGCCGGCTTGGCGCGGGGCGGCTCCACAGGCGGAGGCTCGACCCTCGGTGCGGCTTCGGCGCTCGCAGGACGCGGCTCGAGCGGCCGGATGACGTGCTTTAAGACCGGATCGGGCGGCGACGGCGTCTCGGGCTTTGCGGTGACGGGCACTTTGGCCGCCGGCGTGGCGTCGGGCGGCACCCCTGGCGGAGGCTCGATCTTCGGTCCGGCTTCGGCGCTCGCGGGACGTGGCTCGAGCGGTGGCATGACGTGCTTGAACAGCGGGTCAGGTGGCGGCGCCACAGGATTGGCAGTGACGGGCGCTTTGGCCGCGGGCGTGGCGGGCGGCTGACCGATCGCGGTCGGTTTTCGCTCGCCCTCGCCGGCGCCCAGCTCGCGCAGGATTTCATTCAGCGATTCGAGAATCTTGGCGGGATCGCGGCGCGGCGCGGGCGTGCCGGGGGCGGTCGCGATCTTCCGATCCGGCTTTTGGCCCAACGGTGCCGCCATTAACACAGAGCGGCTTTCGCCGCGCTCTCCCGAACGGTCGATGCGTAAATGATGTAATATTCGTTCTATGGCGTCAAGCGAACACTTGAATAACGCAAGCACTCGCGGGCGCTTGGCTGGCCCGATTCGGCCGGCACGATTGGCGCGTCATTGCCCGAATTTTGTGCGTGGCGGCGACCATTTCGGGTCGAGCCGAGCATTATTGCGGAAGCGCGGCGAGATCGCGCTCGGCGTCGCTAGCACCCAGGACTCCAGCGCGGCGATACCAGCGCGCAGCTTCGGCGGGATCGCCGCGCATGCCGCGCACGCCCCAGCGCTCGAGAAAGGCGGGATCGAAGCTATTGCCGAGGAGATGCGCCGCGCGCGCATCGCCCAGCTCGGCCGCGCGTTCGTAATATAGTCGCGCGTTCGCGACATCGCCCTGGGCGAGATGCACGTCGCCGCGTCGGGCGAAGTCCAGAGCGGCGGCCGAGGGAGGCGGCGGGGTCGCGGCTTGCGGCGGCGCGACGCTCGCGGGCAGCGCGGCTTCCTGCTGTTCCGGCGGCGGCGGAACGGCGGGCTGCGCCTCGACCGGCGGCGCCGAGACGATGGCGGCGAGCGGCGCCTCGTCCTGCTGCGCTTCGACATTCGCAGTTGCGGGCGCGGCGATCGGCGTCGTGTCCAACGGTGCGGCGGCTTCCGCGGCCGATATCGGAGCGGATTCCACCGCCGGGACCGGCGCAGCAGGCGAAGCGGCGCGCGGCGACTCGGGCGCGGGCGCGGGCGCGGGCGAGACGATCGCATTTTCCGGCGTCGGCGTCGGCGCCGGCGCCGGTGCGGGCATAGCAGCAATGCGGGGCGTTTCGGGCATATCCGCGATCGTGGCGCGCGCGACTGGGCCGCGATCGCCCTTGGAATTCACCGCGCTCGAGATGAAGAACCCGGCGACGGCCAGCGTTCCGACATAGGCGAACGCGACGAGGATCCCGACGGCAATCCGAGTCGCGGGCCGGGGTGACGGCGCGCCCACGAGAACCGCGCGTTGCCCTTTGACGCGCGATGCAGAGTCCGCGCTCATCGACGTTCGATCGGCCGCGTGCGCAACGCCGCCCCGCAATGACACGAATCGATCACGCGGCATCGTGGCGGCTGGCGCTCGCCCACGTCAAGCGAAGGACGCGCCCGGGCCGTGTCTTTTTTCTGGGATTGCCCGCGCGCCTTCGGCGGAAGATCATCGCGCTCGCACGAGACCCGGGCGGGAGCCGGCCGATGGGGTATATCGAGAGCGTCCTGCAGCCGGACGAGACGGTAATCGAGACGACGCGAATCCACTGGTGGTTCGTATGGCGCCGGTCCGTCCTGATGCTGTTCGTGGCGGTTGGGCTCCTCGCGGTGGCGCCGGGCCAGGCGGGCGATCCGCGCAATGCCTGTCTTGCCGGCGCCGGGATCGCCGTGGTGCTGGCGCTGCTGCTCGCGGTCGCGCCGGCGATCGAGCGTGCGACCACCGAGCTCGCCGTCACCAACCGTCGCATCATTCATAAGCGCGGCCTCATTCGCCGCCATACCATCGAAATGAGCCGCACCCAGGTCGAGAGCGTCGATGTCGATCAGAGCGTCCTGGGGCGCATGCTGAATTTTGGCGACATCACCGTGCGCGGCACCGGCACTACGTTCGAGCCATTCCGCTGCGTCGCCTCGCCGCTGCGCTTCCGCAGCGCCATCACCGCCGCCTGAATCCTCGGCCTGGCCCGCCCGCGCCCCTTGCCTTTGGCGGCAAAACCGCCGATTCTTCCCCTCATGGCCGTCCTCTCCCGGGCTCGCGTCCTGGCCGTTCTTGGGCCGACCAATACCGGCAAGACTCATCTCGCCATCGAGCGTATGCTCGGCCATCGCACCGGCATGATCGGCTTCCCGCTGCGGCTCCTGGCGCGCGAGAATTACGACCGGGTGGTGAAGCTGAAGGGCGCACGCGCCGTCGCCCTCATCACCGGCGAGGAAAAGATCATCCCGCCGAACCCCGCCTATTTCGTGTGCACCGTCGAATCGATGCCGCTCGACCGGCCGGTCGATTTCCTCGCCGTCGACGAGATCCAGTTGTGCGGCGACCGCGAGCGCGGCCATGTCTTCACCGACCGGCTGCTGCACGCGCGCGGGCTGGCCGAGACGATGATGCTGGGCGCCGACACGATCCGGCCGCTGCTGCGCCGCCTGGTGCCCGAGGCCGAGTCCGTCAGCCGCCCGCGCTTCTCCACCCTGCGCTATGTCGGCGCGAAGAAGGCGACGCGGCTGCCGCCGCGCAGCGCCGTCGTCGCCTTCGCCGTCGCCGACGTGTTCGCGCTCGCCGAGCTGATGCGACGCCAGCGCGGCGGCACGGCCGTCGTGCTGGGCGCGCTGAGCCCGCGGGCGCGCAACGCGCAGGTGGGACTGTTCCAGTCCGGCGAGGTCGACTACCTGGTCGCGACCGACGCCATTGGCATGGGCCTCAACATGGATCTCGACCATGTCGCCTTCGCCCGCGTGGTGAAGTTTGACGGCCACGCGCCGCGCCGCCTGGGGCCCGCCGAGATCGCGCAGATCGCCGGCCGCGCCGGCCGCCACATGAGCGACGGCACGTTCGGCACCACCGCCGATCTCGACGCGCTCGATCCCGAGCTGGTCGAGGCGGTCGAGAACCACCGCTTCGACCCGCTTGAGTTCCTCTACTGGCGCAGCGCCAAGCTCGATTTCCGCTCGCCGCGCCAACTGCTCGCGAGCCTGGAGGCGCGGCCGGTGACGCGCGGGCTGGCGCTCGCGCCCGAGGCCGACGATCACCTCGCGTTGCGCACCTTGGCGCGCCTGCCCGACATCGAGGACGCCGCGCGCCATGCCGAGCGCGTGCGGCTCCTCTGGGAAGTGTGCCAGATCCCCGACTTCCGCAAGGTGATGAGCGAGACGCATGCGCGCCTGCTGGCGCGCATCTATCGCCACCTGACTTCGCCGGAGGCGCGCCTCCCGACCGACTGGGTCGCCGATCAGGTCGGACGGCTCGACCGCAGCGACGGCGACATCGACACCTTGATGAGCCGCATCGCGCATGTCCGCACCTGGACCTATATCGCGCACCGGCCGGACTGGCTGGCGCAGAGCGCCTACTGGCAGGAGCGCGCGCGGGCGATCGAGGACCGGCTGTCGGACGCGCTGCACGACCGCATCACCCAGCGCTTCGTCGATCGCCGCTCGGCGTTTCTGGTACGCAGATTAGCCACTTCGCAGGATCTGCTCGCGTCGGTGAGCCGCGCCGGCGAGGTCAAGGTCGAGGGCCATTATGTCGGGCGGCTCGACGGGTTCCGCTTCGTGCCCGACGAGGACGCGCAGCTCGGCGAGCGGCGGACCTTGCTCGCCGCCGCCAACCGGGTGCTGCGCGGCGAGATCGCGGCGCGCGCCCGCGCGTTGACGGAGGCCCCCGACGCCGAGTTCGAGCTCGGGCCTGACGGCGCGGTCGCGTGGCGCGGCGGCGCAGTGGGACGGCTTCTTTCCGGCGAGAGCGTGCTGGCGCCCAAGGTCGAGGCGCTGCCGGGCGACTTCCTCGAGGGCCATCTGCGCGACGGCGTGCGCCAGCGGCTCGCGTCCTTCGTCGGCGCGGCGGTGCGGCGCGGGCTTGCTTCGTTGTTCCGCGCGCGCGACGCCGATCTCGCCGGCCCGGCGCGCGGCTTGGTGTTCCAGCTCGCGGAGGCGCTGGGCAGCCTGCCGGCGCGCGAGGTGGGGCATCTGCGCGCCGCTCTCACCGCGTCCGACCGCAAGGCGCTGGCGCGCATGGGCGTGCGGCTGGGCACCGAGACCATCTATGTCGAACCGCTGCTGAAGCCCAAGGCGGCGCGGCTCACCGGCCTCTTATGGGCGGTGCGCAACGGTAGCGCCGTGCCCGAGCCGCCCAAGAGCACGTCCGCGGCGCGCGATCCCGCCATCGCCGACGGCGCCTACGCGGCGATGGGCTATCGCATGCTGGGCCCGTGGGTCGTGCGCGCCGATCGGCTCGAGCGCCTCGCCGCCGCGGCGCGCGCGCTGGCGCGGCAAGGCCCGTTCGCGGCAACGCCGGCGCTCGCCGGGATCGCGGGGGCGGCGCCGGCCGATCTCGCGCTCCTGCTGCCGCGCCTGGGCTACCGCGCGGTCCTTGACGGCGAGGACGGGAGCGTGCTGTTCCATGCGCGCTTGCGGCGCCAGCAGCGGCGGCGCGCTCTCGCCAGCCCGGCCGAGGGACCCTTCGCCAAGCTCAAGGACTTGCGGCTCGCGCGATGAGCGATGCGGGCGACAGCATCCGGATCGACAAGTGGCTGTGGCACGCGCGCATGGCGCGCACCCGTGGCCTCGCCGCGCGGCTGTGCGAGGCGGGCCAGGTGAGCGTCGGCGAGGCCAGCGTGGTGAAGCCGCATCACAAGGTGCGGATCGGCGATCGCGTCATGCTGGCCGACCGGCGCGCGCGGCGCAATCTCGTGGTTCTAGGATTGGGCGCGCGGCGCGGTCCGGCCGCCGAGGCGCGGCTGCTCTACCACGAGCCGGAGCCGCCCGTGTCGCTGCGCCAGGCAGAGCCGTGGACCCCGCTCCTCGACGAAGAAAACTGGGCCTAAGTCGCGTACTCCCAAAAAAACGGCGGTAGCGGCCCTCGGCGGCGGCTTAAAGCGATAGAATATCGCCCAGGACATGGTCGCGCAGCATGAGGCTGGCGTGCAGGAAGGCGTCGCCCGCTACTTCGAGATGATGCGCCATGCCACTCATGAGGTTGAACGGGCGCCACTCCAGCGCGGTCTTGAGAAGCGCGATCGTCACCTCGCGCTCCTTGGCGTCGGTCAAGTGTTCGATGGTCACGAGTTCGTCGGCGGCGGCGAGGAATTTCTCGATCGGCTCGCGTGCGGCGCCGCGATGGATGTCGGGCGCGAGCTTCAGGAACCGGCAGAACGCCTCGCCGGCGGCAACGACGAGGCCCGTCAGCTCCAAAAGCGGCGGCGGCAGCTCGCCCGTTGGGGCGATATCGGCGAGGAGCCCGGCGATAAAGGCCGCATCCTCGAGCGCATCCGCGGCATCGTCCGCCACCTCCAACGTCTGGCAGAAGATCGCCGTGCCGGCGATGCGCCGCACCGTCGCGCGCGTCGCCTTCACGATCTCGTCGGCGCGGCTCTCCAGCTCCTTGGCCCGCGTGGCGTTGCGGTGCAGTCGCTCGGCGTCCGGTAGGGCACCGTGCCGCAGCGCCGTCTCGAGGCCGCGCGCGAGCTGCAGGATGAGCGCGCCGTGCTCGGCGGCGTCGGCGAGGAGCCGCTGTTCGGCGGTTCGGAAGTGATTGAACAGCTCGACCCGGATGCGGTCGCGAATCAGCGTCTCCGAGCGGCCCTCACGCAGGCCGGTTGCGGTCGCTTCGAGCACGAAGCGCAGATAATCCCGCGCCGCATCGGTGCCGATCATCTCGTCCAGCGGCTCGCCATAGCGCAGTTGCGTCCGCACCGCGCCCGCAAGCACGTCGTAGATCAGCCGTTCTCCGCCGAGCTGCAAGAACGCGCGGTGGCCGATTTCGCGCTCGGACGCCCATCTGAGAAGCTCGACTGCAAGCGTGTTGGGAACGAACAGGCCTAGCCGCTTGCGCGCCCGGTTCCAATCGATGAGGAAGACGATGCGCGAACCCAAACGGTCGAGAAAACCGCACAGTGCTGCCTCGTCCGGCGCGGTGAAGGTTCCGACCGCCATGTAGAAAAGGTCGCTGTCGCCCAATCCCGCCGCCTGGCGCGAGCAGAGCTCCTCCCACGCGACACCGCTGCTGTCGAGCATGCTCTGCAGGAAGCGCAGGCGCTGTGCGTGGATGTCGGTATAAGTCAGTGTCACCGCGAGGCCGGCGACCCGGATGACGACGACATGGGCCTTGGTCTCGCCGATGTCGTTCTGGATGACGAGCGCGCCGTGCCCCCGCGCCGCCGTCGTGTCGAGGCCCGGATGATCGAACTTGAGCGGCGCGGTGCGTTGCAGCCCGGCCATGAAGGCTGCGATCCGCGGCCGGTCCGCGTCTTCGATGCCATAAGCATGGGCGCCCGCGATCGTTTCCTCGGCGATCGCCGCGATTAGCCGGTTCAGCTCCTTGTGGAGATCCATCACGAGAAGATGGACTCCGTCACCCGAGCGCGGACGGCCGGACGTCAGATCGGCGATCGTTTCGCCGCTGATCACGCCGTCGCCAAGCGGCGGCAGCGACTTCAGCAGCGCTTCGAGTCGACGCTTCTGCGCGTCGTAGAGATCCCGATCCTGTGGCGACGCGCGCGCGACAATGGCGAGCGGCGCGAGCAAGTCGTGAAGCGCGGCCGCGAGAATATCGAGCAGGCGTGGCATCTGTTCAATGAAATAGCCGCCCTTGCCGTCGGACTCGGCATGAGCGACGACGCCGTCGAGGGTGGGTTCGGCGATGCCGCAAGCCTCGCGCTCGGCGCGCAGGGACACCAGCGCCGCGTCGGGATTGTCGGCGTGGTTCGCCGCCACCTGCAGCAGCGACAGCACGTACTTGGCGCGTTCGTTGGCCGCAACGGCGCCGCCCACGACAGCGGGCAGTACCAGCGCCGTTTCCCCAAGAATATCGACGATGCGGGTCTTCGCGGTCACGTGCGCCCCCGAAATGCTGTGATGATGAAGCCGATATCGCTGCGGCGCACGGCGCTTCATCCTACTCAATGATGCCGCCGCAAACATGACGGATTCGTGACGGTAACGGGTCGCGCGCAACTGCGTCTCGAACAGCGGAGGAGGCATGTCTTGATGTGGCAAATTTCTGACGATCGGTCCCCGACATCATGCGCCCGCTTCGCCTCGAGAGCGGGCGCTCCCGCGGCCATTTATGGATTCACCGCCTGGCGCAGGGACCGCGGCGGTGGATTCGCGCAATCGCTCGGGCTTCGCCGCTTCGATGCACCGCGGTTCCGCCTGAACGGATGACGCACCAATCCTTCACACGTATCCGGTCACGCGCGCGAGCAGGCGGTCGCAATCGTCGGGGAGAGCGTTGCCGCGCCAGGCGACATGCTGGTCGGGCCGGATCAACGCGACGTCGCGCTCGTAAAGCGCCCGCGCCGCGGCGTCGGCGCGATGGAGCACGGCGAGATCGATCCCGCGGCGTGCGGCCGCGCCCGCGAGCGCGCGCGTGTCGGGTGGGCGCGCGCCGAGGCACAGGAGCGTGAAGCCCCGGCCCAGCTGGTCGAACAGCGAATCGCCGATGCCGCGACCGCGCCCGAGCCAGACATGCGGCGCGCGGCCGCCGGGGACGCTCGAGGGGCGATAGACGATCGGGTCGGCGGCGGGCGGCGCGCCGTCCTCGGCGACGATGCGCGAGCCGTCGTAGCGCGCGCCCAGCTGCACGCCGATCGAGGCGAATTCCTCGCCCAGCCGCGACGCGATGAATTCGCCGAAGCGGCGCCGCGCCGCCGCGCCTGCGTCGCTGTCGTCGTCGATCGTCGCCGCGACCGGCATCTCGCCCGCGGTGATGGCGAGCGTGCGCGCGGCGGTGGTGTTGCGGACGGCGATGGGGCGCCGCTCGGGCTCGTATGTGCCAAGGAGGTGCGGCCCGCCCCAGCCCTGCACCGTCGCCGCCAGCTTCCACGCGAGGTTGGCCGCGTCGTCGATGCCGGTGTTCATGCCGAAGCCGCCGGTGGGCGTGAAGAGGTGGACGGCATCGCCCGCCAGCAGCACGCGGCCTTGGCCGAAGCGCTCGGCGACGAGGGCGGCGCCCGCCGTCCACGGGTTGTGGCCCAGCACCTCGACCGGAAGATCGGCGCCGACGGCGCGCCGGACATGGGCGCGGATCGCATCGTCGTCGGGCGCGACGTTGGGATCGGGCGCGCGCGTGAACAGCAGGAATTCCTCCTTGCCGTCGAGCGAGACCAGCACCATGCGCCGCCCCGGCGTGATCGACACGTATTGCCAGGCGCGGCGCCCGCGCCCGATCACTTCGGCGAGCAGCGTCGGCAGGCGCAGATACGTGGCGATCATGCGCCCGCCCATGAATTCCTGCTCCAGCGTGTCGAAGCCGGAATAGCGGATGCCGAGGGTGCGGCGGATCACGCTCTGCCCGCCGTCGCAGCCGACGAGATACTGGAAGCGCCAATCCTCGCGCGCGCCGTCGCCGACGCGCTCGGCGGCGACATTGACGCCGTCCGCGTCCTGGCGCATGTCCGAGACGCGCCAGCCATAGCGGCGCGTGAGAAACGCGACGGCAACGCGGTCGAACAGGAACTTCTCGACATACATCTGGTTGGCGCGGTGAATGGGCTCGGGCACCTGGTCGGTGGCGGGTGAGGCCGCCACCGCCGCCATGCGCTGGGATTCGGTCGGCAGCGCGATCCGCGCCATCTCCCAGCCGGTGTAACGCGTGAAGTAGGCGACATCGGTCGGATGGTCCGGGGGCAGGCCCAATTTCCGCACCTCGGTCGAGAAGCCCAGCCGGCGGTAATGCTCCATGCTGCGCGAATTGTGGGTGCTGCCCTTGGGATGCCAGCGGCTGTGATCCTCGGTGTTGAAGAGGACCGCGCCGACGCCATGCCGCTCCAGGAACAGCGCCAGCATCATGCCGACGGGCCCGCCGCCGACGATGCCGACGGGCGCGGAGAGAGTGTCGTTCATAGCAGAAGCTGCTTGCATGAATACCGTGCGTCCTTCGACTGCGTGCTTCGCACTCCGCTCAGGATGAGGAAAATTGTGGATGGCATAAGGAACGGTTCCTCATCCTGAGCGGAGCGAAGCGTAGTCGAAGGACGCACTGCATCAACCCGATCGAATTTCTCCTACGCCCGCCGCGCGACGCTGCCGCGCTCGATGACGAAGGCGGCGTCGAACAGATCGCCCATGTGGGTGTCGTTCGATTCGGCCATCAGCACGCTGAGCCCTGTGCCGCGCAGGCGTGCCAGCACCTCGCCGATGCGGCGCGCCAAGGCCGGCGCCAGGCCTTCGGACGGCTCGTCGAGCAGCAGGAGCCGCGTTCCTGCCATCATGGCGCGCGCCAGCGCCACCATCTTCTGCTGGCCGCCGCTCAACTGGCTGGCGCGGCGCGTGCTCAGCAGCTCGAGCTCCGGCATGAGATCGTAGATCCAGCGCAGGCGCTCGCTGCCGCCCTGGCCCGCGGCCCACAGCGGCAGCATGATGTTGTCGCGCGCGGTGAAGCCGGGCACCAGTTTGCGGTCCTCCGGCATGTAGCCGATGCCGGCGCGCGCGCGGGCATGCGAAGGGGCGGCAGTGAAGTCGCGCTCCTCGAAGCGGATGGTGCCGCCTTGCGCCGGCAATATCCCCATGATGGCGCGCATTAGCGTGGTCTTGCCGGCGCCGTTGCGGCCGATCAAGCCGCACATCGTGCCCGCCGGAACCTCGAGCCGGGCGCCGCGGATGATGGCGGTAGCGCCGATCGCGACATCGAGCCCGTCGAGCGCGAGGATCATGTCGCCGTCCCGCGCGCAGGCATGGGCTCGCCGGTGATGGCGCGGCGCACCCGCGGATCGGCCAGCACGGTCTCGGGCGGCCCCCGCGCGACAATGGTGCCGTCGACGAAGGCCAGCACCCGGCCCGCATAACGCGCGATGATGTCCATGTCGTGCTCGATGAACATGACCGCGATGCGCTCGTTGCGCAGCGCGCCCATGATGAGGTCCATGATGGCGAACTTCTCCTCGACGCTGATGCCGCTGGTGGGCTCGTCGAGCAGGAGGAGCCGCGGCTGGCGCACCAGCGCCATGGCGATGTCGAGCAGCTTGCGCACGCCCTGGGGCAGGAGCTGCGCCGGCTGGTCGCGGTATTCGCCGATGCGGAAGCGCTCGACCAGGCGGTCGGCTTCGGCCAGGAGCTCTCTGCGGCGCAACGGCCGCCACAGCGGAAACCGCCCGCCGGCGGCGATGCCGCAGGCGATGAGGAGATTGTCGAAGACGGTCGCGCTCGCGAACACCTGCGGCACCTGGAACGAGCGCGAGATGCCGGCGGCGATGATGTCGCGCGGCGGCAGCGCGGTGATGTCGCGCCCCTCGAACGCGATCGTGCCGCTGGTCGGCTGGAGGTAGCCGGTGACCAGATTGACGAAGGTGGTCTTGCCGGCGCCGTTGGCGCCGATGATGCCGACCACCTCGCCGTCCTCGATTTCGACCTCGATTTGGCTCGCGGCGACGACCGAGCCGAACGACTTGTTGAGGCCACGCACGGCGAGCAGCGCGGTCATGGCGCCGCCCGCCGCCGCGCGCCGAACAGCGACCACACGCCGCGCGGCAGGAACAGGATGAGGAGCAGCAGGCAGATGCCCAGCACCATCTGCCAGCTATAGGGCGCGTAAGCGGTGGCGTATGTCCGCACCGCCTCGAAGATGGCGGCGCCCAGGAACGGCGCCAGCACGCTGCCGGGGCCCGCGAGGATGGTGATGAACACGAACTCGCCCGAGGTGGTCCAATAGGTCATGTCCGGATCGATGTGGCCGACCGCGAGCGCCACCAGCGCGCCCCCCGCGCCCGCGAGCATGGCCGCGAACACGTACTTGACGTGAATGGCGCGCCGCACCGGATAGCCCAGATACTCGACCCTGATCTCGTTGTCGCGAATGGCGGTGGTGAGATGGCCCATGGGCGACGCGAGATAGCGCGCGGCGAGAAACGATCCGAGCGAAGCCGCCGCCACCGTTAGCAGCAGGAGCGCGTGCATCGCCAGCGCCGGCCCCGGCGCCCAGCCGAGGAAATGCGGCGCCGGCACCGTGAAGCCGTCAGTGCTGCCCAGCACACGGCTCTTCACCAACGTCCCGTAGAGGATCATCGAGAAGGCGAGGCTCAGCATGGCGAAGTAGATGTCGCGGTACTGCCGCAGCAGCCAGCCCAGCACCAGGGCCATCGCTGCCGAGGCGGCGAGCGCCAGCGCCAGGAGCGCGAAAGCGTCGCGCAGGCCCCAGTATTTTTCGGCCAACCCCACGGCATAGGCGCCGACGCCGAAATAGAGCGCCTGCCCGAACGACATGAGCCCGGTGCGCCACAGGATCAGGAGGCCCAGCACCACCAGCCCGCGCGCCAGGATCACCGTCAGGAGATAAACCAGGAACGGCGTCAGCACGAGGCTCAGGAGCGCGAGCGCGCCGAACACCAGCGGCAGCAGCCATGGACCGCGCGCCAGAGCCCCCATCAGATTCGCCGCTGCCGCGCCGGCGCGAACAGGCCTTGCGGGCGCAGCACCAGGACCAGCGACATCACCGCGTAGATCGCGAACAGCTCGACCTGAGGCAAAAGATGCACCGCGGCGGCGCGCGCGAGCCCGACCAGGAGCGCGCCGACGATGGTGCCCGCGACCGAGCCGAGCCCGCCGATCACGACGACGGCGAAGGCGAGCACGATCACCTCGACGCCGATGCCGGGCGCCACCGAAATGATCGGCGCGGTGACGGCGCCGCCGAACGCGCCCAGCACCGCGCCGACGACGAAGGTCACGGTATAGACGCGGCCCACGTCGATGCCGAAGGACGACGCCATCTCGCGGTCGTGGATGACGGCGCGCACCAGCTTGCCGATGCGGGTGCGTGCCAAGATCCAGATCAGCGCCGCCCCGATCGCCGCCGCCAGCGGCACCAGCGCTAGCTCGTAGGTGCTGAACGGCAGTCCGGCGATCGTCATCGTGCCGAGGAGCGTCGCCGGCTGATAGGCGGGATAGGCCTCGACCCCCCAAATCTGCAGCACCAGGTTCTCAAGGATGAGGAAGGCGGCGTAGGTCACCAGCACGATCAGGATGTCGTCGCGGCCGTAGAACAGGCGCAGCAGCCCGCGCTCGAGCGCCAGCCCCACGACCCCGCCCACCGCGACCGACGCCAGGGCCAGGACCAGGAAGCTGCCGGCGGGCGCCAATCCTCGGTCGAAATAGAGCCCGACCGCCCAGGCGGCGGCATAGGCGCCCATCGAATAGAGCCCGCCATGGGCAACGTTCACCACCTTCATCACGCCATAGATGAGGGTGAGCCCCACCGCGACGATGAAGAGCCAGGCGGCGTAGTCGAGCCCGTCGACCAGGATGGCGGCCGCGGTCAGCACGGCGCGGCCCGCGAATTCAGGGGCAGTTCTTGGCGCCCTTCATGCCGTCCTTGATCCAATCGGTGCTCTTGGTGCCTTCGGGCGGGGACACGCACTCGGCGGGGTAGTAGACGATGTCGGTGATGGTCGGCGTGGTGGTCGCCTTGTCGTACTTGTAGGTGCCCTGGGCGATCTCGTGGATGCCCTGATGGCCCTTGCCCTGCGCCATCGCGATCTTGGTGCCAAAGACCTCGAATTCCAGGCCGGTGAAGGCCCTGACCACGTCCTCGACGCCGGGCTTGGGATTGGCCGCAGCGGCCTTGTCATAGGCGAGCTTGGTGCCGAGCAGCGACAGCGCCATCTGGTAGGACGGATAGACGGGCGGCGTGCCGAAACGGTCGGTGTAGGCGTGCCGGAACCAGCGGTTGAGCTCGGTGTCGTGGGAGTAGACGCCCCACGGCCCGCGCGCGCCCATGATGATGCCGTCGGCGAGCTTGGGGCCGAGCCGAAACATCGCGGTCTCGGCGGTGCTGATGTAGAAGCGTTCCTTCTGGAACAGGCCGCGCGGATCGGCCTGGAGGACGAAGCTCTCGAGATCGCCGCCCCAGAAGCTCGAATGCACCACGTCCGCATCCTTGGCGAGGAGCGTGGTGATCTCGGCGCTGTACTGGCCGGCAAAGAGCTTGGGGAAGAGCGGGTCTTCCTCCTTGAGGCCGGGCTTCAAATCCTTGATCGCGCCCTCGAAGTCGCTCCACGAATCCTGGCCCCAGGCATAGTTCTGGTTGATCCCGGTGAACGCCTTCATGTCCTTGTAGCGCGACACCATGTAGCGGGCGGCCGAGGTGCTGTCGATGGTCGAGGTCGCCGACGCGCGGAAGACGTAGTGGTGATCTTCGTCCTCGAAGATGCGCGGCGTGCCGCAATCGAAGAACACGGTCAGGGTCTTCAGCTCCTCGGCCACAGGCGCGACGCCGAGGCAGCTTCCCGACGAGACATAACCGACCACCGCGGTGGCACCGCGACGCTGCACCAGGTCGCGATAGTTCTGCACCACCTCGGTGGTGCTGCCGTTCTCGTCGATGATGATGGGCTCGAGCTTGGCGCCGGCGAAGCCCTTGCTGTTGTAAGGCGCGGGCAAGGTCCCAGCATTGATCGCCTCGACCACCAGCTCGGCCGCGTTGCGCGAGGGAATGCCGAAGGGCCCGGCCGCCGCCCCCGAGAGGAACGTCACCACGCCGAGCTTCACCGTCGCCGCGTCCTGCGCCGCCGCCTGTTGCACCGGCACGATGCCGGCAAGCGCCGCCGCGCCGAGCCACCAGCCCGCCTTCGCCGTGAACTTGGTCATGGGCCCGCCCCCTCCGGCCATGGTTGAACGAGCGCATGGTTCGGGGACCGGGTGCGAAAAGCAAGGGGGGTCGTGGCCGCGCCCGAGAACGCAACCGCGCCGCGCCCATGCTAGAATGGAATGCGTCGCCGGCGCGGCGACCGGGCGAAAAAACACTGCAAGGGAGGTTCACGATGGCGGACGGACTGCGGCGGCGCGATGTGCTCCTTTCTGCCGCCGCCGCGACGGCGCTGGCCGCCGCGCCGGCCTGGGCGGCGACGGAAGGCCAGGCGGCGAAGGCGCCGTTCCGGGTCGACTTCCACCACCACATCCTGCCGCCGAAATGGATCGAGGCGGCGCGCTCGCACAAGCCGGACAATACCTGGGGCCCCAATCTCATCGGCTGGACGCCGGCGATCGCGATCGAGCAGATGGACCGTCACCGCATCGCCTATGCCGTGACCGAGCTGGGACTGCCGGGCGTGTGGTGGGCGCCGCCCGATGAGGCCGCCGCGCTGGCGCGCCAGTGCAACGAATATGCGGCACAGATGGCGCGCGATTATCCCGGCCGCTTCGGCATGTTCGCGACGATCCCGCTGCCCCATGTCGACGAGACGCTCAAGGAGATCGCCTACGCCTATGACACGCTCAAGGCCGACGGCATCGGCTTTCTCACCAGCTATGGCACGCTGTGGCCGGGCGACCAGAGCTTCGCGCCGGTGTGGCAGGAACTGAACCGGCGCAAGGCGGTGTTGCATTTCCATCCGACCGTGGCGAATTGCTGCATCGGCCTCATCCCGGACGTGATGACCGCGGTCGAGGAGTATCTCTTCGACACGGCGCGGGCGATCACCAGCCTCCTCTACAGCGGCACGCTGTCGAAATATCCCGACGTGCGCTTCATCTTCTCGCACGCAGGCGGCGCCTTTCCGCCGCTCTCCGACCGCATCACCGGCAGCGCGAAGCGGACGGAGAAGATTCGCGCGCGGCTGCCGCACGGACCCGACGCCGAGCTCGCAAAGCTCTATTTCGACGTCGCCACCTCGGTCAATCCTGTCACCTTCGGTGCGCTGCGCCGTTGGACCACGACCGACCGCATCGTGCTCGGCACCGACCATCCTTACGTGGCGATGGACTACACCGTCGACGCCCTCGACCACACGGAGCTGAGCGCCAAGGACCGCCAGCGCATCAACACCGGCAACGCGCTGGCGCTCCTGCCCCACCTGCGCGAGCGGCTGAGCCACGCCGGATGAGCGATCGCCGGCCATCCTTGGGCAGTGCGGCGGCGCTTCTCGGCGCGCTGCTGCTCGCGAGTTGCGGCGCGCCGCAGAATGTGCCGCTGCCAAGCGGGGTTACCGCGCCCTACGATTCCGTGACGAATCCGTTCTGCGGCGCGCTCGGCAATTGCCAGGCGCCGAGCGGCAGATCCTATGGCATGCGCGGAAATCTCGGCGGCATGTGAGACGCCGGCTAGTCCCGCGGCGCCGCGTCCAGGCGGACGACGATGCATTCGAGCGCCGGGCGCGCGGCGGGATAGCGCCGCATCACCAGCGGATCGTGGCCCGGCACGATGTGGCGCTCGGAACTGGCGAGACGGCGCAGCGTGTCGTGGCCGGCGAGCATGTCGGCCACGTTGTAGACGACCGGAAACGCGCGGCGCTCGTCGAGATGCATGTAGAGATGCGCCGCGTCCGACGCGAGCACGACATGGCCGCGCGAGGTGAGCACGCGCACCGATTGCAGCCCCATCGTGTGGCCGCCGATGAAATGCAGGCTCAAGCCCGGCGCCAGCTCCACGTCGCCGTCATGGAACGCGACCCGGCCGGAATAGACGCGCCGCACCATGCCCTCGACATCGGCGAGCGCGAACGAGCCGCGCAGATGGGGATGGGTCATGCACCGCCCGGTGCAGTAGTTGAGCTCGCGGTCCTGGATGTGGAAATTGGCGTTGGGGAAGAGGTCGAGATTGCCGGCGTGGTCGTAATGCATGTGGGTCACGATCACATCGGCGACCGCGCCCGGATCGACGCCGACGGCGCGCAAGCCGTCCGCCGGCGAGCGCAGCAACTGGCGCCCGCGCGCCTTCGCCTCGACCTCGCCGAAACCGCTATCGACGACCCATGTCCGGCCCTCGCCGACGATCGCCCACACGAAATAGTCGAGCGGCATCGGTCCCTCGTGCGGGTCGCTGTCGAGGAAATTGTCGCGCGCCGGCCGGTCGTGGCGGGCATAGCGCACGGCATAGACTTCATAGCTCACGGCCGCCTCAGCTTTTGCCGCCGACTTCGACGCCGGCCCATTGCTCGATGCATTTGACGATCTCGGTGAGGTCGCTGTCGGGGCCCAAGCTCTGGCTCGCATATTGCCACAGCTGCTTGACCGCGCTCCCGACCCACATCGGCACCTGCTGCGCCTCGGCCTCCTCGAGGCAGAGCTTCACGTCCTTGACCATGAGGCCGGTGGTGAAGCCGAAATCGAAGCGGCGCGGCAGCACCGCGTTGGGGAACTTGTCCTGGGTCGCGGAATTGCGGCCGCTGCCGGCGTTGATGACTTCGATCATGGTGCGCGGGTCGAGCCCGGCCTTGACGCCCATCACCATCGCCTCCGACGCGATCGCCATCGCCGTGGCGGAGAGGAGATTGTTGGCGAGCTTCATCACCTGGCCCAAGCCAGCGCGCTCGCCGACATTGAAGACGCGGCCGAATGTGGCCAGCACCGGCTCGAAGCGGGCGAAGAGTGCCGGACTGCACGACGCCATCACCGCGAGCGTGCCCTTGCGTGCGCCGGCGACGCCGCCGCTCACCGGCGAGTCGACCGTCTCGATGCCGCGCGCGGCTAGCCCGGCCGCGACCTCGGCGGCGGTGCGCGGGCCGGTGGTCGAGAGATCGACATAGGTTTTGAGCGCGCTGCCGGCCACCAGCCCGTCAGGCCCGAGCGCCACCCCGCGCACGATGTCGGGCGTGGGCAAGCTCGCGAACACGGTCTCTACACGGGAGGCAAGCTCGCGCGGCGACCGCGCCCGCACGGCGCCCCGCGCGAGCAGCGGCGCCATGGCTGCTTCGCTGACATCGAATATCGCGAGGCCGTGGCCGCGGTCCATGAGGCGCCCCGCCATCGGCCCGCCCATCCGCCCGACGCCGACGAATCCGAAGGTTTCGGCCATGTCATGAGGCTCCCCAAAGATCGCTTGCGAGGCTAGAACGCTGCCGCATGCGTTGACAAGGACGGAGCCGGCGGCGATCCTTTGCGCCGACAAGAACCGGCCCGGAGGAAACGACGATGCGATCGAAGACCATGCTGCTCGCGGCCGCAACGGCGGCGATGATCGGGAGCGCGGCGCAAGCCGACCCGCTTCAGATCAGGCTGTCCTACATCGTGCCGGTGTCGAACTGGGCGACCATCCTCTTCGCCAAGCCCGAGATGGCGACGCATCTCGGCAAGACCTATTCGTTCGAGGCGGTCCACTTCCAGGGTACGCCGCAGCTCATCCAGGCGCTGGCCGCGGGCGAGCTCGAGATCGCCAATTTCGGCTTCACCACCATGCCGCTCGCGGTCGTCAACGCCGGCATGAGCGATCTGCGCATCATCCAGGACGAATTGCAGGACGGCGTGCCGACCTATTACAGCAACCAGTACATGGTGCTGAAGGACGGCCCGATCAAAACCATCGAAGATTTGAAGGGCAAGGTGCTTGGCGTCAACGCCTTCGGCAGCGGCACCGACATCCCGATGCGCATCATGCTGGCCAAGCACAATCTCGAGAACAAGCGCGACCTGACCGTGGTCGAGGCGCCGATCCCGAGCCTGCCGGCAATGCTGTCCGACCACAAGGTCGACATGATGGCGCTGCCGCTGCCGTTCACCGCCAACCCCCAGGTCAACGCCTTCGCGCGGACGCTGTTCACCCAGGGCGATGCCATGGGCATCACCCAGCTCGGCATGTGGGTGGCACGCGAGGGCTTCATCGCCAAGAACCGCGCCGCGATGGTCGACTTCATGGAGGACGCGCTGCGCGCCGAGCGCTGGTACTTCGACCCCAAGAACCACGCCGAGGCGGTGCAGATCGCCGTCAACGTCACCAAGATACCAGCCGCCCAGTGGGACGGCTGGCTGTTCAAGCATGACGGCCAGGCCGGCGACTATTACCGCAATCCCGACGGCAAGCCCGACATTCCGGCCTTGCAGAAGGCGATCGATTTGCAAAAGCAGTATGGCTGGCTCAAGGAGAGCTTCGACGTCACCAAATACGTCGATCTGAGCCTGGTGGAGGATGCGGCGAAGCGGCTCAAGTAGCGCGGACGCAAGCCGCATGGAGGGATGAGCGCGCGGCTCGGCATCGCGCTCGGCAGCGGCGGCGCGCGCGGCTGGGCCCATATTGGGGTGCTGCGCGCGTTGGACGCGGCGCATCTGCCGCCCGACATCGTGTGCGGCACCTCGATCGGCGCCGTCATCGGCGCGCTCCAGCTCACCGGCCACCTGCCGGACTTCGCGCATTATCTGCGCCGCCTCAATCGCATCCGCGTCGGCCCGTTCTTCGACGTCAAGCTCGGCGCCGGCGGCATGATCGGCGGGGCGCGCGTGCTCAAGGTGCTGCGTCCCATCTTCCGCGACACGAAGATCGAGGACCTGCCGCGCGGCTTTGCTTGCGTCGCGACCGACCTCGCGACCGGCGACGAGGCGTGGCTGCGCCAGGGCAGCGTGGTCGATGCGCTGCGCGCCTCCTATGCCATTCCCGGCCTGTTCCCGCCGGTCCTGCTCGGTGGGCGCTGGCTGTGCGACGGCGCGCTGGTCAATCCGGTCCCGGTGTCGCTCGCGCGCGCGCTCGGCGCCGACATCGTGGTCGCGGTCGACGTCAATGCGGGGATCATGGCGCCCCTGGGGTTCGAGGCGGACCAGCCCGGCCCGGCCGAGCGGCGCGGCCTCGGCCAGGGCCTGATCCGCACCTATTTCAACCGCCGCCGCGGCGGCCCCAGCGCCTTCGGTGTCGCCTCGCGCTCGCTGCAGATCGTGCAGACGCGGCTGAGCCGGCTGCGGCTTGCCGAGGACCCGCCGGCGGTGGTGGTGCGCCCGGAGGTGGGCCATATCGGCCCGCTCGAATTCCACCGCACGAGCGAGACGATCGATGCGGGCGCGGCGGCGATGCGCGCGGCGCTGCCGGCGCTCAGGGAGGCAATGCGGCAGGCGGGCGGGTGATCGTCCTCAGGCGACCGGCATCTTCGCGCTGGCCTTGGCGCGCCATTCCGACATCGGCTGAAAGCGCGGATTGTCGCGGTTCTGCTCGATGGTCCAGCGCTTGATCTCTTCCTCGGAGAGGCTGAGATCGACGGGCCGGGCAAAGGGCTGGCCGACATACCAGGGCAGGTCCCAGCGGAATTCGATGTTGCTGCCTTCGGGGTCGAGCGAATAGAGCGACAGCCACGAGCCGTGCGTCACGGTCCGGATGCCGCTGACGCCGAGATCGCCCAGCATCTTGTGGCGCGCCTGCAGCTCCTTGTAGGTCGCGAGGCGAAAGCAGACGTGGTTGAGCGGGCCGGCGCCCGGCTCCCCCTGGCGGCCGCTGGTCAGCGCGAGCTGATGATGCTCGGCCTCGGGATCGAGGGTCAGGAAGCAGATGTCGCTGGAGCCCAGCTTGCCGATGTCGGAGACGAAGAAGCCCAGCGTCTTGGTGTAGTAGTCCAGCATCTTCTGGAAGTCGAAGCAGTTGATGACGACGTGACTGATGGTTGCCCTGCCATTCGCCATGATCTGATCTTCCTTCCGCGGGAAAGTCCCCGAACTGCGCGTCCGTCGAAATGCTATCGAGCTGCGGCGATTTGGGCAAGCCTCGCAGCGGGGACGCGCAGCGCGGCACCGATCGCCAAGCGTAGACCTGCAACCCGAAGGAAATTTACGTGGCGCTGGCAAGGCCGTGGGCGCACAATCCCGATCGACGATCATGCAGCCGATCAACGGCGCGGCTATACTATGGGAGGACACCAATGATGATGCGAACTCTTCTTGCCGGTTCTGTTCTGGCGCTCGCAGTCATTGCGCCGGGGACCGCGCAGACCTCCAACGAAGCCGTGAAGCTCGGCGTCCTGACCGACATGTCGAGCCTCTATTCCGACATCAACGGTCAAGGCGCGGTCATCGCAACCCAGATGGCGATCGACGATTTCGGCGGTAGCGTCCTCGGCAAGAAGATCGAGCTGATCTCCGCCGACGTGCAGAACAAGCCGGATGTCGCGGTAGCCATCGCCAACCGCTGGTACGACGTCGACCATGTCGATGCGATCCTCGGCGCTGGGGCATCCTCCGCCTCGATTGCCGCCATCGGCGTCGCCGGTGAGAAGAAGCGCATGTTCTTCGCCACCGACCCGGCCTCCTCCGACATCACCGGCAAGCTGTGCAACGCCTACACCGCCCATTGGGTCTATGACACGGCGGCGCTGGCCAACGGCACCGGCTCGGCGGTGGTGAAAGCGGGCGGAAAATCATGGTTCTTCCTGACCGCCGACTATGCCTTTGGCTATGCGCTGGAGCGCGACGTCTCCGCCGTGGTGGTCGCCAATGGCGGCACGGTCGTTGGGAGCGTGAGGGTTCCGTTGAACACGCCGGACTTTTCGTCATTCCTGCTCCAGGCGCAAGGATCGAAGGCCCAGGTGATCGGTCTCGCCAATGCCGGTGGCGACACCATCAATTCGATCAAGCAGGCGGCGGAGTTCGGCATCACCAAGGGCGGGCAGAAATTGGCCGGGCTCCTGGTGTTCATTACCGACGTACACAGCATCGGCTTGCCGCTGGCGCAAGGCCTGCAGCTCACCGAGGCATTCTATTGGGATCTGAACGACGGCACTCGCGCCTTCTCCAAACGCTTTGCCGTGAAGTGGAATGGCAAGATGCCGACCAGCATTCAGGCGGGTTACTACTCCGCGACGATGCACTACCTCGAGACAGTGCAGAAAGTCGGCACGAAGAATGCGGAAACGGTGATGGCGGCATTGAAGGCCGCGCCGATCGACGATCCGCTCTTCGGCAAGGGCTATCTCCGCGCCGACGGTCGCAAGATACACAACATGTATTTGTTCGAGGTCAAAACGCCGGCGGAGTCCAAAGGCCCCTTCGACTACTACAAGCTCATCGGCACCATCCCGGGCGAGGAGGCGTTCCGGCCCATGGACAAGGGCGAATGCCCGCTGGTGAAGAAGAGCTGAGGTTCGCGTGCCGGGATTGCGGCCGACCGGACCGGCCGCTCCCGGCACAGTCGGCTAGCACCGGAAGTGCCGTACACGCTCGCCACCGCGCGCTCCCCGTCCGCGCATTGACCCCATCCCCGCCCTGCGATTAAATCCGCGCGGGCTTGCGCCGAAGGCCCATTCGCCCGCGGGAGACATACCATGCGTGGAGACGGTCCGAGCGATCTCGCCCAACTCGTGGAGCGCGACCGCGTTCATCGCACGGTCTACAACGACCCCGCCATCTTCGAGATGGAGATGGACCGCATCTTCGAGAAAGTGTGGCTCTATTGCGGCCATGAATCGCAGGTGCCCAACGCGGGCGATTATTGGACCATGCAACTGGGCCGCCAGCCGATGGTGATGGTGCGCCATTCCGACGGCGCGATTCACGTGCTCTACAATCGCTGCGCCCATCGCGGCGCGATGATCTGCGGCAACCGCCACGGCAATACCGGCAAGGTCTTCACCTGCTCCTACCATTCGTGGCAGTTCAACACCGACGGCTCGCTCGAGAGCTTCCCGCTGCCCAAGGGCTACGAGGGCACGCGGCTCACGCCCGACAATCCCGATTGCAGCCTGAAGCACGCGCCGCGGGTCGAATCCTATCGCGGCTTCGTGTTCGCGAGCCTAGCCAAGGACGGGCCCGGCTTGCGCGAGTTCCTGGGCGACGCGCGCATTGCGTTCGATGACATGTGCGACCGCGCGCCCGAGGGCGAGGTCGAGGTGGTGCTCAATTGCTTCCGCGTGGTGCAGCGCTCCAACTGGAAGATCTTCCTCGAGAACCAGCTCGACGCGCTTCATCCCTCGGTGACGCACGAATCGACCGGCCGCGCGGCGGAGGCGGTCGAGCACGAGATCGAGAAGCGCCACGGCAAGGCGCCGCTCGACTATCACTATCTCTCGGCCTTCACCCTGCCGTTCCACAAATGGGACCAGGTGCAGACGCTCAACTATCCGAGCGGGCATTGCATCCTGCAAGGCTATATGGGCCTCAGGCCGCAGGACCCGGACACGCTCGCCTACGAGAAGGTCATGCGCAAGCATTACGGCGCCGAGCGCACCGAAGAAATCCTCGGCGTCAACATCCACCACGTGCTGCTCTATCCCGGCCTCTCGGTGCAGCCGCCGCTGCAGCAGCTCCGCGCGGTGCGGCCCCTGTCGCAAGACCGCACGCTCACGGAGATCTGGCATTTCCGCTTGAAGGGCGCGCCCGAGGCGATCTATCGCCGTGCGCTGGGCTACTACAACCTGGTCAACTCGCCGGCGACCATGGTCAATGCCGACGATCTCGAGAATTTCTGGAAATGCCACCAGGGCCTCGCGTCGGAAGGCGGCGACTGGGTCAGCTTCCACCGCCATGCCGGCCAGGACGACATGGATGGCAACGTCATCAAGTCGCGCTTCGGCACCAGCGAGGCGCCGATGCGCAACCAGTTCCGCGCCTGGGTCGATCTGATGACACGGAGCTGAGACGTGGCGCGCGCGAAGAAGAAAAAGGCCGCCAAGAAGAAGGCTCCGCCGGTACGCCGCAAGGCCGCGCGGGTCGCCACGCCGCGCAAAAGCGGCAACGGCGCCGATGCGCTGCGCGAGATCGAGCAGTTCCTTTACCGCCAGGCCGAGCTACTGGACCGCCAGCGCTGGGACGATTTCATCGAGCTGTTCGCGCCCGGCGGCGTCTATTGGATGCCGGCCTCGCCCGAGCAGACCGCCGGCGAGGGCGTGCCGTCCATTTTCTACGAGGACCGCGACCTGATGCGGGTGCGCATGAAGCGCGTCACCCATCCGCACGCCTGGTCGCAGGCGCCCGACTGGGGCACCAACCACATCGTCTCCAACGTGATGATCGAAAGCGAGGACAAGCGCGCCGGCACGGCGGTGGTGCGCTCGCGCTTCCACATGATGGAGTTCCGCCGCGACGAGACGCGGCACTTTGCCGGCTCCTATGTCCATCACCTGAAGAAGACCCGCGCCGGCTGGCGCATCGCGCGGCAGCGGGTCGACATGGTGAACGGCCAAGGCGCCTACGACTACGTGCTGCAAATCTGGGTCTGACCCCCAGCGCGCGATGTCACGCGCCCAGCGCCTCCTCGACCTCGTCCAGATCCTGCGCCGCCACCGCCGGCCGGTGAGCGGACAGAGCCTCGCCAAAGAGCTTTCGATCAGCCTGCGCACCCTCTATCGCGACATCGACACATTGCGGGCGCAGGGCGCGCCGATCGAGGGCGAGGCCGGGCTCGGGTTCATCCTGCGTCCCGGCTTCCTGTTGCCGCCGTTGATGCTCGCCGAGGAGGAAATCGAGGCGCTGGTTCTGGGCTCGCGCTGGGTGGCCGAGCATGGCGATGCGCGGCTTGGGCTGGCGGCGCAGAACGCGCTCGCCAAGATCGAGGCGGTGCTGCCGCCCGACCTGCGAGACGGGATCGAGGCCTCGCCGTTGCTGGTGGGTCCGGGCGATCCGCTCCTGACCGAGGACGGCGCCCTCGCCACCATCCGGGAAGCGATCAGGCGCGAGCGAAAACTCGGCATCGCGTATATCGACCGCGATGAAAACGCGACCCTGCGTACCGTCTGGCCCTTCGCGCTGACCTTCTTCGAGCGCGCCCGGGTGTTCGTCGCCTGGTGCGAATTGCGCCAGGATTTCAGGCACTTCCGGACCGATAGGGTGGCCTCCTTGACGGTTTCGCCCGAGCGCTACCCGCGCCGCCGCCTCGCCCTCCTCAAGGAATGGCGCAAAACCCTGGACATTGCCTCCTGACAGAATTTGCCAGCAGCTCCGTTTATCCTTGGCGGATGATCGGAAATTGGCTCGCCGTCGCTTCCGCCGACCACGTCAGTCGCGGCCGCGCGGCAGGCTTCATGCAGGTCTGCCACGGCAACGCGCCGCCGCTGCGCCTCATCCAGCCGGGCGACCGCGTCGCCTTCTATTCGCCGACCGTTGCCTTCCGCGGCAAGGACCGGCTGCAGGCCTTTACTGCGATCGGCATCGTCGCCGGCGGCGATCCCTATGCAGTCGACATGGGCGGCGGATTCTGTCCCTTCCGGCGCGACGTGACCTGGCTTGCGGCCAAGGAGGCGCCGATCCAGCCGCTCCTCGACCGGCTCGAATTCACCGCGGGCGCACGCAATTGGGGCTACACGCTGCGCTTCGGGCTCGTCGCGATCAGCGACCGCGATCTGCGCCTCATCGCCGCGGCGATGGAGGCGCCATTGCCGCCATCATAAAATTCGAGCCACGCCGTGCCGATGGCACTATGATTTTTCGCATAGGGCCGGAACGGAAAAGAGGGTGGCCGTGGGCACATCAAGACAATTGCGCCTCGGCGCCTTCATGCGGCCGGTGAGCCTGCACACGGCGGCATGGCGCTATCCGGGCGCCTTCCCCGACGCGAACTTCAATTTCGGGCACATCAAACGCTTCGCGCAGACGCTGGAGCGCGGCCGGATCGACGGCTTCTTCATGGCCGACCACCTGGCTGTGCTCAACATGCCGATGGACGCCCTGAAGCGCAGCGCGACCGTCACTTCGTTCGAGCCGATGACGCTGCTGCCGGCGCTGGCGATGGTGACCGAGCATCTGGGATTGATCGCCACCGGCTCCACCACCTACGACGAGCCCTATCACGTGGCGCGGCGGTTCGCCTCGCTCGACCATATCAGCGGCGGGCGCGCGGGCTGGAACGTGGTCACCACCTCGAACCCCGATGCGTCGAAGAATTTCGGCCACGAGGATCACCTGCAGCACGACGAGCGCTATGCCCGTGCGCGCGAATTCGTCGACGTGGTCACCGGCCTGTGGGACAGTTGGGCGGACGACGCCTTCATCCGCGACGTGGACAAGGGAAGCTATTTCGACCCGGCCCGGCTGCACGTGCTCGATCACAAGGGGAAATATCTCTCCGTGCGCGGGCCGCTCAACATCGGCCGTCCGATCCAGGGCTGGCCGGTGATCGTGCAGGCCGGCGCGTCGGAGGCCGGGCGCCAGCTCGCGGCCGAGACGGCGGAGGCCGTCTTCACCGCGCAAAGCAACCTCGAGGCCGGGCGGAGCTTCTATGCCGACGTCAAGGGACGCATGAAAAAGGTCGGGCGCGACCCTGACCACATGAAGATTCTGCCCGGCTGCATGATCTATGTCGGCGACTCGCTCGACGAGGCGCGCGAGAAGCGCGCGAAGCTCGACTCGCTGGTGCATTACGACAGCGCCATCGCCGCGCTGTCGATCGCGCTCGGCCACGACGCGTCGAAATTCGATCCGGATGCGCCGCTCCCGGACATCCCCGAGAGCAACGCCAGCAAGAGCGGCCGCGAGCGCGCCATCGAGCTCGCCAGGCGCGAGCGCATGACCGTGCGCCAGCTCGCCCAGCGCCTCGGCGGCCATGGCGGCCTCGCCATGCTCGGCACGCCCAAGATGATCGCCGACCAGATGGAAGAATGGCTGGTCAACCGGGGCAGCGACGGCTTCACCTTGCAGTTCCCGTACCTGCCGGCCGGGCTCGACGACTTCGTCGACCGCGTGGTGCCGGAGCTGCAGCGGCGCGGGCTGTTCCGGCGCGAGTACGAAGGCAACACGCTGCGCGAGAATCTGGGCCTGCCGCGTCCGGAGAACCGCTTCTTCCCGAAGCGGGCCTAGCGATTTTCCGAGCCTTCTCTCTCGCCCTGGGCGATGCCTTCGCCGCCGAGCAGCGCAAGCCGCTGCTGCTCAGCATCTTGCTGGCGCTGGTGCTGCTGCTGGGGTTGTGGGCCGCCGCGTCGGCGCTGCTCGCGGGCACCCATGTCAGCGGCTTCGCGTGGCTCGACAGCGTCCTTCACGTGCTCGGCAGCCTGGCGGCGCTGTTCATCGCGTGGCTGCTCTTTCCCGCGATGACCATGCTGGTCCTCGGGTTCTTCCTCGACCGCGTGGTCGCGGCGATCGAGCGCGCGCATTATCCCGGCTCGTCTGAGGCGCGGCGGATCGGCATCGGCGAGACGCTGTGGAGCGGGATTCGCCTCGCGTTTCTCGCGCTCCTGCTCAATCTCGCGGCGCTGCCGCTCTACCTCGTTCCCGGGGTCAACCTGTTCGTCTATTACGGACTCAACGGCTTTCTCGTCGGGCGGGAATATTTCGTGGCGATCGCCCAGCGCCGCCTCGATCCGCGCGGCGCGCACGCGATGTGGCAGGAGTATCGCTTCAGGCTGGTCCTCGCCGGCGCAGTCATCGCCGTGCTGCTGTCGCTGCCGCTCGTCAATCTGGCCGCGCCGCTCATTGGCGTGGCCTTCATGCTGCATCTCTTCGAGGGCCTGCGCCGCCCCGCGGCCTGACGAGCGGCGCCTATTCGGCGGCCCGGGCGGCGGCGTGTTGCGCCAGGCGCGGCATCACTTCCTCGGCCATCCTCCGCATCGATGCGCGCTCCCAGGCCTCGTTCGGGCCGCTCCAATCGACGCCGGTGAACAGCAGGCTGCCGAATGGGCCGGCCTTGTCGCGGAGCGCGACCAGGCGGTCGAGCACGGTTTGCGGCGATCCGTAGATGAGGCGCGATTCGAGGATGCCCTCGACCGTGACCTCGTCGTCGCGCATGTCCGGGCGCGGCTTCAGCGCAATGAGCCGGCCGAGCCCGCCCAAGATCTCGCGGAAATACGCGAAATAGTGGCGATAGGAGGAGCGCGCATCCATCACGTGGTCGCGCGCTTCGGCGTCGCTCGACGCGACATGGATGCAGCGCGCCACCCGCCATTGCGCATCCGCAGGCGCGCGGCCCGCCTCTGCCGCGCCCTGGCGCAGCATTGCCCAATGGGTCGCGACGCCCTCCGCGGTCAGGAAGGCGCTCGAGATCGGGCCCCATCCGCGCTGCCCGGCGATGCGGACGGTCTGCGAGTTCGGGCTTGCCGCGGTGACGCAAATGGGCGGCCGCGGACGCTGATAGGGCTTCGGGATGAAGCCGATGCCCAGCGCCGGATTGACCGTGCGCGCGATCTGCGTCGTCCAGAATTCGCCCTTGATGTCATAGGGCGGGTCCTGTGACCAAATCCGCTCGATCATGTCGATCGATTCGACCAGCATGCGATTGCGCAGCGCCGGCTCGCCGTTGCCCAGGAGCTCGAAATCGGAAACCAAGCTGCCGGTGCCAATGCCGAAGATGAATCGGCCTCGGCTCATGTGATCGAACTGGGCCGCCTCGCCGGCGATCAGGGCCGGATGCCGGTTGGGCAGCGAGATCACGCCGGTGCCGAAATCCAGGTTCCTGGTGCGCTCGATAAGGCTCGCCATGAACATCAGCGGCGAAGGATACGGCTCGGACCAGGCGGAAAAATGTTCGCCCAGGAACATCTCGTCGAAGCCCAGCCGGTCGGCGAGCAGACATTTCTCCATGTCTTCCGCCAGGACCTCGTGCATCGCCCGGGTCGGCGGGTGAACCGGCATCATGAACAGCCCAAGCCGCATCGCATCGTCCCTTGGAGTTTGGCCTCGCCGCACGATGGCGTCCCCGGCCCGACTTGAACGGGCGACCTACGGTTTAGGAAACCGTTGCTCTATCCAGCTGAGCTACGGGGACGCTGGGACGGCGTATAGCACGGAGCGTCCGGGGCCTGAAGCCCGCCTGTCGGGCAGGCCACGGAGACGCTGGTTCTGCTGGTAGAAATCCTTCGCTGAGGCGCTCAGGCGCCCGCTTCCTTGAACGCCTCGCGCGCGGTGCGGAAGGCCTCGACCGCGGCCGGGACGCCGCAATAGATCGCGGTTTGCAGCAGCACTTCCATGATCTCGTCCTTGGTGCAGCCGTTCTTGAGCGCGCCCTTGACGTGGATCTTGAGCTCGTGCTGGCGATTGAGACCCGTCAGCATGGCGAGATTGATGATGCTGCGCGTCTTTTTCGGCAGGCCGGGCCGGCCCCACACGGCTCCCCAGCAATACTCGGTGATGAATTCCTGGAACGGCCGGCTGAAATCGTCCGCCCCCTTGATCGCCGCATCGACATACTCGGCGCCCAGCACCTCGCGGCGAATGGCCAGCCCTTGGTCGAACACGTCCTTGTTGTTCACGTCGGTCCCTCCTCATTGCGCGTTGCCATCGCCGCCATTCTAGTCGCGCGCACGGCATGCGCCAGGGCTAGGGGCCGGCGACGCGCGCATAGCGACAGATTGCGCCCCGATCCGCACCAGAGTAAATTTCTGCCCAGCACATCGCCCGGGGGATAAAGAGCGGTGTCGCGGGCCCACAGGAGCCAAAAGGGGAAACGTCCATGTCCGCATCAAGCCTCGCCGGCGGCCGACCTGCCTCAAGTACGACGCAGAGCCTTTCCTTCATCATCGGCGCGTCCTCGGTCGGTACGCTCATCGAATGGTACGATTTCTATCTCTATGGCGTGCTTGCGGTGTTCTTCAGCAAGCACTTCTTCTCGCCGGCCATGGACCCGACGCTGGCGCTCATCGCGAGCCTGTTCGTGTTCTGGACCGGGTTCCTGGTGCGGCCCTTCGGCGCGATCTTCTTCGGTCACCTCGGCGATCTGATCGGCCGAAAATTCACCTTCATGCTGACGCTGCTGCTGATGGGCGCGGCGACCTTCGTGGTTGGCTTGCTGCCCGGCTACGATTCGATCGGCAGTCTCGCACCGATCCTGCTCGTCACCATGCGCGTCCTGCAAGGCCTTGCGCTCGGCGGCGAATATGGGGGAGCGGCGACCTATATTGCCGAGCACTCTCCGGATGGACGGCGCGGCTTTTTCACCTCGTGGATCCAGACCACCGCGACGCTGGGCATCGTTCTCGCGCTCCTGGTCATCCTCCTGTGCCGGCTCGCCCTGGGCGACCAGGCGTTCGGCGACTGGGGCTGGCGCGTGCCGTTCCTGATTTCCGCCGTATTGGTCTGCCTCTCGATCTATATCCGGCTCAAGCTCGAGGAATCGCCGCTCTATGCGCGCCTCAAACAGCAAGGCAAGGCGTCATCCAATCCAGCCCTCGAAAGCTTCAGCAGCGGCAAGAATTGGGGCCTCATCCTGTTGGCGCTGTTCGGCGCCACCGCACCGGAGGGGGTCGTCTGGTATACGGGCCAGTTCTATGCCTTGTTCTACCTGACGACTGTGCTCAAGGTGAGTTACATCACCGTCTATATCATTCTGATGATCGCGCTGACCTTGGGAGCGCCATTCTTCATCGTGTTCGGGGCGCTTTCCGACCGCATCGGCCGGCGCAACATCATGACCGCCGGCTTCGCGCTCGCCGTCGTCAGCTATTGGCCGGTGTTCACCTGGCTGGGAACGTTCAAGGACAACCCAGTCATGCTCACCATCCTCGTGTTCTACATGGTGATCCTGGTCACAATGGTGTACGGGCCGATTGCTGCCTTCCTCGTCGAATTGTTCCCGGCACGCATCCGCTACACCTCGATGTCGCTGCCTTACCATGTCGGCAATGGCGTCTTCGGCGGTCTGGTGCCGGCGGCTGGCGCCTCGATCGCGGCGCTGACCGGCGTTCCCCTCGGTGGACTGTTCTATCCGATGGGGATCGCGGCGATCGGCGTCGTCGTCAGCCTGGCCGGAATCCGCTCGGGAACGAAGGATGTCAAGATCTGGGACGAGGTTGGCGGACAACCGCTGGTGCCCGACCAGCCCTAGCGGGCGGCGCTTGAACGGCGAAGCCGGGGGGACGAGACGGGATTGGTGCGGCTCGCTTTAGGTCATCGGCTTGCCGTCGTCGCGCTCGCGGTCATGGTCGCGGCGACGGCGTGGGGTGCGGAAGAGAAGGTCCCACGCTTTGCGAGCCTGCGCGCCGACGAGGTCAATCTCCGCGCCGGCCCCGGCGAGCGCTATCCCGTCGAGTGGGTCTATCACCGCAAGGGCCTGCCGGTCGAAGTGACGGCCCAGGTGGACGTGTGGCGCCGTGTGCGCGACAGCGACGGCACCGAAGGATGGGTGCATCAGCGCATGCTCGCGGCGAGCCGCAGCATCATCATCGTCAAGGGCAAGGACGGCACGCTGCGGCGCGATCCCGATGCCTCGGCACCGGGCGTGGCGCGCGCCGAGGCGGGCGTCGTAGCGCGGCTCCTCGAATGCAAGGGGCCGTGGTGCCGCATCGAAACCGGCGGCATCAAGGGCTGGCTCCAACGCACCGATCTTTGGGGGGTCTATCCCGACGAGACGGTGGAGTGAGCCGGCGCTGAGCGAGGTCTTCGGCGAGCGGGCTCATCGCGGCCGACGGCGGTCTCCTGTCTGCAAGGTTGGGCTTCGACAACCACAATCCTTCAGACAGGAGCGCTCTCATGCCGACAGCATGCTCGCATTACCGCGCGAGCCACCCTGGCCTTAAAAGCCTTCGACAACCTTTTGGCAGCGATCAAGCGAGGTCGAAGCGATCGGCGTTCATCACCTTGGTCCAGGCCGCTGCGAAGTCCTTCGCGAACTTCTCTTGCGCGTCGGCGGAGCCATAGACTTCGGCGAGGGCGCGCAACTCAGAGTTCGAACCGAAGACGAGATCGACACGCGTGCCGGTCCATTTCGGTTTGCCGCTCTTGCGGTCGTGCCCTTCGAACACGTTTTCGTCCGAGGTCGCTTTCCACTCGGTGCCCATGTCCAAGAGGTTCACGAAGAAGTCGTTGGTGAGCGTCTCCGGACGCTTGGTGAAGACGCCGTGCTGGGACTTGCCGTGGTTCGCACCCAAGACGCGCATGCCGCCAACGAGAACCGTCATTTCGGGCGCCGTCAGCGTCAACAGTTGCGCCTTGTCGACGAGAAGCTCTTCTGCCGATACGCTGAACTTGGCCTTGAGGTAGTTGCGGAAGCCGTCCGCGAGCGGCTCGAGATAGGCAACGGACTCCACGTCGGTTTGCCCCTGCGAGGCATCGGTGCGGCCCGGCGCGAAGGGAACCGTCACGTCGTGCCCCGCCTTTTTCGCAGCCTGCTCGACGGCGGCCGAGCCGCCGAGAACGATCAGATCGGCGAGCGACACTTTCTTGCCGCCGCTTGCCGCGCCGTTGAACGCCTTCTGGATGCCCTCCAGGGTTTTGAGCACCTTCGTCAGCTGGGCAGGCTGGTTGACCTCCCAATCCTTCTGGGGGCTGAGACGGATGCGCGCGCCGTTTGCCCCGCCGCGCTTGTCCGAGCCGCGGAAGCTGGCCGCCGAGGCCCAAGCGGTCGAGACAAGCTCGGAGATGGAAAGTCCCGATGCGAGGATCTTGGCCTTGAGGTCCGCGATGTCCTTCGCGTCGATCAGCTTGTGATCGACCGCCGGAACGGGGTCTTGCCAGATCAGCTCCTCCGCCGGGACTTCCGGACCGAGATAGCGTACGCGCGGACCCATGTCGCGGTGGGTGAGCTTGAACCACGCCCGGGCAAACGCATCCGCGAACTGATCCGGATGCGCCAGGAAGCGCCGGGAAATCTTCTCGTAGGCCGGATCCATCCGCAGCGAGAGATCCGTGACCAGCATGGTTGGCGCGTGTTTCTTCGCAGCGTCGAAGGCGTCCGGAATCGTCGCGACGTTGCCTTTCGCCTTGAACTGATTCGCGCCGGCCGGGCTCTTGGTCAGCTCCCATTCGTATTTGAACAGGTTCTCAAAAAAGCTGTTGCCCCACTTCGTCGGCGTCGTGGACCAGGTGACCTCCGGGCCGCCGGTGATCGCGTCTTTGCCTTTGCCCGTGCCGAACTTGCTGTGCCAGCCGAATCCCATCTCCTCAATCGGCGCGGCTTCCGGGTCTGGACCGACAAGCGCCCCATCGCCGGCGCCGTGGGCCTTGCCGAAGCTGTGTCCGCCGGCGATCAGCGCAACGGTCTCCTCATCGTTCATGGCCATGCGCTTGAAGGTCTCGCGAATGTCGATGGCGGCAGCGACGGGATCCGGCTTGCCGTTCGGCCCATTCGGATTCACATAGATGAGACCCATCTGCACGGCGGCGAGCGGATTCTCGAGCTGCCGGTCGCCGGTGTAGCGCTCGTCGCTTTTGGGATCAGGGAACCAAACCTTCTCCTTGCCCCAGTAGGCGGATTCGTCAGGCTCCCACACATCGGCGCGCCCGCCGCCGAAGCCGAATGTCTTGAAGCCCATCGACTCGAGCGCGACGTTGCCGGCGAGGATCAGGAGGTCGGCCCAGGAGATCTTCCGGCCGTATTTCTGCTTGATCGGCCACAAGAGCCGGCGCGCCTTGTCGAGGTTCGCATTGTCCGGCCAGGAGTTCAGGGGCGCGAAGCGCTGTTGGCCGGCGCCGGCGCCGCCGCGGCCGTCGCCGATGCGGTAGGTGCCCGCAGCGTGCCACGCCATGCGAATGAAGAGCCCGCCGTAATGGCCGAAATCCGCCGGCCACCAATCTTGGCTGTCCGTCATCAGCGCGGTGAGGTCTTTCTTCAAGGCCTGGAGGTCGAGCTTCTTGAACTCCTCGGCGTAGTTGAAGGCCTTGCCCATCGGATCGGACTGGGGCGCATTCTGGCGGAGAAGCCTGAGGTTCAGCTGGTTCGGCCACCAACTGCTGTTCGTCCTCATTCCGACATTCGTGGTGCCGTGCACGACTGGGCATTTGCCCGCTGTCTCGTCAGCCTTGGTGACCATGTTTCCCTCCGATCGTGTTCCAGTTTTCTTCGAATTGTTCGTATCGAACAATTTAGGTCAAAGCGCGTCGAGCGCCTTTTGGAAGCGGCCCGCATGCGGCGTTCCGGCCTTGGCGAGCGTCTCGAACCAGCCGGCGATCTCGTCGAAGCCCTCGATATCGGCCTTCTGGGCGAAATTGAGATAGCAGCGGTTCGCCTGGCTCTTGCGGGCGAACGCGTCTTTCAGATTCTGCTCGGTCTCGGTTCCGTTGAGAGAAGGCATGTCCCTCCTCAGCTTGGTCGCAAAAAACGGTGCCGCCAAAAATTATGGGCTCGCCGGGGGCGGGAGTCAACACAGTTTAGAAAATTTCTAATCTGTGGCCGAAACCGGGTCCCGGTCGAGGCGGATGATCACGTCGACGCGGCGGATGGCGGCGCCCGCGGGCGGCTTCGGCAGGCCGGAGACAGCGACATGCTCGCCAGGGATGTCGAGGAGCCGGCCGCTATCCTCGAAGAAGAAATGGTGGTGGTCGCTGACATTGGTGTCGAAGTAGGAGCGGCCCGAATTCACCACCACCTCGCGCAGCAGGCCCGCCTCGATGAACTGGTGCAGCGTGTTGTAGACCGTGGCGAGCGACACCGGCACCGACGCCGCCACCGCCTCGCCGTGGAGCTGCTCGGCAGTGACATGCCGATCGCCATGCTCGAACAGCAGCTTAGCCAGCGCCAAGCGCTGCCGCGTCGGCCGCAAATGCGCCGCGCGCAGCATTTCCAGGGCGTTGGTGAACGGGCGTGACGGGGTCATGGACCTGATTTGGAGACCTGCGGGACGAAAACGATTCTAGCGCGTGGATGGGGCCGGGGAAAGGGTGGTTGCGCTTTGGTCCGTCATCGCAAGAGGAGGATGAATTCGTCGACCGTCATGCCGGCATCGGCGATGATCCGGCGCAGCGTACCCTGGCGGATCACCTTGTGATCCGGCACGATCGCGCGCGTAGGGCGTCTCGCGGCGCAGAACCATGTGGCTGCCGGCCTGCCGGCGAAAGAGAAACCCCGCATGCTCGAGAGCGGCACGGACCTCCCGGCCAGAAAGGTTGGTGGGGAGTTTCCCCACGCGGCACTCTCGGGCTTACGCCGCCGAATCGACGTCGACGAATTCCCTGCCCGCCTCGCTCGGAACGGGATCGCCGGCGGCGCGGCAATCGGCGGTATAAAGCTCAATCGCCTCGCGGATGTTGGCGAGCGCGTCGGCGCGGCTGTCGCCTTGGCTGACGCATCCAGGCAGAACCGGCACGCTGGCGACGAAGCCGCCATCCTGCTCCTGCTCCAAAACGACGGTGTAGCGCATCGCATGCTCCTGTGGCGGCGCGGTCGTGCCTCAAGTCGAAATAGTAGCAGGTCGCTGGTCCGAGGGCGAACTTGAGCGTCCTTGCGAGCAGCGCCGCGCGATCAATACTGGCCGCGCGGCTCCAAGCCCAGGGCGTGCTGGCCGAACATGGTGCCGACCGTGTCCCAGTTGAGGCTGATGTGGCGTCCGACGGCGTTCGCATCGCGCCACGCTCGCTGCACCGAATTGTTCAGGAAGAGGCCGTTGCCGCCGGTCGAGGCGTTGAGCGCTTCGACCGCGCCGATCGCCAGCTTGGTCGCATAGGCCTGGCCGCGGCGGCAGGCGATGCGGTCCGCGATGGTGATCGGCTGGCCCGCGCGCGCCTTGTCCGTGACCATGCGGATGTCGCGCAGGAGAATGGTTTCGGCGGCATCGACAGCGGCCGCGGCGTCGGCGACGCGAAGCTGAATCGTCGCGAAATCGGCCATCCGCGCATTGCCGCCCGCGACCGCCCCGCGCGTCTCGCGCACGCGGATCGTCGCGATGTAATCGGCGAGTGCGCCCTTGGCCGCCCCCACCGCCGTCGCCGCGAGCACTGGCGGGAAATACGCGAGCAGCGGAATGCGGTAGAGCGGATTGTCGTGAACCGCGCTTCCCGGCGTGTCGCCGCTCGTCGCCGCGGCAAAGGACAGCATGCGGTGGCGCGGCACGAACGTGTTCTCGACCACCAGGTTCTTGCTGCCGGTGCCGGACAGGCCGGAGGTGAACCAATTGTCGTCGATCCGGTAATCCGCCGCCGGCAGGAAAAAGAAATGCGGCGCCGCCGGCGGCTTGCCGGGCTCGGCGATCAGGCCCCCGACCACCGTCCCTTGCGCATGATCGCAGCCGCTGGCAAAGGCGAAGGTCCCGGACAGGCGGTAGCCGCCTTGCTCCGGCACCGCGCGTCCCACCGGCGCGTAGGAGCCGCAGATGAAGACGTCGGGCCCCGGCGCCCAGATCTCCTGCTGAGCCTCGATGGGGAAGCCCGCGAGCAGACCCGGATGCACCATCCCGGCGATGGCGCACCAGCCCGTCGAGGCACAGCTTCCGGCAAACGCGATGGCGATGCGCACGGCGAGCTCGCCGTCCTGCTCGTAGCCGCCGAAGCGCCGCGGCACCATGATGCGGAAAAGCTCGGCCTGACGGATCGATTGGATGAGATGCGCCGCCACGACGCGATTGCGCTCGTTCGCCTCGGCTTCGGCGCGGATCGCGGGCAGGAGCGCTTCCGCGCGGGCATAGAACTCGCGTGCGGTGGGCTGCATCGCCCCATCTTGCGGCCGATCGCTGCGCCGCGCAAACGGTCTGGGCCGTATCGATGCCGTGCGTCCTTCGACGGAACGGATGAAGCTCTCGTCCGGCCCCTCAATCCCCCGTCTGCAGCCGGTCCACCAGCTCGCGCACTGTCGGGATGAAGCCGTTGGCGTAGTAGGGGTCGCGAGCGAAGCGGTAGGCGTTGTGGCCGGCGAACATGAGCTGGTTCTCGACATCGTCCGAATGCCGGATCGCCTGCAGGGTCTTCTGGATGCAGTAGCTGCGCGGGTCGGCCTTCTTGCCCGTGCTGCCGGTCTCGGTCTGCGCCCAGTTGGAGAATTGGCACGCCGAGAGACATCCCATGCAGCCGATCTGGTCGGTGCGAATTTCATAGGCCTTCGCGGGCGTGACGAAGATCAGGGTCGAATCCGGCGTGCGCAGCGCCTCGGTGAAGCCCTGGCTCACCCAGATCAGCGCGCGCTCGCGGTCGTGCGGCGTCAGATAGACCACGCGGCGGCGCGCGCCCACTTCGAGCGGCGCCAGATGATCGCCCACCGCCTCGATCGAATAGGCGACCTGGCGCTCCGAGCGCTGCTGCAGCTCGTTGAGGAAGTGATTGCGCACGGCGGACGAATAGAACCCGGTCGGGCTGTAGCGGTTGAGATAGACGTCGCCCTCGCTGAGCGTGACGAGCTTGCGCTTCCACGCCTCGGAGATGGGGCTTTCCTTGGTGAGGAGCGGGCGAGTGCCGAACTGGAAGGCGATCGGTCCGAGCTCAGGATTGTCGATCCAGTCGGTCCATTCCCTGAGGCACCACACGCCGCCCGCCATGAAGATCGGCGTCGCGGCCAGCCCGAACTCGCGCATCAGCTCGCGCAATTCGTGGACCCGCGGGAAGGCGGGCTCGGGCTTCTCGGGATCGTCGCTGTTGGTGATGCCGTTGTGCCCGCCGGCAAGCCACGGGTCCTCGTAGACGACGCCGCCGAGCCAGTCGCAGAACTTGTGATAGGCGCGCTTCCACAAGGCGCGGAAGGCGCGCGCCGACGACACGATCGGGTAGTAGTGGACGTTGTAGCGGGCGCAGATCTCGGCGATGCGATAGGGCATCCCGGCGCCGCAGGTCACGCCGTTGACCAGGCCCCGCGCGCCCTCGAGAACGCCGTTGAGGATGCGCTCGGCGGCGGCCATCTCCCACAGCACGTTCATGTGGATGCGGCCCTGCCCGCCGGACCGTTCCCACGCGACCCGCGCCTGCTCGATCCCGCCGGCGATGGCGTAGCGGATCAGCTCCTCGTGCCGGTCGCGCCGGGTGCGGCCGCGATAGAGCTGGGGGATCGGCCTGCCGGTCTCGTCGAAGCTGTCGGCGTTGACGCCCGAGAACGTGCCGACGCCGCCGGCCGCGGCCCAGGCGCCGGAGCTTTCGCCGTTGGACACGGAAATGCCTTTGCCGCCCTCGACGAGCGGCAGGACCTCGCGGCCGGACACGACCAGCGCGTTGAGCGCCCTCACGCCTTGTTACTCCCCCACGAGCCGAACCGGCGCCAACGGTTCGGAGTTGTGGCCGAGGGCCGAGATTATCACATCCGGGCGATCCGTGAAGACCGCCGCCGCGCCCCAGGCGAACAGCGCCCGCGCCCGCTCGGGCGCGTTGACGGTGAAGACTCGCAGCGGGCAGGATGATGCCACCTCGCGGACCGTCACGGCATCGATCCCGCGCTCGCCGGCATGAAGCGCGCCGGCCCCGAGCCGCGCCAGCCGCGCGCGCCAGTCCGCCGGGATCGACTTGACGATGAGCGCGCGCGGAATGGCGGGCGCCGCGGCGGCGGCGAACGCGAGGGCCGCCTCGTCGAAGCTCGAAAGGACGAATGTTTCGGGCGCCCCGCAGCGGTCGAGCGCGGCGAGCGTGGCGCGCATGGTGCGGGGTCCGTCGCCAGGGGCGGCCTTGACCTCGATCACCGCGCCCAACCCAAGCTCGTCGAGGAGCGCCAGCGCGGCTTCGAGCGAAGGCACCTTCTCGCCACGGAACGAAGGCCCGAACCAGCGGCCGGCATCGAGGCGCTCGATCTCGCCGGCGCTTCGGTCGGCGGCGATGCCATAGCCGTCGGTGGTGCGCTCGAGCCGCGCATCGTGCAGCAGGACGGCGCGATCATCGCGCGTCGCCTGCACGTCGAACTCCACCCAGTGCGCGCCCAGCGCGCGCGCCTTGCGGAATCCGGCGAGCGTGTTCTCCGGCGCATGCGCGGCGGCGCCGCGATGACCGATGATGCGCGGCGGCGATGACGGACTGACCACGGTGCTCCGCTCAGGTCGCGGCTTTGACCTCTTCGCGGCGGCCGCCCCGGCGCTCCTCCTCGAGCCGCTGCGAGATGTCCTCGCCGGTCGCCTGGTCGACCTGCTTCATGCTGAGCTTGACCTTGCCGCGGTCGTCGAAGCCCAGCACCTTGACCTTGACCTGATCGCCGACCTTGACGATGTCGGTCACCTTGCCGACGCGGTGCGGCGCCATCTCGCTGATATGGACGAGACCGTCGCGCGCACCCAGGAAGTTGACGAAGGCGCCGAAATCGACCGTCTTCACCACCTTGCCGTTGTAGATGACGCCGAGCTCGGGCTCGGCGACGATGCCGCGGATCCAGTCGATCGCGGCTTGCGCGGCGCTCGCGTCGACCGCCGCCACCTTGACCGTGCCGTCGTCCTCGATGTCGATCTTGGCGCCCGTCACCTCGCAGATCTCGCGGATCACCTTGCCGCCCGAGCCGATCACCTCGCGAATCTTGTCCTTCGGCACGGTGATGACGGTGATGCGCGGCGCGTTGTTGCTGACGGCATCGCGCGCGGCAGAGAGCGCCGTGGCCATCTGGTCGAGGATGTGCAAGCGCCCATCCTTCGCCTGGTCGAGCGCGATGCTCATGATCTCCTCGGTGATCGAGGTGATCTTGATGTCCATCTGCAGCGCGGTGATGCCCTGGTCGGTGCCGGCGACCTTGAAGTCCATGTCGCCAAGATGATCCTCGTCGCCGAGGATGTCGCTAAGGACGGCGAAGCCGTGCTCCTCCTTGATGAGTCCCATAGCGATGCCGGCGACCGGCCGCTTCAGCGGCACGCCGGCGTCCATCAGCGACAGCGACGACCCGCACACCGTCGCCATCGAGGACGATCCGTTCGACTCGGTGACTTCCGAGACCACGCGGATGGTGTAGGGGAAGCTCTCCTTGGTCGGCAGCAGCGGATGGACGGCGCGCCAGGCGAGCTTGCCGTGGCCGATCTCGCGCCGCCCCGGCCCGGTCATGCGTCCGGTCTCGCCCGTGGAGTAAGGCGGGAAATTGTAGTGCAGCATGAAATGCGAGCGGTATTCGCCCTCGAGCGCGTCGATGATCTGCTCGTCCTGGCCCGTGCCCAGCGTCGCCACGGCGATCGCCTGGGTCTCGCCGCGGGTGAACAGCGCCGAGCCATGCGCGCGCGGCAGAAGGCCCACCTCGCAGGCGATCGGACGAATGGTCTTGGTGTTGCGCCCGTCGATGCGCGGCTTGCCGGCGATGATGGCGCCGCGCACGATTTCCTTCTCGAGCTCCTTGAGGAGCTTGCCGGCGATCGTGCGGAGCGGCTCGTCGGGGAACGCTTCCTCGACGCCAGCCTTGATCTGGTCGAGCCGGGTGGAGCGCGCCTGCTTGCCCTGCTCGGCATAGGCGGCGTCGAGTTGCGGGCCGAAATCGGCGCGCAGCCGGGCCTCGATCGCCTCGGCCTCGCCGCCGCTCGCCGGCATGTCCCACGGCTCTTTCGCCGCTTGCTCGGCCAGTTCGATGATCGCCTGGATCACCGGCTGAAAGGATTTGTGGCCGAACATTACGGCGCCGAGCATGACGCGCTCGGACAATTCCTTGGCCTCCGATTCGACCATCAGCACGCCTTCGCCGGTGCCGGCGACGACCAGGTCGAGGTCCGAGCTGGTCAGGTCGTCGATCCTGGGATTGAGCACGTACTCGCCGTCGATATAGCCGACGCGGCAAGCAGCGATCGGGCCGAGGAACGGAATCCCCGACAAGGTCAGCGCCGCCGACGTCCCGATCAGCGCGACCACGTCGGGATCGTTCTCGAGATCGTGCGACAGCACGGTGCAGACGACCTGCGTCTCGTTGCGGAAGCCCGAAGCGAACAGCGGCCGGATCGGCCGGTCGATCAAGCGGCAGACCAGCGTCTCTTTTTCGGACGGACGGCCCTCGCGCTTGAAGAAGCCGCCGGGGATCTTGCCCGCGGCGAAAGTCTTCTCCTGGTAGTTGACCGTGAGCGGGAAGAAATCCTGCCCCGGTTTGGCTTTCTTAAGGGCGACGGCGGTGCACAGCACGGTGGTCTCGCCATAGGTTGCGAGCACGGCGCCGTCGGCCTGGCGCGCGATGCGCCCGGTCTCAAGCGTGAGGCGGCGGCCGCCCCACATCAGCTCCTTGCGGAATACGTCGGACATCTCTCTCTTCTCTCTTCTCTCTCTGGGAAAGGCAACGCGCGCGGCGCGCGGCCCGGCTGGGCCGCGACGACGCCGGCGCGAATTCGGTTGGGCTGCGGCCGGAGCGGGTCCGGCCGCGTGCGGGAAAAGGGCGCGGCGGTCAGCGTCGCAGCCCCAGGCGCCCGATCAGCTCCTCGTAACGGGGCTGCTGGGTGCGCTTCAGGTAATCGAGCAGGCTGCGGCGCTGTCCGACCATGACGAGCAGGCCGCGCCGCGAGTGGAAGTCTTTCTTGTGGGTCGCAAGATGCTCCGTCAGGTTGCGGATGCGCTCGGACAGGATCGCGACCTGCACTTCGGGCGACCCTGTGTCGCCCGAGACGCGGGCATAATCCGCAATGACCTCTTGCTTGCGCGCGGCGGTTATCGACATCAGGCTGCTCCTCGGTCTCAAAGGTTCATAACGCGCACCGGTCGAAGCCCGCCCGACGCTATCTCGACCAGTGCCACGAGCTTGCCGCTGCTCATGGCACAGAGCGTCGCGCCGTCGCCGATTTGATCGATGCGTGCCCGGTCGCCCGGGCGCACCGGCGTTACGGTCTGACCGCAACGCAGGGCGTGGGCTTCGGCCTCCGTCAGGGCGAACGCCGGGATGTCGTCCAGCGCCGTCTCGACCGGAAGCAGGTGCTCCGATGCCGCTGCATTGTGCCCCAGGGCCGCCAGGTTTTCCAGGGAAATCGCCCGCTCCAGCCGGAACCGCCCGACCGCGTGCCGGCACAGCCCGACCACGTGGGCGCAGGTGCCGAGCCTGACCCCGAGATCGCGGGCAAGTGCGCGCACATAGGTGCCCCGCCCCACCAGCGCGGCGAATTCGGCACGGTCGGGGTCCGGCATGGCCAGGAGCCGGAAATCCTCGACCTCCACCGGCCTCGGCTCGAGCGCCACCGCGACGCCGCCGCGGGCAAGGTCGTAAGCGCGGGCGCCGTCGACCTTGAGCGCCGAATAGTCGGGCGGGCGCTGCATCACCGTGCCGATGAAAGCGGGCAGCGCCGCCGCGATCGCCGCCCGGGAGGGGCGAACGGCGCTGGTCGCGACGATGGCGCCGTCGGCGTCGTCGGTGTCGCGCGCCTCACCCCAACGGAGGGTAAAATGATAGAGCTTGCGCCCCTCGATCGCCCAGGCGACGGTCTTGGTCGCCTCGCCGAGCGCGATGGGCAGGACGCCGGTGGCGAGGGGATCGAGCGTGCCGCCGTGCCCGGCCTTGGCCGCGCCGGTGATGCGCCGCACCGCCGCCACGGCCTGCGCCGAGGTCATGCCGCGCGGCTTGTCGAGCACGATCCAGCCATGGATCGGCTCGCCCCGCCTTTTACGCGCCATTCCCACCCTCGTTCTCGCCGCCGCCAAGATCGCGCTCGACCTCGGGGCGGCGCAGCAGCGCATCGATGCGTGTCGCGTGGTCGAACGAGGTGTCGAGGGCGAAGACGAGGTCGGGCGCATGGCGCAGCTTCACTGCCTGGGCAAGTGCGCGGCGCAGATATGGCGCCGAGCGCCGCAACGCCCCCATCACTTCGGCCTCGCGCGCGCCGCCCAGCGGCATGACGAAGGCGGTCGCGCTCTTCAAGTCGGGCGAGACGCGCACTTCGGTCACGGTCACGGTGGTGCCGGCAAGGTCCGGATCGCGCAGCTCGCCGCGCTCGAAAATCCGCGCCAGCGCGTGCCGCAGCTCCTCGCCGACGCGCAGCGGCCGCGGTCCCGTCTCGCGGTTAGCGTGTTTCGGCATGGGTCGTTTTCTCCCTCCCCCGTGCGATGGGGGAGGGCTGGGGTGGGGGCAAGGCCGCCACGATCGTCTGCAACACACCCTCTCGATTGCCGATCACGTCATGATTCCAGAAGCGCAGCACCGTCCAGCCCGATCGCCGCAGGAACGCGTCGCGCGCTTCGTCCGCACTGTCCGCGTTATGCTGTCCGCCATCGACCTCGATGACGAGCCTGGCGGCAATGCACGCGAAATCGGCGAAGCAAGGCGGAATCGGGTGCTGGCGACGAAAGTCCCAGCCAAGCTGCCGCGCGCGCAGACCGTTCCACAGGTGCTTTTCGGCATCCGTTAGACTAAGGCGCATTTCACGCGCCCGTTTGGTGCCTGCGCGGCCTGCTCTCACGATCGGCGCCTCGGGTCGGCCCCCACCCTACCCTCCCCCGCCTTGCGGGGGAGGAAAAATACCGTCACAGCGCGCGGGCGACTTCCTCGACCTCGAAGCACTCGATCACGTCGCCCACCTGGATGTCGTGGTAGTTCTCGAAGGCCATGCCGCACTCGAAGCCCTCGCGCACCTCGCGCACTTCGTCCTTAAAGCGCTTCAGGGTCTTGAGGCTGCCCTCGTGGATCACGACGTTGTCGCGCAGGAGGCGGACCTTGGCGCCGCGCCGTACCATGCCGTCGGTGACCATGCAGCCGGCCACCTTGCCGACCTTGGTGATGGTGAAGACCTCGCGGATGGCGGCGTTGCCGAGGAGCCGCTCGCGCCGCGTCGGCGACAAGAGGCCCGAGAGCGCCGCCTTCATGTCGTCGAGCACATCGTAGATGATCGAGTAATAGCGGATCTCGACGCCGTCGCGGCGCGCGAGATCGCGCGCCTGCGGATTGGCGCGCACGTTGAAGCCGACGATCACGGCGCTCGACGCCTTGGCCAGGATCACGTCGCTCTCGTTGATGCCGCCGACCGCCGCATGAAGCACGCGGATTGCCACTTCCGCGGTGGAGAGCTTCTCGAGCGCGCCGGTGATCGCCTCGAGCGAGCCCTGGACATCGGACTTCACCACGACCGCGAATTCCTTGGCCGCGCCGGCGGCGATCTGCGTGAACATCTGCTCGAGCGTGCCGCGCGCGCCGGCGGCGGCGTGCTGGTCGCGACGGCGGCGCTGGCGGTAATCGGCGATGTCGCGGGCGCGGCTCTCGTTCTCGGCGACGACGAAATCGTCGCCCGCGAACGGCGTGCCATTGAGGCCCAGCACCGCAACCGGCGTCGCCGGACCCGCCTCCTTGAGGCTCGCCTCGCGATAGTCAACGAGCGCGCGCACGCGGCCCCACTCGCTGCCGGCAACGAAGATGTCGCCGACACGGAGCGTGCCGCGCTTGATCAGCACGGTCGCGACCGGTCCCCGTCCGCGCTCGAGCTTCGCCTCGATGACGACGCCGTCGGCGGGCCGGTTGGGATTGGCCTTGAGGTCGAGGATTTCGGCCTGCAGCAGGATCGCTTCCTCGAGCCGCTCGAGCCCGAGTTTCTTGGTCGCCGACACCTCGACGTCGAGCACCTCGCCGCCCATCTCCTCGACCACGATCTCGTGCTGCAAGAGTTCCTGGCGCACGCGGTCGGGCTTGGCGTCGGGCCGGTCGATCTTGTTGATGGCGACGATCATGGGCGCGCCCGCCGCCTTGGCGTGGCGGATCGCCTCGATCGTTTGTTCCTTGACGCCATCGTCGGCCGCGACCACCAGCACGACGATGTCGGTGACGTTGGCGCCGCGCGCGCGCATCGCGGTGAAGGCCTGATGGCCCGGCGTGTCGATGAAGGTGATGCGCTGGCCGCCCTTGAGCACGACCTGGTAGGCGCCGATGTGCTGGGTGATGCCGCCCGCCTCGCCGCTCGCCACGTCGGTCTGGCGCAGCGCATCGAGCAGCGAGGTCTTGCCGTGGTCGACATGGCCCATGATGGTGACGATCGGCGGCCGCGGCACCAACGACTCGACCGGGTCCTGCTCACCGCCCAATCCGATCTCGACGTCGGACTCCGAGACGCGGCGGATCTTGTGCCCGAATTCGGTGACCACGAGTTCGGCAGTGTCGGCGTCGATCGTCTGATTGATCGTCGCCATCACGTCCATCCGCATCAGCGTTTTGATCACGTCGGTGCCGCGCTCGGCCATGCGGTTGGCGAGTTCCTGCACGGTGATGTGCTCAGGCACCACCACCTCGCGCACGATCTTGGTCTGCTCCTGGAGCTGCTGCAGCGCGCGCAGCTTCTCGCGCTCGCGGTGACGGCGGACCGAGGCGAGGCTGCGCTGGCGCTCCTCCTCGTCGGCGTTGAGGACCTTGGTGATGGTGAGCTTGCCGGCGCGGCGGCGGGGCTCGTCGCGCCGTACCGTCGCCGGCGCCTTCTTCACCTCGGCGCGCAGGCCGCGCTTGGCCGGGGCCTCTTCCTCGGGCTCCTCCTCGACCACCTTGACCTTGCCCGCGGCGGTGAGCGCGGCGACCTTGGCGGCGGCGGCCTTGCCGGCGCGCTCGGCCACCTCGCGGCGCGAATCCTCGTCCGCCTTCTCGGCCTTGCGCCGCGATTCGTCCTCGACGCGGCGTGTCTCGTTATCCGTCTTATCGATCTTGCGGCGCGCGTCCTCCTCGACCTTGTGGCGCGACTCTTCCTCTTCCAGATGGGTCTGTTCCTTGGCGCGCAGCGCCTCGAGCTCGCGCTCCTGCTCTTCCTCGATGACGGCCTGGCGGCGGGCGTCCTCGTCGGCCTTGATCGCGCCTTTGAGGGCACGGGCGCGATGGGCGCGCTCCTCCGGCGTCAAGCCATGCGGCAGCACCACCGGGCGGCGCGCAGCCGGCGCGGCGGCCGGCGCGGCCGGCGCAGCACCCGCAGCCGGCGCTTCCGTGGTGGTCGCGGGCTCGGCCTTCTCGCCCGGGCCCGGCACCAAGGTGCGCTTCTTGCGCACCTCGACCTGCACGGTCTTGGAGCGGCCGTGCGGGAAGCTCTGTCGGACCTGACCGGCGTCGCTCGGCTTGCGCAACTCGAGCCGGCCGCCGGTGCGGCCCAGGCTCAAGGGGCGTTTTTCCTGGTCGGTGTTATCGGTCATCGCGATCCGGTACCATCACTCTCGAAGACGTTTCACTACGCAACGCTCAAGCACGAAAACCGCCGAGACGCGCCGCCTCGGCCACGAAGGACGAGGCCAGCCGTCCGGGCAGCAACGCCGCGTGCGCGACATGGTCGCGCCCCAGCGCGGCGCTCAGTTCGGCGCAGGTGAGGCGATCGATCACCGGAACGTCCGGCGCCAGCGCCTCGAGCTTGCCGCGGCTGTCGGCGCCGCCGTCGGCGGCCTCGACCAGCACCGCCGCGCCGCCCGATGCGACCAGCGTGCGAACCTTCTCGAAGCCCGCCACCGCCTGCCCGGCACGGCGCGCCAAGCCTAAGATTTCGCCGCACCGCGCGGCCAGTAAGCGCTCGACCCGGTCCGCCAATCCCTCATCGACAACGACCTGCGCCCGCGCCGCCCGGGCGAAAAGACGCTTCGCCATCGCCGTCGCCACTATATCGCGCCGCGCCGTCAACCACAAACCCCGGCCGGGCAGGCGCGCCGAAACGTCCGGCACGATCGCGCCGGCGGGATCGACCACGAAGCGCACCAATTCGGTCCGCGGGCGCACCTCGCCGGTGACGATGCAGCGGCGGGACGGGTCGTCCTCGTCGGCCGCACGCCGGCGCCGGCGCGGCGGGTCCTCGGCCTGGGGTCGAGGGGCGGCGAGCATCTTTGCGTTCACTCGGCCTGCGGCGCGGCGCCGGCGGCGGGCTCGTCGGCGAACCAGTGGGCGCGCGCCGCCATGATGATGGCGTTGGCGTCCGCCTCCTCGAGCTTGGCCTGGGCCTGCGCGATTTCGATCAGCTCGTCGGCCGAGAGATCGGCGAGGTCGTCGAGCGTCTTCACGCCCTTCTCGCCGAGCGCCACGAGCAGCGCCGGCGTGACGCCCGCGAGCGCGGCAATCTCGTCGCTCACGCCGAGTTCCTGCCGGCGCGCCTCGAGCCGCTCGTTCTGCTGCTTGAGGAAGCTGCGCGCGCGCTGCTGCAATTCGTTGGCGATGTCCTCGTCGAAGCCCTCGATGCCGGCGAGATCGCCCACTGGCACGTAGCCGACCTCCTCGACCGAGGTGAAGCCCTCGGTCACCAGCAGATGGGCGATCACGTCGTCGACGTCGAGCGCCTCGATGAAGAGGGCGCTGCGCGACTTGAATTCCTCCTGCCTGCGCTCGCTCTCCTCGGCCTCGGTGAGGATGTCGATGTCCCAGCCGGTGAGCTGCGAGGCGAGGCGCACGTTCTGGCCGCGCCGGCCGATCGCCAGCGAGAGCTGTTCGTCCGGCACCACCACCTCGATGCGGCGCTGCTCCTCGTCCATCACCACCTTGGCCACCTCGGCGGGCGCCAGCGCATTGACGACGAAGGTCGCGGGATCGGACGACCACGGGATGATGTCGATCTTCTCGCCCTGGAGCTCGGCCACCACCGCCTGCACGCGCGAGCCGCGCATGCCGACGCAGGCGCCAACCGGATCGATTCCGTGGTCGTTCGAGATGACAGCGATCTTGGCGCGCGAGCCGGGGTCACGCGCGACGGCGCGAATCTCGATGATGCCGTCATAGATCTCCGGCACCTCCTGCGCGAACAGCTTGGCCATGAATTGCGGGTGCGTGCGCGACAGGAAAATCTGCGGGCCCCGCACTTCCTGGCGCACGTCGTAGATGTAGGCGCGCACGCGCTCCCCTTGGCGGAAGCTCTCGCGCGGCAGCAGCTCGTCGCGGCGCAGGATCGCCTCGGCGCGGCCCAGATCGACGATGACGTTGCCGAACTCGGCACGCTTCACAAGGCCGTTGACGATCTCGCCGACGCGGTTCTTGAATTCGTTGAACTGGCGCTGGCGTTCGGCGTCGCGCACCTTCTGCACGATCACCTGCTTCGCCGTCTGCGCCGCGATGCGGCCGAAATCGATGGGCGGTAGCGGATCGGTGAGGAAGTCGCCGACATCAGCCTCGGGATTGATGCGGCGCGCCTCGGCGAGCGGGATCTGCGTCGCCTCGTTCTCGACGGGGTCGGCGACCTCGCGGAAGCGCATCAGGCGAATCTCGCCGGTCTTGCGGTCGATCTCGGCGCGGATGTCGTAGTCCTGGCCGTATTTGGAGCGGCCGGCCTTCTGCACCGCCTGCTCCATCGCCTCGAGCACCTCGTCGCGGTCGATGCCCTTGTCGCGCGCGACGGTCTCCGCGACTTGCAGGAGCTCCTGATTGGGGATGCTGGTCATGGTCGGCATGGTCGTGCTCTGGGTCAGGTGCGTTGATGACGATTGGTGGCAGACATGAGCGCGTCGCTGAGCACGAGCTTAGCGCGCGCGATGGCGGGGAGCGGCAGCACCACCGGCTGGCCGTCGACATCGAGCTTCACGCCGTCGCCCTCGAGCCCGAGGATGCGGCCGCGGAAGCGGCGCCGTCCATCGTGCGGCTGGGACAATTCGAGCTTCGCCTCGAATCCGGCGAAGCGCTCGTAATCCTCGCGCCGCACGAGCGGCCGGTCGATGCCGGGCGAGCTCACTTCGAGCATATAGGACGACGCGATCGGATCGGCCACGTCGAGGAGCGCCGAGACGGCATGGCTCACGCCGGTGCAGTCGGCGACGGTCATCGCCGCGTCGTCGGCGCGCTCCGCCATCACCTGCAAGGTGGCGCGCCGGCCGCCGGTGAAGGCAACGCGCACGATGCGATACCCCATCGCGGCGAGCGAGGGCGCGATCAGGTTTTCGATGCTGGCGACGTCGAGCGGCGGTATGCGAGCGTCTCCTAAAACAAAGGGTGGGCCGCTGGCCCACCCCTTCTTGCGGCCCGGCTGGTTTCCGGGCGTATGGGTTTCGTCGGACTATAGTGGATTTGAACCCGTGCGCAACCCCCCGGCCCCGCCGCGCGCGCGCCGCAGAAAGCGCAGATAGACCGGCTTACGGCCGGCCGCGATCGCCTTGTGCTCGTAGCGCGTCGGCGGCCAGTCGGCGGGCAGATCGCGCCGGTCGCGGAGCACGCCCGCGAGGGGACGGAAATCGGCATGCGCGCCGGCCAGGTCGAGCATCGCCTGGGCGTAATCCCGATCGTCGGTCGCGAGCCGCAGCTCGCCCTCGTCCGCCATCGCGCGCGCCACGTCGTCGAGGAAGCCGCGCGCGACGAGGCGGCGCTTCTTGTGCCGCTCCTTTGGCCAGGGATCGGGAAACAGCACGAACACGCGCGCGACGCTGCCCTCGGCCAAAGCGGCGACGAGCGGGCGGGCGTCGTTCATGAGGATGCGGATGTTGGCGAGCTGGCGCCGCTCGATCTCGGCCAGGCATTTGGCGACGCCGTTGGCGTAGACCTCGGCGCCGATGAAGCCGATCTCCGGAAAGGCTTCGGCCTGGGCCGCGAGATGCTCGCCGCCGCCGAAGCCGAGTTCGAGCCAGATCGCCGCGACGGGCGCGGCAAAGAGCGCGCGCGGATCGAACGCGCCTTGCGCCGGAAGCGCGAAGCTCAGAAGCGGCAGCGTGGTCTCGAGGTGCTGGCGTTGCCCGGAGCGCAACGCGCGGCCGCGGCGGCGGCCATAAAGCACGAGCCGCGGCGGGCTGGAGTCTCGCGCGCTCATCGCGCCGGCATGTGGCCCCCGCCGGATCGCACCGTCAAGCGCTTTCGGACGAGAAATATGCGTTCGCGATCGACCGCGCCAGATCGAACAGCCGCCGCCGCACGGACGGGTCGCCGATGCGCTGGTAGATGCGCACCAGCTCGAGCGTCTCGCGCTCGAAGTGAGCATGCTCGAAGGCGGATGGCGGTGCCTCGGCCATGCCGGACGCGGCGGTGTCATCGAGCAGGCGGGGATCGATTTCCTCGAAGAAGAAGCCCACCGGCACGTCGAGCACGCGGCTCAGCTCGTAGAGCCGGCTCGCGCCGACGCGATTGGTGCCGCGCTCGTATTTCTGCACCTGTTGGAAGGTGAGGCCGATCGCTTCGCCGAGCTTCTCCTGGCTCATGCCAAGAAGCGTTCGGCGCAGGCGAACCCGCGTGCCGACATGAACATCGACGGGATGGGGATGTCCGAAGCGATGGCGGCGAGAGCCACGGCCCGTGGAAGTTGAACTCATCAGTCGTGGATCACATGCGACGCCTCTCTGCGCATGCAATGGTATGCGATTCGTTAGGCCAGGACAAACGAGAATTGCGCACCCGCACGCAATTCCCGTTATCAGGGTCGTTGGGAAAGACCCTTGCACCTTGTGGGAGATATCAGCCGAGCGGGTCGATCCGATGGCGGCGCGGTATGCGCGGCAGGGCGGCCAGCGCCAGGAGCGCCGCCAAGAGCGCCGCGAAGCCCCAATCGCCGATCCGCGAATAAAGCGTCGGCGCCAGCTTCGCCGGCAGCTGCGCGTCGAGCACGCCGACATCGTCGAGATCGAGCCGCTGCAACACGCGGCCATAGGCGTTGACCACCGCCGAAACGCCGTTGTTGCCGTCGCGCACCAGCGGCAGCCCCTCCTCGACCGCGCGGACGCGGGCCGCGGCCAGGTGCTGGAACGGACCCGAGGTAAATCCGTACCACGCGTCGTTGGTGATGTTGAGGAGCCAGTCCGGCCGGTCGTTGGGATCGACCACCGCGCCGGGAAAGATCGCCTCGTAGCAGATGAGCGCGCTGAACGGCGGCACGCCCGGTAGCGCAATGGTGCGCGGGCCGGGGCCGGCGGAGAAATCGATCGTGCCCGGCGTGATCTTCTCGATCGGCAGGATGCCGCGCAGCGGCACGTATTCGCCGAACGGCACCAGGTGCGATTTGTCGTAGGAGGCGAGGATGTCGCCCTTGGCGTCGATCGCGTCGAGCCCGTTCCAAACATGCTCGGGCCGGAGCGGCGGCGGATCGGTGCGCACCGTGCCGACCAGCGCGTCGGCGTTGGCGGGCATGGCGGCGGCGATGGCGGCGCGCGCGGGCGGATCGCGCCCGAGGAACGACGGCGCCGCGGCCTCGGGCCACAGCACGAGCTTGGGCGGCGACGCGGCGGGCGAGGATGTCAGCGCCAGCATGCGGCGGAAATTGGCGGCGTCGGCGGCCGGATCGTTCCTCATGGTCTGCGGGATCGACGGCTGCACCAGGCGCAAGGTCATGTCCGGGACCATGGCGCGATCGTCCTGGCTCAGGCGCAGCGCGCCGCCGCCGCCCAGCCCAGCGAGCAGGACCACCGCCGCAAGCGGTGCCCAGATCCGCCGCCCGGAGAGATCGCCGAGCCGCGCCACCAGCGCAGCCGCCAGCACGGTGAGCAGGCTCAGCCCGTAGATGCCGACCAGCGACGTCGCCTGCAGCATCGCGAGCCCGCCGGGAAATCCACCTGCCCAGGCATAGCCAACAAGGTTCCACGGAAAGCCGGTGAGCACGTGCCCGCGCAGCCATTCGGCCGCTGCCCAACTCGCCGCGAGGACGAGGATGCGCGGCGTGCCGCCGATATTACAGCGATGGCACACGAGGTGGCTGACCGCGAGCGCCGCGCCGGTGAAGATTGCAAGCCCGGCCGGAACGCCCAGCACCGCGAACGGCAGCAGCCAAGCGAACCGGGCCGCGTCGACCAGCAGCGCCGCGCCGATCCAGTAGAGCCCGGCGATGAAGAAGCCGAGCCCGAAGCCCCAGCCGAGCCCGAAGGCGGCGCGCCAATCGCCGCTGCCGTCCTCGAGCCAAACAAGGCCGGCGAAGGACACGATGAGCACCGGCGCGAAGTCGAATGGCGGCAGCGCGACCGCAGCAAGCGCCCCCAGCAGGATCGCCGCAAGCAGGCGCCGCCATCCGGTGAGCCCGGCCGCGGCCAGTGCCGTGCGCTGCAGCGGGGTCAGCGGCCCGGCGGTGCGGAAATAGAGCGGGCGCGCGAGCTGGCGCTCATTCATGGGCCGCATCTCCTGGCGGCAAGCCGCGGACCCGGACCCGCTTGACGCGCCGCGGGTCGGCGTCGAGCACATCAAAGGCAAGGCCCGAGGGATGCTCGATCACCTCGCCGCGCGCCGGCACGCGGCCCGCGAGCGCGGAGACGAGACCGCCCAGAGTGTCGACCTCCTCTTGGTCGGGCGGCAACAGCGTACGCTGCGCGCGCGCCTCGAGCGTCTCGATCGGGGTGCGCGCGTCGGCGATCACGGTGCCGTCGCCGCGCTCGATCAGCTTCGGCTGGTCGGCGTCGTCGTGCTCGTCCTCGATCTCGCCGACGATCTCCTCGATCACGTCCTCGATGGTCACGAGCCCGTCGATGCCGCCGAACTCGTCGACCACCAGCGCCATGTGCACGCGCGAGAGCCGCATCTGCAACAGCAGGTCGAGCACCGGCATGGTCGGCGCCACGAACAGCACCTTGCGCACCAGGTCGCCCAACGGCACCGCGCGCCCGTCGACCGCATAAGGCAGCAGGTCCTTGAAATGAACGATGCCGATCGCATCGTCGAGCGTCTCGCGGAATACCGGGACGCGCGAATGGCCGTGCTCCGCCATCTGGCGTGCGGCCTCGGCGAACGGCGTCTCCACCGGCAGCGCCACGATGTCGACGCGCGGCACCATCACGTCGGCGGCGCTGAGCTCGTGGAGCTTGAGGATGTTGACGAGGAGGCGGCGCTCGTGCGGATCGATCGGCGCCGCTTCGTCGTGCTCCTCGATCAATTCCTCGAGTTCGTCGCGCAGGCTGTGCTCGCCGTCACGCACGCCGCGCAGATGCCGGAGCCAGTTGAGAAGGCCCTGGAACGGACCTTCGCCGTCCTCGGACGGCGGGCGACCTTCGGCTGCATCAGCCATGGGCGCTCTCCCGCTCGCGATAGGGATCGGCAACGCCGAGCCGGGCGAGGATGCGCCGCTCGAGCCGCTCCATGCGCAGCGCCTGGGCGTCCTCCTCGTGATCGAAGCCCACGAGATGCAACACGCCGTGCGTGACGAGATGGGCCATGTGATCGGCGAGCGTCTTGCCCTGCTCTGCCGCCTCGCGCGCCACCGTCTCGTAGGCGAGCACGACATCGCCGAGGAGGCGCGGGCGGCCCCGCGCGCCGGCATCGCCGCTGGGGAAGGACAGCACGTTGGTGGCGCGGTTGCGTCCGCGCCAGCGCCGGTTGAGCGTCCGCACCAGCGTATCGTCCGCCAGCAGCAGCGACAGCTCCGCCGCCCCACGGCGCCGCAGCGCCGCGCCCGCCAGCGCCGCGCGCGCGGCCAGCTCGGCGCGCCGCGCGGCATCGCCCAGCGCCTTGCGCCACAGGTGGCAGGGCATGGCGACGTCGATCGCCACGCGAGGCGTCGAGGTGCGGGATGGGGCGCTGCGCGCGGCCATGGCCTTACTCATTGTCTTTCTTGCGGCGCAAGGACGCGGCGCGGCGGTCGCGATTGTCGTAGGCGGCGACGATGCGCGCCACCAAGGGATGACGCACCACATCGGCGTCGGTGAATTCCACCACCGCCATGCCCTCGACGCCGGCGATGGTGTCGAGCGCGTCCCTGAGCCCGGAGCGCGTGCCCTTGGGCAGATCGACCTGCGACAGATCGCCGGTGACCGCCATGCGCGCGTTTTCGCCAAGCCGCGTCAGGAACATCTTCATCTGCACCGGGGTCGTGTTCTGCGCCTCGTCGAGGATGACATAGGCGTTGGCCAGGGTGCGCCCGCGCATGAAGGCCAAGGGCGCAATCTCGATCTCGCCGCTCTCGATGCGGCGCATGACCTGCTCTCCCGGAAGCATGTCGTAGAGCGCATCATAGAGCGGGCGGAGATAGGGGTCGACCTTCTCGCGCAGATCGCCGGGAAGGAAGCCCAGCCGCTCGCCCGCCTCGACCGCCGGCCGCGACAGCACGATGCGCTCGACCGCGCCGGTCATCAGCATGTCGACCGCCATGGCGACGGCGAGATAGGTCTTGCCGGTGCCGGCAGGGCCGAGGCCGAACACCAGATCGTGCGCCCTGAGCGCGCGGATGTACTGAGCCTGGTTCGGGGTACGCGGCGCGATCCGGCGGCGGCGCGTGCGAATCTCGTCTCCGTCATGCCGATCGCCGCCGGCTTGCGCCAGCCGGAGCGCGGCGTCGACCGCGGCGGCGTCGATCTCCTGGCCGCGCTCGAGCCGATCGTAGAGCGATTGCAGCGCGGCGCGCGCCACCTCCGGCCGGCCGGCCGGGCCGGTAATGGCGACGCGGTTGCCGCGCGACACCAGCGCCACGCCGAGCTGGCGTTCGATCCGCTCGAGATTGCGGTCGCGCTCGCCGAACAGCTGCGGCAGCAGCGAATTGTCGGCAAATTGCATCTGCACGCGGACGTCGGCCGCCTCGCGCGGATGCGAAGTGCCGGTCACGCGGCACCCTGCGACGCGAGCGCGCCGGCGAGGCTGTTGGGCTCGGCACGCTCGATCGCGACCGGCACGACGCGGCCGATCAATGCGGGCGGCGCCGTCGCATGGACAGGCTGAAGCCACGGGCTGCGGCCGACGAGCTGGCCCGCGTGCCGGCCGCCGCGCTCGAACAGCACCGGGAGCATGCGCCCCACCACCGCTTCGTTGAAGCGGCGCTGCTGCTCGGAGAGGAGCGCCTGCAACGCGGCCAGCCGTTCCGCCTTCACCGCATCGGGGACCTGCTCGGCGAGACGCGCTGCCGGCGTGCCGGGCCGCCGGCTGTACTTGAACGAGAACGCCTGAGCGAAGCCGATCTCGCGCACCAGCGCGAGCGTGGCCGCGAAATCCGCGTCGCTCTCGCCGGGAAATCCGACGATGAAGTCGGAGGAGAGTGCGAGATCGGCGCGCGCGGCGCGCAGCTTTGCCACGATGCGGCGATAATCGTCGGCGCAATGGCGCCGGTTCATGGCGGCGAGCACGCGGTCCGAGCCCGACTGCACCGGCAGATGCAAGAACGGCATGAGCGACGGCAGCGCGCGATGGACGGCGACCAGCTCGTCGTCGACGTCGAGCGGGTGCGACGTGGTGTAGCGCAGGCGCTCGAGCCCCGCGATCTCGGCAAGCGCGCCGAGAAGCCGCCCCAGGCCCCATGTGCCGCCGTCGGGCGACGCGCCGTGATAGGCGTTGACGTTCTGCCCCAGGAGCGTGATCTCGCGCGCGCCGCGCGCGACGAGCCCGCGCGCCTCGGCAAGCACGGCGGCGGCGGGGCGCGAGAACTCGGCGCCGCGCGTGTAGGGCACGACGCAGAAGGTGCAGAACTTGTCGCAGCCTTCCTGGATGGTGAGGAAGGACGAGACCGCGGCTTCGCCGTCCGGCTCGGGCAGGAAATCGAACTTCGCCTCGGCCGGGAAATCGGTGTCGAGCACCGCGCCTTCGGCGCGCGCGAGACGCGCCACCATCTCCGGCAGGCGGTGATAGGTCTGAGGGCCCAGCACGATGTCGACCTGGGGCGCACGCGCGACGATTTCCGCGCCCTCGGCCTGCGCCACGCAGCCGGCGACGGCGAGGATCATGCGTCCGCCCGCCTTGCGCTTGCGCGCCATCAACGGCTTGAGCCGGCCCAATTCGGAGAACACTTTCTCCGCCGCCTTTTCGCGGATATGGCAAGTGTTGAGGATGACCATGTCGGCGCCCTCCGCCGCTGCGGCCAGCGCATATCCGAGCGGCGCCAGAACGTCCGCCATGCGAGCGGAATCGTAGACGTTCATCTGGCAGCCATAGGTCTTGATGAAGAGAGTTTTCGCCACCGCGCCGGTCATTCCTCGACGTCCGCCATCATGTCCTCGGCCTCGGCATCGGGCTCGGCATCGGCCTCGCGGCCGGGTCCCCGGCCCGCCAGCGCGCCGGCGAGGCCCGCCGCGATCACCTTGTGGCAATGGGCGGACAGGCCCTTGCGCGAGCCGAACTGCTCGAGCGTCACCGGCGGGTGGAAGATGACGTGAACCGTGATGTCGCCCAAGCCCAGCATGGTCCAGAGATGGGGACCCACCTTCATATCGCCATACCACGCGACGAAGGGCCGGTAGAAGCGGCCCATCGGCATGCCGTCCAGCCGGAGATAGGCCACCGTCACCGGCTGCACCGTGAGCGGCGTGCCGTGCGGGCGGTACTCGGCGACGCTCATGAGCGCGCTCTTGAACGGCAGCATGTGGATGCCGTCGCCGCTGGTCGCCTCGGGAAAGATGATGACGTCGCCGCCCTCCTCGAGCCGGTCCCTAAGGGCATCACGCTGCTGTGCCGTCGAGCCGGGGCGGCGGTCGACGAAGATCGAGCGCTGCAGCTTGGCGAGCACGCCGAAGAACGGCCAGTGTGCGATCTCGGCCTTGGCCACGAACGAGCCCTCGATGATGCTGCCGAGGATCGGGATGTCGAGATATGAGGAATGGTTCGCTGCATAGAGCGTCGGATGCGCGCGCGAACGCTCGCCGATCTGCTCGATGCGGAAGCCCAAGGCGCGGCAGCACAGGCGGTGATAGAACGCGGGAAAACTGAGCGAGAGCGGGCTGCGGACCAACAGCAGGACGGCCTGAATCGGCCCCGTCGGCAGCGTCAGCGCGAGGTAGAGGACGGCACGCCAGAGGCGAAGGAAGAGGCCACCGTCGATCATCAGGAGGCGACATCCTCGCGCGCCTGGCGCTCGTAGTGGCGGTAGTATTTGTCGGTGACGAGATCGGTCCGGACCACGATGCAAACGTCGGTGGTGTTGAACTGGTGATCGATCACGGCGCCGTCGCCGACGAAGCCGCCGAGGCGGAGATAGCCTTTGATCAGCGGCGGCAATCCCGCGAGCGCGCGCGCCGCGACGAAGCGGTCGCGCTCCAGGCGCCGCATCTCGACATAGCGTCCGGGCAGCGCGCGCGGACGCAGATCGGGCGGGGCGAGATGATGGTGATAAAGATATGACAACGGCACCGCCAGCGCGTCAGGGTCGATGCCGGGCAGACTGGCGCAGCCGAACATGAGAGCGATATCGTGGGCGAACACGTAGCCGGCGATGCCGCGCCACAGGAGCTGCATGGTCGGCCGATTGCGCGAGGCGGCATCGACGCAGGAGCGCCCAAGCTCGAGGACCTCTCCCGGATGCGCCTCGATCGCCGCGATGTCGTATTCGGCGGCCGAATAAAAGCCGCCATGGCATTGCGCCACCGGGCGGCGGATCAGGCGATAGGTCCCGACCACCTCGCCGCCGCGTGCGTGATCGACCACGAGGAGATGGTCGCAATAGGGGTCCAGACGGTCGAAATCGCGGCGGATGCGCGCCATCTCGTCGGTCGGGCGCGCGCCCATCTCGTCGTAGAACACGCGGTAGCGCAGCGCCTGCGCGGCGTCGAGATCGGAGTCACTCTCGGCCAGGCGCGCCTCGAGCGCGCCCGACCACACCTCGAGCCTGGGCTCGGCAGCGCCCCGGCGCGCCACCCCGGTCTGCAAATTGCTCACGGCGTCCAGCGGCGATCCTTCATTTCTTGCCGCCCTGGCGGCCCTCGTCCGGCACGGCGTAGAGCTCGAGCCGATGATCCACCAGCCGGTAGCCCAGCCGCCGCGCCACCTCGTTCTGCAGCTTCTCGATCTCCTCGTTGCGGAACTCGACCACCCGGCCGCTTTGCAGGTCGATCAGGTGGTCATGGTGGTCGAGCGGCATCTCCTCGTAGCGGGCCGGTCCATGCCCGAAATGGTGGCGAGCGAGGATGTTCGCTTCCTCGAACAGCCGCACGGTGCGATAGACGGTGGCGATGCTGATCTTGGGATCGATCTCGGTCGCGCGGCGGTAGACGCTCTCGACATCGGGATGATCGATCGATTCCGACAGCACGCGGGCAATGACGCGCCGCTGCTCGGTCATCTTGAGGCCCTTGTCGAGGCAGAGTTGTTCGAGGCGCGAGGGCATGGCCGACCACGGCTCAGCTTTTCGTGGCCCCCAGTATAGCGCAAAGGCGGAGTTGTTCTATAGCGTCGCCCGGCCGAGCCTCGAGGCTCACGCCGTGCCGCTGCGCCGGCCGCGCGTGCCGAGCCCAATCTCCTTGGCCAGCCGCGAGCGTTGCCGCGCGTAATTGGGGGCGACCATCGGATAGTCCGGCGGCAGCTGCCAGCGGTCGCGATATTCCTCCGGCGTCATGTTGTAGGCGGTCTTGAGGTGCCGCTTCAGCATCTTGAGCTTCTTGCCGTCCTCGAGACAGATGATGTAGTCGGGATGGACCGAGCGCTTGACGCTGACCGCAGGCTGCGGCCGCTCAGCCGGCGCGGCAGGACTTTGCCCGATGGTGGCGAGCGACTGATAAACTTGGTTAATCAAGGTCGGAAGGTCGCCCACCGAGACGGTATTGTTTGAAACATGGGCGGCGACGATTTCGGTCGTCAATGCCAAGAGATCGCTAGAATTGCCTTGATCAGTCATCTTTCGGGCTTTCCTCCGGGCGGAATGGTCGCGGATATTAGGTTTTTTTGCGCGGGAAGCAATGCGCAAGATGCAGGAAAGTTGATTTTTGCCACAACCCGCCGCTTCTCGGGCCCTCGTCTCGCAAAAACGCGCGCTACTTGCCCGCCGACTTGCCGGAAAGGGGTGCGGCAAATCGACCCCGAGACTAGGCGAAGCTCAAACCAGCATCCGGCGCAGCAGCCAGGCGTCGATCGCCGGCCCCCGGTCGCGATAGTAATAGCCGTTCCTGAGGCCGACGGTGCGGAACCCCTCGCTCTCGTAGAGGGCGAGCGCGGCGCTGTTGTCGGCCGCGACTTCGAGTACGACCCGGTTCGCCCCCAGCGCCGCGGCGCGGGCATAAAGATCGGCGAGCAGCGCCCGAGCGATGCCCTGAAGCCGCGCCTCGGGCGCAACCCCGAAAGTGAGAATCTCCGCCTCCTCGGCGACGATCGAGGCGAACAGGAAGCCGACCGGCCGTCCGTCATCCTCGGCCAGGCGCGCCTCGGCGCCGGCGATGGCCAGCACGCCCGCGAGCGCGGCCACCTCCCAGGCATCCTCGGGGAAGCACCGCGCATGAATCCGCGCCAAAGTCTCGAGATCAGCGCGGCCGATGGTGCGCAGACGGAGGTTCATCCCGCCACTTTAGCCGCCCGCGGCGGGGTCGTGTCAGGGGCGCGGAGATAGAGCGGCCGCGGCGGGGACAGGGTCTGTCCCGGACGCCATGAAGCGAGCGCGAGCCGGGCGATGTCGCCGGGATCGGGGAGGCCGGTTCCACTGGCAAGCGCGGCGCGGCCGGGGACCCAGGAAACCAGCCGCGCGGCCGCGTCGCCGGCCACGAGCACCGGTCCCGGCGGCAGCGCCGCCTCGATCGCCGCGCGCTCCACCATGACTCCGGCAGCAAGGACCGGCCCGTCGGGCGCGAAGACCTGGAGAAAGATTTCCTCCCGCTTGCTGTCGAGCGCCACGGCGAGCGGGCGCCCGCCGCGGCGTGCCGGCGGAACCCCGGCGGCAGCGGCGGCGAAGCTGGTGATGCCGACGAGCGGCAGCCCGGTCGCGAGCGCCAGGCCGCGCGCGGCGGCAAGCCCGATGCGCACGCCTGTGAACGAGCCCGGCCCCACGGTGACCGCGAGCAGGTCGAGGTCGGCGAAGCGCATGCTCGCCTCGGCGAGCACGTCGTCGATCATCGGCATCAGCGCCTCGGCCTGGCCGCGCTCCATCGCGCGAACCCGCCGCGCCGCCACGCCCGAAGCGGTCAGGACCGCAGCGGCGCAGCCGCGTCCGGCGCAATCGAGCGCCAGCACGTTCACGATTGTACGCCCGATGCTACAATCGCGCCGATGCGCCGAGGGAGACCATGGAACTCGTCGAGATCACCGAACAGCGGCACGACGTCGTCATCGCGCTCGCCTATGCGACCGACCGCAACCTCACCGGCAAGCCGATCTATGCCGACGCGATCTGCTATCTCAACGCCGAGGCGGCTTCGCTCTTGGAGCGGGCGGTGACGCTGGCCCGGCCGCTGGGCTTCAGGCTGAAGCTCTACGACGCGCTGCGCCCGACCGAGGCGCAATGGAAGCTGTGGAACGCGCGGCCGGACCCGGAATTTCTCGCCGACCCGCGCCGCGGCTCGCCCCATTCGCGGGGTGCCGCGATCGACCTGACCCTGCTCGACGGCATGGGCCAGGCGCTCGACATGGGCACCGCGTTTGACGAATTCACGCCGCTCTCGCATCACGGCACGACGGAAATCGCTGTCGAGGCGCAGCGCAACAGGCTGGTGCTCCTGGGACTCATGAGTGCGGCCGGCTGGGACTTCTACCGCAACGAGTGGTGGCATTATCAGCTCTTCGACTCGCGGCGCTTCCCGCTGCTGTCGGACGCGGACCTGCCGCGCGCGATGATGCGGCAGGGCTAGATGGCGCGGACCTCGGTTACCTCGGGCACATAGTGGCGCAGCATGTTCTCGATGCCGGCCTTCAAGGTCGCGGTCGAGCTGGGGCAGCCCGAACACGAGCCCTGCATGTGGAGATAGACGACGCCGTCCTCGAAGCGGTGGAAGATGATGTCGCCGCCGTCCTGCGCCACCGCCGGGCGCACGCGGGTGTCGAGCAGCTCCTTGATCTGCGACACCACCTCGTCGTCCTCCTCGGTGTCGTCGGCCGCGACCTCGCCCAGAAAGGCGGGCTCGCCGGCGGTGAAATGCTCCATGATGACGCCGAGCACGGCGGGCTTGAGGCGGAACCAATCGACCGCCTCGTCCTTGCTGACGGAGACGAAATCCGCGCCGAGGAACACGCCGGTGACGCCCTCCACCGCGAACAGGCGCCGCGCCAGCGGCGAGCGGTCGCAGCTCTCGGCGTCGGGGAAGTTCGCCGTGCCGGCCGTCATCACGGCGCGGCCGGGCAGGAACTTGAGGGTGGCGGGATTGGGCGTCTGCTCGGTCTCGATGAACATGGGATGCTCCGCGGGTCCAGCCTTAGCTTGGGACAGTGTGCGTCACTGTCAACCCTTTAGCGCGTAGGGCCTTTCCAGCGCCGGGGCGCCGGGCCATGCTGGCGCGATGGGGAACCGGGCCAATAATTTCGATGCCTTGCGCCTGGGCGCCGCGCTGTCGGTGGTGCTGACGCATGCGTTCCTCTTGGGCGAGGGCAGAATCGACATCGACCCGCTGATGGTCCTGACCGGCGGCCAGTGCCCGCTCGGCGTGGCCGGCGTGTTCGTGTTCTTCACCATCAGCGGCTATCTCGTCACCGGAAGCTGCGAGCTGACCGGATCGACTTCGCGCTTCCTCGCCAAGCGCGCGCTCCGGATCTATCCCGGGCTGGCGTTCTGCCTGGTGCTGCTGGCGTTCGTGCTGGGGCCGCTGGCGACGAGCCTGAGCCTGGGCGATTACTTCGCCGATGCCAAAGCCTATGGCTTCGTCGCCGGCAACCTGACGATGAACGCCGACTGGAACGACCTGCCGGGCGTGCGGTTCAGCGGCTGGGACGCGGGCCACGTGGTCGACGGGCCGCTGTGGAGCCTGCCGTGCGAGGTGCTGATGTATCTCATGGTGGCTTCGCTCGGCGCGCTGGGCCTGCTGCGGCTCGAGGTGATCGGCGCGCTGTTCGCGGCCGGCCTCATGGGCGTCGCGCTCGATACCGCCAAGAGCGGCTTGCTGCTGGGCAGCGCGCTGTGGCTGCTGCCGTTCTTCGCCGCGGGAATGGCGCTATGGAAGCTGCGCGACCGGCCCATCTTCAAGCCGTGGATCGCGGCGGCGGCGCTTGCGGTCCTCGTGCTCGGCTCGGTGTTGCACCTGTTCCTGCTGACCTTCCCGATCTGCGGCGGCTATCTGGTGATCTGGCTGGCGCGGGCGGGGCGAAGTGTGTGGCCAGCGGCGCGCTGGGGCGACATGTCCTACGGGCTCTACATCTATGGTTGGCCGGCGGAGCAGGCGGTGGTGCGAGCGCTGGGCGGCGCAGCGCCGTGGTGGGAGGTTCTGGCGCTGGCGCTGCCGGCGGCGGTTGCCCTCGCGCTCCTGTCGTGGCATTTGGTCGAGGCGCAGGCGCTGCGTCTCAAGCCGCGCGGCGCGCAGCGGGGCGCCGCGTTGGCGGCGGCGCGGTAAGGAGACCCATGGCAACCGACGCCGAGATCGAGGCCCTGTTGCGCCGCCTGCGCTTCACCGGGCCGGGCGACCTGTCGATTCATCATGCCGCGGTCGCGGCTGCGAAAATCCCGCACATGGCGACCTCGCCCGGCAGCGACAACGACAAGCTGTGGACGATGATGCAGGCGATGGGCTGGGGCACGCTCGAGAGCGAGATGGTGCATCCGCCGCCCCAGCAGGTGGTGATGAAACGCTTCACTCTCAACGACGAGGGCAAGGATGGGCTCGCTCGCCTGCTCGAGACGCTGCAACAGGAGAAGGCCGCAGCGGAGCGCAGCGCCAAGCTCCAGGCCGCGTTCGACGAGTTGCGCGGCACCGTGCCGGAGCGCATCCGCGAGCTGGTGCTCGATGCGGGCGGGAGCCAGATCGACATCACCAAATTGCTGCTGGCGGTGGTCACCGCGACCATGCAGCGCTCGATCAGCGAGCATAATTTCAAGGCGCATCTCGAGTTCCTGTACGAGAACGCGAAGGAAATCCTCAAGCTCTAGCGGATTGAATCTCACATGGGGAACCCACACATTCCGCGTCATTGCGAGCGTAGCGAAGCAATCTCCTTCAGGCAGCGGCGAAACGCCGGCGGGAGATTGCGTCGTCGCTTTCGCTCCTCGCAATGACAGCGCTGGTTAACGGGACTCAAGTGTCAGGACCGTAACACTAGCTTGACGCCACTGCACACCGGCGCGACAAATTCCGCAACTACGGGAGCATTGCCATGGCGGAGGCGTACAACGCCGCTTCCGATCTGATCGGGCGCAATCTCGCGGCCGGGCGGGGGGACAAGACCGCCTTCATCGACGATCGCGGCGCCGTCACCTATGGCGGGCTCGCAATCCTGGTCGACCGCGCCGCCAACGCGCTGCGCACGCTCGGAATCGAGCCGGAGCAGCGCGTCATGCTGTGCATGCTCGACACGATCGACTTTCCGGCCGTGTTCTTGGGCGCGATCAAGGCCGGGCTCGTGCCGGTGCCGGTGAACACGCTCCTTACCGCCGCCGATTACGAGTTCATGTTGAGCGACAGCCGCGCCCGCGCGCTCGTCGTGTCCGACGCGCTTTACGACCGCATCGCGCCGGCGCTGCCGCGCCAGCCCCATCTGCGCCATGTCGTCGTCGCGGGCGGCGCGGGTCGCAGCGGCGCATTGCAACTCTCGGCGCTGTTGGACGCGGCCGAGACCAGCGCCGTCCCGGCGCCGACGACGCGCGACGATGCCTGCTTCTGGCTCTATTCCTCGGGCTCGACCGGCGCGCCCAAGGGCGCCGTGCATCTCCAGTCGCATCTCGTGCTCACCGCCGAGCATTATGCCAAGCCAGTATTGGGCATCGCCGAGAGCGACGTGGTGTTCTCGGTGGCGAAGCTGTTCTTCGCCTACGGGCTCGGCAATTCGCTGACCTTTCCGATGGCGGTGGGCGCGACCAGCGTGCTCTTGGCCGAACGCCCGACCCCGGCGATCGTCGCGCGCATCCTCAAGGAGCATCGCCCGACCATCTTCTACGGCGTGCCGACGTTCTATGCCGCAATGCTGTCGAGTCCGGACTTGCCGGCGCGCGGCGAGACCGCGCTGCGCCGCTGCGTCTCGGCCGGCGAGGCGCTGCCCGAGGAGATCGGACGGCGCTGGAGCGAGCGCTTCGGCGTCGAAATTCTCGACGGGCTGGGCTCGACCGAGATGCTGCACATCTTCCTCAGCAACCGGCCGGGCGCAGTGCGCTATGGCACCAGCGGCGTGCCGTGTCCGGGCTACGAGATCAAGCTGCTCGACGAGGAAGGCAAGCCGGTCGCACCCGGCGAGATCGGCGAGCTGCACGTCGCGGGGCCGACCAGCGCCGCCATGTACTGGGGCAACCGCGAGCGCTCGCAAGGCACGTTCCTCGGGCATTGGACGCGGAGCGGCGACAAATACGTGTGCGATGCCGACGGCTATTACACCTATTGCGGCCGCGCCGACGACATGCTGAAGGTCGGCGGCATCTGGGTCGCGCCGTTCGAGGTCGAGGCGGCGCTGATGACGCATGACGGCGTGCTCGAGGCCGCGGTGGTGGGACATTTCGACGAGCACAGACTGGTGAAGCCGCGCGCCTTCATCGTGCTGAAGCCGGGCGTCGCGCCGTCGCAGGCGCTCGCTGAGGAGCTGCAAACGCACGTGAAGTCGCGGCTCGCGCCTTACAAATATCCGCGCTGGGTCGAGTTCGTGCCTGAGCTGCCCAAGACCGCCACCGGCAAGATCCAGCGCTTCAAGCTACGCGAGAGCGGATAAGGCGCAACGCCGGCGGGAGATTGCTTCGCTCCGCTCGCAATGACACAACCTGTAGCGTCATTGCGAGGAGCGAAGCGACGAAGCAATCTCGCCAAGCTCGCGCCCCCTCACTTCGGCGGATTGCGTTCCTTCCACGGGTCCTTGACGTCGGGGATGGTTTCGAACTCGACGTTGGCGAGCTTGCCGTCCAGCTTCTCGACCTTGCGGATATAGATATTCTCGATCACGTCGCGGGTCGCGGGGTTGATTTCGATGGGGCCGCGCGGGCTGTCCGGGTTTTTCCAGGTGCTTAAGATCGCCATCGCCTTGTCGGCGTCGAACTTGCCGCCGGTCGCCTTGATCACGGCGAAGATCGCCGCCATCGAATCCCAGCCCTGCACGCCGGTGAAATCGGGGAGCGCGTTGGGACCGTAATCGCGCTTCCATGCGGCGACGAAGGCCTGGTTCTGCGGCCGCTTGCCGACCGCGGAATAGCTGCCCGAGGTGATGAGGCCCAAGGTCACGTCGCCCATGTCGGGAAGCTGCTCGTCGGGCACCAGGTCCTGGGTCGAGACCAGCGTGATGCCCTGGCTCGGCAGGTAGAGGTTCTGTACTGCGCGCATCATCGTCACGGCCGAGCCCACCGGGACGAAGATGTAGGCCGTTTGCGGCTTGGCATCGACCATGCGCTGCAGGAATGGCGTGAAGTTGAGGTCGCCGACCGGGAAGCGCGCCTTGCCGAGCATGGTGCCGCCGTTCTCGGTGAAGCCCGCGGCGAACCCGTTCTCGGCATCGACGCCGGGCGCATAGTCCGCGACCAGCGAGAACCCCTTGGTCATGCCCTTCTTGGCCGCCCATTGTCCCATCGGGAATGCCGTCTGCCACAGCGTGAAGGACACGCGCACGACATACGGGCTGAGGCGCGGGATCGCCACGCCGGCGGCGAGCGAGATGACGAACGGCACCTTCGCCTCGGTCACGATCGGCGCGATCGCCATTGCATTGGGCGTCCACACCACGCCGGTCAGGAGTTGCACGTGCTCGCGCGTGACCAGTTCCTGGGCGAGGCGCTTGGCGACATCGGGATTGGGGCCGCCGTCGTCGCGCTCGACGAGATCGATGGTGACGCCCGGCGGCAGGTCCTTCTGATGCTCGTTGAGATAGAGCTTCAGGCCCTTCTCGATCTGCAGGCCCGGCGTCGCATCCGGCCCGGAGAGGGTGAGGATCGCGCCGACCTTGACCGCGTCGGCCGAAGCGGGCGCCGCCAGCGCGATCAATCCGGCGACGATAGTGAGGCCAAGCCGCATGTCGTCCCCCCGCCCTTGTGTTTGCGCCACTATAGGGACCGCGGCGGCGGCGTGCTATGCTCGCGCACGCGACACTGGGAGGCCAGCATGGACGGAGCGAAGCCCGACACCAAGCCCGAGACCAAGGCGCGCGGACCGGCGAAGAGCATGACCTTCGCCCATGTCAGCGTGCCCTGCCGCGACATCGAGGAGGGCAAGGAATTCTATGGCGCGGTGCTGGGCGGCGAGATCCATGTCGACCAGCCGACCTTCGCCTCGTTCCGCCTGGGCGGCGTCGATGTCGGCATCGGCACCGACGGCTGCACCATGATCGGCCCGAGCGCGGAATACCCGCACTTCGCCTTCTTCCTCGGCCCCGACGAGCTGGCGCAGATGAAGGCGTGGCTCACCGAGTGCGGCATCCCGACCTCGAACTACTGGACGAGGCGGGGCATCGAGGCGCTGATGTTCTTCCGCGATCCGTCGGGCAATGTGATCGAGCTTTATTGCGAGCGCGGCTTCAAGGGCGCGGACCAACTCCCCAAGGGTCCGCCGCGCGGCCACGGCACCGCGGTCGACATCGACAGCCTGCGCTACGACCGCTGGAACCGGCCGAGCCGCGCGCGCTGACGCGCATTTGTCGCGAATTGTAGGGAATTTCCCGGCGCATCGGCGCGGCCCGTCAAGCATCCGTTAGCGACCTCGGCGCGAAACTTCCGGCCAAGACCCTCAACGCGCCGGAGCATCGGGCCATGACCGATCTCGTCAATTGCGACCAGGGCGCGAGACGCGTGTTTTCGGGCTCGCGCAAGGCCTTCCTCTTCGCCCTGTGGGCGATTGCGATGCGCTGCTACAATTTCGCCCGCTAAAGCACGATCACGTTGGCGTCCGGCGGCTCGGCGTAGAGCCGCGCCACCAGCGCGGCGCGCCGCGACAGCACGGCGCGCTGGTTGATATAGCCCTTGTCGGTGATCTCGCCCTGATCGATCGAGGGCGGCTCGGCCATCAGCAGCGCATGGTCGATACGCCGCGACGATCCGCCCGCCGTCTCGTTGTGGCGCCGCAATCCGTCGATCACCGCCTGCCGCACCGCCGGCTCGGCGATCAGCGCCGCGAGCGGCGCGGCTGCGCCCAGATGCGGGCACAGCGCGCGGCATCCGGCGAGGCTCGGGAACAGCAGAAGCCCGATCGTGTCGCGGTCGTGGCCGGCGATCACCGCGTCCTCGGCCACCGGTGCCGCCGCAGCGATCGCGGCGATGCGCAAGGCGCCGACCAGCACCCATGTCCCGCTCGAGAGCTTGAAATTCTCGCCGATGCGGCCGTCGAAGACGAGGCCGCGCGACGGATCGGACGGGTCCTCGAGCCGCACCGCGTCGCCGGGACGGTAGAACCCGTCCGCATCGAACGCGGCCTCGGTGAGATCGGGCCGGCGCCAATAGCCCGGCGTGACGTTGGGCCCGCGCACGCGGATCTCGAGCCGGTCGCCCTCGGGCACGAGCTTGATCTCGGTACCGGGATGCGGCAGGCCGATATTGCCGGCGCGCTCCATCGGGTAATGCACGATGGTGGCGCAGGGCGCGGTCTCTGTGGTGCCCCAGGCGGAGACGAAAGCCGGCTTCTCTCCGGTGACCGCCATCGCCACCGACTCGAGCCGCTCCCACAAGGTCTGCGGCAGCGCCGCGCCGGCATAGAGCAGGAGGTCGAGCTCGGCGAAGAAGCGCCGCGCGAGTTCGGGTTCGCGCTCGAGATAATCCAGCAGCAATGCGAAGCCGCGCGGCACGTTGCAATAAAGCGTCGGCGACAACGCGCGCAGATTCTCGACCGTGCGCTCGATGAGGCCCGGCGCGGGCTTGCCGTCGTCGATCCACAAGGTGCCGCCGTTGAACAGGATGAGGTTGAAATTGCTGTTGCCGCCGAAGGTGTGGCTCCACGGCAGCCAGTCCAGCGCCACCGGCGGCCGGTCGGCGAGGAACGGCCAGGCCAGCACGAAGCCGGCCTGGTTCGAGCACAGCATGCGCTGGGTGTTGACCACGCCCTTGGGCTCGCCGGTCGAGCCCGAGGTGAACAGGATCTTCGCCACCGTGTCGGGGCCGACGCGATGGAAGGCGTCCTCGAGCGCCTGGCGCGGCCGGGCCGCGCGCAGCACGCCGAGCGAGGTCGCGTCCATTCCGGCCGGCGGATCGCGCGACACCGCGACCGCGGCGCCCAAGCTCCTGATCTGGCCCTTGATCGCCTCGAGCGCCGGCGCGTAGCGCGCCCCGTCGGCGGCGAACACCAGGCCGGGCGTCAGCTGCTCGGTCACTGATCTGAGCTTGGCGTAGTCGCGCGACACCAGGGAATAAGCAGTCGAGACCGGCGCCACCGGCACGCCGACATACATCGCGCCCAGGGCCAGGAGCGCGTGGTCGATACCGTTGTCGGACAGGATCATCACCGGCCGTTCCGGCCCGAGCCGGCGATCCAGGAGCGCCTGGCCGATGGTGCGCGCGGCATTGTGCGCCTCGTCATAGGTGATGCGGCGCCAGTCCGCGCCTTCCCGCTCGGCCAGGAAGACGCGATGCGGCATCCACGCCGCCCAGCTCGCGAGCTTGTCGCCGATGCGGCGGGCGACGGCGGCCGGCTCCAGCGGCGAGCGCAGGATCATGCCGCCCTCGGCCAGAGGCTCGACTGCGACCCCCGCCTTGGCGAAGCGCGGCAGGCGGCGACCGCCCGCGCCGCTCATCGGCTCCCACCCGGGCAATTCTTCTCGCGCAGCCGCAAAATTCCTCTCCGCCGGTGACCAAACTCACATGGCCCGACAGTAATTCCGGGCCAGACTGTCGCCAACAATCGAACGGCGGAGGGTATCATGGCAGCAGCAGCGGCCCGCCTCTATAGCGAACCCCAGGACGATCGGATCGTGGCCTTCCCCGGCCGCTCTTCCTCCCTCTCGGTCGTGCCCCCCGCCATGCCGAGGTTCAAGCTGCAATGCCATTGGGAGTATTGCGCGGCGGAGCGGCGTCTCGTGCAGGTGTGGGAGATGCGCCCCGAGTGAGGGGCAGCCGCCGGCGACCGCGACCGGCATGAGCGTTGCGCTCGCGGGTTGCCTTCACCGGGCTTCGCTCTAGACTGGCGGTCATGGACTCGCGCATGCACCGCCAGGATCTCTATCCGCCGATCGAGCCCTACACGACCGGTATGCTGGCGCTCGATTCGCATCACACGATGTATTGGGAGCAGTCCGGCAACGCGCACGGCGTGCCGATCCTGTTCCTTCATGGCGGACCCGGCGCGGGCGCGACGCCGACCCACCGTCGCTTCTTCGATCCGAGCTACTACCGCATTGTCGTGTGCGATCAGCGTGGCGCCGGGCGCTCGCTGCCGCTGGGTTCGCTCGTCGACAACACGCTCGCATATCTCATCGCCGATCTGGAGGCGTTGCGCCGTCATCTCGGCATCGATCGCTGGGCCGTGTTCGGCGGCTCGTGGGGCTCGACCCTCTCGCTCGCCTATGCCGAGGCGCATCCGGAGCGCTGCCGCGGGCTGGTTCTGCGTGGCATCTTCCTGTGCCGCAAGTACGAGATCGACTGGTTCCTGCATGGCATGCGCACGGTCTATCCCGAGGCGTGGCGGGCGTTCGCGGGATTCGTTCCCGAGGCCGAGCGCCGCGACCTGCTCGACGCCTATTTCCGCCGCCTGATCGACGCCGACCCGGCAGTCCACATGCCGGCGGCGCGGGCCTGGAGCACCTACGAGGGCGCATGCTCGACCCTGCTGCCGAGCCCCGACACGGTGGCGGCCTTCGGCGAGGATCGCATGGCGCTGGGATTGGCCCGCATCGAGGCGCACTACTTCCGCACCGAGGTGATCCGGCCGGCCGACGATCTGGTCGCCCATGTCGGCCGCATCCGCCATCTCCCCGCGGCGATCGTCCAGGGGCGCTATGACATGGTATGCCCGATCGTCAGCGCCGACGAACTGGCGCGCGCCTGGCCCGAGGCCGAATATGTCGTCGTCGCCGACGCCGGCCATTCCGCGATGGAGCCTGGCATCCGCAGCCAGCTCGTCGCCGCCACCGAGCGGCTGAAAAAGAAATTCTGACGCCGCTTCTTGCCAGAATCGCAGCCGGCCCCCAAGATGGCCGCGGCGCGGGGAAAGACCAACGGGGGAACCACATGCCACGGGTGAGAGACGCCGTCGCCGCGGCGATGGTCGCGGCGGCCTTGGGTATGCCGTCGCTCGCGCTGGCCGACGATCCCCCTCTCGTCGCCGTGGGCGCCGGCGACATCGATTTCGACCACAAGGAGCCCGCGGCCGAGCTGCGCGCCGAATACCGCTTCCAGCAAGGCTTCTTCTTCATCAAGCCGACGGTGGGCGCGTTCGGCACCAGCCGGCGGTCGGTCTATGTCTATGGCGGCCTGCGCGCCGACCTCATCTTCTTCGACCACTATGTGCTGATGCCGAACGCGGCGGTCGGGTATTTCGATCGCGGCAACGGCAAGGATCTGGGCTCGCACATCGAATTCAAGACCGGCGCCGAATTCGCCTGGCGCTTCGACAACGCGGCGCGGCTCGGCCTCGCCTTCGACCACATCTCGAACGCCGGCATCACCAAGCGCAATCCCGGCACCGAGCAGCTCCTGCTGATGCTGTCCTGGCCGCTGAACTGGTAGGCCGAGGGTTAACGACCCGGTTAACCGGCGCTCAACCTGCGCCTGCTAGGCTCGGCGCCCAAACGGCGGTTGCAAGGACATTGGGCGTGCAGCAGGACGATCGCTACGTGCTGGTGGTCGACGATTACGGCACCATGCGGCGCATCATGCGCAACCTCCTCGCCGAGATCGGCATCACCAATGTCGAGGAGGCCGAGGACGGAAGGAGCGCGCTCAAGAAGCTGCGCGAACGCCCGTTCGACCTCGTCATCTCGGACTGGAACATGATGCCGATGTCGGGCCTCGACCTGTTGCGAATCGTGCGCGCCGACGACGATCTGAAGCACCTGCCCTTCATCATGATCACCGCCGTCAACCTGGTCGAGAACGTGGTCGCCGCCAAAGAGGTCGGCGTCAACGGCTACATCGTCAAGCCGTTCTCTTCCGGCACGCTGAAGAAGCGCATCGACAGCGTGCTCGGCGCGGCCTCGGCCTAGAGCGCGTTCGCCTCGCCGCCCTCGACCATGATGGTCTCGACCTCGCCGGCGCCGTTGCGGCGGAAGGCGGCGGCCGCGTCGTAGTCCTGGGACGTGAAGCAGGCGACGCCCTGCTCAAAGGTCGGGAATTCGATCACGACGAAGCGATGGAATTTCTGCGGCCCCTCCATGATGCGGTGGCGGCCGCCGCGCGCCAGCACCTTGCCGCCGAAGCGGGCGATGATGGCGGGCACACGGTCGGCGTATTTCTTGTACTCGACCGGATCGATGACCCTCGCACGCGCGACCCAATAGGCAGGCATCGCCCTCTCCTCCGCCGTTTCCCGCGCGAGGTTAGCAGCCTCTCGCCGCCGCCGCGCGTCGCGGTTGACACGGGCGCGCCCGAACGTCTGTTATCGCCGCCATGACGGCGCCCAGCTATGACGAGATGGTCGCGCGAGCGCGGGCGCTGGTGCCGACGCTCGTCGCGCGCGCACGCGAGGCCGAAACGTTGCGGCGGCTGCCGGACGCGACCATCGCCGATCTCCGCGACAGCGGACTCTTCACCGCCTTCCGCCCGGCCCGCCACGGCGGCGCGGAGGTACCGTTCCGCGCCGTCATCGAGCTGGGCGCGATCCTGGCGAGCGGCTGCGCCTCGACCTCGTGGGTCTACAACAATCTCGTCAGCCACAACTGGCTCTTGGGCTATTGGCCGCAACGCGCCCAGGACGAGATCTGGGACGACGATCCCGACACGCTGATCGGCTCCGGCCTGGTCATGGCCGAAGGCGAGGTGAAGAGGGAGCCGGGCGGATGGCGCATTGCCGGCCGCTGGCCCTTCTCGAGCGGCATCGATCCGGTGACCTGGGTGATGCTCGGCGGCCGCGTCGCGCGCGCGGACGGCGGCGCACCCGAGCCGCATCTCTTTCTCGTGCCGCGCGCGGATTATCGCGTGATCGACACCTGGCATGCGATGGGCCTCGCCGGCACCGGGAGCAAGGACGTGGCGGTCGCCGAGGCATTCGTCCCGGCGCATCGCGGCATCGCGGTCGCCATCGGCGCGGGCGGGCCGCATCCCGGCAGCGCCATCAATCCCGGTCCGCTTTATCGCCTGCCGTGGTATCCGGTGTTCTCGTTCGTCAATGCCGGCACGCCGCTCGGCATCGCGATGGGCGCGGTGCGCGATTTCGGCGCCGCGATCCGCGCCCGCGCCGCGACATATTCGGGCCGGGCGCTGGCCGATCTGGCAACGCAGCAGCTCAGGCTGGCCGAGGCCGCGACCTTGGTCGATGCCGCCGAGACGGTGCTGCTCAAGGATTGCGACGAGGCCATGGCGCTGGCCGAGGCGGGTAAGGTTCCAGCGCTCCTCGACCGCGCGCGGTGGCGGCGCGACGGGGCCTACGCTTCCCAACTCGCCGCGCGCGCCGTGGACATCGTCTTCGCCGGCGCCGGCGGCAGCGCCATCCATGAAGCCCATCCGCTGCAGCGCGCGTTCCGCGACATCCACGCGGCCAACGGTCATATCGGCGTGAGCTGGGATTTGAACGGCGCCATCTATGGTCGCGTCGCGCTCGGGCTGGCCCCGGAATTTCCCCTCTGAGCGGCGCCCGGCGACGCGGAAAGCCATGTGCTTACAAGATTTTAACTGTTGCGCCCGGGAGCGGCTGCGCTAAGGTCCCGGCCCGGCCGTCCGAATGAAGAGAAGCCGCCGCGCCTGCCTGATCGAGCGGCTCGACCGGGCGTTGGACCGCAGAGGGAGATCCGCCACGATGCATCGCGCATTCCGGTTCCTGGGCGCATTGTCGTTTCTGGCGCTGGTCGCGGCCGCGCCGCCCCCGCGCGCCGCCGAGCCGACCGCCGCCACCGCGCCGGCGCACATCAAGGGCCTGTGGCTCACCACCGATTATCCTTCCGTCGCCGCCCGCGCGGGAGAGACCACGACCATCAAGATGAAGCTCCAGAACGTCGACCTGGCGCCCGAGCGCGTCCAGCTCAGCCTCGACGGCGTGCCCGCGGGCTGGAGCGCCGTCATCCTCGGCGGCAGCACGCCGGTCGCGGCGGCGATGCCGGCGACCAACGACAACGTGCCGCTGAGCCTGCGCGTCGACGTCCCCGCCAACGCGCCGGCGGGAACGCTGCATCTCATCGTCCACGCCAAGTCGGGCGCCGCCAGCGCCGATCTCCCGATCGACATCGCGACCGGCCAGGACCTTCCCGCCCAGCTCGCCATCAAGCCCAAGCTTCCCTCGCTCAACGGCACGCCGACGACCAGCTTCGAGTTCCAGTTCACCGTCACCAACCAGAGCGACAAGGATCTCTTGGTGAAGGTCGCGGCGAAGGCGCCGCAGGGCTTCCAGACCTCGTTCATGGAGGCCTACGGCACGCAGGAGCTGAGCTCGATCCCGATCGAGGCGGGCAAGGACAAGGACCTCAAGGTCAAGGTGACGCCGCCCGCCAACGTGACCGCCGGCGATTATCCGGTCGCGGTCCAGGCCTCGGCCGAGGGCGCCGCGGCCGAGACGCAGATGCAGATGTCGATCACCGGCGTATCGAAGCTCAAGATCAGCGGCGAGGAGGACCGCCTCAACGCCGAGGCCGAGGCCGGCGCGACCACGCCCATCAAGCTCACCGTTCAGAACACCGGCAGCGCGCCCGCTACCGACGTCGAGCTGAGCGCGTCGCCGCCGTCGTCGTGGAAAGTGACGTTCCAGCCCGACAAGATCGACACGCTGGCGCCCAACCAGAAGCGCGACGTCCAGGCCCTGCTCACGCCGTCGTCCAAGGCGATCGCGGGCGACTACATGACCACGTTCCGCGCCAACGGCAAGGGCGATTCGAGCTCCGCCGACTTCCGCATCACGGTCGCGACCTCGAGCATGTGGGGCATGGTCGGCATCGGCATCATCGCCATCGCCTTTCTGGTGCTGATCGGCGCGGTGGCGCGCTTCGGACGGCGATGAACGACCTGGTCATCAACGCCACCGGTCTGCGCAAGCGCTACGGCTCGGTCGCGGCCGTCGACGGCATCGACTTGGCGATAAGGCGCGGCGAGATTTTCGGCCTGCTCGGCCCCAACGGCGCCGGCAAGACCACCACCCTCCTCATGCTCCTGGGCCTCACCGAGGTCAGCGAGGGCACCATCGAGGTGGGCGGCTTTGATCCGGCGCACGATCCGCTCGAGGTGAAACGCCGCATCGGCTATCTCCCAGATTCGGTCGGCTTCTACGACAATCTCACGGCGAAGCAGAATCTCCGCTACACCGGGCGGCTCGCGGGTTTCCCTCGCGCCCAGCTCGACAAGCGCATCGCCGAGGGACTGGACCGGGTCGGCCTCGCCGATGTGGGCGACCATCGCGTCGGCACATATTCGCGCGGCATGAAGCAGCGGCTGGGGCTGGCCGAGGTTCTCATGAAGGGCGCCGAGGTCGCTATCCTCGACGAGCCCACCTCCGGCCTCGATCCTGAGGCGACATTCGAGCTCCTGGAGATGATCCGCACCATGAAGGCGGACGGCACCGCGGTGCTGATCTCGTCGCATTTGCTCGACCGGGTGCAGGCGGTGTGCGACCGGGTCGCGCTGTTCAACGCCGGCAAGATCGTGCTGCAGGGCACCGTACCGGAACTGGCGCAGCGCGTGCTTGGCGGCGGCTATATCTACGAAGTCGAGGCCGATGGCGGCGAGATCGAGCATTTGCTCGCCGCCGTTCCCGGCGCACGGCAGGTGACGCGGACCTTCCTGGGGTTCCGCATCCTCGCCGATCGCGACATCCGCGGCGATCTGGCGCGCGCGGTGGTCGCCTCGGGCGCGGCACTATTGAAGCTCGCCGACCAGGAACCGAGTCTCGACACCGTTTATCGCCATTATTTCGAGAGCCACCCCCATGGCCTCGAGAGCCACGCCCATGGCACGGCGTAGCGGCTCCGCCTTCACCGGCTCGGGCACGGTGTTCCTCAAGGAATTCGCCGATCATTTGGGCGGCGCACGGGTCCAAGTGATCGAGTGGCTGATCATCCTTACCGGCGCGGGCGCGGTCTATACCGCGATCCAGGATCTGAAATCGACTACCGGCCAGGACCCGTTCCTGTTCCTGCGGCTGTTCACCCAGGCGCGCGATCCGCTGCCGTCCTTCGTGCTGGTGCTGGATTTCCTGATCCCGCTCATTGCCATCGGCTTGGCGTTCGACAGCGTCAACGGCGAGTTCAACCGCCGCACCCTATCGCGCCTCCTCGCGCAACCCATCTATCGCGACGCGCTGCTGCTGGGCAAGTTTCTGGGCGGACTCGCGGCGATCGCGGTGGCGCTGTTCACGCTGTGGCTGCTGGTGATGGGGCTTGGCCTCCTGACCCTGGGCGTGCCGCCTTCGGGCGAAGAGGTGCTGCGCGGCTTGGCTTTCCTGGTGATCGCGATCGCCTATGGCGGCGTGTGGTTGGCGGTGGCGATGCTGTGCTCGGTGCTGTTCCGCTCGGCCGCGACCTCGGCGCTGGCGGCGCTGGGCCTGTGGCTCCTGGTCAGCGTGCTGTGGCCGCAGGTGGTGCAGTTCATCAGCACCGAGGTCCATCCGCCGACCGCCATCCAGCTCCTCTTCTCGCAACCCAATCCCGACCAGCTCCAACTGCAGCAGACGCTGTCGCGGCTGTCGCCGAGCACGCTCTTCGGCGAATCGGTGCTGGGCATCCTGCATCCGACGACGCGCTCCCTGGGCCTCGTCTTCATGTCGCAGCTCGAAGGCGCGGTGATGGGCACGCCGCTGCCGCTGGCGCAAAGCCTGCTCCTGGTGTGGCCGCAGGTCACGGGCCTCATCGCCGGAGCGATCATCCTGTTCGTCATCGCCTACGTCGTGTTCCAGCGCCAGGAGGTCAGGGCGTAGGGTCATCGCACGCAAGGAGGACCGCGGCCCATGCCCAAGTCGATTGAACACCTGCACTGGCCCGACGCGCCGGACATGTGGATGCCCTACGCGCCGGCGATCAAGGTGCGTGGCGGCGCCACCGTCTATCTCGCCGGCGTCACCGCGGCGCCTGTCTATCACCACCATCCGCACCGGCCCGAGGAATTCGACGCCATGCCGCGCGACATGGCGGGGCAGGCGCGCGCCGCGCTGGAAAACCTGAAGCGCGGCCTCGCGGCGGTGGGCGCGAGCTTCGCCGACATCGTGACCGCCGACCGGTTCGTGACCGACCTCACCGACCAGGACGCGCTCAACCGCGTGTGGGGCGAGTATTTCGGCGCCGCCAAGCCAGCCACCACCACGGTCCAGGTGGTGCGGCTCGCCACCGACCCGCGCTGCCTCGTCGAGATCAACGCCATCGCGGTGATCGACTGATCCTTTCGTGGTAGCATGGCGGGGCCATGAGCGCGCCCCGCAAGCTCGCCGCCATCCTCGCCGCCGACGTGGTCGGCTATAGCCGGCTCACCGCCGCCGATGAGGAAGGCACGATCGCGCGATTGAAGGCGCTGCGCCGCGAGCTCATCGATCCCTCGATCGCCGCCCATCGCGGCCGCATCGTCAAGACCACCGGCGACGGCATGCTGGTCGAGTTCGCGAGCGTGGTGGACGCGGTGCGCAATGCGGTCGAGAGCCAGCTCGGCATGGCGGAGCGGAACCGGCCGTTCCCGCCCGAGCAGCGCATCGAGTTCCGGGTCGGCATCAATCTCGGCGACGTGGTGGTCGAGGGCGACGACCTGTTGGGCGACGGCGTCAACGTTGCGGCACGTCTCGAAGGGATCGCGCCGCCTGGCGGCATCGTCCTGTCGCTCGCGGCGTGGCAGCAGGTCGAGGGCAAGATCGATCTCGCGGTCGAGGATCTGGGCGAGCAGAACCTCAAGAACATCGTCCGGCCGGTGCGCGCCTGCCGGATCGTGCTCGGAGCGCCCGGTCCCGCGAATGCAGCGCCGGCTTCCCCAGCCGCGCCGCGCCTTTCGATCGTGGTGTTGCCCTTCGCGAGCATGTCGGACAATGCGGCCGAGGATTACTTCGCCGACGGCATCACCGAGGACATCACCACCGACCTGTCGCGCATCCCGGACAGCTTCGTCATCGCCCGCAACACCGCCTTCACCTACAAGGGAAAATCGGCCGACGCCAAGCAGGTCGGTCGCGAATTGGGCGTGCGCTACGTGCTCGAAGGCAGCGTTCGGCGCAGCGGCAGCCGGGTCCGCGCCAACGTGCAGCTGATCGACGCCGAAAGCGGCGCGCATCTCTTCGCCGAGCGCTTCGATTGCGACCGCGCGGACCTGATGGATTTGCAGGACGAGACCACCGCGCGCATCGCCGGCGCCATCGGCGCGCAATTGATCGACGCCGAGAGCCGGCGCTCGCTCAAGGAGCGGCCCACCAACCCCGACGCCGTCGATCTCACCATGCGCGGCTGGTCCGTGCTGCACCGCGCGCCGTCGCGCGAGTCGCTGGCCGAGGCGCGCGCGCTGTTCGAGCGGGCGCTGGCTCTGGACGATCGCGCGACAGATGCCGTGATCGGGTTGGCCTACAGCTACGCCCGAGCGGTCAATTCCGGTTTCACCGAAACCCGGGATGTCGATCTGGCTCGGGCGACGGAGCTGGTGGCGCGTGCCCTGCGGTTCACGCCCGAGCGGGCAACGGCGCATTGGGTCCACGGCGTCGTGCTTCGCGCACTGAAACGGTTCGATGAGGCGGCTGCCGCATTCGAGCAAGCGATCGCGCTCGATCGCAATTTCGCTCCGGCTTATGGCTCGCTCGGCGATCTCGTGACGTGGCTCGGAAGGCCCGAGGAGACCATCCGCCTCAACGAGCAGGCGATGCGATTGAGCCCGCGCGATCCACTAGTCGGCAATTGGCAATTTGATATCGGCGTCGCCCACTTCTATATGCGAGACGACGAGCAGACGGTGAAATGGCTGCTGCGAGCGCGTACATCCAATCCGCAATTACCTTTGGTTCCGGCACTGCTCGCCGGCGTTTTAGCGCATCAGGGTAAGCTCGACTTGGCGCAGGCCGAGCTAACGAAGGCACTACAATTGTCGCCGTGGGTAACCTCGATCGCCAGCATCCGTAGGGTCATGCCGGCGACCGATCCGCAAATGCGAGCGAGGGATGAAGAATATCTTTCCACTCTCAGGCTCCTAGGCATGCCCGACGAATGACCAGCGCCGCTTCGCCGCACGTGCGGATGCGGAGCGCGCCCGTCGAGCACCGTTGACAGCGCGAGCAATCCGCACGAAAATTCCAACTGGTTGGAAATTCAGACCGGTATGGCGATGATCACCATCGGCGCGTTTGAAGCGAAGACGAACCTTTCAAAGCTGCTCGACCGGGTTGCCTCGGGCGAAGAAGTGGTCATTACCCGACACGGAAAGCCGGTCGCCCGTCTCGTCGCGCCGGAGCGATTCGACCGGGCGAGAGCCAAGGCAGCGGCGGAAAAGCTCAAGGCGTTGAGCAAGACGACGACCCTGGGCGGGATTTCCTGGAAGGCGCTGCGCGACGAGGGGCGCCGGTGAGCGCCATCGCGCTCGATGCGTCCGCGGCGATCGCGTGGTGTTTCAAGGACGAGGCTTCGCCGCGATCCTATGCTCTCCTCGATCGCGTGCAGGCCGAAGGCGCCGTAGTCCCTGGACTCTGGCATCTGGAGCTCGGCAACGTCCTCCTTCAGGCGGAACGGCGCGGGCGGATCGGCGGCGCCGATGCCGCAATGCGGCTGGAGCTGATCGCGAGTCTTCCGATAGAGGTTGACCGCGAGACGGTCGCCCGGGCCTTGCGGGAAATCCTCGCTCTTGCTCGCGGCGAAGGTCTGACGACCTACGATGCCGCCTACCTCGAAGTTGCCGTGCGCCGTGGCGTGCCGCTGGCCACGAAGGATGCCGCGCTCGTGCGCGCCGCCAAGCGATTGGGCGTTACGACGCTGCCGTTCTGACGCCTATTTCGCCACGTTGAGCTCGCGCTCCAATTTGTCCAATGTCGCCATCGCCGGCAGGCATTGGGCGAGCGAGGCATTGGGCTCGCGCTTTTCCTTGATGGCGGCGAAGAATTCGCGGTCCTCGAGCTCGATCCCGTTCATCGACACGTCGACCTTGGAGAGATCGATCTTGGCGCTGTCGCCGTCCGAGAGGTCGTCGTAATAGGCGAGATACGTGCCGTTGTCGCAGATGTAGCGGAAGAACGAGCCGAACGGCCCCTTGTTGTTGAAGCTCAGCGACAAGGTCAGGATCGCGCCCGACGGCACTTTGAGCATGATGCTCATGTCCATGGCGATCTTGAGCTCGGGGTGCATCGGGCCCTGGATCGCGTGCGCGATCGAGGGCTTCTCGCCGGTCTGGTACATGAAGAGATCGACCGTGTGGCAGGCGTGGTGCCACAGCAAATGGTCGGTCCAGCTGCGCGCCTGGCCGGCCGCGTTCATGTTGGTGCGGCGGAAGAAATAGGTCTGCACGTCCATCTGCTGAATCTTGAGCTCGCCGGCCTTGATCTTCTTGTGGACGTATTGGTGGCTCGGATTGAAGCGTCGGACATGGCCGCCCATGGCGATGACGCCGGTTTCCTTCTGGACGCGCAGCAGCCGCTCGCTGTCGGCGATCGAGTCGGCGATCGGGATTTCGATCAGCACGTGCTTCCCCGCGCGCATGCACATCTCGCCCTGATCGGCGTGGATTTGCGTCGGGCTAGTGATGATGACGGCCTCGACGCTGGGCTGCTTGATGCTTTCGGCGAGGTCGCCGGTCCAGTGCGGGATTTTCCACTTCTTGGCGAAGGCCTCGGTCGATTCGCGCCGCCCGCCGGCGAGGCTCACAACCTCGATGCCGGGGATGTTCTGCACCGCCTCCATGTGCCGCGCGCCGAAGGCGCCTTGTCCCGCGAGTGCGATCTTCATGTCTTGTCTCCCCTCGTGCCGATCACGCCGCGCGCTTGTTCTCGAGGATCATGTGCCCGACCGCCGTGTTCGACGCGGGCACGTGGTAGAAGCGGTAAATCTCCTTCGCATCCGCCTCGAGCGCGCCGCGCATGATGAGCCACATCACCAGCTCGATCCCCTCCGAGCCTGCCTCGCGCACATATTCGACATGCTCGATCCGGGTCAGGGCCTCGGGGTCGGTCGCGAACTTGTCGAGGAAGCGCGCGTCGAACTCCTTGTTGATGAGGCCGGCGCGCGGGCCCTGGAGCTGATGCGACATGCCGCCGGTCCCGAACACCACGACGCGAAGATCGGCGTCGAACGATTCGATCGCCTTGCGGATCGCCTTGCCGAACATGAAGCAGCGATGCCCCGTGGGCGGCGGATACTGGATCACGTTGACGCACAGCGGAATGACCGGGCACGGCCATTCCTTGGGCTGCCCGCACAACAGCGACAGCGGCACGGTGAGCCCGTGATCCACTTCCATCTTGTTGACGATGGTGATGTCGAACTCGTCGAGGATGACGGACTGCGCGATGTGCCAGGCGAGATCGGGATGGCCCTTGACCGCCGGCACCGGACGCGGCCCCCAGCCCTCGTCGGCGATGGCGAAATCCTCGGCGCAGCCCAAGGCGAAGGTCGGGATGATCTCGAGCGAGAAAGCCGAGGCGTGATCGTTGTAGACGAGAAGCACCACGTCGGGCTTGGTCGCCGCCATCCATTCCTTGGAGCGCTCGTAGCCCTTGAAAAGCGGCTGCCAGTAGGGGTCCGTCATCCGGCCGCGGTCGATGGCCGCGCCGATCGCCGGTACGTGCGAGGTGGCGACGCCGCCGACGATCCTAGCCACGGGCCCACTCCTTCTTGCTGCGATTGCCCTTGGGCGGCCGGCCGCCGCCGATCATCATCTGCAGGTACTCCTCCTGGGTCGAGCCGGTCATCAGCGCGGCCAGATTCTGGAAGGTGAGGCCGTCGGTCGCGCCCAGCTTCGAGGTGTAATAGATGTTGCCGCCAAGACGCAGCATCCCGTTCCAGTCGCGCGTCCGCACCGCCTTCTTCTGCTCCGCCGTCATCGGGAATTGCGCGAGATAGGCGTCCTCGTCGCGCTTGAAGGCCTCGCGGTTCTCCGCCTTCATCAGCGACATGCAGAACATGTTGAGGTGATAGCCCATGCGCGAACGCCTGGCGTCGAAGAGGGTTGTGCCGGGAATGTCGTCGAATTGGGCCGCGGTCTCGGCGTCGTCCATGGCCGGAACTCCTCAATTCGCCCAGTAGAGCCGCATCGGATTGTCGACCAGCAGCGCCTTCTGCTGCGCCGCGGAAGGCGCGAATTTCGGGATCATGTCGACAAGCTGCCCGTCGTCCGGGACGTGCGTCACCATGTTGGGATGGGGCCAGTCGGTGCCCCACAGCACGCGGTCGGGAAAGGCCTCGACCAATGCCCGCGCGAACGGCACCACGTCGTCATAAGGCGGCCCCTGGGCCGAGATGCGCTCGGGGCAAGTGACCTTGACCCAGATGTTGGGCATCGCGGCGACGAGCGCGAGGAAGCGGCGGAAGTCGGGATGATCCGCGCCCTTCTTCGCGTCGGGCACCGCCATGTGGTCGAGCACGATGGTGGTCGGCAACGCCTTCAGGAACGGCGTGATGGTGTCGAGCGAGGGCGCCTCGAAATAGACGACGGTGTGCCAGCCCATGCGCTTGATGCGCTCGGCGATGCCGAGATAGACCTCGTGCGGGGTCGCATCCACGAGGCGCGGCAGAAAATTGAAGCGCACGCCGCGCACGCCGGCGCGGTCGAGCGCCGCCAGCTCGCCGTCGGAAATTTTGGGCGACACCACGGCGACGCCGCGCGCCTCGCCGTTCGAGGTCTCGAGCGCATCGACCAGAGCGCGATTGTCGCTGCCGTGGCAGCTCGCCTGGACGATGACGTTGCGCGCGAATCCCAAAAAGCGTCGCAGCTCGATCAGCTTCTCCTTGGACGCGTCGCACGGCGTGTATTTGCGCTCGGGCGCATAGGGAAATTTCGCCTCCGGTCCGAACACGTGGCAATGCGCATCGACCGCGCCGGGCGGCGGCCGGAAGCGCGGCTTCGACGGGTTGGGATGGAAGGGGAGGTAATTGGCGTCCATGAGCCTGCCTTTCGAGCGCAATCTATAGCGTCCCGGCGCCGCGCTCGCCAGAGAGCCGAAGCCCCTTGCCTCGCGCGGACGCGCCAGCCACAGTGCGCGCCAAATCCGGATCGAGGGAGAGACCCATGGCGCCCCGCACCACACCGCCGTTCCGCGCCGATCACGTTGGCAGCTTGCTGCGGCCGCAGAAGCTGCTCGAGGCGCGCGAGCGCCGGAAGGCCAACGCCATCACCGCCCAGGAGCTGACCCGTGTCGAGGACGATTCGATCCGCGACGCGATCAAGCTGCAGGAGGAGCTCGGGCTCGAGGCCATCACCGACGGCGAGTTCCGCCGCACCTTCTGGCATCTCGACTTCCTCGAGCAGTTCCAGAACGTCACCGTCATCCCGCCGCGGATCAAGGCGCGCTTCCACACCCACGAGGGCGACATCGAGTTCGCGCCGCCGGGCCTGCGCATCGACGGCAAGCTGGGGCGGCCGCACGGCATCTTCGTCGACCATTTCAAGTTCGTGAAGGCCGCCACCACTAAGACCGCGAAGCAGACCATTCCGTCGCCCAGCAACATGCATTTCCGCGGCGGTCGCGGCGCGATCGACGCCAAGGCCTATCCCGACATGGCCGGGTTCTATGACGACTTGGCCCGCGTCTACAGCGAGGAGGTGAAGGACCTTGGCGCCGCCGGCTGCCGCTACCTGCAGATCGACGAGGTCAATTTCGCCTATCTGTGCGACCCCAAGCTGCGCGAGCAGGTGAAGACGATCGGCGAGGACCCGGCCGCCCTGCCGCGCACCTACGCCAAGCTGCTCAACGAATCGATCGCGACCAAGCCTCGGGACATGGTGGTGTCGATGCATCTCTGCCGCGGCAATTTCCAGAGCGCGTGGGTGGCCGAGGGCGGCTACGATCCCGTGGCCGAAGTGCTGTTCAACGAGGTCGATGTCGACGCGTATTTCCTCGAATACGACGATCCGCGCTCGGGCGACTTCAAGCCGCTGCGCTACCTGCCCAAGGGCAAGACCGTCGTCCTGGGCCTCGTCTCCAGCAAGCTCGCCGCGCTCGAGAGCAAGGACGATCTCAAGCGCCGCATCGACGAAGCCGCGCGCTATGCGCCATTGGACCAGCTCTGCCTGTCGCCGCAATGCGGCTTTTCGAGCACGGTCGAGGGCAACAAGATCACGCTCGACGACGAGAAGAGGAAAATCCGTCTCGTCGTCGAGACCGCGCGCGAGGTGTGGGGCTGAGGCGCGCCGACGCGCGCTTTTGACGCATGCGGCGTCAGAATCCTGCAACGCCGCTGCCACTCGCCCGTAATCCACCGCACATAGGCTTCGCGTTCTCGAAGGACGAGAACCGAAGGGCCTCGAATGTCGGTGAATTACCGCCTTTTCTGCGGCGCCGCCGCATGCGCGCTCGCGGTCGGATGCGTCGCATCCCGCGCGCAAACGCCGCAGGTCAATGCCGCAATCCAGCAGCTTCAGCAACAGATCGAGCAAATGCAGCAGCAACTTCAGTCGCTGCAGACCCAAGTGACCGCCCAGGCGCAGCAGCCGCCGGCATCCGCGCCGGCGCCGGCATCGGGCCCGCATGTAACGCAATCCGGCGGCAACCGGTTCGGCCTCGAGAGCGGCGACGGACAGTATTCGATCGCCCTCACCGGCCGGCTCCATTTCGACGTCGGCGGATACACCAACTACCATCAAGATTCCCACGCCACCGCGCCGTCCGATCTCAATGCCGGCATCAACGCGCGCCGGGCGCGGCTCGGTGTAATCGGCAAGTTCGCCGGCGATTGGAACTATGCCTTCGTCTACGATTTGGGCGGCTCCTCCGACGGCTTCGACGTCACCAACCCGTCGGGCGGCGGCGGCCTCGGCGTCTCGGGCGGGTTTCTCGCCGGGATCGAGAACGCCTACGTGACCTACAACGGGCTCAACAATCCGAAATCCGCGGTCCCGCTCGCGTTCGATTTCGGCTACCAGGATACGCCCTTTACGCTCGACGAAGCGACCAGCTCCAACGACATCATGTTCATGGAGCGCGCCTCCTCGCAGGTTGTCGCCACCGCGTTCGGCTCGGGCGACAACCGCTCGGCCTTCGGCGTGCGATCGAACGACGCACGCTACTGGGCGGGGGTCTATGTGACGGGTCCAACATCCGGCTCCGCGCACAATGTCGGCGAGCCGCTGGCCATGTTCGGACGGTTCACCTATCAGGCGTTGCAGGCGCCCGACTATTCGCTGCATTTCGGCGTCGATCTCGAAGGACTGTTGAAGCCGGCGAACGTCACGACGACGGCCGCGGGCGCGGCGCCGGGGACGATCAGCGCGAGCCTCAGGACGCTCAGTCTCAGCGACCGACCCGAATTGCGCATCGATCCGTCGACACTGCTTGCCACAGGCACCATCGGCACCGCCGCCAATCCCGTCACCGGCGGTTCCGTCTTCGGCGCGGAGACGGCCGGCGGATACCAGAACCTCTTCTTCCAGAGCGAAGGCTTCAATTACCGTGTGACGCGCGCGGGCCTTCCGGACAACACGTTCTGGGGCGGCTATCTCGAGGGCAGCTGGACCATCACCGGCGAGCACCGCACCTACAATCCCGGGAGCGGCGCCTATACCGGCATTAATCCGGCGCATCCCTTGTCGATCTCGGCCGGAACCTGGGGCGCCCTCGAGCTCGCCGCGCGCGCGAGCTACATCAGCCTCAGCGACAATTTCAACCCGATCGCCGTCGCCGGCAAATCCAACTCCGTCGAAGGCGGGCGCCAGACGATCTATACGATGGGCTTGAACTGGTACCTCAACCCGAACATGCGCCTCATGTTCGACTGGCTGCATGGCACGGTGAAGAAACAGGCTGCCACGCCCATCGCGCCACAGACAGGCGCCAATTTCGACGCCGTGGCGATGCGCGCGCAGGTCGCCTTCTAGCCACGCGAGGAGCGCTCGGCGTCGACCCGAACAGCGCTCGCCGCGCTTCCCCCTTCGATCTTTATCGCCGAGTCTCTCTGTGATAGAGAGGCGGTGTCAAACGATGCGCGTTGGAGGGGGATAATGCTGGATCGTAGTCTGCCGCTTGCCGCGGCCGCCGCCGCTTTGGTCGCGAGCCTTGCGTTCGCACCGGTCGCCAAGGCCGACGAGACGCCGCTCGAACGCGGCACCTATCTCATGCGCAGCGTCGTCGCCTGCGGCAATTGCCACACGCCCAAGGGGCCCAGCGGGCGGGCGATCGCCGACAAGGAGCTCGCGGGCGGCCAGGAATTCGACGCGCCGATCTTCCATGCGGTGGCGCCCAACATCACGCCGGACAAGGACACCGGCATCGGCAAATGGACCGACGACCAGATCGTCAACGCGATCCGCAACGGCAAGCGGCCGGACGGGACCACCATCGGCCCGCCGATGCCGATCGCCTTCTACCGCGGCATGTCCGACACCGACGTGCACGCGATCGTGGCCTATCTGCGCAGCGTCAAGCCGGTCGCCAACAAGGTCGAAAAATCGACCTTCAAGATCCCGCTGCCGCCGGGCTATGGCCCGGTGGTGACCCACGTCGCCGACGTGCCGCGCACCGACAAGGTGGCCTACGGCAAATATCTCGCCACCGGCCTCGGCCACTGCATGGACTGCCACACGCCGCAGGTCGAGGGCCGCAGCGACATGACGCGCATGGGCGCGGGCGGCAACCAGTTCGAGTCGCCGATCGGCGGCATTATCGTCTCGGCCAATCTGACGCCGGGCAATCCCAGCGGCATCGCCGGCTGGACCGACGATCAGGTCAAGACCGCGATCACCAAGGGCGAGCGTCCCGACCGGCCGCTGGTGCGGCTCATGGCCTTCGACTGGTATCAGACCATGTCGCAGCCGGACCTCGACGCGCTGGTCGCGTTCCTGCGGACATTGAAGCCGGTGCCGACGAAGTAGCGCCGCCGCCGCAGCGGCACCCCCTCCCTCGGATGGGGAAGGGGCTGGGGGCGGATTTTCTGATAGGCTCCTCCCACCGCCCGGCGCAACGCGGCGGAACCATGGGAGGAGGCCACCATGTCGGGCAGCTTCGCAGGCCCCGCCGACTATCAGATCGCGGCCCGGATCGAGCGCCTGCCGATCTCGGCTTGGCACGCGCGCATCGGCGTCGTCGTCTGCGCCGGGTTCTTCTTCGACGCCTTCGACATCATGACCCTGGCCTATGCGCTGCCGGTGCTGGTGGGACGCTGGCATCTTGCACCGGGCGAGATCGGCACCGCGATCTCGATCGGATTCATCGGCCAGATCTTCGGCGCGCTGTTCTTCGGCTGGCTGGCCGAGAAGAAGGGCCGCGTGCCGTCGGCCGTCGCCACCGTCTTGCTCTATGCGCTGATGAGCCTCGCCTGCGCCTTTGCGTGGAACCTGCCGTCGATGATGGTCATGCGCTTCATCCAGGGTTGGGGCATCGGCGGCACCATCCCGGTGCTGGCGACCTATATCAACGAGTTCGCGAATTCGCGCCGACGCGGGCGTTTCGTGCTGTGCTACCAGTGCGCCTTCTCGATCGGCCTGCCGATGACGGCCTGGATCGGCAACTGGGTGGTGCCGCATCTCGGCTGGGAATGGATGTTCATCATCGGCGCGCTGCCGGCGCTCATCGTGCTGCCGATGGCGCGCATGCTGCCGGAGAGCCCGCGCTGGCTCGCCAATCACGGCCGCAACGAGGAGGCCAACCGGGTCCTGGCGCGGATCGAGGGGATCATTTCGCACGGCGGCGCGAAGCCCTTGCCGCCGATCCCCACCGGCATGCCGCAAGTGCCGCGCAACGACACCCATGTCGGCGATCTCTTCCGCGGCATCTATCTGAAGCGCACGCTGACCGTGTGGACGCTGTGGTTCTGCACCTATGTCATCACCTACGGCATGCTGACCTGGCTGCCGACGATCTGGCGCACCGTCTATCACATGTCGGTCGAGGAGGCGCTCCACTATCAGTCGATCTACGCCTTGATCGCGGCGCCGGGCTTCATCGTCACCATCTCGCTGATCGATTCGATCGGCCGGCGGCGCATGTTCCTGCTGGGGCTCGGCGTCGGCGCGGCGTTGATGCTGGCGCTCGCTTCGCTCGACAACCCGGCGCCGATGACGCTGCTGCTCATGCTGTCGATGTCGCAGCTCGCGGTCGGCATGCTGGCCCTGGCGCTCAGCACCTACACCGCAGAGCTCTATCCGACCGAGCTGCGCGCCTTGGGCGGCGGCTTCGGCAATGCCTGGCTCCGGCTTGGCGGCACCGCGGGGCCGGCCTTCATCGGCGCCATGCTGCCGGTGTTCGGTTTGAAGGGCATCTTCGCCTCGTTTGGCGTGCTCCTCGCGTTCGGCGCGGTCGTGTGCTTCCTGTTCGCGATCGAGACCGGCGGCAAGGTGCTGGAGCATCTGTCGCCGTCGCTGAAGCGCGGTCCCGACGAGGCGGCTTCGCCCAAGCTCGCGTACGGCCGGGAATGAGGCGCGGCGGCCCTCATTGCCGGGGGCGGCGATTGTCCATAAGATCGCGCATCGCACCAAGACCAAGGGGAGTGCCATGAAGGTCGTCGTTTACGGTCCGGAAAAGCGCACCGGCGCGCTGGTCGGCGGCAAGGTCGTCGATCTGTCGCGCGCCTGCACCAAGTATATGCGCGAGAAAAAGGGCGAGCGGCATGCCTTCACGCTCGGCGACGCGCTGGTGCCGCATGATCTCCTGCGCCTCATCGAAAGCGGGCGGCGCGCGATTGACGACGCGCAAGCCTCGCTCGACTATCTCGCCAATGCGGCGGACGACAAGGACCACCGCGGCGAAAGCGTCACCTTCGACGCCGCCAAGGTGAAGATCCATGCGCCGCGCCCCACCGGCACCCGCATCGCCTGCGCCGGCTCCAATTTCACTTCGCACCGCGAGCGCATGACGGTGCGCTCGGGCCGCCAGATCGCGGCTCCCTTCATCTGGGGCTTCTGGAAGGTGAGCGAGCAGCTGGCGTCGGGCAGCGACGTCGTCTATCCGGCGCGCTGCGACCGGCTCGACTACGAGGGCGAGGCGGCGGTCGTAATCGGCAAGACGGGCAAGGACCTGAAGCCCGCGGACCTCAAGAATTACGTCTGGGGCGTGACCTTGTTCTGCGACTGGAGCATCCGCAGCCCGCGCGAGCCGCTGGGACCGATGAACTTCGCCATTCCCAAGAACTGGGACGGCTCCGGCACGCTCGGTCCCTGCATCGCGGTGGACGAGGCCGACTGCACCAACATCGACATCGAGACCTTCGTCAACGGCGACCGGCGGCAGAAGCACAACACCAAGGAGATGACCTTCTCCTTCGGCCAATATCTCGAATACCTGTCGCGCGATTTCACGCTCCTGCCGGGCGACATCATCTGCAGCGGCACCGGCGAGGGCACCGCCGCCGACGCGAGCCCGGTCGGGCCCGACGGCGTGCAGCCACCCGACCTGTTCCTCAAGGTCGGCGACAAGGTCGAGGTGAAGTCGCCGCAGATCGGCACGCTGCGCGGCCAGATCGTCGCCAAGAAGAAAGCGTAAAGCGCGCGGCCTGATCGATCAGGCGCGGGGGACAGGGCAGCTCCGGTACGGACCGTCGTCCAGATGGATGTGATTCCAGTGGTCGCGGTCCGAATCGGGCGTGAGCACGAGCGCGAAGCGTTCGCAGGCGGCACGCGCGACGGCGCGCAGGAACCGGCCGCGCGGGCCGTGGTCGCGCCAGTCGCGCTCGACCGAGATTGCGGTCCCGTCCTCGAGCACGAAGCCGGCGATGTCGATCGCCTCGCCGCGCGCGTGCTGGCTGTCGCGCCCGCCGCGCGTTGTGCGGCAGGAATAAGCACCGTAGTGGCGGATGAGGGTGACGCGCTCGCCGAAATATGACCGGGCAAGCGGCGCCACCGCGTCGCGCGCGAAATCGTCCAGCCCCACCGCGAAGCGGCACGCCACCACGCCGGGCCGGTCCCAGGCGATCGCGGCGGCGTTCACCCGAACCGGATCGTCGACCGTGCAGGACGCGGCGGCGGCCTCGACCGGCGCCGCCGCATAGTCGACGCCGAGCCGGTCGAGCTCGGCGTGGCATTGGCCCGCGACCGATAGGGGCGCCGGGCGGGGCGCGCACGCGGCGAGCGCCGCCGCCAGCGCGAGGCAAGGTGAAATAAGCTTCACGTGCACCACAGAATCACGGCCACATCTCAAGCGCAACCGTTTCCCGATTGCGCTCGCGCGCGGCGTCGGCAAGGATCGCGCGATGCAGCGGGACGAGGCGCCATGACGGCCGAATCGCAGGGCGCGGCGCCCCCAGACGCGTTTTCGGGTGCGCGCGCGCTGGTCACCGGTGGGCTCGGATTCATCGGCTCGACCTTGGCCGGGCGACTCGTGGCGCTGGGGGCCGAGGTCACCATCCTCGACGACATGTTCCCCGAGGGCGGCGCCAACCCAGCCAACATCGCCGCCTTTCGCGACCGCGTGCGGGTCGAGATCGCCGATCTGCGCGACACGCGCGCGGTGGCGCCGCTGATCGAGGGGCAGGATTATCTCTTCAGCCTCGGCGCGCGCACCAGCCACATGGGATCGCTCGCCGACCCGCTGGCCGATCTCGACGTCAATTGCCGCGCCCAGCTCGACATCCTCGAAATTTGCCGCGCCCGCGCCCCGCGCATCGCCATCGTCTTCGCCGGAACGCGCCAGATCTATGGCCGCCCGGACAAGCTGCCGGTCGAGGAGACGCATCCGCTCCGCCCGCCCGACCCAAACGGCGTCAGCAAGATGGCGGGCGAGGCCTATCACCTGCTCTACCACCGCATCCACGGCATCAGCGCGGTGTCCCTCCGGCTCACCAACACTTACGGGCCGCGCATGCGCATCAAGGACGGGCGCCAGACCTTTCTCGGCCTGTGGGTGCGCCGCCTGCTCGAGGACGCGCCGTTCGAGGTGTGGGGCGGCGAGCAGCGCCGCGATCTTGCTTTCGTCGACGACGTGGCCGAGGCGTTCCTGCTCGCGGCCGTGTCGCCGGACGCCCAGGGCCGGGCCTTCAATATCGGCGGCGATCCATCGCTGACCTTGCTCGAGCTCGCGCGAATCCTGGTCGCGGCCAGCGGCGGCGGGCGCTACGAGATCAAGGAGTTTCCGCCCGAGCGGCTGAAGATCGATATCGGCGACTACGAGGCCGATGACGGGCTCTTCCGCCGCATGACCGGATGGCGGCCGCGCGTCGCGCTGGCCGACGGGCTGGCGCGCACCATGCGGTTCTACCGCGACCATCGCGGCGATTATTTCTGATGACGGACGATTTCATCCCCCAGACCGATCCGCGCGCTTCCTATCTCGAGCAGCGCGCGGCGATCGACGCGGCAGTGGCGCGCGTGCTGGCCGGCGGTTCCTATATCCTCGGCCCCGAGGTCGAGGCGTTCGAGCGCGCCTTCGCGGCCTATATCGGCTGCCGCCGCGCCATCGGCGTCGCCAGCGGCACCGACGCGCTCACCGTCGCGCTGCGGGCGCTGTCGCTTGGGCCCGAGGACTACGTCGCCACGGTGTCGCACACGGCGGTGGCGACGGTCGCGGCGATCGAGCTGGCCGGAGCGCGGCCGCTGCTCGTCGACATCGACCCCGCGGCCATGACGCTCGACCCCGCGGCGCTCGCGCGCGCGTTTGCGGCGCCGCCGGGCCGCATCGCCGCGATCGTGCCGGTGCATCTTTACGGCCAGGCAGCCGACCTCGACGCGATCCTCGCGCTGGCCCGGCGCCATGGCGCGCGCGTGGTCGAGGATTGCGCGCAGTGCCACGGCGCGACGCTGGGCGAGCGGCGCCTCGGCACTTTCGGCGACCTCGCCATCTTCAGCTTCTATCCGACCAAGAATCTCGGCGCCTTCGGCGATGCCGGCATGGTCGTCACCAATGACGAGGCGCTGGCGGCGAAGGTCGCGGCACTGCGCCAATATGGCTGGGGCGACCGCTATGTGAGCGACGTGCCGGGGCTCAATTCCCGCCTCGATCCGATCCAGGCGGCGATCCTCGCGGTCAAGCTCGAGCGGCTCGACGCCGATAATGCGCGGCGCCAGGCGATCGCCGCGCGCTATGACGAGGGCCTCGCCGGCGCGGGGCTCGCGCTGCCGGCGCAACGGGCGGGCGCGAGCCACGTCTTCCACCAATATGTCGTGCGCCATTCGCGGCGCGACGCGTTGCGCGAGGCGCTGCGGGCGCGCGGCGTTGGCACGCTGGTGCATTACCCGGTGCCGGTCCATGCCCAGGCGGCCTATCGCGGGCGCATCGCGGTGGCGCAAGGCGGGCTGGGAGAGAGCGAGCGCGCGGCGGCGCAGGTCCTGAGCTTGCCGATCTTTCCGGCGCTCGGCGCGGCGCGCGCCGACCGCGTGGTGGCGATGATCGACGAATCCTTACGGACACTCATCTAAGCGAATCGCTCCGCGTCACACTTTGCGCATGACGATCACCGGCTCGACCGCGCGCTCGCGCTGCTCGACGGGCTCGCTGCGCTCGATCTCGCGCACGATCGCCTGCGGCTTGCGGTTGTGGGTGAGGTAGAGCCGGCCGATATATTCGCCGATGAGGCCGAGGATCAGGAGCTGCACGCCCGACAAGAGCAGCACCGCGGCCGACAATGAGGCCCAGCCCGCCGGCGTCGCGCGGAACATCGCCTCGCCCACCACCCAGGCGAAGCCGCCGATGCCGAGGATGCTCAGCGCGAAGCCGGTCAAGGTCGAGAGCCGGAGCGGCATCACCGAGAAGTTCACGAACAGGTTGAGCCACAGCCGCACCAGGCGGCGCAGCGTGTAATTGCTGCGCCCGATCATGCGCGGCAGATGCTCGACCTCGAGCTGGCCGATGCTTTGCGTCACCTGCATGATGAGCCCGTCGACATAGGGGAACGGGCCGTCATACTCCGTCACCGCACGAGCGACGAAGCCGGTCATGCAGCGGAAAGTCGAGAGATAAAGCCCCTTGGGCTTCTCGAGCACGTAGTCCGCGACCCGGTTGGTGAAGCGGCTGCCGAGATTGCGCCACCCCGCGTGATGCTTCTCGGCATAGCAGGTGTAGATCACGTCCCTGCCGCTCGTCTGCGCGTGCTGCAGCAGGCGCAGCACCTCGCCGGGCGGGTTCTGGAGATCGTCGTCCATGGTGATGACATGGGCGCCCCGCGCCTGGCGCAGGCCCGCCATCACCGCGTTGTGCTCGCCGTAATTGCGCGAAAGATTGACGAGCGTGATCGGGACCCGCGCCCGCGCGACCAGGCCGCGGCACACGGCGAGGCTGTCGTCCGGGCTGCCGTCGTTAACCAGGACGATCTCGAGTCCGCCCGGCACCGGCAGCGCCTCGAGCGCTCCCACCAGCTCGCCAATGCTGAGCGCGCCGTTATAGACCGGGATGACGACGCTGAGTGCCGGGTTTTCCTTGCTCATGGCCTCACCGCGACTGCCAGGATCGAGCCGCCGAACGGAAACCGCAGGCCGGCCGATCGAAGCCCGCCCTCGAGCGCGAGGCAGGCGACGAACAAGCGCTCGAGCGGCGCCGGCAGCAGCGCCACGTCGCTCGCGCCCGATGCGCCCAGGGCGGAGCCGAGCTTACGCCTGGCCACCATGAGCGGGAAGAGGATGCAGTTCCAATAGCCGGCGCGGATATCGGCGAAGCCCGCCTCGGCGAGCAGCGCAACCACCTCGCCACGAGCGTAACGCCGCGCATTGTCCACCGCCGCGTCGTGCGTCGAATAGAGCCAGCGGTAGGCCGGCAGGTTGAGGACCAGCGCGCCGCGCTCCTTGAGGCAGCGGCGGAATTCAGCAAGCGCCGCGCGCTCGTCGACGCCACGGTGGCACAGCACATCGGCACTGAAGATCGCATCGAACGACCGGTCGGCAAAAGGAAGGCGGTCGACGCTGGCGGCGGCGATGGCGGCGTTGCTCTTGTCGCGCGCCACGCGGCACGCGTCCGGATCGAGCTCGATGCCGCAGCGCAGGGAAGCGGGCGCCTCCGCCGCGAGCCGCGCCAGCAGGCCGCCGGTGCCGCAGCCGGCATCGAGCAGGAGGCGTCCGCCGCCGGCGCCGCGCCACGCGGCGATGAGGTTGGCGTGGAGGCCGCGGAACCACCACATGCGGTCCTCGACGTCGGCAAGCTTTCCATATTCGCCGCGCTCCAATCGCCGTGCCTCAGCGGCTCCCGGCGAGCCGGGTCGTCCGCGCCAGAATCTCGCGCCGGTCGAGCACCAGCGACAACAATGTGTCCATGCGCTCGACCCGGAAGATCACCTTGCCCGGCACCGCCTTGTCGCAATTGTCCTTGGTGAAGGCGATGAAGAACTGGGCTTGGTCGCGGTCGGGCGTGTAGATGAAGTTGCTCGGGAAATAATACCCGGCCGAGCCCGGCGGCCCGCACACCGCGACGGTGAAATCGTGGTCCATGAAGTCGGGCCCGTATTCGGCGCGGAGATAATCCTCGAGCCCCTGCACCGCCTCGGCATAGGAATTGGCCCAGTAGTCGAGCTTGAACAACCCGCGCGCGCCGTGCACGCCGCCGACGAACATGTTGTAGTAGACGTACTCGTCGGGATGGAGCATGACCATCACGCCGACATGATAGGCGCCGTAAAGCGCGAGCGTGCCATAGGCGGCACGGCGCCACGCGATGCCCGCGAGATAATCGAGGAAGCGGTCGGCGGCGAGCGCCGCGGCACAGGCGATCGGCGGCAGCACGAAGATGAAGTGGCGCATGCCGTCGAACAGCACCGCCCGGATTGCGATGGCGTAGCCAACCGGGAACAGGATCGCGAAACCCAGCATAAAGAGGCCGAGCGAAGGCGCGCGCTCGAGCCTCACCTCGGCGCGCCACGCCGCGCGCCACGCCAGGACCGGCGCCGCCACCAGCAGCAGCAGCACGAGCTCCGGCAAGGCGAGCAGGATATGGACCGGCAGATACACCCACGGAAGATCGGCGGCGGGAATGTAATCGCCGGCGAACAGCGTCGGATAAGGGAAAGTCTGATGCGAGAAGGCGGCCAGCGCCGCTAGCGGATTGGCGAACGGTGCAGCTTGCGCCCACGGCCAGAAGAACAGCATCACCGCATAGGAAACGGCGACGGTCGGCACCAGCACGCGCCCCAGGCTGGTCCAGCCCTCGGCGGTGAATTGCGCCCACGATCCGGTCTCGATCCCGCGCCACGAGACCGCCAGGAGCAGCATGAGCCCGACATAGCCCAGCAGCATGAGTCCGCCGACGCGCACGCCCATCGCCAGCCCGATCGCCAGCCCGAGCTTCAGCACCCCGCGCCAGCCCGGCCGCGGCAGGTCGGGCAGCAGCCGCAGCATGAAATAAAGCGACCACACGGCGCCGACCGCGAAGGGAATGTCCTTCGGGTTGTTGAACATCTGGCCGTAATAGTTGGGCGTGAGGCAGAGGAAGAGCGCGGCGATGAATCCCGCCCGCTCGCCGCCCAGGCAGCGCCCGAGCCGCCACGCGCCAATGAGGCCGAGTATCCCCACCATTCCGTTGAGCAGATGCCGCGTCTCGAATGTGCCGAACGGCGAGGCCAGATTGACCGCCGCCGCGGTCATGTCGAAGGCGGTGCCGTAATTGGTCAGATCGAGCCACGACAGCGCCCGCAGATCGGTGAAGCCGGAGCGGTAATAGTCGAGCGCGAAGACGCCATACCAGTTGATCGCATCCTCGTCCCAGGTGACGCCATATCGGTCGAAGGTCGCGATCACCAGCACCGAGGCCGCCACGAAGAGCGCGATCGCGAGCCCGTCCCAGCACCGGCGCGGCTGGCCCGCGCCGCTCACAATCCGCATCCTTCGATCACCGCGGAAAGAACGCGGTCGCTGGCGAAATATTCCGCCGCCACGTCGCGCGCGGCGCGGCTGTGGCGCGGATAGTCGGACGCGACCGCGGCGAAAGCGGCCAAGGCCTCGTCGCGGCTGGAGAACTCGAACAGCCCCTCGCCGGACGGATAGAACCGGCTCCAGCCGGTGCGCATGGTGACGACCGGCCGGCCCGAGGCGAGGTAGCACACGCTGCGGTCGCTGAACCAGCCGCTCATCGGCCGGACATAGATGTCCTTGGCCACGGTGAACTCGCCGCGCGAGGCGCGGATGAAGTCGGCATAATCCGTCATGTCGGCCGACACCGGGCGCGGATCGAGCAGGCGCCAGCCCTGCCCCGTCACCAGCCGCTCGACCTCCGCGTCGGGCGGCAGCATCGCCATCGCGAAGCCGTCGCGCGCGGCCAGAGGCAGGTCGAGGAAGCGCAGGAAATTGACGTGCTTCGACCACACGTAGCTGTCGCCGCCGAATTCGATGTTCTTGCCCTTGTTCTCCCAGGTGGCGATGGTGGTCCAATCGCCGCCTTCGCCCGCGGCCTTGGGCCACAACTCCATCACCACCGGCGGCCGCGTCGCCTGCCACGGGATGCCGGCCAGCGGCACGATCCAGCCCGGTCCGCCCACGTTCTCGCCATAGGTGAAGAAATGGGTGTGGGCGTCGAGATAGGCCCGCGCCTCGCGATCGGCCCGGGCATATTTGATCTGCTCGTAAACCGGGTCGGTGTCGATCATGACCCGGACGGGGCAGGCCATGTGCTCGTCGCGCAACCGTACCGCGCCGCACAGGTTGAACAGCGCGCCGGCCTCGCGATAGAGCGCGCGGACCTGGTCGCGGCTCATGCCGTGATGGACATCGTTGATCGCGTCCCAATAGGCCCAGCGGCCGCCCAGCCCGTGCCGCTCCATCGCCCGGCGGAGGTAGTCGACATTATAGGTGCAGTCCATCGTCACGCTATTGGCGCGCGGGTCATACGGATTGGCGCCGTGATCCTCGACATACCAGGCCTCGAAGCCCAGCCGCTCCAGCCCTACCAAGTAATGAATCGCCTGCCAGGCGATGCCGGCGAGCGGCATCTGGCCGACGAAATGCAAGACCACGATCCGGCCGCGCGACGCCAACTCCGCACCCCTTGCGCCCGCTTCCGGTGGCGCGGCGCAACCATAGCAGAGACCGGCCCCAGCGGCACCCGCCGCGCGCGAACCACCTGGTGCCCGGGTCGGCGCCGGCACGGCTCGACACACGAAAATCCCTTATTGCGGCTGGGGTTGAACGCCCTCATGGCGCGTGCTACGCAAAGCGTCATGTTCGAGCGGGTTCGGGCGTTGTTCGAGGACGGAAAGGAGGGCGAGCTTTCCGGCGGCCGGGACGAGTTGCAGATCGCGGTGGCGGCGCTCCTGATCGAGACCGCCCAGGTGGTCGAGACGCTGGGCGACGGCGAGCGGCGCCTCATCGACCGGCTGCTGGAGCGGCGATTCGGGGTCAGCGCCGAAGAGGCGCGGGTGCTGGAACGGGTGGCAGAAGGACGCGCCGAGCGCTCGATTCAGCTCTACGGCTTCGTGCGTACCATCAACGACCGGCTAGCGCGCGAGCGGCGCATCGAGATCGTCGAGATGCTGTGGGAGGTTGCCTATGCCGACGGCGTGCTGGATCCGCTCGAGGACAGTTTGTTGCGCCGGATCAGCGCCCTGATCGACGTGTCCGACCACGAGCGCGGCGCCTCACGGCTGCGCGTACTCGAACGGCTTGGGCTCGTCGAAGAGGAATGAGGGGCGGCGCCCGCCGCCCGACCTGATGGGAAAGAGTGGTACCCCATGACCTATGTCGTCACCGAAGGCTGCATCAAGTGCAAGTACATGGACTGCGTCGAAGTCTGCCCGGTGGACTGTTTCTATGAAGGCGAGAACATGCTCGTCATCCACCCCGACGAATGCATCGACTGCGGCGTGTGCGAGCCGGAATGCCCGATCGAGGCGATCGTCCCGGACAGCGAGCCCAAGGCCGAGGCGATGCTGGAAATGAACCGGCAATACGCCACCACTTGGCCGAATATCACGCGCAAGGCGCCCCCGCCCGCGGATGCCGACGCTTGGAAGGACGTGCCAAACAAGTATCCCGGCCATTTCAGCCCGAACCCAGCCAAACGATAGGGCGCGACCTCCGGCAAGCGCGACCCGCCCTTGTCCTTGCCGCTTCTTTGCTCCCGGCGCATGGCTGAGCCCCTGGCATAATGCCGGGGTTTATGCTATTGTAATTTCAGGTGCACTAAGAAGTGCGTCTTCCCCGGTACAGGGGTCCGGGCGGTGCAGCCGATTGCCAGCGCCGAAAAAAATGGTGCCGCGATTGGAAAGGTAACTCGTGACCTTGAGGTGAGGGACGTGAAAGTCTTATCGCGGGCAAAAACCGAAGAAAAGCACAAGCACGAAGACAAGCATCGGCACGACCGCAAGGAAGAAGAGAAAAAACCGGTCGAGAAGGAGAAGCTTGGCTTCGCGTCGGGCGATCTGGTCGTCTATCCGACTCATGGCGTGGGCAAGATTACCGGTATCGAGAAGCAGGAAATCGCCGGCTACTCGCTCAGCGTCTTCGTGGTGTTGTTCGACAAGGACCGCATGACCCTGCGCGTCCCGGTCGGCAAGGCCAAGGGCTCCGGCCTGCGCCGCCTGTCGAGCCGCAAGGAAATGGACGCCGCACTTACCCGCCTCAAGGGCCGCTCCCGCGCCAAGCGCACCATGTGGAGCCGCCGCGCCCAGGAATACGAAGCCAAGATCAATTCCGGCGACCCGGGCTCGATCGCCGAGGTGGTGCGCGACCTTTACCGCAATGCCGGGCAGCCGGAGCAGTCGTACAGCGAGCGCCAGATCTACCAGGCGGCGCTCGACCGCCTGGTGCGCGAGTTCGCCGCCGTCGAGAAGATCGACGAGCCCACCGCGACCAAGCGCGTCGAACTGATGCTGAGCGCGGCCTGAGCCGCCTGCGGCGGCGTGGCTTCGCCTCCTTGCGATTCCGAGCCGTTCGGCCGCCTGGTTCGCGCGCGGCGCGTCTGGGCGGTGGCCGCCATCCATGGCGAGGCGCAGCGTCTCAATGCGCTGCATGACCGGCTGGCGCAAAGCTACGTTCCCGGCGACCGGTTGGTCTATCTCGGCGACATGATCGGCTATGGGCCGGACTCCGCGGCCGCGCTCGACTACGTGCTCGGATTCCGTCGCGCGGTTCTGGCGCAGCGGCTGAGCTTCCTCGGCGACGTCGTGCTGCTGCGCGGCAGCCAGGAGGAGATGTGGCAGAAGCTGCTCGAGTTGCAGCTCGCGCCCAATCCGCGCGAGGTGCTGGGCTGGATGCTCGATCACGGCGTCGCCGCGACCCTTGCCTCCTATGGCGTCGATGCCCGCGCCGGGGTGTCCGCCTGCCGCGACAGCATCACCGCGATCACGCGCTGGACCGGCGGCGTGCGGGCCGCGATGGACGCGCATCCCGGCCACCGCCAGATTCTCACCGCGCTGCGCCGCGCCGCCTTCACCGACGACGGCGGATTGCTGTTCGTCAATGCGGGGATCGACCCCAAGAAGCCGCTCGAGCTGCAACGCGACGTGTTCTGGTGGGGCGGCGCCGGCGATCTCCTGTCGCTCGCCGCGCCCTTCGCCGGATTCCGCCGCGTCGTCTGCGGCTACCATCGCGGCCGCGCCGGCGTGGTGGAGACCGACTTCGCCGTGTCGCTCGATGCCGGCAGCGGCTTCGGCGGCGCGCTGACGGCCGCCTGCTTCGCGCCCGACGGCAGCATCGTCGACCGGCTCGAGGCCTGAGTGCCCGGCGTCAAGCTGAGGCTCGCGACGGTCGCGTTCGCCGTCGCGGCGGCCGCGGCAAATGCACGCACGACGATCCCCGATTTCGCGCCCGGCGGGCCCGTGACGCTGGGCGCGGTGAACACAGGCGACAGGCTTGCGCTTGCGGACGGGCGCAGCTTGCGGCTGGCGAGCATCGAGACGCCCGCCACCGGCGAGCTTGCCGCGCGCGCCAAGCTTGCGCTCGAGAAACTGGTGACTGGAAAGACGCTCGAACTGCGCTATGCGGGCAACGCCAGCGACCGCGAGGGCCGCGTCGTCGCCGCGCTGTTCGCCGGCGGGCGCTGGGTGCAGCGCGAGCTGGTCCGGCGCGGCCTGGCGCGGGTGCATGGCGCGGCCGACAACCGGCTCGGCCTGACAGCGCTGCTCGCGGCCGAGGACGCGGCGCGCAAGGCGCGGCGCGGGCTGTGGCGGCGCAGCGCCTATGCGGTGCGCGAGGCCGATGACGCCGCGCGCGATGCCGGCACGTGGCAGATCGTCGCCGGCACGGTCGCCGACGCGGCGCTGGTCGAGGACGGCGCCTGGCTCGATTTCGGTCCCGACCGCCACACAGGCTTCGGCGTCCATATCAGCCGTGAGGCGCTGAAGCTCGCGCGCGCGGCGGGGCTCGATCCCAATGGCTTGAAAGGCGCGCGGGTCCGGGTGCGCGGCTTCATCGACGGCACGCGCCGGCCGACCATCGAGGTGACGTTCCCCGAGCAGATCGAGCGGCGCTGACCCTCACCCCTGCGCGAGGCGGATCACACGCTTGCCGAGATTCTCGCCGCGATAGAGCCCGGCGATGGCGTCGGGGCAGGCTTCGAGGCCCTCGAGGATTTCCTCGCGATAGCGCAGCTTGCCCTCGCGCACCCAGGCCGCTAGGCGCGCGACCGCCTCCTCGTCGCGGTGCGCGTAATCAAACACGACGATCCCTTGCATGCGCGCGCGCTTCACCAGGAGATGCCGCTCGACGCGCGGGCCCAGCGGCGGCGGGTCCCAGTTCGCGACCGAAGCGGTGCCGCAGATCACGACGCGGGCGTGGACCGCGAGATGCGGCAGAACCGCGTCGCTGATCGCGCCCGACGTATTGTCGTAATAGACGTTGACGCCGCCTGGGCACGAGGCCGCCACCGCGTCGGACAGCGAGCCCGCCGCCTTGTAGTCGATCGCCGCGTCATAGCCGAACGCATCGCGGCAGAGCTTGACCTTTTCCGATCCGCCGGCGATGCCGACCGTGCGGCAGCCCATCAGCTTCGCGATCTGGCCGACCGCCGAGCCGACCGATCCCGCCGCGGTCGAGACCACGACCGTGTCGCCCGGCCGCGGCTCCCCGACATCGAGCAGGCCGAAATAGGCGGTGCGGCCGTTCAAGCCGAGCACGCCCAGCGACAGCGACAGCGGCAGGTCGGTCTCGCGCACCTTGCGCACGCCGGCGCCGTCACTCGCGGCGTATTCCTGCCAGCCGAGCTGACCCATGACGCGATCGCCCTCCTTGAATCCTGGATGGCGCGAGGCCACCACCTCGCCCGCCGTGTAGGAGCGCATCACCGCCCCGATCGCGACCGGCGTCGAATAGTTGGCGACGGCGTTGACCCAGCCGCGCATCGCCGGCTCGACCGAGAGGAATTCGTTATGCACGACGAACTGGCGCTCTGCGGGCTCGGCCAGCGGCGCCGCGACGATCTCGAAATGATGCGCCTCCGGGATGCCGACCGGACGCGACTTGAGGCGCACTTGGCGATGGGTTTTGGGCAGCATGGGCAACCTTTCACGCGATTGGCGACGCGTTAACCGTCGAGTGATAGCCTAACAAGTGTCGTAACGCATCGTTGGGAGACTCTCTTGAAGCGCTCGGTGGCGGTCGGCTTGACCATCGCGGCGGGAGCGGCCGCCTGGTACGCGCTGGCGCCCAGCGCCCGGGACGAGGAGATCGCGGGCAACCTTTACACCGATCCCCAGTCCTGCGCCGCCGACGGCCGCTACACGCGCGACCAGTGCATCACGGCCGCCGTAAATGCGAACGAGGCGCACCAGCAGTCGGCGCCGCGCTATGCAACCCAAGCCGACTGCCTGGCGGATTTCCCCGGCAGCACGTGCCAGCCCCTGTATCAAACGGGAGGCGGGCCATCCCTCTTCGTGCCCGCGATGGCGGGCTTCGTCGTCGCCGCGACCGTCGCGAGCGCCATGTCGGCGCCGTCCGCCGTGCCGGTCTATCGCACCTGCCGCAACGACGCCGATCCGCAAGCGTGCCGTTCCGGGGGCAGCGTGGGCGGCGGGGCCTACTACACCGGCTCGGGAAGCGCGGTCTCGCGCGGGAGTTCAGGCTCTTCGGTGTCGCTTGCGCGCTCGGGCTTTACCTCGGCCCCGTCGACGGCGACGCTGTCGCGCGGCGGCTTCGGCGCCCGCGCGGCGGCGCATGGCGGCGGGCACAGCTAGTGGAGCGCGCCCGCATCGCGTTCCGCCCGGACTGGCAGCAGCAGGCTGCCTCGGTCGGCTTCGCGCACGCGATCATCGACGGCAAGCCCTATTGGGACGAGACCACCTATTACCGCTTCACGCTCGACGAGATCGAACGCGGGCTCGAGGCACCGACCCAGACGCTGCTCGGCATGTGCTACGACGCGGTCAATTACATCATCGCGCGGCCCGACCTGATGCGCCGTCTCGCCATTCCGGAAATGGCGTGGGACTACATTGCGAAGAGCTGGCGGCGGCACGACAAGGACCTCTATGGCCGCTTCGATCTGCGCTATGACGGGACGGCCCCGCCCAAGCTTTACGAGTTCAATGCCGACACGCCGACCGCCCTGTTCGAGGCGGCAGTGTTCCAATGGAACTGGCTCGAGCAGAACATCGAGCGCGGCACGATGGCGAACGACGCCGACCAGTTCAACTCGATCCACGAGAAGTTGATCGCCGCGTTCGGCAAGCTCGGCCTCGGGCGCCGCACGCTGCACCTGAGCGGCCTCGGCGACGACGACGAGGATCGGCTCACGGTGGAATATCTCGACGATTGCGCGCGCCAAGCCGGGCTCGCAACGCGGCTTATCGCGATCGCCGATATCGGCATCACCGCCGACGGGCGCTTCACCGATCTCGAGGACAATATCATCACCGACCTGTTCAAGCTCTATCCCTGGGAGTGGCTGCTGGCCGAGACGTTCGGCGCCTATCTGCCGGGCGACACGATGCGCATGATCGAGCCGCCGTGGAAGATGACGCTCGCCAACAAGGGATTGCTGGCGGTGCTGTGGGAGATGTATCCGGGCCACGAGCTGCTGCTGCCCGCCTATTTCGACGGCGATCCGCGCATCGCCGAGCTGCGCGGGGCCACGGTGCGCAAGCCGCTCCTGGGCCGCGAGGGCCGCAACATCGTCATCGGCAACCGGCCGCCGACCGCGGGGCCCTATGGCGAGGAAGGCCATGTCGTGCAGGCGCTGGCGGAGCTGCCGGATTTCGTCGGCAACCGGCCGGTGATCGGCTCGTGGGTGGTCGCGGGCGAGGCCTGCGGCATCGGCATCAGGGAAGAGGCCGCGCTCGTCACCAGCGACACGGCGCGCTTCGTCCCGCACATCATTCTCGGCTGATCACCCGCCGCAGGTCGGGCACTCGGGATCGCGCGGCAGCTTGACGCGGTGGAAGTCGCTGCGCAGCGCGTCGTAGATGAGAAGCCGCCCCGACAGGCTCTCGCCGATGCCGAGCAGCTCCTTCAAGACCTCGGTCGCCTGCAAGGTGCCGATGACGCCCGCCACCGCGCCGAGGATGCCGGCTTCCTCGCAACGCGGCACCGCGCCGGGCGGCGGCGGCTCGCGGAACAGGCAGCGGTAGCAGGGATGGGGCTTGCCGAGATACGACTTGAAGGTGGAAAGCTGCCCCTCGAACGGCGACAGCGCCGCCGCCACCAGCGGCTTGGCGAGTTTGTGGCAGACATCGTTGAGGAGATAACGCGTGGGGAAATTGTCGCTGCCGTCGGCGACGATGTCGTAGGCGCCGACCAGCGCTTCGGCATTCGCCGCGTCGAGACGAACGCGGTGCGGCTCGACCGCGATCTCGGGATTGATCTCGGCGAGGGTGCGGCGCGCGCTCTCGACCTTGGCGACGCCGATGCGCGACGTGGGATGGACGATCTGGCGCTGCAGGTTGGAGAGGTCGACCGTGTCGTCGTCGACGATGCCGAGCGTGCCGACCCCCGCCGCCGCGAGATAGAGCAGGATCGGCGAGCCCAACCCGCCCGCCCCCACCACCAGCACGCGCGCCGCCATCAGCTTCGCCTGCCCGTCCTCGCCGACCTCGTCGAGGATGAGATGGCGGGCGTAGCGCTCGAACTGCGCCTCGGTGAGGACGGAATCGGCCAAGTCTAAAGTCCGTCGAACAGCGCGGTCGAGAGATAGCGCTCGGCGGTGTCGGGCAGGATCACGACGATCATCTTGCCCGCCATCTCCTTGCGCATGCCGACCTCGATCCCGGCGGCCAGCGCCGCACCCGAGGAGATGCCGCAGGCGACGCCGTCGAGCCGCGCCACCTCGCGCGCGACCGCGAGCGCGGTCTCGTTGCCGATGCGCACCACCTCGTCGATCAGCTTGACGTCGAGGATGGCGGGTACGAAGCCGGCGCCGATGCCTTGAATCTTGTGCGGTCCCGGCGGCCCGCCCGACAGGACAGCGCTGTCCTCGGGCTCGACCGCGATCATCTTGAACCCGGGCTTGCGCGGCCGCAGCACCGAGCCGACGCCGGTGAGCGTGCCGCCGGTGCCGACCCCGCTCACCACCACGTCGACCTTGCCGTCAGTGTCGCGCCAGATCTCCTCGGCCGAGGTGCGGCGATGGATCTCGGGGTTGGCGGGGTTCTGGAACTGCTGCGGCATGAAGGCGTCGGGCAGCGAGCGCACCAGCTCCTCGGCGCGCGAGATGGCGCCGCGCATGCCCTGCGCGGCCGGCGTCAGCTCGAGCTCGGCGCCCAGGAGCTTCAGCATGCGGCGGCGCTCGGTCGACATGCTGTCGGGCATGGTGAGGATGAGGCGATAGCCCTTGGCCGCGGCGACGAAGGCGAGCGCGATGCCGGTATTGCCCGAGGTCGGCTCGACCAGCACGGTCTTGCCCGGCTTGAGGCGCCCTTCCCGCTCCGCCGCCTCGATCATGGCGAGGCCGATGCGGTCCTTGACCGAGGAGAGCGGGTTGAAGAACTCGCACTTGCCGATGAGGTCGGCCTTGACGCCATGCTTGGCGGCGAGCTTGCCGAGCCGCACCAGCGGCGTCGCGCCGATGGTTTCGATGATGCTGTCATAGACCCGGCCGCGGAATTCGGACATGACGCCTCCTTGGCAACGCTCAGATCGAGAAATCGAGCCGCGCAGTATAGTCCCCCGGCACGCCGACGCGATGGGCGCGCAAGCACAAATCCTCGATGGTGATGTCGTCGAGGCGCTTCATCACCTCGTCCTGCAGCTCGAGCCACAACGGGCGGACGACGCGGCGGCCCAGCTCGGCGCCGGCATCCTCCTCGAGCGGGTCCTCGCCGCCGTCGAGCGAGCGCACCACGCGCACGATCTCGCCCAGGGAAATGCGCCGCCGCTCGCGCGCCAGGCGATAGCCGCCGCGGGGTCCTCGCACGCCCGCCAGCACGCCGGCGCGGACGAGCTGCTGCAGAACCTGCTCGAGATAGCGCCGCGGGATGCCCTGGCGCCGCGTGATCTCGCCCGACTGCACCGGCAAGGCCCCGGCGTTATAGGCGATGTCGAGCACCGCCTCGATCGCGAACAGGAGCTTCTTGGAGAGGCGCAGCATGGCTCACCCGCTGGAGCCGAAGCCGCCCGCGCCGCGCAGCGACGGCGGCAGGCTCGCGGCCTCTTGCCACGCCACCCGGCACACCGGCGCGACCACGAGTTGCGCGATGCGGTCGCCGCGCGCGATGGTCACGCTCTCGGCGCCGAGATTGGCGAGAATGACGGCAATCTCGCCGCGATAATCGCTGTCGATGGTGCCCGGGCTGTTGAGCACGGTGACGCCGTGCCGCAGCGCCAGCCCGGAGCGCGGCCGCACCTGGGCCTCGAACCCGTCGGGGAGCGCGAGCGCGATCCCGGTCGGCACCAGCGCCCTGCCGCCCGGCGGCAACACGACTGGCGTCTCGACCGCGGCGCTGAGATCGGCCCCGGCGCTGCCTTCGGTTGCATAACGCGGCAGCGGCAGGCCGACCCCGTGGGGCAGCACCCGAAGCGGCACGGACAGCGCGCTCATTCCGCCGCCTTGCGGTCGAGAAACGTGGCGATGCGGGCGGCGAGGCGCTCGGCCACGTCGTGCTTCGACAGCGGCGGCCAATCCTCGACGCCGTTGTCGTCGACGAGGTGGATTGTGTTGCGGTCGCCGCCGAACGTGCCGCTTGCCGGCGACACGTCATTGGCGAGCAGCCAGTCGCAGCCCTTGCGCGCGCGCTTGGCGGCGGCGTTGGCGACCAGGTTCTCGGTCTCGGCGGCGAAGCCGATGACAAGGCGCGGCCGCCGGTTTCCGGGGGCGCTCAAGTGGGCGAGGATGTCGGGATTCTCGACCAAGCGCAGCGCCGGCGGCGCGCCTTTCTTCTTGAGCTTCTGCGGCGCCGCGTCGGTGCGCCAGTCGGCGACGGCAGCGGCGCACACCGCGACATCGGCAGGCAGCGCCGCCTCGCACGCCGCCAGCATGTCGCGCGCGGTTTCGACATGGACCACCTTGACGCCGGGCGGATCAGCTTCGCGGGTCGGGCCCGAGACAAGAACCGTCGAAGCGCCGAGCCGGGCGAGCGCGGCGGCGATGGCGTGCCCCTGCTTTCCCGACGAGCGGTTGGCTATGAAGCGCACCGGATCGATCGGCTCGTAGGTTGGCCCGCTGGTGACGAGGGCGCGCCGTCCGGCGAGCGCGCCGCCCGCGCCCAGCATCGCCTCGATCGCGGCGACGATCTCGAGCGGCTCGGCCATCCGCCCCGGTCCGCTTTCGCCCTCGGCGAGCGGACCCGCGTTCGGCCCCACCCGGCGCACGCCGCGCGCCTCGAGCCGGGCGAGATTGTCGCGCGTCGCCTGGTTGGCCCACATGCGCGTGTTCATGGCCGGCGCGATCAGCACCGGCCGGTCGGTGGCGAGAAGCGCGGTGGCGGCGAGATCGTCGGCAAGTCCGCCTGCCATCTTGGCCAGCAGATCGGCGGTGGCGGGCGCGACCACCACGAGATCGGCGTCCTGGGCAAGGCGCAGGTGACCCATCTCGCTCTCCCCGGTGAGAGAGAAGAGGTCGGTGTGAACGGCCTCGCCCGAGAGCGCGGCGGCGGCGAGCGGAGTGACGAAACGCTGCGCCGCCGCAGTCATGACCACGCGAACCGCGGCGCCGCGCTCCTTGAGGCGGCGGATGAGATCGAGGCTCTTGTAGGCGGCGATGCCGCCGGCGATGACCAACAGAATGCGCCGGCCGTGGAGCATGTCGCTCTCCCAGTACGCAGAATGGTCACTATAGAACAGTGAAGTGGCTGTGCAACGGCGGGGGATACACTAAAGAAGGGAAATGGCGATGGCGGCCAGCGCCAGAGCGATGATCCATAAAGGCGGGCCGAGCCGGTCGAGGGCGCTGCGGCGGCCGATGGCGGCAAGCGAGTCGCGATGGAGCGGCAGGCCGCCGCCTTCGGCCACCAAGTCCGCCGCCTTGTCGAGGCTCTTGAGCAGCGCCGGCAGCCGCTCCAGCGCCTCGAGGGCGTCGAGCGCGGCATCGCGGATGCGCGCCTCGGGTCCGCGGTTTTCGCGCATCCAGTCTTCGATCAGGGGCCGCGCGAGGCTCCACATGTTGACGGTCGGATCGAGCATCCGCCCGACCCCCTCGGCCACCACCATGGTCTTCTGGAGCAACAGGAGCTGGGGCTGGGTTTCCATCTCGAACTGCTCGGTGACCTGGAACAGCTGGGCGAGGAGCCGGCCCAGCGAGATCTCGTGCATCGGCCGGCCCAGGATCGGCTCGCCGATGGCGCGGCAGGCCTGGGCGAACCAGGCGCGCGACTGGTGCGGCGGGACATATCCCGCCTCGAAATGCACCTCGGCGACGCGGACATAGTCGCCGGTGAGAAACGCCAGCAGCATGTCCGCCAGGTAATAGCGCGTCTTGCGGTCGAGCCGCCCCATGATGCCGAAATCGACCGCGACGATGGCGCCGTCGCGGTCGATGAACAGGTTGCCGGGGTGGAGATCGGCGTGGAAAAACCCGTCGCGGAACACCTGGTTGAAGAAGGCGCTCGCCGCCTTGGCGAGGATGGCGCGCGGATCGTGCCCGGCCGCCGCGAGCGCGGCGCGGTCGTCGACCCGGATGCCGCCGACCCGCTCCAGGGTCAGGACCTGGTGCGATGTCCGCTGCCAGTATACTTTCGGTACGCGGAAGCCCGAATCCCCCCTGAAATTGTCCGCTAGCTCGGACGCGGCGGCCGCTTCGAAGCGCAAATCCATCTCGAGCCGCACCGACTGCGCCAGGGTCAGCACCACCTCGCGCGGCTTGAGCCGCCTGAGCCGCGGCTCGAGCCGCTCGCTCAGGGTCGCCAGCCACAGGAACAGGGCGATGTCGCGGTCGAACGCGGCGGCGATGCCGGGGCGCAGCACCTTGACCGCGACCTCGTCGCCCTCGCTGGTGACCGCGAGATGGACTTGGGCGATCGACGCGGCGGCGACCGCCTCGGCCTCGAACGAGCGATAGAGCGAAGCGATCGGCTGGCCCAATTCGCGCTCGACCGTGGCGCGCGCCTCGGCGCCGGGGAAGGGCGGCAGCCGGTCCTGCAGCAGCGCGAGATCGGCCGCGACCTCGTCGCCGATCAAATCGGCGCGCAGCGACAGCGCCTGGCCCAGCTTGATGAAGCTCGGCCCCAACGCCTGCAACGCCGCGGCGAGGCGCTGCCCCGGCCGCTGCATCTGCGACACGGCGGGCCGCCGCCGCAACAGCCGAAGCGTGCGGGCGACGAAGGCCGCGCCCGCCACCTGCTCAAGCGGAAAGAGCGCGTCGTGACGGGCGAGTGTGACCACGATCTCGACCAGGCGATAGGCGTGGCGCAGATCGCGCGCGAAGCCGAGCATGGGTCAGGCACCCATGCTAGAGCCGATTCCGCGTTGCACGACGAGCCACTTCGCCGTGGCGCGTCCTTCGACTACGCTGCGCTCCGCTCAGGATGAGGGGCGTTGTACAACCTTCCTCATCCTGAGCGGAGCCCGTAGGGCGCAGTCGAAGGACGCAATGCGCTTCCACCTGACTGGATAACCCGCAAGCGCCCGGACGCGTCACAGCCGCCAGCCGGAATGGAGCGCGGCGATGCCGCCGGTGAGGTTGCGATAGGCGACCTGCTCGAAGCCGGCCGCGCGCATCAGCGCGGCGAGCTCGACCTGGGCGGGGAAGCGGCGGATGCTCTCCACCAGATATTGATAGGCGTCGCGGTCTCCGGTCACGATCTGGCCCAGGCGCGGCAGCACGGCGAAGGAATAAAGCTCGTAGGCGCGGTCCAAGAGCGGCACCGCGACGTGGCTGAACTCGAGGCAGACGAACCGCCCGCCCGGCTTGAGCACGCGCCGCGCCTCTGCCAGCGCGCGGTCGATGCTGGTGACATTGCGCAACCCGAAGGCGATGGCGCAGGCATCGGCGCTCATGCTGGCGAGCGGCAAGCTCTCGGCCTCGCCGACCACCCAATGGATGCCGTCGATGCGGCCGCGGTCGATGGCGCGGTCGCGCCCGGTGCGCACCATCGCCTCGGTGAGGTCGCACACCAACGCGGTGCAGGTGGCGCCGCCGCGCGCGAGGAAGCGCAGCGCGATGTCGCCGGTGCCGCCGGCGAGATCGACCAAGCGCTGGCCCGGGCGCGGATTGAGCCGGTCGATGAGCTGCGCCTTCCACAAACGGTGGATTCCGCCGCTCATCAGATCGTTCATCAGGTCGTAGCGCGGCGACACCGCGTCGAACACGCGGCGCACGAGTTCCGCCTTGTCCTCGGCCGCGACGCGGCGAAAGCCGAAATCGACCTCGCCGCCTGTCTCCGCTCCCGCCATGCGCCAACGATACCGGACGGACGCGGGAGCGGGAAGGGAGCGGCGGAAGCAAGGTGCGTCCTTCGACTACGCTGCGCTCCGCTCAGGATAAGGAAGGTTGTACAACGTCCCTGACCGGAGCGCAGCGTAGTTGAAGGACGCGGGATGCCCGAACTCCCTGAAGTCGAGACGGTGGCGCGCGGCCTGGCGCAGCGCATTGCCGGGCGGCGCATCGTCGCGGTGCGGCTCAACCGCGCCGATCTGCGCACCAAGCTGCCGCCGAAACTCCCGTCGCTGCTCGAGGGGCGCCGCGTCGCGCGCGTCGGGCGCCGCGCCAAGTACCTGTTATTCCACCTCGATGGCGGCGGCGTCGTGCTCGCGCATCTGGGCATGTCGGGACGCATGGTGCTGGGCGGCGACGGCGCGAACGAGGACCGCCGCCACGATCACGTCGTGATCGCGTTCGACGACGGCACGGTGCTGCGCTTCAACGACGCGCGCCGTTTCGGCTTGATGGATTATGTCGCGAGCGAGGACGCGCTCAGCGCCCATCCGCGCCTCGCCGGCTTGGGGCCCGAACCTTTGGGCAACGAATTCAACGGGCCGGCGCTGGCAAAATCGCTCGCCGGCAAGAAGACGCCGCTGAAGGCGGCGCTGCTCGATCAGCGCGTCGTCGCCGGGCTCGGCAATATATATGTGTGCGAGAGTCTCTTTTGGGCCGGCCTGTCGCCGCGCCGCCTGGCCCGGTCGGTGACGGGCGCGCGCGCCGAGCGGCTCGCGCTTGCCATCCGCCAGGTGCTCGAGCGCGCCATCGCCGCCGGCGGCTCGAGCCTGCGCGATTATGTCCAGGCCTCGGGCGAGCTGGGCTATTTCCAGCATCACTGGGCGGTCTATGGCAAGGAAGGCGAGCCCTGCCCCGGCTGCGATTGCGGCCAGGCGATCCGCCGCATCGCGCAATCCGGCCGCTCCACCTTTTACTGTGCCAAGCGCCAGCGGTGAGGGCGCTATGGCGCTGCATCAGCAGCCTGCGTCCTTCGACTACGCTCAGGATGAGGGAGAGCCTTTGTGGCACAAAGAAAAGTTCCTCACCCTGAGCGCAGCGAAGCGTAGTCGAAGGGCGCACGGGCCGAAGGCCAGGCCGGCCCACGAGCTCGAGAGAATGATTCAGTCCGATGCGATCATGCCCTACACTCGACGCAAGATGTTGCGACGCACGCTTCTCGTCCTCGGCCTGGTGCTCGCCGCCGCGACGGCACGCGCCGCCGATTTCGTGCCCGGCACGGAGGACGTGCCGCTGATGCCGGGTCTGGCGCCGGTCGAGGGCGCGAGCGTCGTATTCGACAAGCCCGAGGGCCGCATCGTCGAGGCCGCGGCGCGCGGCAAGCTCGACCGCGGCAAGGTGCGCGATTTCTATGGCGCGACCTTGCCGCAGCTTGGCTGGAGCGCCGCGTCCCGCGACGCCTGGCGGCGCGAGGGCGAGGTGCTGCGTCTCGATTTCCGCGGCAGCGACGGCAATCTCACCGTCGGCTTCACGCTGTCGCCGCAACAGGAGCCACGCCCATGAGCTACGACAATATCCTGGTCGAGACCCGCGGCGCCGTCGGCTTGATCACGCTCAACCGGCCCAAGGCCTTGAACGCGCTTTGCGATGCACTGGTGCGCGAGGTCGGGCGCGCGCTCGACTTGTTCGAGGCGGATGACGCGATCGGCGCCGTCGTCATCACCGGCAGCGACAAGGCCTTCGCCGCCGGCGCCGACATCAAGGAGATGCAAAGCCGCGGCTTCGTCGACGTTTTCCTCGCCGATTTCGTCACCGACGGCTGGGAGCGCATCACACGCTGCCGCAAGCCGATCATCGCCGCGGTGGCGGGCTTCGCGCTGGGCGGCGGCTGCGAGATGGCGATGATGTGCGACACCATCATCGCCGCGGAGAGCGCGCGCTTCGGCCAGCCCGAGATCAATCTCGGCATCATGCCGGGCGCGGGCGGCTCGCAGCGCCTGACCCGTCTCGTCGGCAAGGCGAAGGCGATGGACATGATCCTCACCGGCCGCATGATGGACGCGGTCGAGGCGGAGCGCAGCGGCCTCGTCAGCCGCATCGTCGCCAACGACAAGCTGGTCGACGAGGCGGTTAAGATTGCGACGCAGATCGCGGCGCTGTCGCGCCCCTCCGTGCTCGCCGCCAAGGAGGCGGTCAATCGCGCCTACGAGACGACGCTCGCCGAGGGCGTGCGCTTCGAGCGCCGGCTGTTCCACGCGCTCTTCGCCACCTTCGACCAGAAAGAAGGCATGGCGGCGTTCGTCGAGAAGCGGAAGCCGAATTTCAAGAACGCCTGAGGCGCCCGGCGCTTGCGGGTTGACGCGACGGCCGCGCGCTCGCTATAAACGCGCCTTCAAGGAAAGCGCGGGGCAAGGTTCTCGATGGCGACTCATCGTTCGGCGGAGAAGCGACACCGGCAGGCAGAGCGCCGCACCGCGACCAACCGCGCGCGCGAGAGCCGCATCCGGACCTTCGTCAAGAAGGTCGAGACCGCGATCGCGTCGGGCGACAAGGAGGCGGCGCGCGCGGCCTTCGCGGCGGCCGCGCCCGAGATGCAGCGCGGCATCACCAAGGGCGTCGTGCACAAGAACACGGTCGCGAGAAAATTGTCGCGGCTCTCCGCGCGCATCAAGACGCTCGGCTCGACCCCAGCGCATTCCTGATCGACGAAGCACTATCGCTTGTGGCTCGCGTCGCCGAGACGACGATGCGGCACTACATGCATCTATTCTCGCTCGCCGAGTTCGCACGACCCAACGCGCGCGATGCGGCGCACGCGTTGCCGTCGCGTCGCGCCGTCAAAAATTTTTCACGAATTTCTCACACGCTTATTGCAAACCTACATCGTGCATGAGTAGAGTTTTGCCGCGCCGACATTGCGGGGGCATTCGGAGAAACGTCGCGGCGCTCACGAGCGCGGGCAGGCGTTCAAAGCAGACAAGTAGTTAGCGGCGGCCGGGCAAGCGAAACCTGAGCATTACGCTTCAACCGAACCCGTTGCGAGACCAAACGACGACGAGGGGATCAACGCATCCGATCGGCGCGCGAGGGAGGCTTCGTCCGCATCGTGAGGTGGCAATGTGGGAGACGCGTGAAGAGGACACTCGCCTGCACAGCGATGTCTCGCGCAATCTTGCGCTTCACCGGCGGAGCGTGAGCGCGATGGCCGACGGCCTCGGACGCGACGCCGAGTTGCAGGCACAATGGGCACGGGTGCGCGGCCGCCTCCGCGCGGAGTTCGGCGAGCCCGCCTATCGCTCGTGGCTGCGCTCGATGACGCTGGTCGATGTGCGCGAGGGCGTCATTCGCATCGCCGCGCCGACGCGGTTCCTGCGCGACTGGGTGGCGCAGCATTATTCCGACCGGCTGCGCGCGCTGTGGAACGTGGAGAATTCCGGCGTGAGCGGCGTCGAGATCGTGCTCGGCGCATCCGTGAGCGAGCCTCCGCCGGCGGAACCCGCTTTGCGCGAGCCGGCCGAGCCGCCGGATGAGAAGGACGTGAGCGCGACGCTCGACCCGCGCTTCACGTTCGAGAATTTCGTCGTCGGCAAGCCCAACGAGATGGCGCACGCCGCGGCGCGTCGCGTCGCCGAGACGGCGGCGGCGCGCGGCCGCGTCGTCCAATACAACCCGCTGTTCCTCTACGGCGGCGTCGGGCTCGGCAAGACGCATCTCATGCATGCCATCGCATGGCATATCCGCCGCGAGGACCCGCAGCGCAAGGTGATCTATCTCTCGGCCGAGAAGTTCATGTACCAGTTCATCCGCGCGCTGCGCTTCAAGGACACGATGGCGTTCAAGGAGCAGTTCCGCTCGGTCGACGTGCTGATGATCGACGACGTCCAGTTCATCAGCGGCAAGGAATCGACCCAGGAGGAATTCTTCCACACCTTCAACGCGCTGGTGGACCAGAACCGGCAGATCGTCATCTCCGCCGACAAGTCGCCCTCGGACCTCGAGGGGATCGACGAGCGCATGACCTCGCGCTTGGGATGGGGCCTGGTCGCCGACATCCACCCGACGACATACGAATTGCGGCTCGGCATCCTCCAGGCCAAGGCCGAGCAGATGAAGGTCGAGGTGCCGCAGAAGGTGCTCGAGTTCCTCGCCCACAAGATCACCTCCAACGTGCGCGAGCTCGAGGGCGCCTTGAACCGCATCTACGCCCACACCCAGCTGGTCGGCCGCCCCATTACCCTCGAGGGCTCGCAGGAGGTGCTGCACGACCTCTTACGCGCCAACGACCGCCGCGTCACCATCGACGAGATCCAGAAGCGCGTCGCCGAGCACTACAACATCAAGTTCTCGGACATGCACTCGGCGCGCCGCGCCCGCGCCGTCGCCCGGCCGCGCCAAGTGGCGATGTATCTGTGCAAGCACCTGACGCCGCGCTCGCTCCCCGAGATCGGCCGCAAGTTCGGCGGGCGCGACCACACCACCGTGATGCACGCGGTGCGCCGGATCGAGGAGCTGCGCGCCGCCGACCGCGCGCTCGCCGAAGACGTCGAGCTGCTGCGCCGGATGCTGGAGACGTGACGGCTACTGCACCCGCGTGAGTACGCCGTCCTGGCAGTGATAGGTCGGGATGGTGGCGCCGGCGACCCGCGCCGGAATCGGCATCTTGTAAGTCTCGCCGTTCGTCATCTTGTGCGGGCCGCCGTAGTTAGAGGACGAACCGCCCACCGGCGTGAACATGCAGGTGCCGTCGCCGTAGACGCCGCGGGTCGCAGCGTAGCGGGTTTCGCCGGGGCAGCCCGCGAGGTTTGCGGTCGCGGCAAACGCGCCCTGATCGAACTTGCCGGCGATCTTCGAGCCAGCCGACGTCGCCCCCGTGAATGCGCCCGCCGCGTCGATCGTGCCGGAGAATGTCGCGAACGGAATGGTCTGGCTTTTGTAGTAGGTCGTCCCGGACACGGCGGTCCCGGCGACCTCGATCGCCAGCGCGCCGCTGCACGCGCCGCTGAGCGCGCCGTGCCACGGTCCATCGTATGGCCCCGCCGCCTGGGCCGCGCCGATCTGGCAAAGAGCCGCCATCGCGCCGGCCAGAATCATCGTTTTCATGGCTTTCCCCTTCCCTTCGCTCCACCCCAACCACTCTACGGCGGGGCGCCATGGATTGTCATCGGCGAGCCTCGAATCGCGCCCCTTTCCTTCACCCGGCGGGGCGGCGCGTGCTATAGTGCCGTCCCGTTCCGCGCCATGGGCCGGCGGGGGCGCCGCGAGGGGGAAATCCGGCGCCGAACCGCAACGCCGCAACGAGCCAAAAGCCCGGCCGCCATGAAGCTCACGATCGAACGATCCGCGCTCCTTCGCGCCTTGGGCCACGTCCAAAGCGTGGTCGAGCGCCGCAACACCATCCCGATCCTGTCCAACGTCCTGCTGCGCGCGGAGGACGGCAAGCTCGCCCTCTCGGCCACCGACATGGACATCGAGATGGTCGCCTCGGTCGCCGGCCAGAGCGCGCGCAAGGGCGCCACCACGGTGCCGGCCCACACGCTCTACGACATCGTCCGCAAGCTGCGCGAGGGCGCGCAGGTCGAGCTCGACGCCGCCGGCGAGAAGGGCAACATGACCCTGCGCTCCGGCCGCTCGACCTTCACCCTCGCCTGCCTGCCGCCCGAGGACTACCCGCTGATGGCGGGGGGCGAGTTGCCGCATAACTTCATGGTGTCGGCGGTCGACCTGAAGCGGCTCATCGATCGCACCCGCTTTGCGATCTCGACCGAGGAGACCCGCTATTACTTGAACGGCATCTATCTCCATGCCGCCAAGAGCAACGAGGTGCCGATGCTGCGGGCGGTCGCGACCGACGGCCACCGGCTCGCCCGCATGGAAATCCCGCTGCCCGAGGGCGCCGCCGGGATGCCGGGCGTGATCGTGCCGCGCAAGACCGTGGTCGAGCTCAGGAAACTGCTCGACGAGATGGACCAGGATGTGGCGGTGGCGCTGTCCGACACCAAGATCCGCTTCAGCTTCGGCCCGACCGTGCTGACTTCGAAGCTGATCGACGGCACCTTCCCGGACTATGACCGGGTCATCCCGACCGGCAACGACCGCATCCTCGAGGTCGAGTGCAAGCCCTTCGCCGAGGCGGTCGACCGGGTCTCGACCATCTCGACCGAGAAGAGCCGGGCGGTGAAGCTGGCGCTCGAGCGCGGCAGCCTGACCCTGTCGGCAACCAGCCCGGAGAACGGCACCGCCTCCGAGGAACTCGAGGTGCGCTATGCCGCCCAGCCGCTCGAGATCGGCTTCAACGCCCGCTATCTCCTCGACATCGCCGAGCAGATCGAGGGCGAGGGCGCCCGCTTCGCCATGTCCGACGCCGCCTCGCCGACGGTGGTGCGCGACACCGCCGACGCGAGCGCTCTTTACGTCCTCATGCCGATGCGCGTCTGAAGGGCGGCCCATCGGTGCTGGCGACTGACCCTGGCGCGCCGGCCGCGGGACGCGGCGATACCCGCGTAGCCGCAGGAAGCGGCGATACCTATATAAATGACCGTGAGGCGATGCCGCTCCGTCCTGCGGTGCTGCGCTTGGCGCTGACCGATTTCCGCTGCTACGAGGCCGCCCGGCTCGAGGTCGACCAACGCCCGGTGGTGCTGACCGGGGCCAACGGCGCCGGCAAGACCAACCTGCTGGAGGCGATCTCGCTGCTGGCCCCCGGCCGCGGCCTGCGCCGCGCCAAATTGACCGAGATCGACCGCCGCGCGCCGGCTTCCCGTCGGAGCGGGGCCTGGGCCATCGCGGCGCGGGTCCAAACCGGCACCGGCGAGGTCCAAATCGGCACCGGCCGCGACGCCGCCAGCGCCAGCGGCGAGCGCCGCATCGTCCGGATCGATGGCGCCAAAGCCAAGAGCCAGGCCGAGCTGGCGAGCCTGATGCCGCTGGTGTGGCTGACGCCGCAGATGGACCGGCTGTTCCTCGAAGGCAGCGGCGGCCGCCGCCGCTTCCTCGACCGGCTGGTGGTGAGCTTCGACGCCGGCCACGCCGCGCGCCACGCCGCCTACGACCAGGCCATGCGCGAGCGCGCGCGCCTCTTGCGCGAGGGCGGGGCCGATCCCGGCTGGCTTGCCGCGCTGGAGGAAGGCATGGCGGCAGACGGGGTGGCGATCGCCGCGGCGCGGCGCGACCTGGTGGCGCGGCTCGACATCGCCTGCGCCGCCGAGACCGGACCGTTCCCGCGCGCGCTGCTGGCGCTCGAGGGCGAGGTCGATCTCTGGCTCGGCGCCATGCCGGCGCTCGCCACCGAGGACCAGTTGCGCCGCCGGCTCGAAGCCATGCGCCGGTCCGACGCCGAGAGCGGCGTCACCGCGTCGGGGCCGCACCGCTCCGACCTGCTTGTGCGCCACGCGCCGAGCGGCATGGAGGCGGCCTTGTGCTCGACCGGCGAGCAGAAGGCGCTCTTGATCGCCATCGTCCTGGCGCACGCGCGGCTCAAGGCGCAGGCGACCGGCGCGCCGCCGGCGCTGCTGCTGGACGAGGTGGCGGCGCATCTCGATGCGACACGGCGCGGCGCGCTCTATGCCGCGCTGGTGGCGCTCGGAGCGCAAGCCTGGCTCACCGGCACCGAGCCCGCCCTGTTCGCAGGCCTCGCCGGCGCCGCCCAATTCTTCACCGTCGCCGACGCGACGATCACGGCGGGGTAGAGGGCGATGGCGAAATATCTGAACTCGAATTTTCCCTCCCTCTCCGCCCCATTGGGGCGGAGAGGGCCGGGGTGAGGTGGGGAGTCAGCAGTGCCAACCTTGCGCCCCCGAACTCTCACCGCGCGCCGGCTACGCCGCGATGCGACCGATGTCGAGCAGAAGCTCTGGCGTGCCCTGCGCGAGAACGGGTTGCCATGGAAATTCCGCCGGCAACACCCGATCGGCAAGCGCGTGGTCGATTTCGCCTGCCCTGCGCGCAAGCTCGCAATCGAACTCGATGGCGGGCAGCATGCGGGACAAACGGAAGCGGATACCGCGCGGACCGCGGACCTGGCGCGGCACGGCTACCGAGTCATCCGCTTCTGGAATGGCGACGTTCTCGAAAACCTAGAAGGTGTGCTCGAAACGATTCACGCCGCGCTTGCGGCGAACCCCACCTCACCCCGGCCCTCTCCGCCCCAAGGGGGCGGAGAGGGAGACACATCCCAAGGATCCGTAAGACAGCATGGTTGAACCTACTCCCATCACGGCCGAGCACGAGGACTACGACGCCAGTTCGATCCAGGTGCTGCGCGGGCTCGACGCCGTGCGCAAGCGCCCCGGCATGTATATCGGCGACACCGACGACGGCTCGGGCCTGCACCACATGGTCTACGAGGTGGTGGACAATTCGATCGACGAGGCGCTCGCCGGCTATTGCGACACCATCACCGTCACCTTGAACGCCGACGGCTCGTGCACCGTGACCGACAACGGCCGCGGCATCCCGGTCGACATCCACCAGGAGGAAGGCGTGTCGGCGGCCGAGGTGATCATGACCCGCCTGCATGCCGGCGGGAAATTCAACCAGAACGCCTACAAGGTCTCGGGCGGGCTGCACGGCGTCGGCGTGTCGGTGGTGAACGCGCTGTCGTCGATTCTGGACCTGCGCGTGTGGCGCAACGGGCACGAGTACCGCATGCGCTTCAAGGACGGCAACGCGGAGGCGCCGCTCGCCGACATGGGCCCGGTCGATGGCGCGCGCACCGGCACCGAGCTGACCTTCCACCCCAGCCGCAAGACCTTCACCCGCACCGAGTTCGATTTCGCCACGCTCGAGCATCGCCTGCGCGAGCTGGCGTTCCTGAATTCGGGCGTGACGCTGATCCTCAACGACGCGCGCGGGGTCGAGCCGAAGCAGGTCTCGATGCACTATGAAGGCGGGCTCGAGGCGTTCGTCAAATATCTCGACCACTCCAAGCAGGCGCTGCATCAGCCACCGGTCGCGATCAGCGCCGAGCGCGACGGCATCACCGTCGAGGTGGCGATGGAGTGGACCGACTCCTATCACGAGACAATGCTGTGCTTCACCAACAACATCCCGCAGCGCGACGGCGGGACCCATCTTGCGGGATTCCGTGCCGCGCTGACGCGCACCATCAACGCCTATGCCAATGAATGCGGCATGGCCAAGCGCGAGAAGGTGCAGCTCACCGGCGAAGACATGCGCGAGGGCCTGACCTCGATCCTGTCAATCAAGGCGCCCGATCCGAAATTCTCGTCCCAGACCAAGGACAAGCTGGTCTCGTCCGAGGTCCGGCCGGTGGTCGAGGGCATCGTCGCCGACCGGCTGCAGCAATGGCTCGAGGAACACCCGAGCGACGCGCGGCGCATCGTCGGCAAGGTGATCGAGGCGGCGGCGGCGCGCGAGGCGGCGCGGAAGGCGCGCGACTTGACCCGGCGCAAGGGCGCGCTCGACATCGCCAGCCTGCCCGGCAAGCTCGCCGACTGCCAGGAGCGCGAGCCCGCCAAGAGCGAGCTGTTCATCGTCGAGGGCGACAGCGCCGGCGGCTCGGCCAAGCAGGGCCGCAACCGCGCCTACCAGGCGATCCTGCCCTTGAAGGGCAAGATCCTCAATGTCGAGCGCGCGCGCTTCGACAAGATGCTGAGCTCGGCCGAGATCGGCACCCTCATCGCCGCGCTCGGCACCGGCATCGGCCCGGAGGAGTTCGAGGCCGACAAGGCGCGCTATCACCGCATCATCATCATGACCGACGCCGACGTGGACGGGAGCCACATTCGGACCTTGCTGCTCACCTTCTTCTTCCGCCAGATGCCGGAGCTGATCGAGCGCGGCTTCCTCTACATCGCCCAGCCGCCGCTCTATCAGGTGAAGCGCGGCCAGGGCAAGGCGGTCTATCTCAAGAACGAGCTGGCGCTCGAGGAATACTGCATCGCCGCCGGCGTCAAGGACGCCGTGTTCCGCCAGCATGACGGGGTGGAGCGCGCCGGCAACGACCTCACAGACCTGGTCGAGCGCGCGCGCCAGGTGCGGACATTGCTGCAGCCGCTGGCGCGCAAGGCCGGCAGCCGCGACGTGGTCGAGCAGGCGGCGATCGCCGGCGTCCTCGATCCCGCGGTGCTCGAAGACCCGGAGAAAGCCGACGCGGCAGCCGCGTTCCTGGCGCAGCGGCTCGACGGCCTGGCCGCGCCGGGCGAGCGCGGCTGGCGCGGCACGGTGGAAAAGCGCGGCCTCCTGGTGCGGCGCACGGTTCACGGCGTCAGCGAGGAGCGGCTGCTCGACGCCGCGCTGGTGCGCAGCGCCGAGGCGCGCCGCCTGACCGAGCGCGCAGCCGAATTGGGCGAGATCTACGAGGCCGCCGGCACGCTCGTCTCCAAGGACAAGGAAAGCATCGTCACCGGCCCGTGCGGCCTGGTGGAGGCGGTGCTCGAGCTCGGCCCCAAGTCGGGCGACGTGCAGCGCTACAAGGGCCTGGGCGAGATGAACCCCGAACAGTTATGGGAGACGACGCTCAATCCCGACGTGCGCACCTTGCTCCAGGTGCGGGTGCCGCACGCCGATCTGGCCGAGGAAACCTTCTCGACCCTGATGGGCGACCTCGTCGAGCCACGCCGCGACTTCATCCAGCAGAACGCGCTGCAAGTCGCCAATCTCGACGTGTGAGGCGGCGGAAGATTGCTTCGTCGCCTGCGGCTCCTCGCAATGACGTACGGGATTTGTCATTGCGAGCGGAGCGAAGCAATCTCCCGAAGCAGCGCTTAATGCGCCGGTGCCTCGGCCGACGGCTCGTAGGTCGCCTTCACCGCCGGGCGCGCCATCACGCGGTCGTACCATTCCCTGGTGCGGGGATGGGATTGCAGCAGCTCGGGCCGGATCGCGGCAAAGGCCTGGATGTAGGGCAGGAGCGCGATGTCGGCGAGGGTGTACTGGGCGCCGGCGAGATAGGGACCGTCGGCCAGCGCCGCCTCGCAGCGGTCGCACACATAGTCCATCCGGCCGCGCGATTCCTCGACCTCCTTGGCGGTGAAGCCGTCGCCCTTCAAGGCGCGGTATTTGAGCTGGTGGTCGATGAGCGGCGTGTCGCGCATCGCCTGCTCGAACTCGGCGGCGGGCATTGCCTTCATCTGCGCGGTCTTGACCCGACTCCAGGTCGGGACCCGCACCGCCGGCAGCGCGAACTCGTCCGCCATCTTGCAGTAGACGCGCATCCGCGCGCGCGCCAAGGGGTCGGCGGGACGCAGCGGAACCTCGGGGAAGACCTCGTCGAGATACTCGTTGATGACGCCGGATTCGATCACGACCTTGCCGTCATGGACGAGCGTCGGCACCACGCCGTTGGGGTTGAGCTTGCGGTATTCGGGCGTGTGGTGCTCGAACTTGTCGAGCCGGATGTAGTGACTCTGGTACGGCAGCCCCTTCTCCTTGAGGCACAGGCGCGACTTCTTGGAGCAGGTCGTCAATCCCGCATGGTAGAGCTCGAGCATGGTCGCCATCCTCCTCGTGTCGTGTAATTATCGCGCCCAAGGTGGCGTGATGTCACGCCCGCAGGGGGAGCATCCGACATGAGTTCCGATTCCGACGCGGCACAGATTCTCGCCGCCATCGCCGCGCGCAACGGCGTCGGCCGCGATCTCGGGGTCGAGCTGGTCGAGGGACGGGCGGGCTTCGCGCGCCTCGCGCTGGTGGTGGCGGACCGCATGGTGGGCGGGCACGGCATCTGCCAGGGCGGCTATATTTTCACCCTCGCAGACATGGCCGGCGCCTATGCGTGCCTGTCGCGCGGCGAGCAGTGCCTGACCCAGACCGCGCACATCACCTATGTCAGCCCGGCGCAGCGCGGCGAGCGCCTGGTGGCCGAGGCGGTCGAGCTGACGCGCACGCGGCGCAGCGCGACATACGACGTGCGCATCACCGTGGGCGACCGCTTGGTTGCGCTGTTCCGCGGCCTGTGGCGCATCACCGAGACGCCGGCGGTCAGATCTTGAACGTGGTCTGCACCTCGGCCGGGAACAGATCCTCGGGCTGGAGCAGCGTGTGGCACACGCCCTGCTCGAAGCCGAAGCGCAGGAACGCCGCGAGCGTGGTGCGGTTGGCGGCGATGCCGTAAGGCATCGGGTCGCCGTCGAACAGCTCGAAGGCGCGGTCGGCGATCTCGGCGATCCACGGCACCGGGAAGCGGCTTGCGGTGATCTCGCGCGCGCGGGCGAGGCTGCGCAGCTTCGCCTCCTCGAACGCCTCGAGCAGATTGGTCGCGACCCACGGGAAACGGTCCAGCACCTCGCGGCGCAGCGCGATCACGTGCATGATCGGATAGATGCCGGTCTTGCGGAAATAGGCTTCCTCGACCGGGCGGTAGTCGGGGAACAGGCGGACGATGTCGGGATGCCTCGCCTCGAACGCGCGCGGCGCGTGGGCCGACATCACCGCGTCGACCTCGCCCGCGAGCAGCATCCGGTCGAGCGATGAATCGGGGCGCGCCGTCAGGCGCACGCCGCGCGGCAGCTTGAGCGCGACCTTCTCGACCCGCCCGGGCTGGTCGACGCCCGCCTGCACCCATTCGACCTCGTCGAGCCCGACGCCGTACTCGTGGACCAGCATGCCGCGGGTATAGACCGCCGCCGTCTGCGCCCATTCGGGCAAGCCCACCTTGCGGCCGCGCAAATCCTGCGGCGACTTGAGCTTGCTGTCGCGGCGCACGTAGATCGACGAGTGGCGGAAGACGCGCGACGGGAACACCGGGATGCCGGTAATCGAACGCTCGCCCTGGGAGATGAGCGAGGTGTATTTCCCCATCGACATCTCCGACGCTTCCCACTCGCGATAGCGGGTGAAGCGGTGGAAGATTTCCTCGACGGCGAAGCTCAGCGTGTTGATGGCGATCCCCTGCGCCCGCACCGCGCCCGACGCGAGGTCGCGCACGTGATCGTACTCGCTGATCGCGAGCGCGAGCGAAAGCCGCCCGTCGGGCAGGAAGGTCGGCGTCCAGGTCTGTGTCTCGGTCATGGCGCGAGGACACTAGGCGCGCCGGCGCCACGGGACAAGGGAGGAGCCGATTGCCAACGCGGCTGGTACGAGGCTAGCATCGGCGGCGTGAGGGAAAGCCGGGACCGCGCGAGGAGACCCGTCCGGACGTTCGGCGCCGTGCTGGCGCTGGCCGCGCTGGCGCTGCAGCTCGTGCTGTCCTTCGGCCACATCCATCCCGGCGATATCTTCCGGCCCGGCGCAAGCACGCTCGCCGGCGCGGTGACCCCGGCGCCGTCCACGCCGCAACCGCAGCCGCCTACGCTTCCCGACCACGACGGCTGCGCCATCTGCGCCAGCATGGCGATGGCGGCGAGCTCGGCCCTGCCCGCGCCTGTCCTGCTGCTGCCGCCGAGCCTGACCGGCCGCGCGAGCCAGCCCCTGCCCTTGCCGCCGATCGTCGCATCGGCGCCGCGCCCACCCTTCCAGACCAGAGCCCCGCCCGCCGCCTGAGCCGAGCTTCGACGCGCGCCGCGCCTCCGCGCGATCGCGCTGCTCCGCCATTCGGACAAGCGAGGAAGGGTCATGTCGAACCATCATCATCCGACTATGTCAGCCGCGGCGCGGCGGCTCGCCGCGTTCGCGCTGCCGCTGTGCGCGACCTTGGGCGCGGCGTCGCCCGCGTCGGCCGACGACGATCTCGCCGCCGTCAAGCGCGAGATGCAGCAGATGCAACAGCAATACGACGCCGCCTTGAAGCGCCTCCAGTCGCAATACGAGGCGCAATTGAAGAGCATGGAGAAGCGCGTCGAGGCCGCGGAAAGCGCGGCCGCCGACGCCAAGGCCCAGGCCGGCGCGGCGCAGCAGGCAGTGACGACGGCGCAAGCCGCGCCCGCGCCGGCCGCTCCCGCTGCCGCGCCCCAGCCGGCCGCGCCGGAGAGCCAGGCGAGCGCCGCCGCCTTCAATCCCGCGATCGGCGCCGTCATCAACGGCACCGCCATGTCGTCGAACCACAATCCCAACAACTGGCGCGTGCCCGGCGTGATGCTCGGCAGCGATGCCAAGCCGCCGCCGCGCGGCTTCGGCCTGGGCGAGAGCGAGATCAACCTCAACGCCAATGCCGACCAGGCGGTGTTCGCCAATCTGACGCTCGCCTTCGAGCGCGACAACACGGTCGGCGTCGAGGAAGGGTTCCTGCAGCCGACCGCGCTGCCCTATGGCTTCACCGTCAAGGCCGGGCGGTTCTTCTCGGGCATCGGCTACTTGAACGAGCAGCACTCCCACGTGTGGGATTTCGTCGACCAGCCGCTCCCCTACATGGCCTTCCTCAACACGCAGTACGATGACGAGGGGGTGCAGGTGCGCTGGCTCGCGCCGACCCAGATGTTCCTGGAATTCGGCGGCGAGGCGCTGCGCGGCGACGCCTTCCCTTCGGGCGGCAGCGAAAATCACCATCTCGGCCTCGGGGCGTGGAGCGCCTTCGTCCATGCCAGCGACGACATCGGCGACAGCGGGAGCTACAGCGTCGGCTTGTCCAATCTCTGGACCACGGCGAAGAACCGCACCACGACCAACGCCCTCGGCAGCACCGACACGTTCACCGGCACGGATCGCACCACCATCCTCGACGGCATCTACAAATGGGCGCCCAACGGCAATTTCGCGCAGACCTATGTGAAGCTCGAATCCGAGTTCTTCGTGCGGCGCGAGGCCGGACTGTTCTATCCGCCGGGCGGCGCGCCGCAGGGCCTGCGCTATTCGTCCGATCCGCAGACCGGGTTCTATGCCCAGGCGATCTATCAGTTCATGCCGCAATGGCGCGCGGGCTTGCGCTACGATCAGCTGCATGCGCCGAATTTGGGCCTCGCCTTCGCCGGCACGACGCTCGACGATCTCGGCGCCACGTCGCGGCGCTATTCCAGCATGATCGACTACTCGCCGAGCGAGTTCAGCCGCTTCCGCCTGCAATACAATCTCGACCGCGCTCGGCCGGGAACCGACAACCAGTTCATCCTGCAATATATCGTCAGCCTCGGCGCCCACGGCGCCCACCAGTACTGAGGAGGGACCATGCGACGCGCCCGAATTCTCATCGCCGCAGCCGCGCTTTCCGCGGCGGCCTCGATGCCGGCCCATGCGACGCTCAATGTCTTCGCCTGCGAGCCGGAATGGGGAGCGTTGGCCAGCGCGCTCGGCGGCGGCGATGTGAGCGTCTACACCGCCACCACGGCGCTCCAGGACCCGCATCAGATCCAGGCGCGGCCGGCGCTGATCGCGAAGCTGCGCTTCGCCGATCTCGCCGTCTGCACCGGGGCCGAGCTCGAGATCGGCTGGATGCCGGTGCTGTTGCGGCAGGCGGCCAATGCCAAGGTGCAGCCCAGCGCCCCGGGCTATTTCGCGGGCGCCGAGCAGGTGCAGCTCCTGGAGAAGCCGGCAGTGCTCGACCGGGCGCAAGGCGACGTCCATCCCGCCGGCAATCCGCACGTGCAGACCGATCCCCGCAACATGCGCATCATCGCGGCGGCGCTGGCCAAGCGCCTCGCCGAGATCGACCCGGCGCACGCTGCGGGCTATGCCGCTCGCGAGAAGGCGCTCGACGACGCGCTCGGCCAGGGGATCGCGCACTGGCTGGAGATGGCCGCGCCGCTCAAGGGCAAGAACGTCATCTCCTATCACAAGGGCTGGGTCTATCTGATGGGCTTTCTCGACATGCACGAGGTGGCGACGATCGAGCCGAAGCCTGGCGTGCCGCCGGGCAGCGCCTACATTGCCGAGCTGCTCGACCAGATCCCGAACTTGAAGGCGAGCATGATCATCTATGCCGCCTACGAGGACGCGAAGCCGTCGCAGTTCGTCGGCGAGAAAAGCCATCTGCCGGCGGTGATGCTGCCCTTCACGGTCGGCGGCACGGACGGCGCCAAGGACCTCATGGGACTCTACGAGGACACGGTGAAGCGGCTCCTCGCCGGACTTGGGGCCAGCGGTGGCCGATCATAGTCTCGACATCATCTGGCCGGCCTTCCTGACCGGCCTTCTGGTCCTGTCGACACACGTGCCGTTGGGCAAGCTGGTGCTCGATCGCGGCATCGTGTTCATCGATCTGGCGATCGCCCAGGTGGCGGGGCTGGGCGTCGTCACCGCCGACTTCCTCGGCTGGGAGCCCAACGGCTGGTCGGTGCAGGCGAGCGCGGTCGCAGCCGCGCTCGTCAGCGCCGGCTTTCTCATCTGGACCGAACGCAGGCTCGCCCAGCTGCAGGAGGCGGTGATCGGCGTCGTCTTCGTCGCCGCGGCGAGCGCCGAGATCGTGCTGCTGAGCTTCAACCCGCACGGAGCGGAGAACCTCAAGGACCTGCTGGTCGGCCAAATCCTGTGGGTCGTGCCGGAGCAGTTGGCGGCGCCGGCGGTGCTCTACGCGGCGGTGCTGGCGGTCGCTTCGCTCGTCGATCTCGGCAGCAGGCGCGTGCTGTTCTATGCGCTCTTCGCCGTCACGGTCACGGCCTCGGTGCAGCTGGTCGGCGTGTTCCTGGTGTTCGCGTCGCTGATCGTGCCGGCGCTGACGGCGCGCGCGAGCGGCGTGAAGCGGCCCATCCTGTTCGGCTATGGCCTGGGCCTCGCCGGCTACGTGCTGGGCCTGCTGGCGTCGCTGCTGTTCGACCTTCCGACCGGCGCTGCCGTCGTTTGCACGCTGGCGCTTCTCGCCGTCATCGTCGGCGGCGGGCTCGCCATTCGGCGGGATATGAAGGGCCGCACGGCGTAAGCTCCCGTTCGATGGCCATCCTCGTCAGCCTCTTCGCGTTCCTGTTCACGCTCCTGGGCGGCTTCCTGGCGCTGCGGCTCAAGCGGCGGCTCGCGCTGGTGGTGGCGTTCGGCGCCGGCGCCGTGATCGGCGTCGCCCTCTTCGATCTCCTGCCGGAAGCGATCGAGCTGGCCGGCGCCCCGCAAGGCGCGGATGCGGTGCTCGCGGTCGCGGGCGCGGGTTTCGCGCTCTATCACCTGCTGCACAGCGCCGCGTCGCAGGCCGCGCGCCGGGGCGGGCTGGGCGCGGCGACGCTCTCGGTCCACAGCTTCCTCGACGGGCTGTCGATCGGCGTCGCGTTCAAGGTCTCGGCCGCGGTGGGGGCGGTGGTCGCCATCGCGGTCGTGGTCCACGATGTGTGCGACGGCATCAACGTCGTGACGGTGGTGCGCCGCGGCGGCGGCGACGCGCGCGCGGCGCGGCGCTGGCTCGTCATCGATGCCGTGGCTCCCGTGCTCGGCGCGGCGGCGGCCGGTCTCCTTGCGCTGCAGGGCGCCGAGCTTGGCCTCGCGCTCGCCCTCTTCGGCGGATTCTTCCTCTATATCGGTGCGAGCGACCTGTTGCCGGCAAGCGTCACGCCCGAGCATCGCATGGGCCCCGCCCTGATGACCGTCATCGGCATGGCCGTGCTCTATGTCGCGGTCCGCCTGGCGAGCTTGTGAGCCGCCGAGAATTCCCGTTTGCCCGGGGCCTTGCTACGGGCCAATATCCTTTCAAGACGCCGCGAAAAACCGGCCAGCAGGAGGGACCACGATGAAGAAGATCGATCTTGCCAACGAGCCTCAGGGCACCGAGCGGCCGCTGCCGTCGGAGGGCACCGGCGTATGGGGCTCGGACGCGATGGCCGAGATCATCCGCGCCCTCGACATTCCGTTTGTGGCGCTCAATCCGGGCTCGTCCTATCGCGGCCTCCACGACAGCCTCGTCAACAAGCTCGGCAACGAGCGCCCGCAGATGCTGCTGTGCCTGCACGAGGAGGCGGCGGTGGCGGTGGCGCATGGCTGGGCCAAGGTCACCGAGAAACCGATGCTGGCGATCGTCCATGCCAATGTCGGGCTGATGCACGGCACCATGGCGGTCTACAACGCGTGGTGCGACCGCACCCCGCTGATCCTGCTGGGCGCCAACGGCCCCGCCGACGCGGCGCAGCGGCGGCCATGGATCGACTGGATCCACACCACGCGCGACAACGGCGCGCTGCTCCGGAACTACACCAAATGGGACGACCAGCCGGCCTCGATCCCGGCGGCCTATGAGTCGATCCTGCGCGCGCGCAAGATCGCGGCGACGACGCCGCGCGGCCCCACCTATGTCGTGCTCGATGTCGGGCTCCAGGAGACCAAGCTCGCGGCGCTGCCGCCCATCCCCGACGTGAAGCGCTATCTGCCGCCGGCGCCGGTCGGACCCTCGGCCGAGCTGGCCGAAGCCGCCGCCAAGCGCCTGATGACGGCCGAGCGTCCGCTGATCCTGATGGGCCGGGTCAGCCGCAGCGAAGCCGATTGGGCGCAGCGGGTTAAGCTCGCCGAGGCCTTGGGCGCGGTGGTGCTCACCGATCTGAAACTCGCCGCCGCCTTCCCGACCGACCATGCGCTCCTCGGCGCGCCTCCGGGAACCTACAGCGGCGGCGTCGGCGCCGAGTTGATCCGCCAGGCCGACGCCATCCTGATGCTCGACTGGGTCGATCCCGCCGGCACCTTCAAGAGCGTGTTCAAGAGCGACGCGGTCCCGGCCACCATCATCAACGTCTCGCTCGACCAGCATCTCCATCAGGGCTGGAGCATGGACTACCAGGGCCTGCCGCCGGTCGACGTGCAGATCATGGCCGACAGCGATCCGACCGTGGGCGCGATCCTCGCCGCTGTGATCAAGGCGGGCGGGCGCAAGGGCGCGACCTGGCCCGGCCGCAAGGCGTTCACGGTGCCGACGGTGGCGATGGGCGACGCCGCGGGCTCGATCGCGGTGCCGATGCTGGCGGCGGCGATGCAGCGCGCGGTGGCCGGGCGCATCATCAGCCTCATTCGCCATCCGCTGTCCTGGGCCGGGCATCTGTGGCCGATGAAGCATCCGCTCGACCATCTCGGCAGCGACGGCGGCGGCGGCGTGGGCTCGGGCCCGGGCACCACGGTGGGCGCGTCGCTCGCCTTGCGCGGCAGCGGCCGGCTGCCGGTCGCGATCCTCGGCGACGGCGATTTCCTGATGGGCAGCAACGCCATCTGGACCGCGGTCCATTACCGCATCCCGCTGCTCGTGGTGATCGCCAACAACCGTTCGTTCTACAACGACGAGCTGCACCAGGAGCGCATGGCGAAGGAGCGCGGCCGGCCGGTCGAGAACAAGTGGATCGGCCAGCAGATGAAGGGGCCGGAGATCGACCTTGCCATGATCGCCAAGGCGCAGGGCGCGACCGCGTTCGGCCCGATCACGCGGCTCGGCGATCTGGGCGCGACGCTGGACAAGGCGGTCGCCGCCGCCGCCGCGGGCGAGGTCGTGGTGGTCGACGTGCGGGTCGAGCCCGGCTACGACCAGGCCTCATCGGCCGCGATCACGCGGGCGCCCTAGGCCGCCGAGGCCATGAGCGTGACGGAGCGTGGCGCCGCGGTCCCGGCCACGGCGCAATCACGGCCGTTGCTCGAGGTCGAGCGCCTGTCCAAGCGCTTTGCGACCCAGGAAGGCATGGTCCACGCGCTCGACACCGTGTCGCTCGAGGTGCGCCAGGGCGAGTTCGTCGCCTTGATCGGCCCGTCGGGCTGTGGCAAGTCCACGCTCTTCAACATCATCGGCGGCCTCGTCGACGAGTATGATGGCGCGGTGCGGGTCAACGGCGAGACTGTGACCGGCTCGCATCGCGGCATCGGCATGGTGTTTCAGGAGGAATCGACCTTCCCGTGGCGCACCACGCTCGAGAACGTGGCCTTTCCGCTCGAGGCGGCGGGCATGGCCAAGGCAGAGCGCCTGAAGCGCGCCCGCGCTCTGGTGCAGCTCGTGGGACTCGAAGGGTTCGAGAACCGCTATCCGGCCGAGCTGTCGGGCGGCATGCGCCAGCGCACCGCGCTCGCCCGCACCCTCGCCTTCTCGCCCAAGATCCTGCTGATGGACGAGCCGTTCGCCTCGCTCGACGAGCAGACGCGGCTGCTGCTCGGCGACAAGCTGCTGCAAATCCAGGCGCAGCTGCGGCAAACGACGCTCCTCATCACCCACAGCATCGCCGAGGCGGTGCAGCTGTCCGACCGCGTGCTGGTGATGACCTACCGGCCGGGGCGGGTGAAACGGATCGTGCCCATCGACCTGCCGCGGCCCCGGACCTCGGAGATCCTCGGCAGCGAACAGTTCGGGCGCTATGTCGCGATGGTGTGGGCCGACCTGCGCGAGGAAGCCTCCAAGGGCCTAATCGACAGCGAGGCGGCGGTCGCCGCCCGTTCGGGACATCATTCGCGAGCAGAGGAGTGATGGAATGATTCTACGTGCTACGGCCCTTTTTCTCCTCGCCGTCGCGTCCGCTTCATGCGTGCGCGCGGACACGGTGCGGCTCGCGGTGCCGCAGAAGGGCGCGTGGGACACCTCGATCTGCGAATGGGGCGCGAAGCAGGGCTTCTTCAAGGAGGAGGGCGTCGATCTCGACATCACCTACACCGAGGGCGGCGCCACCACCGAGCAGGCGGTGATCTCGGGCAGCGTCGACATGGCGGTCGCGACCGGCACGCTCGGCATCATCTCGGCCTATGTGAAGGGCCTGCCGGTGCGCATCGTCTCGGCCGAGGTGACGGGCGTGCCCGACATGTATTTCTTCGCCCTCGCCAAGAGCGGCATCAAGAGCCTCAAGGACGCCCACGGCAAGACCATCGCCTACAGCAATCCCGGCTCGTCGAGCAACCTGGTGACCCTGGCGCTCCTGAAGCAGGCCGGCGTCACCGACGCCAAGCCGGTCGCCGGCGGCAGCATCCAGGGCGTCTTCACCCAGGTCATGTCGGGCCAGATCGATATCGGCCACGCGGTGCCGCCCTTGGGCCTCGCCGAGCAGAAATCCGGCGTCATCGTGGTGGTGGCGCGCGGCAACGACGTGCCGGAGATCCGCAACCAGACGGTGCGCGTCAACGTCGCCAACCTGAATTTCCTGCAGGCCCACCGCGACACGGTGGTGCGCTTCATGAAGGCCTATGACAAGTCGCTGAACTGGGCCTTCTCCGGCGATCCCAAGGTCGTGGCGTATTTCGCCGAGGGCATGAATTCGACCAAGGAACTCGCCGCCGAGGCCATGACCTATTACGACAAGCGGGCGGAGTATCCTTACGAGGTGAAGGGGCTCGACCGCACCCTCGACGACGCGCTCGAGTTCAAGCGGATTCCGAAGAAGATGACCGCCGACGACGTCAAGGGTCTCATCGACATCGTGTGGCGTCCAGGACAATAGGGGAGAAGATCATGCGCAAGACCGTCGCCATCGCGCTCGCCGCCGCCGTCGCCGCGGTGCCTGGATTGGCCGCCGCCGCCGAGACCGTCAAAGTCGCGGTGCCACAGCGCGGCGCGTGGGACACCTCGTTCACCGAGCTCGGTGTGGGCCAGGGCTTCTTCAAGGAGCAGGGCCTCGACGTCGAGGTGACCTACACGGAGGGCGGCGCGTCCAACGAGCAGGCGGTGATCTCGGGCAGCGTCGATATTGCCGTCGCGACCGGATTTCTCGGCATGCTCGCGGCCTATGTGAAGGGCGCGCCGGTGCGGATCATCTCGCCCGAGGCGACGGGCTCGCCTGACATCTTTTGGTACGTCAAGGCCGCCGGCCCGATCAAGAGCATGAAGGACCTGCACGGCAAGACCGTGTCGTTCTCCAATCCCGGCTCGTCGAGCAACCTCATCCTGCTGACCTTGCTGAAGGAGGCCGGCGTCGGCGACGCCAAACTGATACCGGTCGGCGCCGCGCCCAACGGTCTGCCGCAAGTGATGACCGGCCAGATCGACGCCTCGTGGAGCACGCCGCCGACCGGCTTGAAGGAGCTGCAAGCGGGCGAAATCCGCATCATCGCGCGCGGCAACGATTCGCCCGAGGTGCAGAACGAGACGGTGCGGGTCAACGCGGCCAACGCCAATTTCCTCGCTGCGCACCGCAGCGCCGTGACGGGGTTCCTCAAGGCCTACAAGAAGTCCGTCGATTGGGCCTATGCGGGCGAGCCGGCGCTCCAGGCCTATGCCAAGCTGTCCGACCAGCCGATCGAGCAGGTGCGGTACGCGGTCAAGGAGTTCCAGTCCAAGGCGCAGGACCAGCTCGACGAGATCAAGGGCGAGGACCGCGTGCTGGAAGAGGCGCTGGCGGCCAAACGCATTCCCAAGCCGATGACCCACGACGACATCAAGGGCGTCTATGACTTCGTGCTGAGGCAGGGCTCGTAAGCATGGCGGAGCAGGCGCAGCAAGCCGCTTCTGGCCGCGCGCGAACGGGCGCCGGGCGGCGTGCGGTCGCGCAATGGGCCGGCACGCACCGGCGTCTCGCGCCGCTGCTGACCGGGCTCGCGACCATCGCGGTCCTGCTGGTGCTGTGGGAGGGTTTCGTCGCGATCGGCTGGTGGAGCAAGCTCATCGCGCCGGCGCCGAGCGCCATCGCCGACGGGTTCGCTGCGCTGTTCGAGGAAGAAGGGCTGGCGGTGCGCTTCCTCCAGACCTTCGGCGAGACCGCCGCCGCGGCGCTGCTCGCGATCGCCGCCGGGGTGCCGGTCGGACTATGGCTGCATCGCTCGCGCTGGGCGGGGCGGGCCTATTTCAACTGGGTCGCAAGCATCGCCGCGGCGCCCATCGTGCTGCTCTACCCGCTGTTCCTGGTGATCTTCGGGCGCAATGCCGCGACCATCGTGGCGATGAGCGTATGCACCGGCATCACCTCGATCATTCTCAAGACCAAGGAGGGGCTCGACGGCACGCGCCCGGTGCTGATCGACGTGGGCCGCAGCTTCGGTCTTTCGCGCTCGCAGCTCTTCTGGAAGATCATGTTTCCCGCCGCAGTGCCGACCATCGCGACCGGCGTGCGGCTGGGCGTGATCTATTGCCTCATCAGCGTGGTCGGGATCGAGTTCCTGATCAATTTCGGCGGCCTGGGCGAATTGATCGACGATCTCGCCGACCGCTGGGAGACGCCGATGATGTTCGGCGCGATCCTGTTCGTGATGCTGACCAGCGTCGGCTTCTTCTGGGTCACCGAGAAGGTCGAGAAATGGCTGAGACCGATGTGATCGGCACCGCCGCGCCGCGCCGCTCGGCGGTGCCGGTCGGGCGCATTCGCATCGTCACCATCCTGGGATTGTGGGCGGCGTGGGAGCTTGCGGCGGCGTCGGGGCTCCTCTACGCGGGCGTGGTGCCGTCTTCGTTCAAGATCGTCGCGGCATTGGCGCACGAGATCGTGAGCGCGGGCTTCTACTGGAACCTCGAATTCACGCTCATGGAAGTGCTGGTGTCGCTGGCGATCGGCTGCGTCGCCGGCCTCGCGGTCGGATTTGTCTTGGGCGCCTATCAGTTTGCCGCCGCGTCCTACGAGCGCTACCTGCAATACATGGCGCCGACGCCGAAGATCGTGTTCCTGCCGGTGCTGCTGGTGCTGTTCGGCGTGGGGCCGGGCTCGAAGATCGCGATGGGCGCGCTGTCGTGCTTCTTTCCCATGGCGCTGTCGGTCGCGGCGGGGGTGCGGCTGGTCGACCCGGTGCTGCTCCGGGTCGGGCGCAGCTTCAATCTGACGACCGCGCAGATGATCCGCATGATCTATTTGCCGGCGCTGGTGCCGCCGATCGCGACCGGACTGCGCATCGGGCTCGGCGTAGCCCTGGTGGGCTGCCTCCTGGCCGAGCTCAAAATGTCGAACCGCGGCCTCGGCTTCATGATCATGCAGTACTACGCCCAGTTCCGCACGCCGCAGATGTACGCGATACTAATCGTGATGTTCGTCATCGCGGTCCTGGCCAACACGCTGGTGGCCCGGGTCTTCCGCCTGCGCGGCCAACGTTAACGAACCATCATTTAGGACGATGCCGCTGCGGTTGCGATTGCGCCCGGTTGCGGTAATGTTGCGCCTGGGTCCAAGCTCCGAATCGCGTTAAGAAATTCGGGCGGAACGCACACAGATTTCAAGTGGTGCACATGGGCGGCCAGCAGCAAGTGAGGACGATCCGGAAACGAGGGCCGGCGGTCGCGGCGCTGCTTGCGGCGACGTGTCTCTCAACCATCGCACCCGCCCACGCCAATCCCGTTGGCGGTTCTGTGGTTGCGGGCCGGGCGACGATTTCGCAGCCTTCGGCGACCAGCACGATCATCACCGAGCTGAGCAACAAGGCGATCATCGCGTGGCCGAGCTTCTCGATCCCGTCGGGCTCGTCGGTGTCGGTGGTGCAGCCGGGCGCGGCCTCGATCCTGCTGAACCGGGTGACGGGGGGC
>DATNID010000015.1:0-5439 GCA_035604615.1 Allostellaceae bacterium | reverse complement strand
CCAGAAGCAGCGCGTGTCGATTGCCCGAGCCTTGGCCGCCGAACCCGATTTGATCATCTGCGACGAGGTGACGTCCGCGCTCGATCAGCTGGTCGGGGAAGAGATCCTCCGCCTCTTAAAGAAGCTCCAGGAGGACTTGGGCGTCGCCTATCTCTTTATCACGCACGACCTCGGCACGGTGAAGCGGATCGCCAACAAGGTCGCGGTGATGCTCAAGGGCAGGGTAGTGGCGAGCGGCGACACCGCCACCGTGTTCTCGCCGCCTTATCATCCGTATACCGAGCTGCTTCTGTCTTCGGTGCCCGAAATGCGGCCGGACTGGCTCGACGGGGTTCTCGCCGCGCGCGCCACCGGCGCGGCGATGACTGCGGCGCTGCTGCGCGCGCCCTGAAGCGGACCATCTACAGACGACCCGGGACATTCGCAGCTTGGCCTTGCCGCGTCCGCAATTCGTTTCTATACCGCCCCCGAAGCCAATAGGAAGTAATGGGCGGGAGGCGCGTTCGAGGGAGCGACTTCTGTCCGGCGTGATCATTGCATGGCTCGGTCGGCCGACGTTCGGCCGGGGACAGAACAGGACCTTCTTGATGCGTGCGCCGGGCGGACCGCGTCTGTTGTTGCGGCGGCTCCGCGAGGTGATGGCGGAGCCTGTCACCGCCCAGGCGCGCCTGGACCGCATCGTGGTCCTCATCGCCTCCAACATGGTGGCCGAGGTGTGCTCGCTCTACGTCGTGCGGGCCGACGGGGTGATGGAGCTGTTCGCCACCGAGGGGCTTAACCGCGAGGCGGTCCATCTGACGACCATGCGGCCGGGCGAGGGCCTTGTCGGCCTCATTGCGTCCAGCGCCGAGCCGCTGGCGCTGTCTGACGCGCAGCACCATCCGGCCTTCTCCTACAAGCCTGAGACGGGCGAAGAAATCTACCAGTCGTTCCTCGGCGTGCCGGTGCTGCGCAGCGGCGCGACGATCGGGGTGCTCGTCGTGCAAAACCGCGCGCGGCGCGCCTATTCCGAAGAGGAGATCGAGGCGCTGCAGACGACCGCGATGCTGCTCGCCGAGATGATCGCATCCGGAGAGCTGCAGGGCATCGCCGCCCAAGGCGCGCCGATCGCCGTTCGCCGGCCGCTGTCGCTCAAAGGTCTCGGCATCGCCGATGGGCTCGGCCTTGGACACGTCGTGATGCACCAGCCGCGGGTGGCGGTTTCGAAGATCGTAGCCGACGACGTGGATTCGGAACTCCAGCGGCTGGAGACGGCGATCGGCGCCATGCGCGCTTCCGTCGATAATCTCATCGACAGCAGCAACGACGGCGCCACCGGCGAACACCGCGACGTGCTCGAGGCGTTCCGCATGATCGCCCATGATCGCGGCTGGCTGCGCCGATTGCGCGAGGCGGTGAGTTCGGGCTTGACCGCGGAGGCCGCGGTCGAGCGGGTGCAGAACGACGCGCGGGCGAAGCTGCAACGCCAAACCGACCCATACTTGCGCGATCGGCTGCACGATCTGACCGATATCGCCAATCGCCTGCTGCATCAGCTTGCCGGCCAGAGCCTCGTTGTCCTGCCCGAGGAGTTGCCGGAAAATGCGATCCTCGTCGCGCGTTCGATGAGCCCCGCGGCGCTGCTCGACTATGACCGCGCGCGGCTGCGCGGGGTGGTGGTCGAGGAGGCGGGCGCCTCCAGCCACATCGCCATCGTGGCCCGCGCGCTCGCGATTCCCGCCGTTAGCGACATCCCGAACATTTCCGAGTTCGTCGAGCAGGGCGACGCGATCATCGTCGACGGCGACACCGGCGACATTCATCTGCGCCCGCCGTCGGACGTCGAGGCGGCCTATGCGGAAAAGGCGCGCATGCGCGCCCGGCGCCAGGCGCAGTATCGCGCCCTTCGCGACGCGCCGACGATCAGCCTCGACGGCGTGAAAATCGGCCTGCACATGAACGCGGGGCTGCTCGTCGACATGCCGCACCTCGCGGAAACCGGCGCGCTGTCGATTGGCCTCTTCCGCACCGAATTGCAGTTCATGCTCGCCTCGCGTTTTCCACGGCCGGGCGCGCAGGTTGAGCTCTATCGCGCCATCCTCGACGCCGCGGGCGACCGACCGGTCACCTTCCGCACCCTCGACATCGGCGGCGATAAGCTCTTGCCCTACATGAAAGGTTTCGCGGAGGAAAACCCCGCGCTCGGATGGCGCGCTCTGCGCATTGGGCTCGATCGTCCGGCGCTCTTGCGCATGCAGTTGCGGGCCTTCATCCGCGCCGCCGCGGGGCGCGATCTCAGGGTCATGGCGCCCATGGTCTCGACCGTGGACGAATTCAACACGGTCCGCGCGATGTTCAATCGCGAGCTCGCCTGGCTCGCCGGCCGCGGCTACGAGCCGCCGCGCACAGTCCGACTCGGCGTGATGGTCGAGGTGCCGTCGCTCTTGTGGCAGATTGACGAGATCGCCGCCGCCGCGGACTTCCTGTCGGTCGGTTCGAACGATCTGATGCAATATCTTTACGCGGTCGATCGCGACAACCGGCGGGTCGCCCATCGCTTCGATCCGCTGAGCGTCGGATTCTTGCGGGCCTTGCGCTCGATCGCCGAGGCGGGCGAGCGAAACGGAACGCCGGTGGCCCTGTGCGGCGAAATGGGCGGGCAGCCGCTCGAGGCGATGGCCCTGATGGCGATCGGTTACCGCGAACTCTCGATGTCGGCGACCTCGATCGGTCCGATCAAGGCGATGACGCTGTCGCTGAAAGTCTGCGAGGCGGCGCGCGAGGTCGAGGCGATGCTGGCGACCGGGCGCGAAGACGCCTCCCTGCGCGAGTCGCTGCGGGAACTGGCGGAGCGTCTCGGCGTGCGCCTGTAGCCAAGCGAGCGCCCTTCTCGCCGTTTCCCCTTTCGAGTTCAGCCATGGCCGCCAACGACAATCTCGATCTCATCCTGCGCCGTCACGAGGAAATCGCCGCGCGCCTCGCCGAAGGCGTCTTAAGCGCGCAATATTCGGCGCTTTCGCGCGAGCTGAGCGATCTCGACCCGGTGGTCGCGGCGATCAAGGCCTTTCGCGCCAAGGAGAAGGAGCGCGCCGAACTCAAGGACATGCTCATGGATCCCGGCCTGGACGCGGACATGCGCGCGATGGCGACCGCGGAACTCGCCGCCGCCGAAGCCGAAACGGAAGCGATGGCCAAGGCGATTCGCATCGAGCTCCTGCCGAAAGACATCGCCGACGAGGGCGACGCGATTCTCGAGGTGAGGGCCGGCACGGGCGGCGACGAAGCGGCCTTGTTCGCCGGCGATCTCTTTCGCATGTACGCCAAATACGCGGAGCGGAAGCGGTGGAAGGTCGAGATTCTTTCGATGAGCGAGGGGACGGCCGGGGGTTTTAAGGAAATCGTCGCCGAAATCTCGGGCCGCGGCGTGTTCGCGCGCCTCAAATTCGAAAGCGGCGTGCATCGGGTGCAGCGCGTGCCGGCGACCGAGACGCAGGGGCGCATTCACACGTCGGCCGCGACCGTCGCGGTCCTTCCGATCGCCGAGGAGGCGGACTTCGTCATCAACGAGGCTGATCTCAAGATCGACACCATGCGCTCGAGCGGCGCCGGCGGTCAGCACGTCAACAAGACCGAGTCGGCGATCCGCATCACCCATCTGCCGACCGGCGTGGTCGTCGCGGTGCAGGAGGAGCGGTCCCAGCATCGCAACCGCGCCAAGGCGATGGCGCTTCTGCGCTCTCGCATCCTCGACGCCCGAAACCAGAAGCTGGAGGCCGACCGCGCGCAGGAGCGGCGCTCCCAGGTCGGTTCCGGCGATCGGTCGCAGCGCATCCGCACCTATAATTTTCCCCAAGGGCGGGTCACCGACCATCGCATCAATCTGACGCTCTATTCGCTTGAGCGGATCATGGACGGCGAAGGTCTCGACGAGATCATCGACGCCCTGACCACCGAGCGCCAGGCAGAACTGCTCGCCGCGCAGGCGGCCTTGTGACGCTCCTTCCCCGCCTGCCTCCGTTTGCGCCGGGCATGCGAGTGGGCCTCCTCGGCGGCTCTTTCAACCCGCCGCACGGCGGTCACGCCCTCATCACGCGCCTGGCGCTGCGGCGTCTTCGGCTTGATCGCGTGTGGTGGCTGGTGACGCCGGGCAATCCGCTCAAATCGCAGGCGGAGCTCGCGGCGCTCCAGGCCCGCGTCGAGGCCGCGCGGCGCCTCGTCGCAGGCCCGCGCGTCAGCGTGACGGACGTCGAGGCCCGCATCGGCGCGCGCTTTACCTATGAGACCCTCGCATGGATCAGGCGCCGCGCGCCATCTGTCCATTTCGTGTGGATCATGGGCGCGGACAACCTCATTCAGTTCCATCGCTGGCGCCATTGGCGCGCGATCGCCGACCTCATGCCCATCGTGGTCGTTGACCGGCCTGGCTCTACCTTAAGCGCGATCTCGAGCCGCGCCGGCGCCGCGCTCAGTCCCTGGCGCACGCCGGAGCCCGACGCGGCGCGCTTCTCGACGATGAAGCCGCCGGCGTTTCTGTTTTTGCATGGGCCGCGCTCGCGGCTGTCGTCGACCGCGCTCAGGCGCGTGGGCGGACTAGAGGACGGCTGGGCGGCGCCGGCGCTCTCTGACCCGTGACTTTCGGCGTTATCGCCATCCTCGGATCGAGCCCGGCGACGGGGGGAAGCTGCCGCGCAAAGAAGACGCAATGGACGACGGCAAAGCGATTGGCAAGACGTACCTAGATTGCGTGCCTATCCGGTTGACGCAGACACCCACCAGGGCTAGCGTCGACCCTCATGGCGGTCATGGACATCCACCAGCGCGACGATCTGGCTTTTCCTCAGTCGCTCCCTGAGTTTCAGCGGCTGTTTCCCGATGACACGGCATGTGCCGCCTATCTTGGGCGCGTCCGTTGGCCTGACGGCTTTGTCTGCCCGCATTGCGGTCAGATCGCCGAGCCGTTCCGCATTGTCACCCGCCCCGGTGTTCTCGAGTGCCGTGCGTGTCGCCGCCAAGCCGGCCTCCTGGTCGGCGCCGTCATGGAACGCAGTCATACGCCGCTCAGCGTCTGGTTCTGGGCCGCGTACCTCGTCGCCAGCCAGACGCCGGGGATGTCGGCGGTGCAGTTTCAACGGCAACTTGGGCTGACACGATATGAAACCGCCTTCGGCATCCTGCACAAACTGCGCGCGGGCATGGTGCGGCCGGACCAGGACCGTATCGGTGGTCGGCCGAAAGAGCATGTCGAGGTCGATGAGGCGTGGGTCGGCGGAAGGACGCGCGGCGAGGGCCGGGGCATCCACCACAAAACGCTGGTGACCGCCGCTGTCGAGGTTCGCCACCGGAAGCCGGGCACGGCGCAAGACAAGCGGAAGGATGGCCGCTATGCCGGTCGAGTGCGATTGGCCATCGCCGCTGACCGCAGCGCCGATTCCTTGTGTGGCTTTGTCGAGAATGCCGTCA
>DATNID010000014.1:0-85764 GCA_035604615.1 Allostellaceae bacterium | reverse complement strand
CAAGGTTATCGACCGCACCGGCCTGATCCTGGACATCTTCGGCGAGCGGGCGGCCACGCGCGAGGGAACGCTCCAGGTCGAGTTGGCGCATCTCGAGTATCAGCGCTCACGCCTGGTGCGATCGTGGACCCATCTGGAGCGGCAGCGCGGCGGGTTCGGGTTCCTCGGCGGCCCTGGCGAAACGCAGATCGAAGCCGACCGCCGGCTGATCGGCGACCGCATCGTGCGGTTGAAGAAGGAATTGGAGCAGGTGCGGCGCACCCGCGCCCTGCACCGCACCGCCCGCAAGCGGGTGCCGTTCCCGGTGGTGGCGCTGGTGGGCTACACCAACGCCGGCAAGTCCACGCTCTTCAACCGCCTGACCCGCGCCGAGGTGGTCGCGGCGGACCGGCTGTTCGAGACGCTCGATCCCACCATGCGGCGCATCCCGCTGGTGTCCGGGCGCCAGGCGATCCTGTCCGACACGGTGGGCTTCATCTCCGAGCTGCCGACCCATCTCGTGGCCGCCTTCCGTGCCACGCTCGAGGAGGTGATGGAGGCCGATCTCATCGTCCATGTCCGCGACATCCATCACCCCGACACCGAGGCGCAGCGCGACGACGTGCACGGCGTGCTGACCGACATGGGGCTGGGCGAGACGGTAGAGCGCGGGCTGATCGAGGCGCTCAACAAGATCGACCTCCTGACGGAGGAGCAGCGCGGGACGCTGCGCAACCAGGCGCGCCGCAATCGCGACGCGGTGCCGGTGTCGGCGGCGAGCGGCGAGGGGTGCGACGAGTTGGTGGCGCTGCTCGACCGCAGGCTCGACGGCGAGCGCCCGTCGGTCCGGCTCGACGTGAAGCTCTCGGACGGCGCCGCCATCGCCTGGCTCTATCAGCATGGCGAAGTGCTGAACCGCTCCGATGATGAAAACGAGGCGCATGTCGAGGTGCGCATGAGCGAGGCCGATCTCGGCCGTTTCAGGAACCGCGCCGCCGAGTAACGCTGCATCGGCACCCTGCGTCCTTGTATGTCGGGGCCGGTTGCGCGGCGCTTGGGCCTCGCTTACCTTGCGCCGCCATGGGCGGGGTCAGACTATACGCGGCGCTTGCGCTCGCGGCGCTGGTCGGCGGCTGCGGCGGGAGCGGTGTCTCGAGCGACGAGTTCAGCACCTTCACGCAGATCTATGGTAGCAGCGACACGATCAACCCGCTGCTTGGGCCCAAGGTCGAGTGGCAGATCGAGAGCATCGTCGCCAAGGCGCCGCCGCATGCGGTCGAGCATCGCCTGATTGCGCGCGTCTATTCCAACGACCTGGCCTCAAAGGGTCCGCTCGACAAGGTGCGCTTCCGCTTTGCCGCCGACGACACCGCAGCGCCGCTCAAGGTCGCGTCCATTGCGAATGAATCTTGCGGCTTCGGCAATGCCGGCTGCTTCAAGCACGAGACCATCGCCGTCCAGCTCGCGGACGCGATGCTACGCGAGCGCGCGCTGAGCGGCTATCGCGTCAAGATCTGGCCGGCCGAGGGTGAGGAGAGAATCCTCACCCTGTCGCCCGCGATGATCCGGCGCCAGCTCGTCCAGGTCGACGATCTGGTCCAGGGCGAGGCGCCCAAGACGGCGCTCAACGGGCCGCGTCTCGGCATCGGCGGCATCGCCGCCACGGCGACGCCTTACGATGCCGAGCCGCGCGGCGTCATCGTCCTGGAGACGGCGAATCAATCTCCGGCCGCGGCCGGCGGCATCCAGCCCGGCGACGTGCTGCTGGCGATCGACGCGCAGCCGGTCCGCGTCACTGGCGACATCGCGCGCATCGTCGCTGGGCTCGCATCGGGCCGCGCCGTGACTTTGCAGCTGAAACGCGGCGGCATGCCGTACACGACCACGGTGCAACTTTGACAACGAAGCGAGGCGAGGGATGAAGCTCGCGTTCCTGGGAATGGGCGTCATGGGCTATCCGATGGCGGGGCATCTCGCCAAGGCGGGCCACGATGTCACGGTTTACAACCGCTCCGCCGCCAAGGCCGAGGCCTGGGCCAAGGAGCATGGCGGCGAGCACCGCCCGAGCCCGGCCGAGGCGGCGAAGGACGCCGCGATCGTGTTCATGTGCGTCGGCAATGACGACGACGTGCGCGCGGTCGCCACGGGGGCGAAGGGCGCTTTCGCCGGCATGAAGCCGGGCGCGATCCTGGTCGATCACACCACCGCGTCGGCCGAACTGGCGCGCGCGCTCGAGGACGAGGCAAGGGTGAAGGGGCTGGGCTTCCTCGACGCGCCGGTGTCGGGCGGGCAGGCGGGCGCGGTGAATGGCCGCCTCACCGTGATGGTGGGCGGCGACCCGTCATCGTTCCAGGTCGCCGAGCCGGTGATGCGCCATTACGGCCAGGCGGTGACCTTGATGGGGCCGGCGGGCAGCGGCCAGCTCACCAAGATGGTGAACCAGATCCTGCTCGCGGGCTTGATCCAGGGGCTGGCCGAGGGCCTCAATTTCGCGGCGCGCGCCGGACTCGATGCGCGCAAGGTGGCGGACGTCATCGCCAAGGGCGCGGCGCAGTCGTGGCAGCTCGAGAACCGCGCGCCCACCATGATCGACGGCAAGTTCGAGTTCGGCTTCGCGGTCGATTGGATGCGCAAGGATCTCTCGATCTGCCTCGCCGAGGCGCGCCGCAACCGCTCGGCGCTGCCCGTCGCGGCCCTGGTCGATCAGTTTTACGAGCGCGTCCAGGAGCGCGGCGGCGGCCGCTGGGACACGTCGAGCCTCATTCACCTGCTGGCGAAGCCATAAACAAAGCTTTTAGCGCGTACCGTGCGTTAAAACTTTTGCGCTTCGCGCTCTAGATCCTTCGCCCGTTGCCACTCGGCTTCCATCTCGTCGAGCGACGATGATGCGGGCGTGGCGCCGCGGGCGGCGAGGGCGGCTTCGATATGGTGGAAGCGGCGCTCGAACTTGCGGCAGGCGCCGCGCAGCGCCTGTTCCGGGTCGGCGTCGAGGCGGCGCGCCAGGTTGACGACCGCGAACAGCAGGTCGCCGACCTCGTCCGTGACGCGATCGGGCGCGGCGCCGCCGTCGATCTCGCGGCGCAGCTCGTCGATCTCTTCCTCGATCTTGGCGATGACCGGCGGCAGGGCGGGCCAGTCGAAGCCGACGCGCGCGGCGCGGCGCTGCAGCTTCACCGCCCGGGTGAGCGCAGGAAGCGCCACGCCGACGCCGTCGAGCGCGCTGGCGGGCTGCCCGGAAGCGGCGGCCTTGGCGCGGCGCTCCTCGGCTTTTTGTTCCTCCCAGGCGACGGTCTGGGCGGCCGCGCTGTCTATGCGCGCCTCGCCGAACACGTGGGGGTGGCGGCGCACCATCTTGTCGGCGATGCCGCGCGCCACGTCGGCGAAGGCGAAGCTGCCCAACTCCTCGGCCATTCGGGCGTGGAACACGACCTGCAGGAGCAGATCGCCGAGCTCTTCGCGCAGCGCAATCGGGTCGCCGATCTCGGCGGCCTCGGCCACTTCGTAGGCTTCCTCGATGGTGTAGGGAGCGATGGTCGGAAAGCTTTGCGCCACGTCCCACGGGCAGCCCGATCTCCGATCACGAAGCCGGGCCATGATGCTGAGAAGGCGGGAAATTTCGTCCGTTCCTGACATCGTGCCTTAGCTCCATATATCGCATAATATAGATTATGAGAAATCAGCACTCGATGGCGAGCCCGTCACACCCCGGCTCGACGCCTCGCGGCAGCTCGCGGCTCAGGCCGGCATAGTCGAGGCTTTCGTCCATGTGGGTCAGGATGGCGCGGCGCGGCCCCACGCGGGCGATCCAGGCCAGCGTCTGGGCCAGGTGGCTGTGGGTCACGTGCGGCTCGCGCCGCATGCAGTCGACGATCCACACTTCGATCCCCTCGAGCGCAGCGAACGCCGCCTCGTCGAGCCGGATCACGTCGGTCGAATAGGCAAAGCGCCCGAACCGGAAGCCGAGCGTCGGCGAGAAGCCGTGGTCCTGGACGAACGGCGTCACCGCGACGCCGGCGGCCTGGAACGGGCCGGCGATCTCGCGCGGCTCGAGCACCGGCTTGTAGAAGCCGCTCTTGGACTCCGGGTTGACCGGCGGAAAGACATAGCCGAACCGGGCGCGAATTTCGGCCAGGGTGCGCGCGTCGCCATAGATCGGCAGCGTCTTCCTGATCAGCGCATTGACCGAACGCAGATCGTCGATGCCGTGGAGATGGTCGGCGTGGGCATGGGTGAACAGCACCGCGTCTATGCCGCGCACCTTGGCGTCGAGTAACTGCTCGCGCAGGTCGGGCGAGGTGTCGATCAGAAGCCGCGCCGCGCCCTCTTCCACCAGGATCGACGCGCGCCTTCGCCGGTTCCTGGGGTTCGCTGGATCGCACGCGCCCCACTCGCCGCCGATGCGCGGCACGCCCCAGGACGGGCCGCAGCCGAGGATCGTCACTCTCACGGCGGCACGGCCTTGCTGAACAGGCGAAAGAAATTCTCGGCCGTGCGCTGCGCCAGCTCGGCCACCGGAACGCCCTTCAACGAAGCCACGAACGCGGCGGTGTGGACGATGAAGGCGGGCTCGTTGGTGCGCCCTCGCATCGGCACCGGCGCGAGATAGGGCGCGTCGGTCTCGATCAGCAGCCGCTCCAGCGGCAGGTCGCGCGCGATCTCCTGCAGCGTCTTGGCGTTCCTGAAGGTGACGATTCCGGAAAGCGAGATGTAAAGCCCCATTTCCAATGCAGCTTCAGAGAGTTCCCGCCCGGTGCTGAAACAGTGGATCACGCCGGCTAGGGGCATTTCTTCGCGCAGAATCTGAATCGTCTCCGGATCGGCGTCGCGGGTATGGATGATGAGCGGAAGGCCCGTCTCGCGCGATGCCGCGGCGTGGGCGCGGAACAGCTCCGCCTGGCGCGGCCGCGGGCTGTGGTCGTAGTAGAAATCGAGCCCGGTCTCGCCGATGCCGACGACTTTCGCATCGCCCGCAAGTGCGACGAGCGCGGCGCAATCCGCGGACGCTTCGGAAGCGGCCTCGTGCGGATGGACACCGACCGAGCACCAGATGTCGGGGTCGGACTCGGCGATCGCCCTTACCCCTTCGAACTGGTCGAGCCGCGTGCCGATCGTAAGCATGGTCCTGACGCCGGCGCGGCGCGCCCGCGCGATGATCTCCGGCCGCTCCTCGGGCGCGGCGTAGTCGAGATGGCAGTGGCTGTCGACGAGGTACACCGAACCCGCCGCAACCGGGCCGCCCTAGCCCTTCATGTAGTCGTGGACGATGGTGCCGAGACCGAGCGTCAAATCGGCCACGAAATGCACCGACGACACGATCTGCAGCACCGGCAGCTCGGACAAGGGCGCCAGCGCGTGGCGCGACAGCTCGAGTCCCGCCGGGCCGGTCCAGGCGCCCTTGATGGTCACGTCTTCGAACTTGTAGCTCACCAGCTCGCAGATGCGCGGCGTGCAGTCGACATGGGGCACGATCTTGAGCAGGAAATTCGGCTCGGCCATGTCGCGCGCCATCGCGGCGCTGTCGCGCACCTGGTACTTGTAACCCATAGTGCCGGTCGCGAGGCGGATGCGGCCGTAATCGAGCGTCCCCACCAGCGTGTCGGTCTCGACCTTGAACGAGATGGCGGCGAGTTTTTCCGGGAAGCCCCAGATCTCGCGGCCACCCGCGAGCGGCGCCTCGGCGTCGAGGAAGAGGCAGTGGGCATAGCTGCCGGGCTTGCCGTCATAGGTCACCGGGATGGTCTGGCCCGAGGCGCGGTATTCGCCGAAGCCGCTCGAATCCGGCATGCGGATGAACTGATAGCGCACCAGCGGATCGGGCGCCTTCAAGGGCTCCGGCAGGATGCGCTCGATCGCCGCCGGATCGGTGCGGTAGGTGATCACGAGATATTCGCGATCGACGAAGCGATAGGGTCCCCGCGGGAAGGACGGGCTGGTCAGCGGCATGGCGAACGCCGTGCGCTTCACGTCTTCGATCTTCACGGGACTGCCTCCTCGGTAACGTCGCTAGCGGCGACTTTATGCGGCGCGGCCGGGAAAGGAAAGCGCCGCCTTGTGCTAGACTCAGCGGCGTATCGCTTGCCACGGGGAGAGACCATGCGCACCGCGTTCCCAGCCTCGATCGTCCTGCTCTTGTCCGTCATCGGCGGCGGCGCCTCGGCGGGCGTGACGCTCACGATGGAGACCGATACGGGCGGTCCGCCCCGCACCTCCACAATGCTGGTCGACGCCGACCGGATGAAGCAGGACACCGACCACGGCGCCATCATCTATCGCGGCGATTTGCAAAAGTTTTGGGCACTCAACGACGCGAAGCACAGCTATGTCGAGATGACGCCGCAATCGATGCAGCAGATGCAGGCGCAGATGGACGCGGTGATGCAGCGGATGCAGCAGCAGATGCAGTCGATGCCGCCGGAACAGCGCAAGCAGATCGAAGCCATGATGGCGCAGCACGGCGCGGGGACCCCGCCCGCCGCCGCCGCGCCGTCCCCGCCCCCCACCATCGCCTACGACAAGCTCGGCCCCGATACCACCATCGGCGCCTGGTCCTGCACCCCCTACCGCATGACCGTGAACGACCGCTCCCACGAGGAGATGTGCATTGCGCGGCAAAGCGATTTGGGCCTCACACGCGACGATCTCGCCGTCTTCGCCAGCATGAGCGCCTTCATGCAGAAGCTGAAGATGCCGATGGGCGGAAGCGCCGCCGCCGAGGCCGCCGCGATCGACCCCGCCGCCATGGCCAAGGCGATCGGCTTCGACGGCTTCCCGATCCGCACCACCGAATTCTCGCCCGACGGCAAGCAGCTGAGCCAGACCACGATCAAGGCGGTCGAGCGCAAGACCCTCGCGCCCGGGACGTTCGATCTTCCCGCCGGGTACGCGCGGGAAACCATGTCGATGGGCGGACGGCCGACAGTGGTCGAGCCGTAGCGCGCTTCACGCCTCGACGAGGCGCGGGAAGATGCCTTCGGGCTTGGGCAGCGCGGTGCCGGGCTCGAGCGGGTGCGCCGTGAGCGACGCGAAGTTGCGGCGGTCTCGCGGCTGGCCGAGCTGGTCGAGGAGGCGCGCGGCGGCATCCGGCACCACCGGCTGCACCAGCACGGCAAGGTGGCGGATCGTCTCGGCCAGTGTGTAGAGCACCGTCGCCATGCGCGCCGGATCGCTGCGCCGGAGCGCCCACGGTGCGGCGAGATCGACATAGCGGTTGGCGGCGGCGACCACCTGCCAGATGGTCTCGAGCGCGCGATGGAATTCCTGGTCGGCGAATTCGCTCCGCAATTTGGCGAGCAGGCCTTGCGCCTCGTCGAGCAGCGCCGCGTCGTCGGCACTCGGCGCCCCGGGCGTGGGCACCCTGCCCTGGCAATATTGCTGGATCATCGACAGCACGCGCTGCGCCAGATTGCCGAAATCGTTGGCGAGGTCGCCGTTGATGCGGTTGACGATGGCGCGGCGCGAGAAATCGCCGTCGCTGCCGAACGGCAGCTCGCGCAGCATGAAATAGCGCACCTGATCGACGCCGTACTGCTCGACGAGCTGCGCCGGCGGGATGAAGTTGCCGAGCGACTTCGACATTTTCTGGCCCTCGACTGTCCACCAGCCATGGGCGAAGACGCGCTTCGGCGGCGCGATGCCGGCGGCCATGAGGAAGGCCGGCCAGTAGACGCAGTGGAAGCGCACGATGTCCTTGCCGACCATGTGCAGGTCCGCCGGCCAGTACCGCTTGTAGGCCGCGTCCTCGCGGTCGGGATAGCCCACCGCGGTCAGGTAATTGGTGAGCGCGTCGAGCCACACATACATCACGTGCTTCTCGTTGCCCGGCACCGGGATGCCCCAGGTGAAGCTGGTGCGCGAGATCGACAGATCGTGCAGGCCGCCGGCGACGAAGCTCACCACCTCGTTGCGCCGGGCGCGCGGCGCGATGAAATCGGGATGGCGCTCGTAGAACTCGAGCAGCCGGTCCTGCCAGGCCGACAAGCGAAAGAAATAATTGTCCTCCTCGACCCACTCGACGTCGGCGCCGGTCGGCGCCTTGCCGGCGATGAGCTCGCTCTCGTCGTAGAATGCCTCGTCGCGCACCGAGTACCAGCCGGCGAACTTGCCGAGATAGATGTCGCCGCTGCGCTCGAGCTCCTGCCAGATCGCCTGGCTCGCCTTGACGTGGCGCGGCTCGGTGGTGCGGATGAAATCGTCGTTGCTGATGTTCATCAGCTTGCCCATGTCGCGGAAATTCTGCGACACGCGGTCGCAGAACGCCTGCGGATCGACGCCCGCGTCGCGCGCCGACTTGGCGACCTTCTGGCCATGCTCGTCGGTGCCGGTGAGGAACATCACGTCGCGCCCGTCGAGCCGCTGGAAGCGCGCCAGCGCGTCGGTCGCCACCGTGGTGTAGGCGTGGCCGATATGCGGCGAGTCGTTCACGTAGTAGATGGGCGTGGTCAGGTAATAGGGATCGCCGACGCTCATGACTTCTCCTGGCGCACCGGCTAGCGCGCCGCCGCCTCAAGCGCAAAAAACGCGTTCAGCACGACCTGCTTGCGGTCGAGATTGATCCAATCGGCCTCGGCAAAGAGATGGGTGAGGTTTTCCCACACCGTCACCCATTGATCAAGGCCGCGCCGCCCCGCGAGAGCGCGCATTGCGGCGGCTTCGCCGGGCAACGCCGCCTGCTCCTCGCCGCCCCGCGCCGCCAATTCGACCATGCGCGCGAGCCAGCCCGGCAGCATCTCCGCCGCCAGCGCGAAGGCGTCGTCGGCGCCGCTACGGGCGAGCCCGTCGGCGAGCCTGTTCAAGTCCTCGATTTCGATCTCAGGAAGACGGGATAATTGCCGGAAAAGACTACGATATAACTCGAGACCTCCCGACGCGGCCAAGCCCAGCGCCCGGCCCACGCTGCCGCCGCCCAAGCGCGCCAGAGCCGCGATGTCCCCGGGATCGAGCGTGGGGCTGTAGCGCCGCAGCGCCGCCGTCACCTCCGCCTCCGGCAGCGGCTTCAGCGCCAGCATGCGGCAGCGCGAGCGGATGGTCGCCGGCAGGCGGCCGGGATTTTCGCTGAGCAGCATCATCAGCGTCCGCTGCGGCGGCTCCTCGAGAATCTTCAGGGTCGCGTTGGCGGCGTTCCTGTTCATCGCATCGGCGCCGTCGACGATGACGATGCGCCACCCGCCTTCCGCCGGCGTCAGGCGCAGGAAACTCGCGATGGTGCGCGTGTCGTCGACCACGATCTCGGTGCGCAGGCGCTTGCGGCGCGGATCGTAGCTGCGCTCGACCACCAGCAGGTCCGAATGTCCGCCCGAGGCGACGCGGCGGAAGACCGGGTGATCGGGGGCGATGGCGAGGCTCGCCGGCGCTGCGGCGAAAAGCCCCGCCGCGCCGCCTTGCGCGAAAAGGAAACGAGCGAAGCGGAAGGCGAGCGTCGCCTTGCCGATCCCGCGCGGACCGGTGATGAGCCAGGCATGCGGCAGCCGCCCTGAAAGATAAGACGAAAGAAGCGCCGCCTCCGCCGCCTCGTGCCCCATAAGGATCGGGTTTTCGCGCGACGACGGGAGTTCGGGTGCCGCCGGTTCCGGCGCCTCGTCGTCAAGATCGCGCGCGTCTTCGTCGCTCATGCGCGCGAGATTAGCGGCCACGCGGAATTCCGCCTAGGGCGCGCACGGTGGTTCGCCCGCGTCGGTCTTGTTGGCGCAGCCCAAAGGGCGCACAATGACGTTTGGGTGCCGATCAACGGTGCAATTGGCTCATCGCGGAGTGACGGACAAGAAACTGAATCGGCTGACTCTTTAGATCGAGGGCTGGCAATGTCTGGTTGGCTTTTTCGGGCGGCCCTCGTGGCCGTGGCGGCCAGTGCAGGCATCGGAAGCGCGGACGCGCAAATGCCTCCGCCGACGCCCTTCGCCGTCGTTCCGACGGCTCCCAAGACCTTTCCGATCATCGGCGGAGCGCCGGTTCCCGACAACGCGCCGTACCTGTTGCTCGCCATCGTCGCCAACGATACGGTGGGCGTGCACGCGCTGCTGGCCGCGAATACCAGCCCCGACGAGAGCGATGAATATGGCCGCACGGCGCTCATCTACGCGGTCATGTTCGACAACGTTCCGGTCGGGCAGATGCTCGTCGGTGACGGCGCCAACCCCAATATCCGCGACAAGCTCGGCAAGACGGCGCTGCATTGGGCCGCGGAACGCGGCAACAGCGACATGCTGCGCCTGCTGCTGGACGCCAAGGCCACGGTCGACGCACAAAATCTGCAAGGATTAACGCCGCTCATGATCGCGGCCAGCAACGGCAAGGCCGAAGCCGTGCGTCTCCTGCTGCAATACCACGCCGATCCGCGGATCAACGATTACACCGGGCACGATGCGGTCGATTGGGCCGTGAAACATCCCGCGATCGCACAGGCTCTGAAGGTCGCCGCCGCGCGCTGACGCGCTGGCGCACCCCTTTACGCCGCGACGCCGAGCCTCTGCCGCACCGCTTCCAGCACTGCCTCGCGGACACGCGCCGCGTCCTGACGCGCGTCGATGACGACGCAGCGCGCGGGTTCGCTCGCGGCGATGGCGAGATAGCCCTGGCGCAGGCGCTCGTGGAATTCGAGCGGCATTCTCTCGAAGCGCGTCGCATCGCCGCGGCGCGCGGCGCGCGCGAGTCCTTCCGCCGCCGGCAGGTCCAGTATCAAGGTCAGTGCCGGCTTGAAGTCTCCGGCGATGAGGCGATGCAACTCGTCGAGGCGCTCACGCGCCAGCCCGCGCCCCCAGCCCTGATAAGCCAGCGTCGAATCGGCGAAGCGGTCGCACAGCACGATCCGCCCCGCCGCCAGCGCCGGCCAGATCGTGGCGACGAGATGGCTGCGCCGAGCCGCGACCATGAGCAGCGCCTCGCTCTCGGCGTCCCAGCGCTCGGGCGCGCCGGCGAGAAGCAGATGCCTGATCTCCTCCGCCCCGGGCGAGCCGCCCGGCTCGCGCGTCGTCGCCACGTCATTGCCGCTTGTCGTCAACGCATGGGCGAGCAACCCGATCTGCGTCGTCTTGCCGGCGCCCTCGCCGCCCTCGAAGGTGATGAAGCGGCCGCTCGTCAGTGTCTGCCCCACAACAGATACCCAGCCGTGGCGGCGACGCGGGCGACGGGATTGAGCCGCTCCACCGGCTGGGCGGCGACGAGCGGGAATTCGAGCGGCGCCGTGTCGGGCGCGGTGACCACGAGCTTGCCCACCGGAGCGCCCTTGCTCACCGGCGCCTTGATCTGGCTGTCATAGATCGCGGTCACCTTCATGTCGTGGCGCGCGATGCGCGGCAATGTCACATAGATATCGGAAGCGGTCGTCGCCGGCACCTTGGTGGACTCGCCTAGCCACACCGGCGCATCGTCGACCGCATCGCCCGCCTTCACCAGGCGATAGTCGTTGAACTCGCGAAAGGCCCATTCCAGCACCTTCTCGCTCTCGCCCGCCCGCTCCTTCATGCTCGCCATGCCGGAGAGCACCTCGATGACGCGGCGGCCGTCGCGGATGGCAGAGATGGTGACGCCATAGCCCGCCTCGTCGGTATGGCCGGTCTTGAGCCCATCGACTCCAATATTCTTGTAGAGCAGCGGATTGCGGTTGCCCTGCTTGATGCCGTTATAGGTGAATTCCTTCTCTGCCTCGTAGTGGTAGTAGTCGGGAAAGTCGGTGATGAGGTGGCGGGCGAGCAGGGCAAGATCGTGCGCGGTCGTGTATTCGCCCGGATCGGGCAGGCCGTCGACATTGGCGTAATGCGTGTTCTTGAGACCGAGCGTTGGCGCCATCGCGTTCATCTGATCGACGAAAGCCTGCTCGCTGCCGGCAAGCCCCTCGGCGAGCACGACGCAGGCATCGTTGCCCGACTGGATGATCATGCCGCGAACCAGGTCCTCGATCTTCACGCGCGCGCCCAGCGGCACGAACATGTTCGATTCGCCGGTCTTGTGCTTGGCCCATGCCTTCTCGCTGACCGGCAGCATGTCCTCGAGCGTCGCCTGCCCCTTGCCGATCAGGGTGAACACCACATAGGCGGTCATCATCTTGCTCATCGAGGCAGGCGGGATGCGCTGGTCCGCGCCCTTGTCGAGCAATGTCGCGCCGGTGTTGACGTCCACCACGAAGGCATGCTTCGCCGCGGTGTCGATGGTCGGCGCCGCCGCGAGCGCGGGCGCGGCCAGGACCGCAGCGCCAAGCCCCGCCGCAGCGCGTCTCAGCTTCGCAAGGCTCATGCTGGGGACCCCGATGTTCGAGTGCGAGAATGATAGCGCGAGCATATCCCGGATTGCGCCGAAATTGCGATGACGATGCTCAATCGACGACGATGCGCGCCTCGGGCACGCCGCTGTCCACCACCCGGTCGAGCAGATGGTCCGCCTCGTCGACCGAGCGCAACGGGCCGATCCGGACGCGGAAGAGATCGGCGCCGTTCACCCGCGCGCCCACCACGCGAACGTCGCCGAACTTCGCGAGCTTCGCCTGAAGACGCAGCGCATTGTCGGCGCGCGAGAAGGCTCCGGCCTGGATGTAGATCGCGGAGGCCGGCACCGGCACGGTGACGACCTGCTCGGGCAAGGCTGGAGGTGCGGCCGCGGCCTGGGTGACGATGTGCGGCGCGGCTGGCGGGGGAGCAGGCTGGACCGTCGCTTGCGGCGGGTCCGCGCGCGCGATCATGACGCCGCTGGGCGCCGGCAAAGCCTCGGCCGTGACGCCCGGCACGGGCAGCGCCGTCGAGTCGGCGATCAGCTCCTGACCGGCGCCGCGCTGCGCGATCAGCTTCGCCTGGATGCTTTCGGCGGCGACGATCCGCACCCGCACCTTGGCCGATCCGGGGCCTTCGATGCCCAGCAACTGGGCGGAGCGGCGCGACAAATCGATGATGCGGCTGCGCGCGTAAGGGCCGCGGTCGTTGACGCGGACCTTGAGCGAGCGCCCGTTCTCGAGATTGGTCACCTGTACGATGCTCGGCATCGGCAGGGTGCGATGCGCCGCGGTCAGGGCGTTGAGATCGAACACCTCGCCGTTGGCGGTATATTTGCCGTGGAAATCTTCGCCGTACCAGGACGCGATGCCGGTCTCGTCATAGGCCAGATCCTCCGCCGGGTAATACCACACGCCGGCGATCTGGTAGGGATTGCCGACCTTGTAGAGACCGTGCCCGGGCGCGGCGGGCGGCGCCGCGATGCGCGGGGCGCGCGGCGTCCCACACGCGGCCAGCGCCAGCAGGCCACCGAGAACCAAGACGAGGGCAAGGCGCGGCATTGCTTTCGCAGTATCGCCCGAAAGGGCTAGGATTGAGCGTCCAATCTACTGGCGGTCGATATCGTCGGCAAGAAATCCGACCGCGATGGCGAAATAGCTCGAATTGTTCCATTTCAGCAGCGCGCGGAAATTGTCGTAGGCGAGAAAGGCAGGCCCCCCCTGCCCCGCCGGCAGCACCAACCCGCCATCCTCGGCGAGCGCCGGCAACTTTTTCCCGTCGACTCGCGCGAGGCCGAGCGCAGCCCATTCCGCCAACGGACGGCGCGATTTGTCGGGCGCATCGAGGCCCAGCGGCAGCGTGACCTGGTCGCCCCATGTCTCGCCGCGGCGCCAGCCGACGCGCGCGAGATAATTGGCGATCGACGCGAATACGTCCTCGCGCCGGCTCCAGATATCGGGCGGCCCGTCGCCGCGAAAGCTCACGGCATAGGCCAGGAAGCTCGACGGCATGAACTGGCTCTGCCCCATGGCGCCGGCCCAGGAGCCGACCATCCGGCGCGGATCGATATGCTCGCGGTCGACGATCACCAGCGCGTTCAACAGCTCGCGGCGGAAGAAGTCGGGGCGGCGCCCGTCATAGGCCAGGGTCGCGAGCGCCGGGATCACCGGAAAGCCGCCTGTGACGCGGCCGAAATCGGTTTCGATGCCCCACAGCGCGACGATGATTCGCGAATCGACGCCATAACGCGCGGCGACCTCGTCGAGCAGCGCCCGGTTGTCGCGATAGTGCTCGCGCCCATCCTCGCGCCGCGCGTCGCTCACGACGCGGTCGATGTATTCGGCGAAGGTCAGACTCGTCTCGGGCTGATGCCGGTCGAGCTCGATGACGCGCGGTATGGGCGCGAGATCGACCAGCGCGCGGTCGAGCGTGTTGGCCGTGATGCCCTGCGCCAGCGCGTCCGCGCGCAGGCCGCGCAGCCAGGCGGCGAAATCCTGCTCGCCCGCCATCGCCCGGTGCGCAGCGACCGCGGCGAGGAGGGCTAGTCCGAACGAGCGGCGCGAAACCATGCCTCCTGCATAGTCGAAGCGACGCTCGAAGAGCAAGCTTTCACTCGCCGACGATGCGCAGCGCCAGCGCCTTGGAGCGCAGTTCCTCGGGCCAGGGCGACGAGCGCCGGGCGGCAAGATCGAAATGCACGCCCGCCTGATGGAAACGCGCCAGCACCCTGCCGTCGCGGGTCGCGCGCATGCGGTGCTCCAGCCGCAGAGACGAGGTGCCGATCGCGGCGATGCCGCTCGTGACGGCGATGCCGTCGCCGACGCAAGCCGCCGGGTGCGCGATCGTAAGCCGCGTCTCGAACGTCGCAAACCCGCGATTCGCCCGGCGGCGGTAGGCGTCGGTCATGCCGATCGCGTCGATGGCGAGGAGGCAGGCGTCGGAGAAGCGATGAACATGGCCGGCGGGCGACAATCGTCCCGCCTCCGCCTCCCCGTCCCTCACCCGGTCGCGCCCGGACGCGATGGGTCCCTCGCCGGCCGGATCGGGCGCGGCAGCGAATCGGTCCCAGGCAAAGTCCGCCGGGACGAGCGCGCCGGAAGAAACGGTGCCGCCCTCGGGCTCGAGTACATGCTCGGCGAGCGTGGTGCGGCCGCCCGACGGCGCGAGCGCCTCGTGCGCGATGCGAATGCACGTGTCCTCGCGCGACAAGAGCCCGCTGCGGATGACGACGCCCTCGCTCGCGCGCAGTTCCACGAGATAGCGCGTATCGAGCGAGACGGTGCGCCACTGCATCCCAGCATGGAGCCGCTCCAGCAGATCGGCAGCGGCGGCGACGAAGCGATCGGGATAGAACGCGACGTTGAGATGGCCGAAGGCATCGCATTCCCAGGCGCCGACCGCGCCGCGATAGGTCTCGACCAAGCCGTGCTTCGCCATGGACGCGACTATGCCCCCGCCAATCCGGTGCGACAAGCCTGCCCCTTCCGCTGCCCCCGCGCGTGTGGTGAAATCGGCGCCGGAACAGAAGCTCATCACGCGCGGGGGAAAGCGATGACGGGAATTCGCATGATCGGGCTGGGCGCCATCGCGTTGGGCGTGGCGCTTGCAGGCGGACCGGCCGCATCGCAGCAGATCAAAATCGGCCTGATCTCGAGCTATTCGGGATTCCTCGCGCGCGGCGGCGACGAGATGGACGGCGCCTTCAAGCTCTACGCCAAGCTGCTCGACAAGGACCTGCCGCCCGGTGTCACCGTCGAGGTGCTGCGCCGCGACGACACCTCCGAGGCCGAAGTCGGCAAGCGCCTGGCGCAAGAGCTGATCACCCGCGAGCACGTGAACCTGCTGATCGGCGTGGTCGGCTCACCGATCGCGACCGCGATCGCGCCGCTGACGGCCGAGGCGAAGGTTCCGCTCATCATCGCCAACGCGGCCGGCGTCAACATCACGCGGCTGTCGCCTTACGTGGTGCGGACCTCGTTCACCCTGTGGCAAAGCGCCTATCCGCTCGGCACCTGGGCCTCGCAGCAGGGCTGGAAGACCGCCTTCACCGCGGTCAGCGACTTCATCCCCGGCCACGACGCCGAGGAGGCCTTCACCAAATCCTTCACCGCCGCCGGCGGCAAGATCAGCGGCGCGATCCGCTTCTCGCCGACGAGCCCGGACTTTCCTCCGGTCGTGCAGCGGGTCAAGGACGCCAAGCCCGACGTCGCCTTCGTATGGGTTCCCGCCGGCGTGCAGGCGACCGGCATGATGAAGGCGATCCAGGACCTGAAGCTCCGCGCCGTCGGCATCAACGTCGTCTCGACCCAGGATCTGGTGCCCGACGAGGAGCTGCCCAACATGGGCGACACGCCCGTTGGGCTCGTCACCGCCGGCAACTATTCGACCGCCGCCGACCGGCCGGCGAACAAGGCATTCATGGCGGCCTGGGACAACGAGTACCAGGGCAAGCTGGTGCCCGATTTCATCTCGGTCGGCGCCTGGGACGCGATGGCGGCGGTCTATGACCTGATCAAGGCCACCAAGGGCAAGTTCACCTCGGACGAGGCCATGAAGTTCCTCACCGCCTGGAAGAATCCCGACAGCCCGCGCGGGCCCATCATGATCGATCCCGAAACGCGCGACGTGATCCAGGATATCTATATCCGCCGCACCGAGATGAAGGACGGCAAACTCGCCAACGTCGAGTTCTTCACCATTCCCCAGGTCAAGGACCCGTGGAAGCAGCTCAACCCGCCGAAGTGAGGGACGTTGCGCGTCATTCGTTCACATGAAGCCACCGTGCGTCCTTCGACTACGCCCCTTTGGGGCTCCGCTCAGGATGAGGTAAATTTTTTCCTCATCCTGAGCGGAGCGAAGCGTAGTCGAAGGACGCACCACATCGACGCGAGGCCCTACTTCGTCGGCTTCCAGCCGCTGGCGTCGAGCTCCTTCGTCACCGCGCGCACGGCGCGGTAGTCGTAGATCTGGTCGATGGGGCGCATCTTGTCCTTGGGGATGTTCAGGATCTGCGCCCGCACGTCGAGATCCTGCTGGATCATCGCGTCGGACGCGGTGCCGTCCGCCGTCATCGCCTCGATCGAATCGTCGTAATCGGTGCCGAACTGCTTCTCGCTCGCCTGCGGCTCGCGCCGCCTCAGCAAGGCGATGGTCTCGGCGCGAAACGCCTTGACATAGCGCACGCCCTTCACCGTCGCGCGCATGAAGTGGAGGAGCGCGTCGGGCTTGTTCTTGATCAGCGTGTCGCCGACCACGACGCCGGTATAGGGCCACTGAATGGTCTTTTCGATGTCCACGACGAGATGGCCGCGCTGCAAGGCCGGGGTGTTGCGCAGCGGCTCGACATCGCTGCGCGCCACGATCACGGCCGGAAGCGAGCCCGAGGCGACCGCCGCCGCTCGCACCTGGTCGCCGACGCCCAGGGGCGTGAAGCTGACCCAGTCCTGGGGCAGCCCGGCCTTCAAGAGCGTCAGGCGCATCGCGATCTCGAACGTGTCGCCGCGGCTCAAGATGCCGACCGACTTGCCCTTCAGGTCCTGCAGCGTGACGAGGTCGGGCTGCGTCGACCAGAGCTGATAGTTGCTGCGGTCGGCCATGGTGTAGACGATCTTGAGCGGCGCGCCGCGAATGATCGCGGTCAAGGCCGCGGCGGGCGAGGTGCTGATGTCGATCGTCCCCGACATGAGCGCCGGCGTCGCGGCGCCGCCGCCGGCCATGGTCGCGTCGATCGTCAGCCCTTCCTCGGCGTAATAGCCCTTCTCGATCGCGAACATGTAGGGCGCGTAATAGACCGCGATCGCCGGCATGGTGAGGTGGAGCGTCTGCAGCTCGGCGCGCGCCGGCGAGACGGCGCAAAATGCGGCGAACGCGAACGCGAAGAAGCGCGGAACGGAATTCATCGTCTCATCCCTGTGTCGTGCCTTTTGCCCGCGATCGTAATACCGTCGCGCGGGAATGTCTCGCGCGCGTGGGGGCGATGCTGGCGCTTGCGGTGATCATGCTGGGGGTGACTGTGGTGTTCGGCGCCGCGGCGGCGTGGCGGCGGCTGCGGCGCGACGTGGCGCCGCCGCCGGCGTGGCTCGCGGCGGCGCATGGGCTTGCCGCGCTCGTGGGCTTCGCGGTCCTGCTCCTCGCGCTCCCCGGCTCGCATCGCGGCGGGGCCACGGGTACGTCGTCGTTCGGCGTGATCGCCGCCGTGTTGTTCGCAGCGGCGCTGCTGATCGGGCTCGCGATGCTCGTGCTTCGCCTGCGCGCGCGACGCGTGCCGATGACGCTGGTCGGCATTCACGCGACACTCGCCGTCTCGGGCTTCGTCGTGCTCGCGGTCTATGCGACGCTTGGGTAAGCGGCTTGCATCACGGCTTGACGAATTTGAGCGTGTAGCGGTCGCTCTCGCCGATCGCCACGTAGCGGTCGCGATCCTGGTCCTTCAAGCGCAGCGTCGGCGGCAGGGTCCAGACGCCGGCGGCATAATCCTTGGTGTCCTTGGGATTGGCGTTGACCTCGGAGCGCGCGACCAGCTTGAACCCGACGCTCTCGACCAGCGCGATGGTGAAATCCTCGCGCAGATAGCCGCTCTTCACGGTCGGGTCCTGCGGCTCGTTGGGCGACGCGCGGTGGTCCTCGACGCCGAGGACCCCGCCCGGCTTGAGCGCACGATAGAAGGCCTTGAGCGCGCCCTCGGCGGTGCCGCGCGGGACCCAATCATGGAGATTGCGGAAGGTGAGGACCATATCGGCGCTGCCGTCCGGCGCGATCTTGTCATGGTCGCCGTCGAGCGTGGTGACCTTGACCTTGCCATAGAGCGCCGGCGCGGCTGCCATCTTCGCGGCGAAGGCTTCATTGCCCTTGCGCGCCTCGTCGGAAGCATCCGGATTGGGCAGCGCCGCGTAGAACCGGCCGCGTTCCGCCAAGTAGGGCGCCAGGATCTCGGTCCACCAGCCGGAGCCGCCGGGCCAGATCTCGACCACCGTCATGTCGTCGCGCAGGCCGAAGAATTCCAGCGTCTCGCGCGGATGGCGGTAGGGATCGCGTACCCGGTTCTGCTCAGTCCGCTGCGGCCCGGCGACGAGCGACGCGAGCTTGGTCCCCGACTCCTCCGCCAAGACGGGCGCGGCCGCCAACAGCAACGCGCAAACCGCGACGATTCGCGCGGCCGGAAAACGCATGAGCATCATGGCAACGACCTCCATTCCTCATTCGCCGCGGCGTAGATGCACGCGAACGCGCCCAGGTTCCACGATCCACAAAGCCCCTGTTGGCGATTGCACGTCGATCATCGTCAAAAAATCCTGGAGCCGATCAAGCAATGATTGTGGTGTCATCCGAGGCCCCGGTTCCAGGATGATCAACCCGGCGCTCTGTTCCGGCGGAAATCGCAAGACCTGGCCAAAATCGTGATCCAGGGTGACGAGGACCCGGCCCTCAACGGTACATGCCTTGAACACGGCTTCATCGCTTGCACCGTGCAGATTCTGGTCGCGCACCGTCATGACGTCGTGATTGGCCGCCTTCAAAAGGTCAACGCCGCGACGGCCGATGTTCTCGTCCAGTTTGATCTTCATTCATGCCACGTGGCCAACCGGAAGAGGCAAGATTCGCTCGCGCGACATCTCGGCGCCATAGGCGATCGCCGCCAATACATCCGCGTGCGTAAGTTGCGGATATTCAGCCAGGATTTCCGCCTCGGCCATCCCGTCGGCCAGAAAATCCAGGACCAGCGCCACCCAAACGCGCGTGCCCTTGATGCACGGCTTTCCCCCGCAAATTTCAGGGTCGATGGAAATGCGATCGAGAAGTGCATTCAAGGCAGGCCGTCCTTATCCGAAGGCCTCCAAACATAGCACTCGGAGCGAACCGCCGTCATTGGCGCTCTTCCAGGGGCCGTCCGTTACGCTGGGGTCTGGCATGACGCGGTTGGCGTCCCCAACCGGATTCGAACCGGTGTTTTCACCGTGAAAGGGTGGCGTCCTGGGCCTCTAGACGATGGGGACGGCCGCGGCGCCCGGTCTACCGGCCCGCACATGATAAAGCAAGCCGCCGAAGCGCTCGCAAGCCGCGAACCGACGTGCTAGGACCAAATGCATGTGCGGGATCGCGGGCATTTGGGATCGGCGGCGGCGCATGGCGCCAAACGCGCTCGCGGCGCTTGCGGGCGAGATGACCGAGACGCTGCATCATCGCGGACCCGATGCCGGCGATCTGTGGCGCGACGACGAGGCCGGCCTGGCGCTCGGCCACCGCCGCCTGTCGATCGTCGATCTGTCGCCCGCCGGCGCGCAGCCGATGGTGTCGTCGTGCGGCCGCTTCGTCCTTTCGTACAACGGCGAGGTCTACAACGCGGACGAGCTTCGCCCCGAGCTCGAGGCGGCCGGGCGACGCTTCCGCGGCCATTGCGACAGCGAGATCATCGTCGAGGGCGCGGCCGTGTGGGGCGTGCGCGCGACCATCGAGCGCATCATCGGCATGTTCGCGCTGGCATTGTGGGACCGGCGCGAGCGCGTCCTCTACCTGGTGCGCGACCGGCTCGGCATCAAGCCGGTCTACTGGGCGGATTTCGGCGGCCGCATCCTGTTCGGATCGGAGCTGAAGGCGCTGCGCGCCGATCCGAGCTGGACGCCCGCGCTCGACCGCGAGGCGCTGACGTCCTATCTGCGGCTCGGCTATGTGCTGGCGCCGCTCACCATCTATCGCGGCGTGCAAAAGCTTCAGCCCGGCATGATCCTCACCGCGCGCGAGAACGGCCCGCCCGAGATCGCACCCTTCTGGTCGCTCGCCGAGATCGCGCGCGCGGGCCAAGCCGAGCGGCTCGAAGCGAGCGTGGACGAGGCCGAGGAACAACTCGACGCGCTGCTGCGCGACGCAATCGGCCGGCGCATGGTGGCCGACGTGCCGCTGGGCGCGTTTCTTTCCGGCGGCATCGATTCCTCGACCGTAGTCGCGCTGATGCAGGCGCAGAGCACCCGGCCGGTGCGCAGCTTCACCATCGGCTTCCGCGAGCGCGGCTTCGACGAGGCGCAGCACGCCGCCGCGGTGGCTCGCCATCTCGGCACCGACCATACCGAGCTCTATGTCTCGCCCGAGCACGCGCTCGAGGTGATTCCGTCCCTGCCGACCATGTACGACGAGCCTTTCGCCGACAGCTCGCAGATCCCGACCTTTCTCGTCTCCGAGTTGACGCGGCGCCATGTCACGGTCGCGCTCTCGGGCGACGGCGGCGACGAGTTGTTCGCGGGCTACACGCGCTATCTGCGCGGCGAGACGGTGTGGCGCACGATCGAAATGATGCCGCAGCGCGCTCGCGAGCTGGCCGCCGCCGGGGTACGCGCCTTCTCGCCCGCGACCTGGAGCGCGCTCGCCTCCGTCATCCCCGAGGCACGCCGGCCGGCGCAGTTCGGCGACAAGATGCACAAGCTCGCCAACGTGCTCGACGGCGAGGCCGAGGCCAGCGCGTTCTATCGCCAGGTGATCAGCCTGTGGCTCGATCCGGCGACGATCGTCAAGGGCGGCGTCGAGCCCAGGGGCCTCATGGAAGATGCCGGCGTGCGCGAGCTGGTGCCCGATTTCGTCGAGCGCATGCAATATATCGACACGCTCACCTATCTGCCCGACGACATCCTGACCAAGGTCGACCGCGCCTCGATGGCGGTCGCGCTCGAGGCGCGGGTGCCGATGCTCGACCACCGCGTCGTCGCGTTCAGCTGGAGCCTGCCGCCGGAGATGAAGACCAACGGCGGCGTCGGCAAGCGCCTGCTGCGCAGGGTGCTTTATCGCTATGTACCAAAGGAGCTGGTGGAGCGGCCGAAGATGGGCTTCTCGGTGCCAATCGGCGCGTGGCTGCGCGGGCCGCTGCGCGAGTGGGCCGACCGGCTCCTCGATGAGCGCCGGCTCGCCGCGGAAGGCGTCTTCCACCCCGCGCCGATCGTCGAGCGTTGGCGCGCGCATCGCCAGGGCACGCATGACTGGCAGGCTTCGCTGTGGCCGATCTTGATGTTCCAGGCGTGGAAGGAACGCTGGCTGGCGTGATCACGTCGCGAGCGCGGCGTCATCGACCAAGAGCTGCACGCCCTCGCGCCTCTGCCAGCGGTCGGCGCGGAGATGACCTGCGACATGAAACGCGCGGCCGCCGCTGTTGAGGAGCGCGGGCGCCAGCGGCCCGTCGACCGAGCGGAAAGCGATCGCCTTCACCCGTCCCGCGCCGGCGCCGTCGGCGAGGATGAGGCGCAGATGGGCGCCGCCCACCACGTCGGCGCGCAGCACGCGCAATTGCGGCAGGACGAATCGCGGCTCGGGATTGCCGGTGCCGTAGGGGCCGATGCGCTCGACCAGCTCGGCCAATCCGGCTGTTGCGGCCGCCGCGGTCAGCGCGCCGTCGATCGACAGCTCCGGCATGGGCGCCTCTGCGCCGAGCGCCTCGAACGCGCGCGCTTCGAGGAAATCCCGCAGCTCGAGGAGACGGTCGGCCGCGACGGTGAAGCCCGCCGCCATCGCATGGCCGCCGCCGTGCGACACGATCCCGGCTTGGCGCGCCGCGATCACCGCCGGCCCGAGCGCCAGGCCGCTCACCGACCGGCCCGAGCCGCGGCCGATCGCGCCCTCCATCGCGACGACGCAGGCGGGGCGGTTGTAGCGGTCCTTGAGGCGGCTCGCGACGATGCCGACGACGCCGGGATGCCAGCCCTCGCCGGCGACGAAGAGCAGCGCCTGCCCTGCCCCGCCGCCCTCGACCTGCGCCACCGCTTGGGCCAGCACGCGCGCCTCGATGTCGCGCCGCTCGGCATTGTGGGCGTCGAGCTGCTGCGCCAGCACGCGTACTTCGCCCGCATCGTCGCTCGACAGCAGCCGCGCGCCGAGATCGGCGGCGCCGACCCGGCCGCCGGCATTGACGCGTGGACCCAGGATGAATCCGGCGTGGTAGGCGCCCAAGGGTTCCGACACCTTGGCCACATCGGCGAGCGCGGCGAGCCCCGGATTGCCGCGCTGGCGCATCACTTTGAGTCCCTGCGTCACCAGCGCGCGGTTGAGGCCGGTGAGCGGCACCACGTCGCACACCGTGCCGAGCGCGACCAGATCGAGCCACGCCATGAGATCGGGCTCGCGCCGGTTCGCATACCAGCCGGCGCGGCGCAGCGCCCGGTTGACGCCGACGACAAGCAGGAACACGACGCCGACCGCGGCGAGCGCGCGATGCGGGCTGGTCTCGTCGAGCCGGTTGGGATTGACCACCGCGACGGCACGCGGCAGCAGAGGCTCGGCGACATGATGATCGACCACGATCACGTCGAGCCCGGCCTCGGCCGCGGCCGCGAGCGGCGCGTGCGCGGCGATGCCGCAATCGACGGTCACGACCAGCGAAGCGCCCTCGTCCTTGAGGCGCAGCAGCGCCGGCGCGTTGGGTCCGTAGCCCTCGCGCTGGCGGTCCGGCACGTAGATCGCGACCCGCGTCCCCGCCGCGCCGAGAAAGCGTTTCAGAAGCGCCGCGGAAGTCGCGCCGTCGACATCGTAGTCGCCGAACACGGCGATGGTTTCCCGTCCCTCGACCGCGGCGACGATGCGCGCGATGGCCAAGTCCATGTCCTTGAAGTCCGAAGGGTCGGGCAGGACATCGCGCAGCAACGGATTGAGGAAGCGCTCGGCCTCGTCGGGCGCGACGCCGCGCCGCGCCAGCAGCCTTCCGACGATCTCGGGCAGGCCCAGTCGCTGCGCGATGGCGAGGCCGGCGCGATCCTCGCCCGAGCGCTCGCGCCAGCGCCGGCCCAGCAGCGAGCGCTCGACGCCCAGCACCGCTTCACCGGTCACGGGAACGGCGTCTTGCGGAAATTGAAGGCGATCGAGATGCGCGGCCGCTTTCCGCGATGCGGCATGACCATGTGCGGGATGTAGCTCGGGAACAGCACCATGAGGCCGGGGCGCGGGCGGATGAAGATGCCGGGCGGCAGGACGGTCGGGAAGAAGCTGGCGCTCCTCTGCCCGCACGGATCGGTGATCTCGAGCGCGGTGCCGAACGCCTCGTCGGCGGGCGGGTCGCCGTCATCGACGTAATAGGTTCCAGACCAGGTCGACATGCCATGCGCGTGCATGCGGTTGAAGTCGCCGGCGCGGCTCACGTTGGCCCACGCCTCGAGGGTCCAGGTGAAGGGCGGACAAGCGCGGCCGGCGAGCGTGCGTGCGGTCGCCTCGTTCGCGGCCGCGATCATGCGCTCGATCAGCGCCTTGCCGGCATCGCCGCAGAACTGGAGCTGGCCGGTCTCGGAATGCCAGCCGCCGACATTGCTCTTGCTCTGCCCGCTGCCGGGTGCGTCGCGCTCGTGGGCGAGAATCTTTTGTCGCAGTTCCTTGTTGAGCGCGTCGCTGTCCGGCCAAAGATACGACAGGAACGGACTCGAAAACAGCTCGACGAACTCGGCGCCCTCGAGCCCGGCCATGCTCAGCGGCCCGACCCCGGAAAGCCGACCTTGCGCTGGAAATTGTGATGCGCCTCGATGATGCGGACCGTGCCGCTCTTGGAGCGCATCACCATCGAATGCGTGACCGCGCCGCCGGCGAAGCGCCGCACGCCCTGGAGCATGGTGCCGTTGGTGACGCCGGTGGCCGCGAACATGACCTCGCCGTGGGCGAGATCGTAGAGGCTGTATTTGCGGTCGAAATCCTCGATGCCGAAGCGCCGCGCCCGCCCGCGCTCGTCGTCGTTCCGGAACAGGAGCCGGCCCTGCATGAAGCCGCCGATGCAGTTGAGCGCGGCCGCCGCCAGCACGCCCTCCGGCGCGCCGCCCGATCCGATATAAATGTCGACGCCGCTGTCGGGTCGCGATGTGGCGATCACGCCCGAGACGTCGCCGTCCGAGATCAGCATGATGCGAGCCCCCGCCTCGCGCACCTTGGCGATGAGCTCGGAATGGCGCGGCCGGTCGAGGATGCAGACGACGAGATCGGACACCTCGGACTTCTTGGCCCTGGCAAGATTGGTCAGATTCGTCCTCGGCGTCTCGTCGAGATCGACCACCTCGCCGAAGCCGCCGCCGATCGCGATCTTGTCCATGTAGACATCGGGCGCGTTGAGGAAGCCCTTGGCCTCGGCCATGGCGATGACGGCAAGCGCATTCGACCCGCCCTTCGCCGTGATCGTGGTGCCCTCGAGCGGATCGAGCGCGATGTCAATGCGCGGGCCTTGGCCGGTGCCGACCTTCTCGCCGATATAAAGCATCGGCGCCTCGTCCCGTTCGCCCTCGCCGATCACGACCGTGCCGTCGATCGCGAGCGCGTTCAAGGCCTGGCGCATGGCGTCGACGGCGGCCTGATCCGCGGCCTTCTCGTCGCCACGCCCCATCAGCCGCGAGGCGGAAAGCGCCGCAGCCTCGGTCACGCGCACCGCCTCGAGCGCAAGGTTGCGATCCATCATCGCGGGTTCGGCCATCATCGTCTCCTATAGATTCTCCACCCGGATCATGCGGGGCGGTTCGATCACCGTGCCCAATCGCGTGATGCGATCGAGCGCCCGGCGCATCGCCGCCTCGTCGGTCTCATGCGTCGTCAGCACCACTGGCACCGCCTCGCCCGGCGCCCGGCCGCGCTGGATCATCTGTTCCATGGAGACCGCCTCGTCGCGAAGCACGGCCGCCACGTCGGCGATCACGCCGGGCCGGTCGAGCACCATGAGGCGGACGTAATAGGCGCCGCGATGAAGCGCCATAGGCGCGACGGCGATCGACTTCTGCTGCGAGGCGGGCACGGCGAAGCTGGTCGCGACGCGGCCGCCGGCGATGTCGATGAGGTCGGCCACCACCGACGACGCGGTCGGCTCGGCGCCGGCGCCGCGGCCCTCCAGCATGACGCGGCCAACGAAATCGCCCTCGACCACGACGGCATTGAACACGCCGTCGACATGGGCGATGGGCGTCGTGCGCGGCACCATGCAGGCATGGACGCGCTGCTCGAGGCCCGCCTCGGTCAGCCGCGCCAAGCCCAGGAGCTTGATGCGATAGCCGAGATCGTCGGCGAAGGCGATGTCGAGCGCCGAGACGTGACGGATGCCTTCGACATGAACGCCGGCGAACGCGACCTTGGTGCCGAACGCCACCGCAGCGAGCAGCGCCAGCTTGTGCGCGGCGTCGATGCCATCGATGTCAATGGCGGGATCGGCCTCGGCATAGCCCAGGCGCTGCGCCTCGGCGAGGATATCGGCGAAGTCGCGCCCGGTCTCGCGCATCATGGTCAGCACGTAATTGCAGGTGCCGTTGAGGATGCCATAGATGCGTTGCACGTTGTTTGCAGAAAGCCCTTCGCGCAGCGCCTTGAGGATCGGAATGCCGCCCGCGACCGCCGCTTCGAAGGCGAGCGCCACGCCCTTCTCCTCGGCGAGCTGCGCCAGGGACGCGCCGTGATGGGCGATGAGCGCCTTGTTGGCGGTGACGACATGCTTGCCGTTGCCGAGCGCGGCCGTGACCAGCTCGCGCGCGATCCCTTCGCTGCCGCCGATGAGTTCGACCACCACATCGACGTCCGCCGCCGAAGCGAGTGCTGCAGCATTCCCTTCCCAGCGCACGCCGGCGAGGTCGATGCCCCGCTCGCGCCGCTGGTCGCGCGCCGAAACCGCGACCAGCGCGAGCTTGCGCCCGGCGCGGCGTTCCAGCAGCTCGGCATTCCGCCGCAGGAGTCGCACGGTGCCGGCACCGACCGTGCCCAGCCCGGCGATGGCGATTCTCAGTGGCGGCTTCATGTCACGAACGGCCCGTCCATCGGCGGGATTGCCTTTCCTTCTACCCTAGACGGCGGGCAGGTGGCGACAATTTAGTGCTCGAGAAAGACTTAGTGCTCGAGAAAGACCTCGGCATTCGCGCCGGTGGCATCGCCGGCATGATTCGGCGCGGTCTCGACCGCGATCGATTGGCTGGGCACGCCGTCCTCGTTCAGCACCTTGGCGACCGCCCTGGCCCGATTCAGCGCCAGGGTGAAGCTCGCGAGCGGCTGCTGCGCCGCATCGGCACCGGTGGCGGGCAGGGCGTGCCCGATGACGCGGACGGCGCCGCCCTGCTGGTGCTGCGCCGCGGCGACCTCGCTCAGGCGGTTGCGCTCGGCGTCGGGGAGCGCGGCCGAGCCGTCGGCGAATACGACCGACAGGGCATGCACGGACGACGCAGCGGCGGCGCGACGCTTGCCCGATCCGGCGACCCCCGCTCCCGGTGCGGCGCTCGCAACCTGCGACGATTCGGCTGCTTGATTCGGCAAGGGCGGCAGCTCGGCGGGCGGCGGCGCCGGGGCGGGCATTTCGCCTTGCGGCACGTTGGCGATGCTGGGACTCACCAGCGGCGATTCCTTCGGCAGCGCAGCGTCCTGCTGCTGCACTGCGGCAGCAGCCCTCGGTCCGGGCGCGGCGGCGGGCAGAGGCGCGTTGACCCCGGCCAAAGGCCCAGGCGGCGGCGGCGCAACAGCGCCTGGCGCGGCGGTTCCGGCGCGAAGCTGTTCATCGGTGTAGCGCGCGTTGCTGCGATCGGCGGCGAGGCTTTTTTGCAGCGCATCACGATCGATCCTGCTGATGGCGCGATCGGGCGCATTGGGCACGTCGGCGAGATTGGGATAGGGCCCCTTGCCGCCGGACTCGAAGTTCTGCTGATTGCGCTGGTCCGTATCGAGCTTGTCGTTCTTCGAGGCACCGGACAGGTCGCGATACCACGACACCGGATTGACCGCGTTCGGCACCCACGAGCAGCCCGCGAGCAGTCCGAGGATCGGCCAAATCGTCGCTAACTTGCGCTTCACCTTCATGTCCTACTTCTCCGCGCGCCGCATTGCCCATATACATGAGGGCAGAGCCAACAAGCCAGCCCAACGACCCGCCAGGACGGGGCAGCATGAAAGAGCCTCAACCCCACGAAATCAAGGTCCCCGACCCGGTCGTGTGGTCGCGCAAGATGGCCGAACTCGCCGAGCGCAGCCAGCATCTCGTGCAGGAATTCCTGACGCGCCAGTCCGACGGCGCGGGCATGCTCGATCCGCTCAACATCGCCGGCGCGTTTTTCGAGATGACGCACCGCCTGATGAGCGATCCGGCGAGCCTGGTCCAGGCGCAGCTGTCGCTGTGGCAGGACTATCTCCGGCTGTGGCAGACCACGGCGCAGCGCTTTCTCACCGGCGCCGCCCCCGATCCGGTCGCGACGCCGGCGCCGGGCGACCGCCGCTTCCAGGACGCCGCGTGGAACGAGAACGCGCTCTTCGACTACATCAAGCAGAGCTATCTCCTGACCGCGCGATGGCTGCAGTCGATCGTGCAGCAGGTCGAGGGAATGGACGACAAGACCGCGCGCAAGGTCGACTTCTACACGCGGCAGTTCGTCGATGCGATGGCGCCGTCGAATTTCGTGCTCACCAATCCCGAGGTGCTGCGCAGCACGATCGAGAGCGGCGGCGAGAACCTGCTCAATGGCCTCCAGCATCTGCTCGAGGATCTCGAGCGCGGCAAGGGCCGCCTCATGATCAAGATGACCGACATGGAGGCGTTCGAGGTCGGCCGCAACATCGCGGTCACGCCCGGCAAGGTCGTCTACCAGAACGACCTGGTGCAGCTCCTGCAATACGAGCCGGCCACGGCGGAAGTGAAGCGGCGGCCGCTGCTGATCATGCCGCCCTGGATCAACAAATATTATATCCTCGACCTGCGCCCGCGGAACTCGTTCGTGCGCTGGGCGGTCGAGCGCGGCCATACCGTCTTCGTCGTCTCGTGGGTCAATCCGGACGAGCATCTCGCGGCCAAGACGTTCGACGACTACATGCGCGAGGGGCCGCTCGCGTGCCTCGATGCGATCGAGCGGGCGACCGGCGAGCGCGAGACGAACGTGATCGGCTATTGCCTCGGCGGCACGCTGCTCGCGGCGACCCTTGCCTACATGGCGGCCAAGGACGACAAGCGCTTCGCCAGCGCGACCTATTTCGCCTCGATGGTGGATTTCACCGAAGCCGGCGAGCTGTCCGTGTTCATCGACGAGGAGCAGCTCCACATGCTCGAGGAGCGCATGCGCCAGCATGGCTATCTCGAGGGCTCGGACATGGCGACCACTTTCAACATGCTGCGCGCTAACGACCTCATCTGGTCGTTCGTGGTCAACAACTACCTGCTCGGCAAGGAGCCGTTCCCGTTCGATCTCCTCTATTGGAACAGCGACTCGACGCGCATGCCGGCGACCATGCACAGCTTCTACCTGCGCGCCATGTACCAGGAGAACAAGCTGGTCGAGCCGGGCGGAATCGCGCTCGACGGCGTGCCGATCGATCTGCGCAAGATCAAGACGCCGACCTTCATCCTGGCGAGCCGCGAGGACCACATTGCGCCGTGGAAATCGGCCTATGCGGCGACGCAGCTCTACAAGGGCCCGGTCAAGTTCGTGCTCGCCGCCTCGGGCCACATCGCCGGCGTGGTCAACCCGCCGGACCCGGTGAAATACGGGCATTGGGAAAACGCGAAGCTGCCGAAGAAGCCCGACGACTGGCTCGCCGGCGCGCAATACCACGAAGGCTCTTGGTGGCCGCTGTGGGAGAAATGGATCGCGCGCCACGCCGGCGGCAAGGTGCCGGCGCGCAACCCGGGCGACGGCAAGCTCAAGCCGATCGAGAACGCGCCCGGCTCTTACGCACTGATAAAGGCGAGCTGAAGCGGCCTCCGCGTCCCTCGACCGTGCGGGTCGAAGGACGCGGAATGGCGCCGCGCGCGCCCTTCGCTATTGGACGCCGAAGATGGTGATCTTGCCGTTCGCCTTGGGCGCGAGCGGAAAGACGATCGTGTTGGTTCCCGACACGATCGCCACCCGTTGGTGCCCGTCGACCATGTAAGTGATGAGCCCGCCGCCCGGCGCGCCGTCGAACTTCGTCTGCCACAGCTTCTTGCCGGTGGCGTCGTCGAAGGCGAAGGCATTGCCGTTCATGTCGCCGAAGAACACGAGCCCGCCCTTGGTCGGCGTCACGCCCGAGAGCACCGGCGCGTCGGCCTTGAAGCGCCACTTGATCTTGCCGGTCTCGGCATCGCTCGCCATGAGCCAGCCGCCCCACTTGGGCGGATGCGCGCCGAAGAGCGCGTCCTTGACCGCGCCGGTCCACGGCAGGCCCTGGGCCACAGCCTTGGTGTCGTCGTCATCGAGCATCGTGACGATGCTGCACCAATCCACTTCGCCGGTATAGATGAGGTTGGTGACGGGGCTGTAGGCGGGTCCGTTCCATTCCGCGCCGCCGGACGCGCCTGGACAGAACGTCGTGCCCAGCTTGGTCAGCGGCGCGGTGGTGTTGCTGCGCGTGGTGACCGGCGTGGCGAAGACCCGCTTGTTGGTGCCGAGGTCATAGCCGTAGAGCATGCCGTTCTTGCCCGTCACCGCCATCTCGAAGCGGCCGGACTTGGTAGTGAAAAGAGCGGGCGTCGCGGAGATGTCCCAGTCGTGATAATCCTTGGGCACGATCGAGAAATGCTTGCGGTAGGCCCCGGTCTTGGCGTCGAGGATGACGACCGAGCCGGCCATCAGGTTCGAGCCCGGCCGCAAGCCCGCGACGAAGTCGGGCGCGGGATTGCCGCCCGGGACGTAAAGCAACCCGGTCTTGGGATCGAGCGTGTAGGAGGTCCAGGTCGCGCCGCCCGTGATCGGCACGTCCTTGGCGTTGCCCCAGGTCGGGGCCGCGACCTTCTCGATCCCCGATGTCGTCTCGGCCTTTTCGCCGGCCGGCACGAGATAGGTCTCCCACATGACCTTTCCGGTGGCGGCGTCGAGCCCATACATGCGGCCCTTCACGCCCTTGGAATCGCCGCCGGCATTGCCGACGAAAACCATGCCGTTCCAGGCGATGGGCGCGGCCGGAACCGACTCGCCCCGCATCTGGAAGATCTTGGTCTCCCAGATTCGTTTGCCGGTCTCGGCGTCGTAGCCGAAGATGCGGCCGTCCTGGGTCCCGCGGAACAGGCGGCCGTCGAGATAGGCCGCGCCGCGGTTCAGCGGAAAATGCTGGAACGGGAGGTTGATGTCCTCATGCGTGCGCCACTTCTCTTTGCAGGTGCCCGCGTCGATGGCGAAGATGTCCATCTCGCTGGTGGCATAGAGGATGCGGCCGATGACGAGCGGACCGGTCTCGAATTCCGACTGCATGCCGAGCTCGTAGGTGCAGACCGGATGCAGCTTCGCGACGTTCGTGCGGTTGATCTCATCGAGCGGCGCGTAGCGGTCGGACAAGAGGCTCCGGTTGTAGCTGGGCCAGCCTGAGCCGGCATCCTGCGCCCACGCGGCTGCGGCGACGACGCTACCGGCCCCCACGATGGCCAAGGCTTGCGACCACCTCTTCATGTTCATGGCTTCCTCCGTGTTTATCGTTCATTCGTCCCGGGACCGAGCGCGCACCGCGCCCGGCATTCAGTGCTTGGCCTTGGCTGCGCGGACCTGCTCGAGCATCGCGTGCACCGGCGGCTGGCTCGCGGTGACCTCGTCCCCGACCGGCGTCAGCAGGGTCTTGAGCTTCGCCATGTCCTCGGGCGGCAGATGGTGTACCTCGCCGCCCATCTGGATCCATTGCTGCTCGAGCTGCACCATGGTGGTGGCCTCATAGGCCTGCCCCTCAGCCTCGAGCTTGCGGCCGGTGTCGAGGACCAGCTTGCTCAAATCCGGCGGCAGCCCGTCGAGCCAGCGCTTGCTCACGGCCGCGATCGACACCAGCATCGTGTCGTTGGTGACGGTGACCACTTTCACCAGCGTATTCATCTTGAACGGCACGAACACGGCGAAGCCGCTGATGGTGCCGTCGATCACGCCTTGATCGAGCGCCGGCATGACCTCGCTCAAGGCCATTCCGACGCCGGTCGCGCCGAGCTTGCTCATCTTGGCGCGCTCGAGATCGCTGCCGTTGATGCGCAGCTTCTTGCCCTGAAAATCCGCGAGGCGAAGGATCGGCTTCTTCGCCGCGTAGTGCGAGGCGCCGACCATCATCATCGCCATGCCGACGAGACCCTTGGGCTCGGCGATCTTGAGCGTCGCCTCCTCGAGCGCCGGGTCGTGGACCGCCGCCGCCGCATTTGCCTCGTCGCGGAACAGCATCGGCGCGCTGAACACGCTGAAGCGCTGATCGATGCCGGTGAAGAAATCGACCGGCCCCATGAAGGCCTGGATCGAGCCGATCTGCACGCCTTGGATTTCGACCGGAATGGCGCCGAGCTGGCTCGCGGGATAGACCTGGACCTCGATCCGTCCGCCCGACGCCTTCTCGAGCGCCTCCTTGTAGATGTTGGCGAAATGATGCTGGGAGTCGTTGACCGTGGCGATGCCGAATTTCATCACGAATTCGGCGGCCGAGGCCGGAGCGGCGGCAAGGCCCAGCGCCAAAGCAATTGCGACCCGCGCCCGTCCCTCTCCCATGGTCCCCTCCCCTTCGGTCCCGGCTTGCACAGGCCGGGCTCTATTCTCGCTCCACGCTATCAGACGCGACGCGGAACGCCAATGCACTAGCCGTGGTCAGGGAAAGAGCGGCTCCTGCGCGAGCCCGGCATCCTCGGGCAGGCCGAGCATCACGTTCATGTCCTGCACCGCCTGGCCCGACGCGCCCTTGACCAGATTGTCGAGCGCCGAGACCAGAATGGCGCGGCCCGAAAGACGGTCGGCGGCGAGCCCGATCAAGCACAAATTCGAGCCGCGCACGTGATGGGTTGCCGGCATGGCGCCCGGCGCCAGCACGCGCACGAAGATCTCGCCGTCATAGGCGTGCTCGAGCGTGCGCCGCAGATCGGCGATGGCGGCGCCGCCGGTCATGCGGACATAGATGGTCGAGAGAATGCCGCGGTTCATCGGCATGAGATGGGGCGTGAAGCTGACCGTGATGGGCCGCCCGGCCGCTTCCGACAGGCCCTGCTCGATCTCGGGCATGTGGCGATGGTGGGCGACGCCATAGGCGCTGATGCCTTCCGAGACCTCGGCGAAGAGGCTGGTTTCGCGCAGCGCGCGGCCCGCGCCGGTGACGCCCGACTTGGCGTCGATCACGATGTCGTCGGCGTCGATCACCCCCGCCTTGACGAGCGGCACCAGCGGAAGCTGCGCGCAGGTCGGATAGCAGCCCGGCACCGCGACCAGCCGCGCGTTGGCGACGGCGCGGCGCGCGATCTCGGTCAGGCCATAGACCGCCTCGGGCTGGAGCGCCGGCGCGCGATGCGCGTGCCCGTACCATTTCTCGTAGGCGGAAAGATCGGCGAGGCGGAAATCGGCGGACAGGTCGCAGATGCGGAGATGGCGCGGCAGCGCGGCGATCACGTCTTGCGTGGTGCCGTGCGGCAGGCAGCAGAAGACGAGATCGACGTCGTCCCACTTGACCGCGTCGATCGCGACGAGGTCCGGCAGGTTGCGGCGCGCGAGATGGGGGAAGACCTGGGCGATCGACTTGCCGACCTGGCGCTCGGCGGTCAGCGCGACGATCTCGGCATGAGGATGGTGCGCCAAAAGCCGCAGCAGCTCGGCGCCGGTATAGCCGCTGGCGCCGAGGATGGCGATCCGGGTGCGGCGGGACGGTGCGGCCATGATCGTCTCCTGGCAAAAAAACGAAGGGCGCCCCGCGGGACGCCCTTTTCCGGTGATCGAAGCGCCGCCTCGCGGGATCAGCGCTTCGAGAACTGGAAGCTGCGTCGGGCCTTGGCCTTGCCGTACTTCTTGCGCTCGACCACGCGGCTGTCGCGGGTGAGGAAGCCGCCGGTCTTGAGCGCCGGGCGCAGACCCGGCTCAAAATATGTCAGCGCCTTGCTGATGCCGTGACGCACCGCGCCGGCCTGGCCCGAGAGCCCGCCGCCGACCACGGTGCAGACGACGTCGTACTGGCCGGCGCGGTTGGCGACGGCGAAGGGCTGGTTCAGCAGCATGCGCAGCACCGGCCGCGCGAAATAGACCGGGCTGTCGCGCCCGTTGACGGTGATGCGCCCGTTGCCGGGCTTGATCCACACGCGCGCCACCGCATTCTTGCGCTTGCCGGTGGCGTAGGCGCGGCCCTGGGCGTCGAGCTTGGGCCGAACCTCTTGCGTGGTGGCCGTGGGCGCCGGCGTCTGCCGCGCCACCTGGGCGTTGGCGAGCGCGTCGCGCAGGCCGCTGAGCTGGGTCAGGTTCGACATGCTCAGGCCCTCAAATTCTTGCGGTTCATCGCGCCGACGTCGAGCGGCTTGGGCTGCTGCGCCTCGTGCGGATGGGTGGGCCCGGCATAGACCTTGAGATGGCCCATGATCGCCCGCCCCAGCGGCCCCTTCGGCAGCATGCGCTGAACCGCCTTGATGAGAACGCGCTCGGGATGCCTGCCGTCGAGGATCGCGCCCTTGCTGCGGCCCTTGATGCCGCCGGGATATCCGGTGTGCCAGTAGAAGATGTCGTCGCGGCGCTTGTTGCCGGTGAGCTCCACCTTCTCGGCATTGACGACGACGACATGGTCGCCGCAATCCATGTGCGGGGTGTAGCTGGGCTTGTGCTTGCCGCGCAAGCGCATGGCGATGATCGAGGCGAGCCGACCGAGCACCAGCCCGTTGGCATCGATCACCAGCCACTTCTTATCGATCTCGCCGGCCTTGAGCGAATGGGTTTGCTGCGTATGGGTCGGCATCGCATCCTCGGTGGGTCGGACGCAGTATCGCCACCGAATACGCGCCCGTCAAGGCCATGAAATCCAGGAAAATCGCAGAGTTTCATGCTGCGGTATGATATTACCATTTCGCTGTCGCCGACCCGTTGCTGCTTTTCCCATTGAACCTGCGGGCCGGGAGTGCTTTCAAGGCCGGGCTGTCGAAGGAGGCCGCGATGAGCACGACGAGCGCCGAGCCCCTGCTGCTGCGCCACGACGAGGACGGGATCGCGCTCCTCACCATGAACCGGCCGCAGGCGCGCAACGCGCTCTCGGTGGCGCTGATGGAGGCGATGCAGGGCGCGATCGACGCCATCGCCCGGGACGCCTCGGTCAAGGTCGTGGTCATCGCCGGCGCGGGCCCCGGCTTCTGCGCCGGGCACGACCTCAAGGAGATGCGCGCCAATCCCGGACGCCAGCACTACGACGCACTGTTCCGGCAGTGCTCGCACCTGATGACCAGCATCGTCAAGCTGGCCAAGCCGGTAATCGCGCGCGTCCACGGCATCGCCGCCGCCGCCGGCTGCCAGCTGGTCGCGACCTGCGATCTCGCGGTCGCCGCGAGCGATGCGCGCTTCGCCGTCAACGGCATCAATGTCGGCCTGTTCTGCTCGACGCCGATGGTGGCGCTGTCGCGGGCGGTCGGGCGCAAGGCGGCGCTGGAGATGCTGCTCACCGGCGATCTGGTCGGCGCCGAGCAAGCGCGCGCCATCGGCCTGATCAACCGCGTGGTCGCGCCCGAGCGGCTCGACGATGAGACGATGGCGCTCGCGCGCCACATCGCCGGCAAGCTCGGCCTCGCCGTCGCCATCGGCAAGGAGGCGTTCTACCGCCAGGCCGAGCTCGGGCTCGAGGCCGCCTATGCCTATACCGGCGAGGTGATGACGACGAACATGATGGCGCGCGAGACCGAGGAGGGCATCGACGCCTTCCTCGCCAAGCGCCCGCCGCCGTGGGACAAGCGGTAGGATGCCGGCGGATGTCATTGCGAGCGAAGCGAAGCAATCTCTGTCAGGCAACGGCTCCGCAATGAACCACGACAGCTACACCGACGCCTATCTCCGCGCCATCCTGCGCGAGGTGAAGGTGATCGCCATGGTGGGCGCGAGCCCGCACTGGAACCGGCCCTCCTTCTTCGCGATGAAGTATCTCCAGGGCAAGGGCTTCCGCGTCATCCCGGTGAACCCGCAGGCGGCCGGCGACACCATCCTCGGCGAGCGCGTCTATGCCGATCTCGCCGACGTGCCGGACCCAATCGACATGGTCGACATCTTCCGCCGTTCGGACGCGGTCGGGCCGATCGTCGAGGAAGCGATCCGCAAGCACGCCAAGGTGGTGTGGATGCAGATCGGCGTGCGCAACGACGAAGCCGCCGCGCGCGCCGAGGCGGCGGGCTTGCGGGTGGTGATGAACCGCTGCCCCAAGATCGAATTCTCGCGGCTGTGCGGCGAGCTCGCCTGGAGCGGCGTCAATACCGGCATCATCTCGAGCAAGCGCAGGAAAATCTGAATGGCCGAGACGCCCCGCTCCTCTCCCTACGGCTTCGAGACGCTCGCCGTCCATGCCGGCGCCTCGCCCGATCCCGCCACCGGCGCGCGCGCGACGCCGATCTACCAGACCACGGCCTATGTGTTCGACGATGTCGAGCATGCCGCGTCGCTGTTCAACCTGCAGTCCTATGGCTACATCTATTCGCGCCTCGCCAATCCGACCGTGTCGGTGCTCGAGGAGCGTCTGGCGAGCCTCGAGGGCGGGCGCGGCGCGGTGTGCTGCGCCACCGGACACGCGGCGCAGATGCTGGCCTTCTTCGCCTTCATGGAGCCGGGCGATCATTTCGTCGCCTCGCGCAAGCTCTATGGCGGCTCGATCACCCAGTTCGGCCGCAGCTTCAAGAAATTCGGCTGGGACTGCAGCTTCGTCGATCCCGACGATCCCGAGAATTTTCGCCGCGCGCTGACCCCGCGTTCCAAGGCGATCTTCGTCGAGAGCCTGGCCAATCCCGGCGGCGTCATCACCGACCTCGAGGCGATCGCCGCCGTCGCGCACGAGGCCGGCTTGCTGTTCATCGTCGACAACACGCTGGCGACGCCTTATTTGTGCCGGCCGTTCGCATGGGGCGCCGACCTGGTCGTCCATTCCACCACCAAGTTCCTGTGCGGCCACGGCAACGCGATGGGCGGCGCGGTCATCGACAGCGGCACGTTCGACTGGGCGCAGAACGATAAATTCAAGTCGCTCACCGCGCCCGAGCCTGCCTATCACGGCTTGCGCTTCTACGAGACCTTCGGCGATCTCGCCTTCACCGTGCAGGGCCACGCCGTGGGCTTGCGCGACCTCGGCGCGACCATGGCGCCGCTCAATGCATTCCTCACCATCACCGGGATCGAGACCCTGCCGTTGCGCATGGAGCGGCACTGCGCCAACGCGCTCGCGGTGGCGCGCCATCTCGAGAGCCATCCGGCGGTGGCGTGGGTGTCCTATGCCGGGCTCGAGTCCAGCCCCTATCGCGCGCTCGCCAAGAAATACATGCCGCTCGGCGCCGGCTCGGTCTTCACCTTCGGCTTGAAGGGCGGATACGCGGCGGGCGTGAAGCTGGTCGAGGGCGTCGAGCTGTTCTCGCATCTCGCCAATATCGGCGACACGCGCTCGCTCATCATTCATCCCGCCTCGACGACGCACCGCCAGCTCACCGAGGAACAGCAGATCGCCGCCGGCGCCGGCCCTGACGTGGTGCGGCTCTCGATCGGCATCGAGAGCGCTGCCGACATCATCGCCGACCTCGACCAGGGCCTCGCCGCTTCGGGGTGAGTCACGCGGTCTCGCGCGCGATCCAGGCGAGAAAATCGAGATTGCCGCCGGCTATCTCCAACGCCTCGATGCACGGGCACTCGTATGAATGCAGCGCCTTGATCCGCGCGACCAGCGCGTCCAAGCGCGTGCGCGTGGTCTTGAGGATGAGCACGGCCTCCGACCCCTCCTCGAGCCTGCCATTCCACCAATAGACCGAGCGCATCGCCGGCAGCACGTTGGCGCAGGCCGCGAGCCGCTCCGACACCGCCGCCCGGCCGATGCGCTCGGCCTCGGCCGCGTCGGCGGCCGTGGCATAGACGAACATTATGGTCATCTGCCCTCCTGCGGCGCTGGCCCGCCCCATTGAAAAAGGTTTATACAGGGGGCGGCAAGGACGTCGTCGCGGGGGAACGATGAGCGACGCACCCGAGATCAGGAAGCTTCCATCGACGGCGCAGCGCGCCTGGCTCCGGCGCGGCCTCGACCAGCCCGGCGGCAAGCTGCCGCTGTTCGACGAATCCGGGCAGCAGATCGACACTCGCACCATCCGCGCCTGCATCGAGCAGGGCTGGGCCGAGCCGTGGTTCGCCAATCCGCTGAAGCCCAATTGGCTGGTGTGCAAGCTGACCGAGAACGGCCGCACGCTCGCCGGGCGGAAGCAGCGCCCGCCCGCGCGGGTGCGCAAGAACCGGCCGTCGGCGACCATCACGCCAATCCGCTAGGGTCCCGCGCGGCCCGGTGGCGCTCGGCCTCCGGCACGGCTACGCTCGGCCGACGAACGCAGTCAGGGGAGGCAACGACGATGGCACGGAACGTACGACTCGTCTCTTCGGCCCCGATCGCCGAGCAGATCGCCGCCATCCGCGACCGCTGGCACACCAAGCACCATCCTTTTTTCCGCGTCTTCGCCGAGGGGAAGCTGCCCTTGAAGGCGATGGGCCGCTACCAGGCGCTGCATTTCCATTACGTCTCGATGGCACTGCCGAGCTTCGGCCTGCTTTACGCGCGCGCCTATCACGACGTCGAAGTGCGCAAGATGGTGGCCGAGAACGTGTCCGAGGAAGAGGGCTTGAAGGCGATCCCACAGGAAGGCCACGAGCCGCACGACCATAACGAGCTGATCTTCCGCTTCTGCAAGGCGGCGGGCTTCAGCGAGGCCGAGGTGCGTGCCCTACCGATGACGCCGGCATGGTGGGCGCGGTCGCTCTACTACTACCACACCACCGCGACCGAGCCGATCGGCGTCGTCCTGGCGATGCAGACGACGCAGGAAGGCCAGATGCCCGGCCTCATCAGCGAGGTTCTGCTGCCCGCGTTCGAGAAGCATTATGGCTTTAAGCGCAACGCGCGCGAGATCGAGTTCTTCACCGAGCACGACGCCGCCGATGTCGAGCACAGCCGGCGCCAGATCGAGCTGTGCGCCAAGCATCTCGGCACGCCCGAGCTCCAGGCGCGTGCGCTCGAGGTCGCCGAGGTCGCGTGCCACCTGCGCTGGGCCTCGATCTCCGAGCTTTACCGCGAGGAGGTCCTGGGCCAGAAGGAGATCCTCCCCGCCAGCATGGCCTAGGGGCGAGCGAGGTCGGACCTCATGGAATTCGGCCTGTTTCAGGAGTTCCCGACCTTCCCCGACCGCTCACACGCCGACGCCTTCGACGGGGCGCTCGAGCAGGTCGACGCGGCCGAGCGCGGCGGCCTCGACGCGGTGTGGCTGGCCGAGCTGCATTTCGCGCCGGAGCGCTCGGTGCTGGCCTCGCCCTTGACCGTCGCCGCCGCCATCGCTGCGCGCACCAGCCGCATCAAGATCGGCATCGCGGTGCAGGTCCTGCCGCTGTGTCATCCGCTGCGCCTCGCCGAGGAGGTCGCGACGGTTGATCAGTTGAGCCGCGGCCGCCTCATCTTCGGCGTCGGCCGCAGCGGCGTGGTGCAGACCTACGACGCCTATAACGTGCCCTATGCCGAGAGCCGTGACCGCTTCGCCGAGACGCTCGACATCGTCAAGCGCGCCTGGACCGAGCCGCGCTTCTCCTATCGCGGCAAATATCTCAGCTTCGACGATGTGACGGTGGTGCCGCAGCCTTACCAGAAGCCGCATCCGCCCATCCGCATGGCCGCCAGCACGTCCGACACCTATGCCATGATCGGCGAGTTGGGCCTGCCGATCTTCGCCTCGGCGCGCACCGTCACCTGGACCGACACCGCGGCCGCGATCCGCCGCTATCGCGCGGCCTACGCAGCCGCGGGCCATCCCGGCAAGGGCGAGGTCTATGTCTCGGTGCCGATCTATCTCGCCGAGAGCGAGGCGCGCGCGCTCTCCGATCCTGAGCGCAGCGTCATGCGCTTCTATCAATACCAGGCCGATCTCCAGGCTGAGTCGGCGGCGCGCTCGGGTGCCGCCGGCGCGGCGCGGGCGGCGCGCGGCGAGCGGCTGCGCCACCTCACCTACGGCCAGGCGCTGACCGATCACCTGGTGTTCGGAACGCCGGCCGCGGTAGTGCAGCGGCTCAGCGCCTTGCGCGACGAGATCGGGCTCGACGGCATCCTCGCCGAGCTCAATTGCGGCGGCCTCATCCCGCATGCGCAGGTGATGAACGCCTTGCGCCTGCTGTGCGCGGAAGTGGTGCCCCAGTTCCGCTGATGGCCCCTACCCCTTCATCACCTGCTCGATGAATTTATTGGTGTAAAGCACTGATGAATCCGTAAGATCGACGAGCTTTGCTTCGCGTAGCGCGGCCAGGCCGGCATCCCACCGCCGCGGCAGGTTGAGGAGCAGGTTCTCGCGCCCCTCCGACAGCCACATCTCCGTGATGGCGGTCTCGAGATAGGCGACGTTGCCGTCGCGGTCGGCGACGCCCGGAATATCGAAATCCTTGGCCGCGCGCTCCAGAAGCGGCGCGATCGGTCCGGCCATCATCTCGAGCGCCGAGGCCTTGATGGCGCGCAGGAAGCGCAGCACCAGATCGGGCTTGGCCTGGATCGTCTCGGGCATGGCGAGATAGTTCTGCCCCGGCAGCGGCAGGTACTTGTCGGGGTTCCACACCTCGACCGGCTCCTTGGCGCGTTCGAGCGCGACCTTGACCGAGAGAGTCGAGATGAAGCAATCGACCCGCCCCTGCTTCAGGATCTCGATGGCGCCGGGCGTACCGCCCGTCACCTGGCGCTCGACATCGGCGCCGGAGAGGCCGGCCTGCGCCAGCATCACGTCGAGATAGATGCCGGTGGGCGAGGCCGCGGTGATGAGGCCGACCACCTTGCCCTTGAAGTCCTTCGGCACCAGCACCGGCTTGGCCTTCGGGCTGAAGACGCGGAAGTTGCAGCCCTGGCAGATGGACGCGATCGCCAGCGGCGCCGCCTGCTTCGCCGCGACGGCGCGGACCTGATCGGGCGGCGAGCCGCGGCCGAACACCGCCTGGCCGGAGACGACGAGTTGGGTCATCTGCACGCCGGTGTTGGCGCCAATGATTTTCGCGTCGATGCCCTCGCGCGCATAGTGGCCGCCGGAATAGGCGTTCATGGCGTCGAAGAAATCGATGCTGAAGCCGAGCGGCAGAACGATGCCGACCTGTTCGGCGGCGCGGCCGGTGGCGATGAAGGGCGGCAGGGCAAGCGCGGCACCGGTCGCGGCCACGCCTTTGAGGAGCTTGCGTCGCGTCGTCATGGTCACGCCTTCAAGGCCGCGTCGATGAAGCGGTTGGTGAACAGCACGTTGGGATCGGCGATCTCGACGATGTGCGCATCGGCTAGCGCCTTGCAGCCGTCGATCCACTGCGCCGGGATGTTGAGCAGCAGCTTGTCCAGCCCCGCCGGCAGCATCAGCTCCTTGATGCTGGTGTCGAGCATGGTCACGGTGAGGTCGAGATCGTTGACGCCGGGGATGTCGAAATCCTTGGCCGCGCGCGTGATGAGCGCCGGCAATGGCCCAGCCAGCATCTCGTCGATCGACGACTTGGCCGCCTTGAGAAACCGGATGACGATGTCGGGCTTGGCGGCGAGCGTCTCGGGCATGGCGTAATAGGTCTGGCCCGGCAGCGGCAGGTATTTGCTCGGGTCCCACACCAAGACTTGCTCGTGCGCGAGCCGCGCCGCGGTCTCGACCGCGACCGTCGAGATGAAGCAATCGACCCGTCCCTGCTTCATGATCTCGAGCGCGCCCGGCGTGCCGCCGGTCGGCTGGCGCTCGACGTCGCCGGGCGTCAAGCCGGCGCGGTGCAGCATCACGTCGAGATAGATCCCGGTCGGCGATGCCAAGGTGATGAGCCCGACGGTCTTGCCCTTGAAATCGATGGGCTCGATCACGGGCTTCGCCTTGGGGCTGAAGACGCGGAACGGGCAGCCTTGCAGGATGGTGGCGATGGCGATGGGCGCCGCCTGCTTGGCGGCGACCGCGCGGATGATGTCGGGCGGCGCGCCGCGCCCGAACATGGCCTGCCCCGACGCCACGAGCTGGATCGTCTGCACGCCGGAGTTGGCGCCGATCACCTTGCCGTCGAGGCCGAACCTGGCGAAGTGCCCGCCCGACGCCATGTTCATCGAATCGAAGAAGTCGATCTGGAACCCGAGCGGCAGCGCGACCGAGACCTGGTCCGCCGCGCGCGCCGGCGTCACCATCGCCCGAAATCCCGCGAGTGCCGCGCCCGCGGCCATCGCTCCCGAGCGCAGGATTTGGCGCCGCGTCTTCATCCGCGTCCTCCCTCGTTTGGACATGGCGAGACGAAAATGGTCGGGCAGGCGAGATTTGAACTCGCGACCCTCAGCACCCCATGCTGATGCGCTACCAGGCTGCGCTACTGCCCGACATGTGGACTATAGATACGCGGCGGTCCCCGCGCAACGTGACGGCGCTCAGCGCTTGAGCTTGGCGATGCTGTCGCGCAGCGCGACCAGCTCCTTGCGCAGGTCGATGAGGACCTCGCGCAGTCCGTCCGGCGACGATTTCGCCCGCCGCGGCTCGGCGCGCGCAGCCGCCGTCGCGGGCACGGGCGAAGCGCCTCGCGCCTCGGCCTTGAGCGCACCCTCGCGCAGCAGCTTTTGCACGCCCTTGATGGTGTAGCCCTGGTCATAGAGGCACTGGCGGATGCGCCGCAGCAGCGCCACGTCGTCGGGCCGGTAATAGCGCCGCCCGCCGGCGCGCTTCAGCGGCTTGATCTGGGGGAATTTCGATTCCCAGAAGCGCAGCACATGCTGCGGCACTTCAAGATCGCCGGCCACTTCGCTGATGGTGCGGAAGGCTTCGGCCGACTTGGAAGCGCGTCGCGGCGGCGACGCCCTGGGCGGCGGCGGATCGAACAGGTCGGGCATGCTCAGGCAGCGCCGCTGCGGCGCCCTTCATCTTTGCCGAGCGCGGCGTTGATCTGATCCTTCAACACGTGCGAGGCACGAAACACCAGCACACGGCGCGGGCTGATCGGCACCTCGGTCCCGGTCTTGGGATTGCGGCCAACGCGCTTGCCTTTCTTGCGCACGGCAAAGCTGCCGAAGGAGGAAATCTTGACCATCTCGCCGCGCGCAAGGGTATCGGAAATCTCGGCCAGCACGATCTCCACCAGCGCGGCGGATTCGTTGCGCGACAAACCGACCTCCTGGTAAACCGCCTCGCTCAGTTGAGCGCGCGTTACCGTTTGCCCCGCCATTATCGACCTCCCCGTTTTGCAAACCCTAAACCGGGGCGATAAAATTTGCAAATACAGAGAGTTGAACGGCCTTCTTCACCAGCGCCCTTGTTCACCAACGGATAAGGGCCGCCCCCCAAGTCAGGCCGCCGCCCATCGCCTCGAGCAGCACCAATTGGCCGGGCTGCAGGCGCCCGTCGGCCGCCGCCTCCGCCAGCGCCAGCGGCACCGAGGCCGCCGAGGTGTTGGCATGGCGGTCGATGGTAATGACGACGCGGTCGGCGGCGAGGCCGAGCTTCCTGCCCATGCCGTCGATGATGCGGCGATTGGCCTGATGCGGCACCAGCCAGTCGATCTCGGAAGCGGCGAGCCCGTTGGCGACGAGCGCTTCGTCGACCACCTCGGCGAGGCGCTGGACCGCGTGACGGAAGATCTCCCGCCCCTCCATGCGCAACAGGCCGGTGGTGCCGGTGGTCGACGGGCCGCCATCGACATAGAGCAGCTCGTAGCCCGAGCCGTCGGCGTGGAGATGGGTCGAGAGCACGCCGCGCTCGTATGGGCTGCCGTTCGAGGGCATGCCCTCGAGCACGATCGCGCCGGCGCCGTCGCCAAACAGCACGCAGGTGCCGCGATCCTCCCAGTCGAGGATGCGCGAAAAGGTCTCGGCGCCGATCACCAGCGCGCGCTTGGCCTGGCCCAGGCGGAGGAAGTTGTCGGCCGTCGCCAGCGCATAGATGAAGCCGGTGCAGACCGCCTGCACGTCGAAGGCGGGGACGCCGCGCGCGACGCCGAGCCGCGCCGCGACCTTGGTCGCCGTCGCCGGAAAGGTGTGATCGGGCGTCGCCGTCGCCACCACCACGAGATCGATCGCGCTCGCCGGAACGGCCGCCGCCGCGAGCGCGCGCTCGGCGGCGCGGACCGCGAGGTCGGAGGTGAACTCGCCCGGCGCCGCGACATGGCGCTGGCGGATGCCGGTGCGCTGCACGATCCATTGATCGGAGGTATCGAGGCGTTCGGCAAGCTCGGCGTTGGTGACGATCCTCTCAGGCAGGAAGCCGCCGCAGCCGAGAACGAGCGAGCGGAATCCCATCTCAGAGCGCCGCGGATTGCGGCTTGCTCTGCGCCGCCGAGACCTCGTTGATGCGCGCGATGCCGTCGCGGATCTTCTCGAGGAAGCCGTTGTGCTTCATGTCGACCGCGACGCCGACCGCGTTGGCGAATCCCAGCGCGTCGGCGCCGCCGTGGCTTTTGACGCAAATGCCATCGAGGCCGAGGAAGACGGCGCCGTTGTAGCCGCGCGGGTCGAGCCGCGCGCGCAGCTTGCGCAGCGGCCGGTGCGCCAGCAGATAGCCGATCCGCGCCGCCAGCGAATGGCGAAACGCGGCGCGCAGGAAGTCGGCGAAGAGCCGCGCCGTTCCCTCAGCGGTCTTCAGCGCGATGTTGCCGGTGAAGCCGTCGGTGACGACGACATCGACCGCGCCTGCGGCGATGCCGTCGCCCTCGACGAAGCCGTGGAAATTGATCGGCATGCCCGGCGCCCGCAGCCGCAGCGCGGCGCCGCGCACCGCCTCGTTGCCCTTCATCTCCTCCGATCCGACATTGAGGAGTCCCACAGTCGGGTGGATGAGCCCCAGGACCGTGCGCGCGAACACGTCGCCCATCAGCGCGAACTGCACCAGGTTCTCGGCGTCGCACTCGACATTGGCGCCGAGATCGAGCAGCACGCTCTCGCCGCGCTGCGTCGGGAAGAACGACGCCATCGCCGGCCGGTCGATCCCCGGCAGCATGCCGAGCCCGTATTTCGCCAGCGCCATGAGCGCGCCGGTATTGCCGGCCGAGACGACGCAATCGGCCTCGCCCGCCGCCGCCGCGTCGATGGCGAGCCGCATCGAAGTGCGGCGGCCGGCGCGCAGCGCCACCGACGGACGCACGTCGTCCGTCACCACCTCGTCGGTGTGATGGATGACGAAATGGTCCTTGAGCCGCGGCAGCGTTGCCACCACGGGCTTGAGGCGGTCCTCGATGCCGAACAGGAGAAAATGCGCATGGGGAAAGCGCTGCAGCGCGATGCTCGCGCCCTTCATCACCATCTCGGGCGCCCGATCGCCGCCCATGGCGTCGAGCGCGATGGTGATCCGCGCGCTCAAGGCTAGGCCTTTCCCGCCCCCGGGCTCAGGTCGCCTCGGCGGCGCGCGCGACCACCTCGCGGCCGTCGTAATGGCCGCAAGCGGGACAAAGGTGATGCGGCCGCTTCATCTCGCCGCAATTCGAGCATTCGGCGAAGCTCGAGCGCGGCAGGGCGTGGTGCGAGCGGCGCATGCTGCGCCGCGATTTCGACACTCTTTTCTTCGGGACGGCCATGAGCGTGGACTCGAGCGTAGGGCTGGGCCGCAGCTAAGTAGCGAATATCCCGGCCGCTGGCAACCTCGTCGTGCGCGGCGGCAGCGCGTGGTTGCCGTGCACGGGGCGCACGCCTACCATCGCACGAAACGGGCCAGGGAGGGCACCATGAAGCGCACGATGGGCGGCGTCGCCGCCATCGCCGTCGCGGCGGGGCTTGCGGCGGCAACGGGACCAGAGGGGACGCAGGCGGCCGAGCCGATTCGCATCGGCTTCAGCCAGCCGCTCACCGGCGGCTTCGCCAGCTCCGGCAAGATGGCGCTGGTCGCCATGCGGATCTGGGCGGAGGACGTGAACGCCAAGGGCGGGCTCCTCGGCCGGCCGGTCGAGCTCGTCTATTTCGACGACCAGAGCAATCCCGCCAACGTGCCCGGCATCTATACGAAGCTGCTCGACGTCGACAAGGTCGAACTCGTGGTCGGACCCTATGGCACGGTGCTGACGGCGCCGGCGATGCCGGTGGTGATCGCGCATAACATGGTCATCACCAGCCTGGTGTCGCTCGCCATCAACGAGCGGTTCCACTATCCGCGCTATTTCTCGGTGACGCCGCTCGGCCCCCATCCGGTGATCGCCTTCTCCAAGGGCTTCATGACGATCGCGGCGCAACAGACGCCCGCGCCCAAGACCATTGCCATCGCCGCCGCCGACCAGGAGTTCTCCAAAAACAACGCCGTCGGCGCGCGCGCCAACGCCGAGGCGGTGGGCTTGAAGATCGTCTACGACAAGACCTATCCGCCCTCGACCACCGATTTCGGGCCGGTGATCCGCGCGGCGCAGGCGACCGGCGCCGACATCTTCTATGCCGCGTCGTATCCGCCGGATTCGGTCGGGCTGCTGCGCGCCGCGCGCGAGATCGGCTACCTGCCCAAGATGTTCGGCGGCTCGATGATCGGGCTGCAGACCACGACGATCCAGATGCAATTGGGGCCGCTCCTCAACGGCGTGACCACGAACGCCGCGTGGCTGCCGGTCAAGACCTTGATGTTTCCCGGCGTGATGGAGATGCTCAAGAAATACCAGGCCCAGGCCAAGGGCGAAGGCGTCGATCCGCTGGGATATTTTCTCGCGCCCGCGGCCTACGCCTACATCCAGCTTCTCGGCGAGGCGGTGGAGCAGGCAGGAACGCTCGACCAGGCGAAGCTCGCCGACTACATCCACACCCATCACTTCACCACGGTCTACGGCGACTTCGACTTCGCGGAAGACGGCGAACCGACCGAGTCTGCCACGCGCGCGATCGAGGTGCAGTATCACGACATCGTCGGCAACGACATGGCGCAGTTCAACGATCCGGCCAAGGTCACGATCATCGACCCGCCGGCCTACAAGACCGGCACGCTCGTCTATCCCTACGCCAGCGCGGTGAAGTGACCATGGAGTTCGGCATCTTCGACCATCTCGACCGCAACGACCTGCCGCTCGCTGAGTATTACGAGGCGCGGCTCAAGATCATCGAGGCCTACGACCGCGCCGGGTTCTATTGCTATCACCTCGCCGAGCATCACGCGACGCCGCTCGGCATGGCGCCCAGCCCAAGCGTCTTCCTCGCCGCCATCGCCCAGCGCACCAAGCGCCTGCGCTTCGGTCCCATGGTCTACGCGCTGCCGCTCTACCATCCGCTGCGCATGGTCGAGGAGATCTGCATGCTCGATCAGCTGAGCGGCGGGCGGCTCGATATCGGCTTCGGTCGCGGCTCGTCGCCGGTGGAGTTGAGCTATTTCGGCGAGAACCCCGATGAGTCGCAATCCGTCTATGCCGAGGCGCTCGAATTCGTGCGCGCCGGCCTCACGTCCAAATCCCTGACGTTCGCCGGCAAGCGCTTCCGCTGCACCGACGTGCCGATGGAGCTGGAGCCGTTGCAGAAGCCGCACCCGCCGATCTGGTACGGGCTCCATGCGCCCGAGAGCGCCGAGCGCGCGGCCAGGCAGGGACTCCAGGTCGTGTGCCTCGATCCTCCGGCGCCGACCCGCGCCGCAATCGACCGGTTCCGTGCGGTGTGGCGCGAACATCACGGCGCCGGCGTGGCGCTGCCGCGGATCGGCCTCGGGCGCTTCGTCGTCGTCGCCGAGACCGATGCGGCGGCGCTGGCGATCGCGCGCCGCGCCTATCCGCGCTGGCACCGGAGCTTCACCTTCCTGTTCCAGCGCCACAGCCGGCCGCAGTCCCACCCGCGGCCCGCCGATTTCGACACGCTGCATGAGGTGGGCCAGGGCGTCGCCGGCTCGCCCGCGACGGTGGCCGCGTTCCTGCGCCGCCAGATGGAAGAGACTGGCGCCAATTACTGCGTCGGCCAGTTCGCCTTCGGCGACTTGACCTTGGCCGAGACGCTCGGCTCGATCGAGCTGTTCGCCCGCCATGTCATGCCGGCGATGAAGGAAACGTGATCCGCTCGCGTCTTTACCATCGCGGCGGGCGCTGGCATGCTCACGTCTGCTTCACTCGAGGGAGGGAACCAATGAACAAATTGAAGTGCACGGCGGCCGCCGTGAGCTGCGCTCTGGCGATCCTCGCTTTTGCCGCAACGGCACAGGCGAAGATCGTCACCAAGACGGTCGACTACACGATCGGCAGCGACCCGTTCCAGGGCTATCTCGCCTATGACGACGCGACCAAGGGCAAGCGGGCCGGCGTCGTCGTCTTTCCCGCCTGGACCGGCATCTCCAGCAACGAGCGCGACCACGCGCATAAGCTGGCGAAGCTCGGCTACGTCGTCTTCGTCGCCGACACCTACGGCAAGGGCATCAATCCCAAGCCGCCCAAGGACGCCGGGATGGAAGCCGGGAGATACATGAAGGACCGCAACCTCTATCGCGCGCATGCGCAAGCGGCGCTCGCGCAGCTTGCCAAGAACCCGATGGTGGACGCCAACCGGATCGCCGCGATCGGCTATTGCTTCGGCGGCGCGGGCGCGCTCGAACTGGCGCGGAGCGGCGCCAACCTCAAGGCGGTGGTGGTGTTCCACGCCGACCTGACCTCGCCCACGCCGGACGACGACAAGAACATCAAGGGACGCGTGCTTGCGCTCCATGGCGCCGACGATCCCATCGTGCCGCAGGCCGAGCGCGAGAAGTTCGAGAAGGAAATGCGCGACGCCCGTCTCGATTGGCAGCTCGTCACCTACAGCAATGCGATGCATTGCTTCACCGATGCCGAGGCCGGCACGGATACCTCGCACGGCTGCGCCTACAATCCCGAGGCCGAGAAGCGGTCGTTCCAGGCAATGCGCGATTTCTTCCAGGAGACGCTGCGCTAAACGCGCGTCTCACGACAAGCGAAGGGCCGCCCCGAGGGGCGGCCCTTTTCGTTGCGGCGCAGGAGTGAGCGGCTACAACTCGATCACGACGCCTTCGCGGGCGATGATCGTGCCGGGTCGCGCGTGATCGGCCTTCTGCGCCACCTTGTCCATGAATTCGTCGTCGTGGCCGGGATCGTGGTGGAACACGGCGAGGCGCTTGGCGCCCGCCTCGTCGGCGACGCGGATCGCCTCCTGCCAGGTGGAGTGGCCCCAGCCGATATAGCGCGGGAATTCCTCGTCGGTGTAGGTGCTGTCGTAGATCATCAGGTCGACGTCCTTCACCAGCTCGATGATCTTCTCGTCGCGGTGGGGCGGACGGTGCTCGGTGTCGGTGATGTAAGCGACCGAGCGGCCGTTATGCTCGATGCGGTAGCCGGTCGCGCCGCCGGGATGATTGAGCTGCGCGGTGCCGACGACGAAGCCCGATTCGGTGACGATGTCGTCGCCGCTGTGGAAGTCGTTGAACACCAGCTCGGCCTTGAAGATGTCGAGCGCCACCGGGAACATCGGCGCCTGCATGATCTGGCGCAGCGCCTGCTCGATGCCCCATCCCTTCGACAACCCGCCGAGCCACAGATGGAAGCGGTTGCCCGGCAGGTAGAAGGGGGCGAAGAACGGAATGCCGCAGACATGGTCGATATGGGTGTGGGTGAACAGCATGTCGGCCTCGATCGGCGTGCCGCTCGACAACAGCGCACCACCGAGCGACCGGATGCCGGTGCCGGCGTCAAGGATGAACAGCTTGTCGTCGCATCGCACCTCGATGCACGACGTGTTCCCGCCGTATCTGGCGGTGCTCGTTCCCGGTACGGCGATGCTGCCCCGCACGCCCCAGAACCGCACGGTGAGTGACACCGTTCCCTTCCTCCACCGGAACCGGCTGTTAGGCCCCGTGATCGAGCGCGAACCCAAGCCCCCCGCTCGTCCTGGGATTGTGAACAATTCTAGCTAGCAGAACAACGCCCGGGCGGGAAGTCAACGGAATTTCGCGAGGCAGAATAAATATATGCGGCCGAAGGCGTATTTCGAGGATGCAGCGTAACCGCGCTCGCCGCCGGCCTCGCGGCGGCGACCCGAACCGGGACGGTTGCTAGCGCTAACCGCTGGCGCGGCGCCGGGAGGTGGCGCGCCCTGGAGGAATCGAACCTCCGACCTACCGCTTAGAAGGCGGTTGCTCTATCCGCTGAGCTAAGGGCGCCGATCGCAATGCGTCTATTCTACTCCTCCCCGCCGCGGCCGGTCGTAGCGGAAATTGTCGGCGTAGCTCTTGGCCTTGAAGCGCGCCTCCTTGGGCGCGCACACGACGTAGTCGAGGCCGCGCCTGGTGGCGAAGCCGATCGCCTCTTCGAGCGTGTCGAAGCGCAGATGGACCTCGTTCAACGTATCGGCCGCGCTGGCCCAGCCCATCAGCGGATCGGGGTCGCGCCGAGTCGCAGGCTCGTATTCGAGCATCCAGCTATGGGTCTGGCCCTTGCCCGACTGCATCGCGGTCTTGGCCGGCCGGTAGATGCGCACCTGCGCCATGGCTGCTCCTGGCTCTCGAACTTCTGGTCGGGGCGAGAGGATTCGAACCTCCGGCATCCAGCTCCCAAAGCTGGCGCTCTACCAGGCTGAGCTACGCCCCGGAACCGGCAAAAGTGCCGCTTCAATAAGGATTTCGGCGCTGCTTTTCAAGGGAAGCCGCGGCCCTTCGAGTCACGGCGCGGTGCCGAACGTAGCATAATGGACGAGATCGCCCGGCTTGAGACCGAGCCGCGCGACGGTGCCGCCATTGAGCTCGAGCACGGCGCGCACCGGCAGCTTCGACGCGATGTTCGCCTCGGACAGCGGCACGGCGCGCTCGTGGAGGTCGGCGATGCGCCCGTCCGCGGCGATGAACAGCATGTCGAGCGGGATCAGCGTGTTCTTCATCCAGAACACCGCAATCTTGGGCTGCGGAAAGACGAACAGCATGCCGGCATCGGCGGCGAGCTCGTGCCGGTACATGAGGCCCTGCTCCTGCTGCTCCGGCGAAAGCGCCAGCTCGATCTTGAAGCGCTGCGCACCTTTGTCGGTGTCGATGGAGAGGCTCGCGTGCTCGAAAATCTGGAGCTGCGCCCGCGCGCCGGCGCCGGCAAGCGCGAGGACGAAGGCCAATGCTACCACGCGAACGGAACTCATGCGGACCTCGATCGAGGCGGAACGGCCTCAGTTAGCATGATAGCTCGGGGCGCGGTCAATTGCGGTCGGCCGGCACGCGCGCTAACCTCGCTTCACAAGGGAAAGAGCGAAGGGACGCGCGCCATGGACATGACCGGCGAGTACCGCATCGCCGCGCCGCGCAGCAAGGTGTGGGCCGCGCTCAACGACCCGGAGATCCTGAAGCAGTGCATCCCCGGCTGCGAGGAGATCGTCAAGCTCTCCGACACCGAGATGACGGCGAAGGTGACGGCCAGGGTCGGGCCGGTCTCGGCCCATTTCGGCGGCAAGGTCACGCTCAGCGAGCTCGATCCTCCGAACGGCTACAAGATCAGCGGCGAAGGCAGCGGCGGCGCGGCCGGCTTCGCCAAGGGCGGCGCGACGGTGAAGCTGGTCGATGACGGCGTCGGCACGCTCCTCTCCTACACGGTCGAGGCGCAGGTCGGCGGCAAGCTCGCGCAGATCGGCTCCCGCCTCATCGACGGCACCGCGCGCAAGATGGCGGGCGACTTCTTCCAGCACTTCGCGGACGTCGTCGGCGGTCCGACGCCCGCGGCGGTAACCGCGGCGCCCGCGCCAGCGGCGGTACAACCCGCGCCCGCACCGGGACGCATGTCGCCCATTGCATGGGTCGCGCTTCTTGCGGTCGCGGTGGCGGCGATCCTCTATTATTTCTCGAAGGGGTAAGGCGGCCCGCGAGGGGTCCCGCGCGGATCGCTTGACCGCGCGGCTTCAGGGCACGAAACTCAGGCACCGAATTCGGGCGGCGATCAGCAAAGGGCAGGCGCCGGCCATCGCAGGGAGAGGGAAGCGATGCCATCCGTCACCATCACGGTCAACGGCAAGAAGCAAACCGCGAACGTCGAGAACCGCACCTTGCTGGTGCAGTTCCTGCGCGAGCATCTCGGCCTCACCGGCACCCATGTCGGCTGCGACACCAGCCAGTGCGGCGCCTGCGTCGTCAATATCGACGGCTATTCCGCCAAGAGCTGCACGATGCTGGCGGTGCAGGTCGAAGGCGCCAACGTCACCACCATCGAGGGCCTCGCCAAGGACGGCAAGCTCCACCCGATGCAGGAAGCCTTCCGCGAGCATCACGGGCTGCAATGCGGCTTCTGCACCCCCGGCATGGTGATGAGCGCGGTCGATCTGGCCACGGTCAACAAGAACCCCTCGGAGACCGATATCCGGCACTGGCTCGAGGGCAACATCTGCCGCTGCACCGGCTATCACAACATCGTCAAGGCCATCAAGGCAGGCGCGGAGGCGATGGCGCGAGGCGGAAAATGAGTGCTCCGATCGGCGCCCCGGTGCGCCGAAAGGAAGATCACCGTTTTCTGACCGGCCGGGGCACCTACACCGACGACATCAATCGACCGGGCCAGCTCCACGCCGTGTTCGTGCGGAGCCCGCACGCCCATGCCGAGATCGTGCGCGTCGAAGCATCCGCCGCCAAATCGGCGCCGGGCGTGGTCGCGATCTACAGCTCGGCCGATCTCGTCGCCGCCGGCCTCGGCACCCTGCCCTGCGGTTGGGCCGTCAAGTCCAAGGACGGCTCGCCCATGGCCGAGCCGCCGCATCCCGTGCTGGCCCAGGGCCGCGTGCGCCATGTCGGCGATCCCGTCGCCATCGTCATCGCCGAGTCCCGCGACCAGGCCCAGGAAGCGTCCGAGCGGGTCGTGGTCGATTACCGCCCCCTGCCCTCCGTCAGCGCGGTCGACGAGGCGGTGAAGCCCGGCAAGCCCTTGGTCTACGACAGCGTCCCTGGCAACATCTGCTACGACTGGCATATCGGCGAGCAGGCGCCGGTCGACGCGGCGATCGCCAAGGCGGCGCATGTCGTCCGGCTCGACATCGTCAACAACCGGCTCATCCCGAACGCGATGGAGCCGCGCGCCTATATCGGCGAGTTCGACCGCGGCACCGGCGACTACACGCTCTACACCACATGCCAGAACCCGCACGCCATCCGGCTGCTGATGGGTGCCTTCGTGCTGCACCTGCCCGAGCACAAGTTGCGCGTCGTCGCGCCCGACGTAGGCGGCGGCTTCGGCTCCAAGATCTATCACTATGCCGAGGAGGCGGCGGTCACTTGGGCGGCGGGACAGCTCGGCCGGCCGGTGAAATGGGTGGCCGAGCGCAGCGAGAGCTTCGTCTCCGACGCGCAGGGCCGCGATCACGTGACGCATGCCGAATTGGCGCTCGACAAGGACGGCAAGTTCCTTGCCCTCAAGGTCGCGACGCTGGCCAATCTCGGAGGCTACATCTCGACCTTCGCGCCGGCGGTGCCGACCTATCTCTACGCGACGCTGCTCGCCGGCACCTATACCACGCCCGCGATCTATGCCGAGGTGAAGGGCGTCTTCACCCACACCGTGCCGGTCGACGCCTATCGCGGCGCCGGCCGCCCCGAGGCGAGCTATCTGATCGAGCGCATCGTCGACCAGGCCGCGCGCGCGCTGAAGCTCGACCCGGCCGAATTGCGCCGCCGCAACTTCATCGCCACGACCGCCTATCCCTACCAGACGCCGGTCGCGCTCGCCTATGACAGCGGCGACTATTTCACCACGCTCGATATGGCGCTCAAAGACGCCGACTATGCCGGCTTCGAGCAGCGCCGCGCCGCAGCGGGCCGTCAAGGCAAGCTGCGCGGCCTCGGCATGGCGAGCTATATCGAGGCGTGCGGCGTGGCGCCTTCGGCGGTGGCCGGCGCGCTCGGCGCGCGGGCCGGGCTCTATGAAGTAGCGGCGGTGCGGGTCAATCCGACCGGCAGCGTCACCGTTCTCACCGGCACCCACAGCCACGGCCAGGGTCACGAGACCACCTTCGCGCAGCTTGTGTCCGAGCGGCTCGGCATGCCGGTCGAGAATATCGACGTGGTGCATGGCGACACCGCGCGCATTCCGTTCGGCATGGGAACCTACGGCTCGCGCTCGCTGCCGGTCGGCGGCTCGGCGCTGGTCAAGGCGCTCGACAAGGTGGTCAACAAGGGCAAGAAGATCGCGGCCCATTTGCTCGAGGCCGCCGAGGCCGACATCGAGTTCAAGGACGGCAAGTTCACGGTCACCGGCACCGACCGCGCCAAGGCGTTCGGCGAGATCGCCTTCGCCGCCTACGTGCCGCACAATTATCCGCTCGACGAGCTCGAGCCCGGGCTCGACGAGGCCGCGTTCTACGATCCCAAGAACTTCACCTTCCCGTCCGGGACCCATGTCTGCGAGGTCGAGATCGACCAGGACACCGGCGAGGTGCGCATCGTCGCCTTCACCGCGGCCGATGATTTCGGGCGCATCGTCAATCCGATGATCGTCGAGGGCCAGGTCCATGGCGGCCTCGCCCAGGGCATCGGCCAGGCGCTGCTCGAGGAATGCCGCTACGACCGTGCGAGCGGGCAGCTGCTCACCGGCTCCTACATGGATTACTGCATGCCGCGGGCGGACAACCTGCCCTCGTTCAAGGTCGCGACCCACGGCACCATGTGCACGCACAACCCGCTGGGCGTCAAAGGCTGCGGCGAGGCGGGCGCCATCGGCGCGCCCGGCGCGGTGATGAACGCCGTGCTCGACGCGCTGGCGCCGCTGGGGATCACGCATATCGACATGCCGGCGTCGCCGGAAAAGATTTGGCGGGCGATGGCGTCCCGCCGCACCGCAAAGGCCGCCTGAGACCAGAGATCAAGGGGAGCGACACAACCATGTACAACTTCGAATATCAGCAGCCCAAGAGCGTCGCCGATGCCGCCAAGGCGATCGCCGGCAAGGCCGACGCCAAGCTGATGGCCGGCGGGATGACTCTCATCCCGACCCTAAAGCAGCGCCTCGCCAAGCCGACCGACGTGGTCGATCTCGGCAAGATCGCGGACTTGAAGGGCATCAAGAAGGACGGCAACGCCATCGTGATCGGCGCCATGACGCGCCATGCCGATGTCGCCAGCTCGGACGTGGTCAAGGGCGCGATCCCGGCCTTGGCCGACCTTGCCGCCCATATCGGCGATCCGGCGGTGCGCAACCGCGGCACCTGCGGCGGCTCGATCGCCAACAACGACCCGGCGGCGGACTATCCCGCGGGCGTGCTGGCCTTGAACGCGACCATCGTCACCAACAAGCGCAAGATCGCGGCGGACGATTTCTTCAAGGGCATGTTCGAGACAGCGCTCGCGGCGGACGAGATCATCACCGCGGTCAGCTTCCCGATCCCCGAGAAGGCCGCCTACATGAAGTTCCCGAACCCGGCCTCGCGCTATGCGATCGTCGGCGTGTTCGTGGCCAAGACCGGGCCCGCGGTCCGGGTCGGCGTCACCGGCGCCGCGCCCTCGGCCTTCCGCCAGAAGGACATGGAAGCCGCGCTGTCCAAGTCGTTCACCGGCGACGCGATCAAGGACGTGAAGCAGCCGCAGAACGGCCTCAACGCCGACATCCACGCCAGCGCCGAATACCGCGCCCACCTGGTCGGCGTCATGGCCAAGCGCGCGGTCGCCAAGGCGGGATAGGAAGAGCCACTCGCCGCTCTTGACGGTCGATGGCTTCGGCGAGTGACGATCGGGATACCAACGAGCAAACGACCGCCCTTTATCGGGCGGTCGTCTTTGCAGAATGGCAAAGCCTCGAGAACACGAAAGTATTCTCGAATCTGGCCGGGCTTGAGGTAAAATACTTCGCGACCACTTTGGATGGTGCGAAATCGTTTGCCGCACAAGCTTCACTCGCATTCGGCGACGGGCCATTCTGGATCGTAGGGACGTCGATCAGGACGAACTACATAACAGAGGATATGCGCTGTTTCGTGGATCAGGGCGCCATACCGACCATTACGCTTCCTAACGAACTGTTTCCGGAGCGCGATCCGCCGGAAACAGTGTGGGCTCCGACCAATGAACTGCCGTAGTCAGGACACGGAATGAAGATCGTTAAGCCGATTGTGAAGGGAGATATCGTCGCGCGCGTAACTCTTTACGGGACATCGCCGGGCGGCAGACATGGCCCGACGCCTCGCGATGAACTCAGATGCATGATGGTCATAGACGGCGAAACGCTCGACGTAAGACTTTATTTCCATTCAGAGCGTCCGTTGCGTCCTGGCCAAACCGCGAAGATACCAATTCGCTTTCTGTTTCCGGATCAAGCGAAGAAACTCGTGTCGGTAGGTAAGACTTTCTTGCTTCGTGAAATGAATTCCATTGGCGAGGGTGTCATCGACCAAGTGATCATGACGGTCTAATTCCTTCAATCGGTGCCTGCCGCGCCGCATCGCCCCCTTGGATCGACGCGCCGTCTCGGCTACATAGGGGCGGCGCGCATCGCCTCCCGTCCCCCGCAAGGTCCTTCATGCCCCTACCCGCCTCGGTCAGCGACGTACTCGCCCTCTTGACTCGCGGTAACTACGTCGCGGACCGCAGCCTCGCGACCGCGGTCTATCTCGCGCTCACCCTGGGACGGCCGCTCTTCCTCGAGGGCGAGGCCGGCGTCGGCAAGACCGAGCTCGCCAAGGTCCTGTCCCAGACGCTCGGGCGCCGGCTCATTCGCCTCCAATGCTACGAGGGGCTCGACGTTGCGTCGGCGGTCTACGAGTGGAACTACGCCCGCCAGATGATCGAGATCCGCCTTGCCGAAAGCGGCGCCGAGGGGCGCGACGAGATCGAGGGCGAGATCTTCGCCGACCGGTTCCTCATCAAGCGGCCGCTATTGCAGGCTCTGGAGCCCGACCTCGCCGGGCCGCCGGTGCTCCTCATCGACGAGCTCGACCGCACCGACGAGCCGTTCGAGGCCTATCTCCTCGAACTGCTGTCGGACTTCCAGATCACCATCCCCGAGACCGGCACGATCAAGGCCGAGCATCCGCCGATCGTCGTCATCACCTCGAACCGCACGCGCGAGATCCACGACGCGCTGAAGCGGCGCTGCTTCTACTACTGGATCGATTATCCCGACGCCGCGCGCGAGCTCGAGATCCTGCGCGTCAAGGCGCCCGGCGCGGCGGCGGCGCTGTCGCGCGAGGTCGTGGCCTTCGTCCAAAAGCTGCGCACGCGCCAGGACCTGTTCAAGCTGCCGGGCGTCGCCGAGACCATCGACTGGGCCCACGCGCTGACTCAGCTCGACGTGCTCGCGTTGACGCCCGAAGCGATCAACGACACGCTCGGCGTGCTGCTCAAGTACCAGGACGACATCGCCAAGATCCACGGCAGCGAGGCCGAGCGCCTGCTGTCGCAGGTGAAGGCGGAGCTCGACGCGTCCGGCTGATGGAGGGCGCGGGCGCGGCGGCACCGGCCGAAGACGGCGGGCGGCTGCTCGAGAACATCATGTATTTCGCGCGCACGTTGCGCGCTGCCGGGCTGCCGATCGGGCCGGGCAAGGTGCTGGCCGCGGTCGAGGCGGTGCGCGCGGTCGGGCTCGAGGACCGCGGCGATTTCTACTGGACGCTTCACGCCGTATTCGTCAACCGCCGCGACCAGCAGGAGCTGTTCGACCAGGCGTTCCACATCTTCTGGCGCAATCCCAAGCTGCTCGAGCGCATGCTGGGCTTGATGCTGCCGGAAATCGTACTGCCCGACCAGGAGAAGGGCGAGGAGATGAGCCGCCGCCTCGCCGAAGCGCTGAAGAAGCCGGGCGACGGCGCCGCCAAGGACCAGGAGGAGGAGGTCGAGCTCGACGCCGCCATGACCTTCTCCGACCGCGAGGTCCTGCGCGAAATGGATTTCGAGAAGATGTCGGGCGCCGAGATCGCCGCCGCCAAGGCCGCGATCCGCAAGATGACGCTGCCCATCCACGAGCTGCCGACGCGCCGCTTCTGGCCCGACGCGCGCGGCACCCGCACCGACATGCGCGCCAGCTTCCGCGCCCAGCTTCGTTCGGGCGGGCTCATTGCCTTGAAGCACAAGAACCGGCGCCGGCGTCCGCCGCCGCTCGTCATCATCTGCGACATCTCGGGCTCGATGAGCCGCTACAGCCGGATCTTCATCCATTTCATGCACGCCGTCACCAACGAGCGCGACCGCGTCTGCACCTTCCTGTTCGGCACAAGACTCACCAACATCACGCGCTTCCTGCGCTACAAGGACATCGACGTGGCGCTCGACAAGGTGGGGGGCGCGGTCGAGGACTGGTCGGGCGGGACGCGCATCGGCGAGGCATTGGGCGAGTTCAACCGCGACTGGTCGCGCCGCGTCCTGGGCCAAGGCGCGATCGTGCTGCTGATCACCGACGGGCTCGACCGCGACGCCGGCATCGGCATCGGCGTGGAGATGGACCGGCTGCACAAATCCTGCCGCCGCCTGATCTGGCTCAATCCCCTGTTGCGGTACGAGGGTTTCGCTCCCAAGTCCTTGGGAATGAAGGCCATCCTGCCGCACGTGGACGAGTTCAGGCCGATCCACAATCTCGAGAGCCTGACGGAGCTGGTGGAGGCCCTGAGCCGCCCCGGCCCGCGCCGGCTCGAAGCGGCGGCGGCGTGGCGGGAGACGGGGTAGGGCCGAGGCGCCCCCTCACCCTACCCTTCCCATTGTTGGGGCGCGTTGTATCTCGTTGTATATTGCGCTCAAGGGCTTTCGTACCGAAATGATGGGGATGGATTTGAGGTGACACGATGGAAGACAACGACGAAATCCTGCAAAAGGCGGCCGATTGGAAGGCCTCCGGCAAGGGCGTGGCGCTCGCCACGGTGGTGAGCACCTGGGGCTCGTCGCCCCGTCCCGCCGGCGCCAAGCTGGTGGTCGACGAGGGCAGCAACTTCCTGGGCTCGGTCTCGGGCGGCTGCGTCGAGGGCGCGGTCATCGAGGAAGCGCTCAAATCGATCCAGGACGGCAAGCCGCGCCTCCTGGATTTCGGCGTCAGCAACGAGCAGGCCTGGGAAGTCGGGCTCGCCTGCGGCGGCAAGATCCAGGTCTTCGTCGAGCGCGTCGAATGAAGCTCGCCCTCCTCAAACGCGCGCTGGAAGCGAGCCGCCAGGGCCGCAGCGCCGTGCTCCTGACCGATCTCAAGACCGGGCAGCAGAGCTTCACCGAGGACGGCACCACGTCCGGCGAGATCGCGCTCGACGACACGCTGCGCGAGGGCTTGCGCCGCGCGCTCGCCGAGGACAAGAACCAGACGGTCGGCGCGGTCTTCATCGAGGTGTTCAACCCGCGCCTGCGCTGCATCCTGGTGGGCGCCGTCCACATCGCGCAGCCGATGGCGCGGATGGCGGCGCTGGCGGGCTATCTCGTGACGGTGGTCGATCCGCGCACCGCCTTCGCCAGCGACGAGCGCTTTCCCGGTATCGCCATCTCGACCGAATGGCCGGACGAGGCGCTGGAGCGCCTCAAGCCCGACCGCCGCACCGCGGTGGTGACCTTGACCCATGACCCCAAGCTCGACGACCCCGCGCTCGCCGTGGCGCTGCGCTCGGACGCCTTCTATATCGGCGCGCTCGGCTCCAAGCGCACGCATGCGGGCCGCTTGAAGCGGCTCGGCGAGCTCGGCTTCACCGACAAGGATTTCGCCCGCATTCACGGGCCGGTCGGGCTCGATATCGGCGCGGTGTCGCCGTCCGAGATCGCGGTCTCGATCATCGCCGAGATGACGCTCTCGCTGCGCGGCGGCCGTCGCGGCAAGGCGGAGGCGGCGTGAGGTTCGGCGACACGCCGCTCGCCGAGGCGGCGGGCGCGATCCTCGCCCACAGCCTCAAGCTCGCGGACCGCACCCTCAAGAAAGGCCGCGTCCTGACCGACGCCGACGTCGCCGCGCTCGCCGCGTCCGGCTTGGAGAGCGTGGTCGCGGCCCGGCTCGAGGACGGCGATGTCGGCGAGAACGAGGCCGCCGACGAGGTGGCGCGCGCGCTCGCCGGCGACAATGTCAGCCTGCGCCGCGCCTTCACCGGCCGCGCCAATTTCTATGCCGATGCCGCCGGCCTGTGCGTCGTCGATCGCGACGCGGTCGAGCGCTTCAACCTGGTCGACGAGACCATCACCTTGGCGACCCTGCCGCCCGACGCGCTGGTGCGGCCCAAGGAGATGGTGGCGACCGTCAAGATCATTCCTTATGCGGTACGGCGCGACGCGGTCGCGGCCTGCGCCCGGCTGGCCGCGGCGCCGGTCGTCGAGGTCGCCCCGTTCCGCGCGCGCCGCGTGGCGCTGATCCAGACCCGGCTTGCCGGCATGAAGGAATCGATCCTCGACAAGACCGTCGACGCGACGCGCGACCGGCTCGCCGAGCTCGGCAGCAAACTCATCGTCGAGCGGCGCTGCGAGCATCGCGAGGACGCGCTCGCCACCGAATTGCCGTTGGCGCTGGCCCAAGGCGCGGAGATGGTGCTGGTCGCCGGCGCCTCCGCCATCCTCGACCGCCGCGACGTGATCCCAGCCGCGATCGTGGCGCAAGGCGGCGTGATCGACCATTTCGGCATGCCGGTCGATCCCGGCAATCTCCTGCTGATGGGGCGGATCGGCGCGGTCGCGGTGCTGGGGCTGCCCGGCTGCGCCCGCTCGCCGCGGGTCAACGGCTTCGACTGGGTGCTGCGGCGGCTGCTCGCCGACCTGCCGGTCGATGCCGCGGTGCTGGCGCGGATGGGGGTCGGCGGGCTGCTCGGCGAGATCCCGACCCGCCCCCACCCCCGCGCCAAGGTCACCGAGGAGGACGAGGCGGAGGGCGCGGACGTTCCGCGCGCGCCGCGCATTGCCGCGCTGGTCCTGGCCGCCGGGCGCTCCAGCCGCATGGGCACCGTCAACAAGCTGCTGATCGGCATCGACGGCAAGCCGATGGTGCGCCACGCGGTCGAGGCGGTGCGGGACGCCGGGCTCGCCCCGATCATCGTCGTCACCGGCCACGAGCGCGAGCGCGTGGCGGCGGCGCTTTCGGGCATGAATGTGACCATCGTTCACAACCCGGCCTATGCCGAGGGGCTATCCGCCTCGCTCAAGGCGGGGCTGGCGGCTCTTCCGGACGACATCGACGGCGTCCTGGTGGGGCTGGGCGATATGCCGCAGGTCAGGAGCGGCGACATCGAGCGGCTTGTCGCCGCCTTCAACCCGGTCGAGGGGCGCTCGATCGTGGTCCCCAGCCGCAACGGCAAGCGCGGCAACCCGGTCCTGTGGGCCAAGCGCTTCATCCCGGACATGCGTCAAGTTGCGGGCGATGTCGGGGCAAGGCACCTGATCGGCGCCTATCCCGAGGCCGTGATCGAGATCGAGATGGCGAGCGACGGCGTCCTCACCGACATCGACACGCCCCAGGCGCTGGCCAAGCTCGCCGGCTCGGCCCGCATCGAGGTCGCGTAACGACTCGTGGAATAATTTCCAAGGCCGCCCGTTGTGCTACCAAACCGCAAGGTTCGGGAGGGGCAGCCCATGAGCACGTTGGTCGGAACCGTCATTCTCGGCAGCACCTTGTTCGGCGTCCTGCTCGGCCAGATCACGGCCGGGGCCGAGGTCGCCGGCGTGGTGATCGGATCGCTGGTGCTGATGTCCTGGCGCAATGCCTGACAGAGACTTACCGCTCTTCCTTTATCCTTCTTCTTAGACCGGATAGCCCTTCCATTTGGCGGCGAAGCCGTCATTGAGGTCGAGCAAGCGCTGGCGCCATAGTGCCACCGGATCGTCCGCCGCCAACAGCTTGAAATCGCTGATCCCGCGCGCCCATAGGAAGGCGCCGAACACGATGTAATCGGCATAAAGCGGCTTCTCTCCCCCCAGGAACGGCTGCGCGCGTAAGACCAGCCGCATCGGCGTCAGCGTTTCGCGCAGGGCCGGCAGGCGCGCCTCGCGGTCGGCGGCGGCCTGCTCCAGGGTCATGCCCAGGCGCTCCTCGCGGCTGTTGCGGAAATAGTCGCGGTCGCGCGGATCGACATGCCTCCAGATGTCGAGCACCAGCATGCGGAACAGCGCCCCGTGCAGGATGGCGTCGGTCCAGCCCTGGTAGAAGCGCGACAGCGCCCGCCCCGCCCCGCCGCCGAACAGCGACGGCAGGATGGCGTATTTGTCCTCGAGATATTCGGCGATGACCCAGCTCTCGCCGATCCAGCGCTCGCCATCCACCAGGACTGGGACCCGCCCCGCCTTGCCGGCGGGCGCCAGCACCTCCTTCTCGGTGAAGCGCCACGGCACGGTCTCGACCTCAAGTCCCTTGTGCGCCAGCGCCATCTTGATGCGCGAGCAGAACGGGCTGAAGCGCCGGTCGGGCTCGGCCCCGGCGAGGTCATAGAGCCTGAGCATGGGTCATCTCCCGATGCGAGAAGCGCCGCTAAAAGTCCTCTCCGCCCGCTTGCGGGGGAAGAGGGTTGGGAGAGGTGGGTGTCGATGGCGGGCTCACTCGAGCGACTGCTTCGCCATGCTCGATCCGGTCGGCGATCACGCGCAGCGCGAGCGCGGTTGCCTTGACGCGCGCCTCGGCTTCTGATGCGCCATAGGTGAGAACGCCGGGCAGGCCGGGAACCTCACCGATCCAGCGCCCGTCATCCTCGAGTTCGGTTTCGATCTTGAGCATGGCTCACCCCCAATACCGCCCGGTGCCGCCGATCACCACGACGATCAGGCCGAGCACCAGGTTGAATAGCACGATGTGGCGGATCTGGCCGAGCTGGGGTGCGGCGGTCTTGAAGTCGCCGGCGTCGACCGCGGTGCGGAACCGCTTCCACGGCGCGAAGAACAGATGCAGGAAGGCCAGGATCATCACCACGCCGATCACCTGCATCGCCTGGATATAGACGGGCGTGTGCGCGAACCCGCCCATCCCGGGCAGCAGCACGCCATAGGCGCTGACCAGCAAGGTCGCGATGCACACCCACACCCACGGGAAGAAGGTGCCGAGGACGCGGCGGAACAGCGGCAGCCGCACCGACGGCTCGAGCGAAGCCGCCGCCGGGCGCAGCATGACATGGGCGAAGAACATCCCGCCGACCCAGATCACGGCCGCGAGGATATGGAACAGGAGCGCGATCGCCATGTGCCCGACTTTAGCTCACTCCGGTCCCTGCGTCTCGCCGAGCCGCTGGGCGATGGCGGCGCGAAGGTCGGGCGGCAGGGTCTCGATCGCCGCCGTCACCGCCTTCATGCGCCGGCGCAGGGCGTAGAGCTGGTCGAGCAGGTTGAGCACCACCGGCATCGCCGCGTCGTCGATCTCGAGATCGCGCCGCAATTCGACGATGAGGCGCACCCGCGCCACGTCGATCTCGTGGAAGACATAACCGCCGCCGGAACTCTCGGGCCGGACCCAGCTCTCGCCGATCCAGCGCTCGACTTCCTGCGCCTGCAGGTCGCCGATCATGACGCACACCGCCTCGATGTCGATCATGGGACCCCCATGCGGCCGCGCGGATCGTAGGGATGCTTCGGCGCCCAAGTGCGCAGGAACTCGGCCAGCTCATTGTCGCCGCCTTCGGGCAGCACGATCTTGAGCGTCACGTATTCGTCACCCATGCCGCCGTCGGCACGCTTCACGCCCTTGCCGCGCAGGCGCAGGACCTGGCCGGTGTTGGCATTGGCGGGCACGTTCATCGCCACCGCGCCCGAGGGCGTCGGCACCTGGACGCGCCCGCCCAGAACCGCCTCGGCCAGGGTCACCGGCAGCTCGAGACGGATGTCGTCGCCGTCGCGCCGGAAAATCGGGTGCGGCGCGATCCTGATCTCGATCAGCGCGTCGCCCGCCGGCGCGCCGCCGAGCCCGTCGCCGCCCTGCCCTTTGAGGCGCAGCACCTGGCCGTCGCGCACGCCCTCCGGCACGGTCACGTCGAGCGTGCGCCCGGGGCCGAGCTCGAGCCGCTTCTTGGCGCCGTTGACCGCGTCGAGGAACTCGACCGCGAGGGTGAAATGATGGTCGGCGCCGCGCATGCGCAGGCCGCCGCCGCCAGCGCCATGCGCGCCGCGGCCGAACATGCCGAAGAGCGCCTCGAGATCCTCGGGGTCGATCTCGTGCGCCTGGTACTTCTCGCCCGGCGGCCCCTCGGCGAAGCCGCGCCAGGACTGCTGCGGCGGCGGCCGCTCGGCGCCGCTTTCGTCGATCTCGCCGCGGTCGAAGCGCGCGCGCTTGTCCTTGTCGGAGACGAGGTCGTAGGCCGACGCGATCTCCTTGAACCGCGCCTCGGCTTCCTTGTTGCCGGGATTGAGATCGGGATGGTGCTTCTTGGCGAGCTTGCGATAGACGGTGCGAATCTCGTCCTCGCTCGCCTCGGGCTTCACGCCCAGCACCTCGTAGGGATTCCGCGCCATGCCGGGTGCAATATAGGCCTCAGGCCAGCGCCGACAACTCCTCCGGCAATCCCGCGAGGCGCGCGCTCTCGCGCCACAGGCGCAAGGCGGCGCGATCGTCCTGCGCCGCGGCCGACGGCTCGACCGCACGGCACTTGTCGAAATAGAGGCCGCTCACGCCCTCCACGTCCGGAGATGAGGCGAGATAGGAAGGCGTCTCGGCGCCGCGCCCGGTCGAAATCGCGGCGAAGCGCTTGCCCAGCGACAACGCGGCGCGGAAGAGGCCGTCATTGTTGTCGCCGAAGCGGCTGGCGACGAAGCCGGGATGAAGGCTGTTGCAGGTGACGCCGCTCCCGGCGAGCCGCCGTGCCAGCTCGCGCGCGAAGAGGATGTTACACAGCTTGGAGCGGCGATAGGCCATCCACCCGTCCCACGAGCGCGCCATCTGCAGATCGTCGAAATCGAGGCTCGCGCCGCGATGCGCCCGGGAGGCGACGACCACCACGCGCGCGGGCGCCGACGCAGCGAGCTTTTCCGCCAGGAGCCGGGTCAGCACATAGTACGCCAAGTGGTTCAGCGCGAAGGTGCGCTCGAGCCCGTCGCCGGTGGTGGCGCGGTGGCGGAAGATCGCGCCCGCGTTGTTGATCAGCACGTCGATGCGCGGCAACGCCGCAAGCTCGGCCGCGAGCCGTCGCACCTCGGCGAGCCGCGCCAGATCGGCGGTGAGCACGCTCGCCTCGCATCCGGGCCTGAGCGCCTTGAGCCGCTCGACCGTTTCCTCGCCCTTGGCGCGGTCGCGGCCGACCAGCACGAGGCGCGCGCCCGCGAGCGCGAGCTTCTCTGCCGCGGCGCGGCCGATGCCCGAGGTCGCGCCCGTGATCACGCAGACCTTGCCGTCGAGCGCCGCCATGATCACGCCGTGTGCGCGGTGACGATCTCGGCGACCGCTTGCCACGCAACTTCGGTCGAGGCGGCATGCGGCTTGCGGTCGGCAATGCGCGGATCGTAGTCGCTGCCGTCGAGGAAGCGGCCGACGCCGCCCGCCTCGGCGACGATCAGCATTCCCGCCGCGTGATCCCACGGCAGCGAGCGCGAATGGAGCGTGAAGTTGGCGTCGCCGCGCGCCACCTCCATGTATTCGAGGCCGCTGCAGCCGCGGTTCTGCACCGCGCCGATGCGGCCGCTGCCGGCGAGCGCCTCCGAGGCGCGCACGCCTGCCGCGGTCCTGCCATAGGCCGAGCCGGTAAGGTTGGAGACATGCGTCTCGCCCGCCACCTTGAGCCGCCGCCCTTCGGACCACGCGCCGCCGCCGCGCCGCGCCGTCATCATCACGTCGCCGAGCGGGTCGTAGATCCAGCCGGCCTCGGTCACGCCGCGCGCGACGAAGGCGATGATCACGGCGAAGCGCGCCACGCCCTTGGCGAAATTGCCGGTGCCGTCGATCGGATCGATGACCCAGACCGGCGCGTCGCCCGCAAGAAGGGCGAGCTGCGCCGGATCGGATGCGACGCCCTCCTCGCCGACCGCGACCGAACCGGGCGCCTCGCCTTGCAAAAGCTGAACCAGGCGCCGCTCCGCCTCGAGGTCGGCGATGGTGACGAGATCGCCCGGCCGCTTCTCGCGGATGTCGCCGGACGCGAGCGCGCGAAAGCGCGGCAGGATTTCCGCCGCTGCGGTCTCGCGGATGATGCGCGCGACGCGCTCGAGATCGGGCATGAGGAATTATAGATGGGAGCCGGGGCCGCCCGATACATCCCCCGCGCCGTCAAGGAACGGCGTCACGGCGGCGAGGAATTCGTCCATGCGCTCGGCGTGGAGCCAGTGCCCGGCATCCGCGATGGTGACGAGGCGCAAGGCCGGAAAGATCCGCGCGAAGGCGGCGAGGTCGCGGTCGCGCACATAGGGCGAGCGGCCGCCCCGCACCGCGAGCGTCGGGCCGGGATAGGCCGTGCCCGCGGGAAAATCGGGGAAGCCCGACAAGGCCGCGATCTCCGCGGCGATGACATCGAGATTGATGCGCCAGCGCAGTCCGGCCGGCCCGGCGACCAGGTTCTGCACCAGGAATGCGCGCACCGCGTCGTCGGGGATGCTTGGCTTCAAGGCGGCGTCGGCCGCGCCGCGCCGGTCTATGCGCGCGAGGTCGAGCGCTTGCATCGCCGCGATCTCGTCCTGGTGCGCCGGCGCGTGCGCCACCGGCGCGATGTCGACCACGACCAGGCGCTCCACGATCTCGGTCGCCGCCAGCGCCAGCGCCATCGCCACCTTGCCGCCCATGCTGTGCCCGACGATGGCGGCGCTGCCGAGGCCGCGCGCGGCGATGAAGCCCGCCACGTCCTGCGCCATCTCGGGATAGGACATGCTGTCGGCCCAGGGCGAGGCGCCATGATTGCGCAGATCGAGCGCGAAGACATGGAACCGCGCGGCCCAGCGGCGCGCCACCGTCGTCCAGTTCTGCGCCGACCCGAAGAGCCCGTGCAGGATCAGGACGGGCGGGCCGGAACCGTGCTCCTGGCAGGCGAGAGCGATCGGGGTTTGCAACGTGGCTTGTCCTCGGGTCCGACTTGATACAGCATCGCCCGACAACGCACGATAACAGGGAGGTCGTACCATGTTGAAGTCAGCCGTGGCTCTGACCGGACTCGCCCTCGCGGCAGCCTGGCTTGCTGTGCCCGCGCGCGCCGCCGACCCTTACGACCTTCCCGTCATCCTACCCTTGACCGGCGGCGCCGCGTTCCTCGGCACGGGCGAGCAGAAGACGCTCCAGCTCATAGAGAAATCGACCAACGAGTCGGGTGGCATCCAGGGCCGGCCGCTCCAGCTCGGGTTCCACGACGACCAGTCGAACCCGCAGATCGGCGTGCAGCTCGCGAACGAGGTCATGGCCGCCAAGCCCGCGGCAATGATCGGATCGTCGCTGGTCGCGGTGTGCCGCGCGATGGCGCCCTTGATGAAGGACGGGCCGGTCGAATACTGCCTCTCGCCCGGCATCCATCCCGATCCGGGCTATGTCTTCACCGCCAGCGTCTCGACCACCGATCTGATCAATTGCCTGGCGCGGTATTTCCGCATGAAGGGCTGGACCCACGTGGCCCTCATGGTCAGCTCCGACGCCACCGGCCAGGATGCCGAGAACGGCGTGAAGTCGGTGCTGGCGCTGCCCGAGAACAAGGACATGCAGCTGGTCGCGATCGAGCATTTCAACATCACCGACGTGAGCGTCAACGCCCAGATCGAGGACGTGAAGGCCGCCCATCCGCAAGCCTTCATCGCCTGGAGCACCGGGACGCCCGTCGCGACCATCTTCCGCGCCGTCATCCAGGCCGGCCTCGACATACCGGTCGCCACCACCGGCGGCAACATGACCTACCAGCAGATGACTCAGTATGCGGACTTCCTGCCGAAGCAGCTCTACATCCCGTCGTCGCAGTGGCCCGTGCGCGACCCGAAGCTGCTGGCGCCGGAACTGGTGAAGCCGCATCAGCATTTCTTCGAGGTCTTCGAAAAGGCCGGCGTGAAGCCCGACGAGGCCTCGGAACTCGCCTGGGATGCCGGCGAGATCGTGGTCGACACCTTGCGCAAGCTCGGCCCCAAGGCGACGGCGGCGCAGATCCGCGACCACATCGCCAACCTTACCGACTATCCCGGGATCGACGGCGTCTACAATTTCAAGAAGGTGCCGCAGCGCGGCGTCGATGTCACCGGCGGCCTAGTGACGCGGTGGGACGCCAAGGCGCAGACTTGGCAACCGATGAGCAAGCCGACGGGAATACCGCTGATGTAGCATTGCCGGTCAGGATGAGGCGAAAATTTTACCTCATCCGGAGCGGAACCCCGAAGGGGCGCAGTCGAAGGACGCGCGGCGCTTCCACCGGAACGGATAACGCTGGAGCAGCCGGTCGCGCGCCCTCACTTCCCGACCGCGTCGAGGTCCGCCTTGTCCTGGATCGATGGCAAGACCGGATAGATCAACGTGATCGAGATGCTCTTGTCGCCGGACCCGACGTCGACCGCGGCTGCATCGAAGGAGGGCGCGCCCATGAATCCCTGCGCGTTGTTGCTGAAGCCATAGGCTTCGACGGGTATTCCCAGGGCGTTCGCATCGAGCAGGCCGTTGTCGTTCGCGTCGTGAAAGGCGATGACGGCATATCGCCCCGGCGGAAGCTGCGTGAAGACGATGCTTTGCGAGCCGGTTTTCGCCCGCAGCGACGCGCCGACGATGCGCCACGCCTGGGGCAGGAGCGCGCTCTTCGTCGCGCTGCTGTCGATGGCGCTCTTGAATCCGTCCGCGGTATCGTAGACGCCGATCAAGACCTCGCCGTCATTCGAGCGGACGCCGTCGATGGTGAGCGCCAGACTTGCCGCCTGAACGGGCAGCGCGCCAATCCACGCCAAAGCGAGGCCGAGCAACCATTTCCTTGTCATTCGCTACCTCGGCGCGGCGGTCATCGCAGCGGAAATGTGTCGCGCGCGGCCAAGAGCATGGCTCGCGATCGCGGCTCGGCCGTCCGCCGTCGATATGAGGCAGATATGGCGACGTTCCGGCAAACGTCCATGATCGCCGCCGCGATCGCGGCCGCGTGATGCGCGGCGCTATTTCCCCGCGGGCGGCGGCGGCAGGCTGTTGTAGACGTCCGCCGGCAGCACATCCATGACGAAGACCGTGACCTTCTCCTTGGGACCGAAGGGTCCTGCCACCGCGTGCTTCACCGGCGGCAGGCTTTGCAGGAAGGCGGCGATCGCGTTGGCGTCCGTCTTCTTCAGGTGGGCGTAGGCCATCCACGGCATGATCGGCGCAAGCTGGCGCCCGTCGGGCCGCTTGCCGGTGGTGAAGGCGGTGACGATCTGCGCCCGCGTCCAGTTGCCGAGGCCGGTCTCCTTGTCGGGCGTCAGGTTGCGGCCGACGAAGACGCCGAGCCCGGGCAGGGCGAAGCCGACATCGGAGCCGCCGAGGAAGCGCGTCATATCGGGATTGCCGAGAAAGCTGCCCGGCGTGTGGCAATCGGTGCAGCCGCCGACCGTCACGAGATACTTGCCGCGCTCCACCTGCGCGTCGGCGGCGGAGGCGGGACGCAGGGGGGCAAGAGCGACGACGACCGACGCGACCGCGGCGGCGGCGAAGTGAAGGCGATGCATCGGCGGCGTCCCTTATCTAAGCGCCCTGGCGGGCATTAACTTGATGATCGACCAAACCGGCCAACCGAACAAGTCAATGGTAGCGTCCTGATTTCGATCATGTCGAGGTAACTGATACCGCCATGCAGAAGTTCCCGACGCAAAATGGTGCGACCTCGTAGCGGATCGCCGTCTGCCGGTGTATATGCGGCCGTCGGTCGGATGGCGCAGCGGATCAGGAGGTCGACATGCCGGACGTGCTGGTGGAAGTCAGAGGAACCTGGCTGGGTTCCGGCAAGGCGCGATTCCTGGACGCGATCCACGCCGCCATGGTCGAGGCGATCAAGATCCCGCTCGACGACAAGCTGCTGCGCCTCGTCGCCCACGCGCCCGATGATTTCATCATTCCGCCGGGCCGCGGCGAGAAATTCACCCGCATCGAAATCACCTTGTTCAACGGCCGCTCGCTCGAGGCTAAACGCAAACTCTACACGGCGATCGTGCGCAATCTCGAGCCCTTCGGCGTCCCGGCGGAGGACGTGAAAATAATCCTGCTCGAGGTGCCGCCCGAGAATTGGGGCGTGCGCGGCGGCCACGCGGCCTGCGACATCGATATCGGCTTCAAGGTCCGCGTCTGATACGGCCGGCGTAGCGCCTGCGGTTTGCGCGCCTCTCCCCTCGCCGCCGCACTCATCCGGCGATAAGATCGCGCGATGAACGATACCGATCTCCCCTCGTCCTCCGCCTGCGACGTGGTCGTGGTCGGCGCCGGCGCGGCGGGGGTTGCGGCCGGGCGCAGGCTCATGGCGGCGGGCCTCGACATCGTGGTGATCGAGGCGCGCGAACGCATCGGCGGGCGGGCGCTCACCGTCTCGACATCGCTCGGGCACGACGTCGATGTCGGCTGCGAGTGGCTGCATTCGGCCGAGCGCAATCCCTGGGTCGAGGTCGCCGGCGAACACGGCTTCGCGATCGACCGCACGCTGCCCAACTGGGGCGCGCGGGTGAGCTGGCATCTGGGCGAGGCGGCGCAGCGCGACTGGCTCGCCGCGCGCCAGGCCTTCGACGAGCGCTGCGAGCGCGCGGCCGAAGGCGCGGCCGACCTGCCGGAGAGCGATCTCCTCGAGCCCGGCAACCGCTGGAACGGGCTGATCGGCGCCATCAGCACCTGGGCCAACGGCACCGAGCTCGAGCGCGTCTCGGTCAAGGACCACGCGCGCTACGACAACAGCATGAATAATTGGCGCCTGCCGCGCGGCTACGGCGCCTTGATCGCCGCCCACGGATCGTGCCTGCCATTGCGGCTCGGCACGACGGTGCGGCGCATCGACCATCGCGGCCGCAGGATCGTGGTCGCCACCGACCGCGGCGACCTGTCGGCGCGCGCGGTCATCGTCACCATCCCGACCAACCTCCTGGCGCGCGAGGCGATCCGCTTCGTGCCGGCGCTTCCCGACAAGGTCGCGGCCGCCGCCGGCCTGCCTTTGGGGGTCGCCGACAAGCTGTTCCTGGGCCTGCGCGGGCCGGTCGACGAACTTCCCGCCGACCGCCACCTGGTCGGAAAAACGAATTGCGTACAGACCGGTGGCTATCAGGTGCGGCCCCATGGCTGGCCCATGATCGGCGCGTATTTCGGCGGCGAATTGGCAACCGCGCTGGAGCGGGACGGCCCGGGCGCCATGGCCGCCTTCGCCAGCGACGAGCTGGCCGGGCTCCTCGGCGGCGCGATTCGCCAGCGATTGCAGCCCCTTGCGCAGTCCGCCTGGGTGCTCGACCCGTGCGCCACCGGGTCCTATTCCTGCGCCCTCCCGGGCCACGCCGACGACCGGCTCGTCCTCGCCGAACCGGTCGACGAGCGCCTCTTTTTCGCCGGCGAGGCCTGCTCCGTCGGATTTTTCGGAACCGCCCAAGCCGCGTACATCACCGCCGCCGCCGCCGCCGACCGCGCCATCGCCGCGCTCTCCGCGCGCGCGCAAACCAGCGCGTTGCTCGGCCGCTGATTCATGCGGGAATAGGCCGGTGCGGCGCCTTCTCCCTACGATCCCGGCTTCCGTCGCGCGCGGCGTCGCCTGCCTCGCCCTCGCCGCCAACCTTTTCGCCTCGGCCGCGTCGGCACAGACGCCCTCGCCCTTCCCGACCTGGCAGAACGCGGCCGGCATCGTGCTGGCGCCGCTGGGCGGCCCCATTCCCGACTGGCGCATATCGTTCGGCGGCGGCGGCGTGGTGCTGCCGCTCTACGAGGGCGCCGACAAGTACCGTCTGCAGCCCGCGCCCGTTCTCGACATCCGCTATCGCGACATCGCGTTCCTGTCGGTCGGCGACGGGCTCGGCGTTAATCTCATACGCGGCGAGACTTTTCGCGCCGGGGTCGCGGTCGGATATGATGTCGGCCGCAACGCGCATCTGAGCGGCCGGCTCAATGGTCTTGGCAATGTCGGGGCCGCGCCGGAGCCGCGGCTTTTCGCCGAGGTTGCGCTTCTGCCGGTGGTCATCGCCGCCAATCTGCGCCGCGCGCTTGGCGGACATGACGGGGTGATCGGCGATCTCGGCGCCTATGTGCCGGTCTACGGCAGCGCGGACCTCGTGGTGTTCGTGGGGCCCAGCCTCACTTTCGCGAACCAGCGCTACATGCAGGCCTATTTCGGCGTGAACACGACGCAGGCCTTAGGCTCGAGCGCGCATCTGCCGTTCTATCGGGCCGAAGGCGGCGTGAAATCAGCCGCGGTCGGCGCGACGGCGATCTACCACATCACCGAGCATTGGTTCGTCGATGGCGACATCGCCTGGGAACGGCTCATGGCTTCCGCCGGCAACAGCCCGATCGTGCAGAACCGGAACGAGCTCGGCGTGTCAGTGGTGACGGGATACGAGTTCTAACGCCCGCCCAGCATCGCCCAGACGAGGCCGCCGTGGAGATAGCGCGGTTCCATGTCGTGACCGTCGCCGTGGAGACACAGTTCGAGCCGATGGCCCGAACCGCAGGACGACCATTGCTGGCACGTGAGGTCGGCTTCGGTGACTGTGCTGTCGGGCGTCGGGCCGCAAGCATCGGTCGCGCGTAATATGTCCCAGCCCTTTCCGACGTTGCCTTGGGTGAACTGGCCGAAGATGGTGCGTCCTTCAAACGGCACGGTCGTATCGGTGAGGCCGTGGACGTGGCGGAGATCGACCGGACCGCTTTCGCACCGCTCCGGGTAGGGGAGCCAGAACGCGCCGGAGACGGGAAGGAATGCGGCGAAACCTTGGGCGGCGTGACAAGCGAGGTCCCACACCATCGAGCCGCCGATCGAGAAACCAGTGGCAAAAACCTTCGCCGCATCGACCGGCCAGCGCCGCTTGGCATCGTCAACGACGCCGTGAAGAAACGCGAGATCGTCGCGCTGGTGTCGCGGCGCGCCGACATGGGCCCAGCCATGGCCGAGCCCATCGGGCACGACCAGGAGCGCGCCCAGGCTTGCCACCGCGGCGAAAAGATCGGCATCGCCGACGATCTCGCCGTTGCTCTGCCCGTAGCCGTGCACATAAAGCACCAGCGGTAACGGGGCCTTGCCGTCCCAGCCCGGCGGCGAGACCGTGCGGTAAGTGCCATCGACAAGGGTGACGAGCCCCTTCTCCGCCCTTGCGGCCGACGCGACGAGGATCAAAGCCGTCACAACCGCCAGGACTCGCGTCACGATGAAATTTCCTCGAGTACGCGGCCCTTGGTCTCGATGCCGAACAGCGCGACGACCGTGGCCGCCACCAGCGGCACCGGGCCGAGCATGAGGAACACGCTGGAGATTCCGATGCTGCCAAGCACGGTACCGACGAGAATGGGACTGAGTGACGCGCCGATGTTACGCATCGTCGCCTCTGCGCCGCAAGCGATGGCGCGTATGCGCGTCGGGTAGAGCTCCGGCGTGTAGACATAGAGGCTGACGGAGCACGTGTTGTGACAGAACACGCTCGCCGTCGCCAGGCCGACGACCAACAACGTGCTGGAAACGCCGATATAGGCGAGGATCAGGAGCGGCAAGCTGCCGAGCGGCGTCGCGCTGGCGAACCAGAGGCGGCGACCGGCACGATCCAGCAGCATGGCGACGGTGATGGCGGAGATAATCCCAAGACCGTAATTGACGAACGAGTATTGCAACGATTGCTGCACCGTGAGGTGGAGCTGGGTGCGGTAGATCGTCGGCAACCAACTGTTGAGCGCCTGCGTCGTGAAGAATTGGCAGAACCACAATGTCCACACCACCATGGTGCGCATGCGATAGGTTGCATCGAACAATTCGCGCAACCTGGTGCGGCGGGCATCGAGCTGGGGAAGGCGGCTCGTAGCCGTGCGGGTAGCCGCTTGCCGAGCTTCGCTTCGGCTTCCCGCTCCATCTGCCGCACCACGGCGTCGGCCCCGGCGACGCGTCCTTTGGTCACGAGCCAGCGTGGCGATTGCGGCAACACCCGACGCATTACCGGGGCAACGAGCGCCGGCAGGGCGCCGATGACGAAAATCGCCTGCCAGCCAAGAGTGGGAACCAGCCACATCCCGACCGACGCTGCCCCAAGATAACCGACCGCAAACGCCGTTTCGTACAGGAGAAAGAAGCGGCCGCGGCTCGGCGCACGGGCGATCTCGTTGATATAGGTCGCCGCGACCGGCACCTCGCCCCCGAGCCCGCAGCCCTGGACGAAGCGCGCGGCAAGCAGCGACGACATGCTCCAGCTGAAAATACACAACAGGCTCGCAAGACCGAAGAGAGCGGCGGACTAGGCCGTCGACGTGAGCTGTCCGAACCGTTCTGCAACCGATGGGAAGAACAAGGCGCCCAGCATCTGGCCGAAATAGGCGCCCGAGATGAGCGTGCCAGCTTGTGCCGGCGTAAGCTGCCACGAAGCCACCATTACGGGCATCACGAACGCGATCGACAGCGCGTCGAACCCATCGAAGAAGGTGGCGAGGCCGACGATGACCCGCGCCGATATGTGCGTCAGGGCGATCGGCAACCGTTCGAGACGCGCCGCAGAGATCGCGCTGCACCTCGGCAACGGCGATGGAATCGACCGTGACCGAAATCGCGTATCGGTCCCTGCGCGGCAGCGACGAATTGGGACATGTTCAATCCTCCCCAACGGAGCGTATCCGCGGTCGCGGCGCGAGACAATCGCACGTGATGCCGACTGCGGCGGAACCTGTTCGCACCGGGCCGGATCGGACGAGACAAGCAAGCGACTTGGCAGACGCCACGGCAAATGGCACAAAAGGGGGCCGGCCCAAAAGAATCAACCAGACGGCGCGGGGCGATGGCGGGAAACAGGCCGGCCGGGACGGGAGATCGTCGTGATTGGATTGGTGCGCCTGTCGTTGCGCCGGCCCTATACGTCCGCGATTGCTGCGCTTCTCATCTTCCTGATGGGTGGACTGGCGCTGAGCCGAATGATCGTCGACATATTCCCGGCGATCAACATACCGGTCGTGTTGGTCGATTGGGACTATTCCGGCCTGTCCGCGGAGGACATGGAACGCCGCGTCGTGCTGGTAAGCGAGCGCGCCTATTCGACAACGGTGAACGGCATCGAGCGGATCGAATCGGAATCCCTCCCGGGGATCGGCATCCTCAAGATCTACTTCCAACCCGGCACCGACATCGGCGCGGCGATCGCGCAGATCACCGCAGTCAACATGAGCGCCCTGCGCATTGCACCGCCCGGTATCACGCCACCCAACGTCATCCAGTTCGATGCCTCGAACGTACCGGTGATGCAGCTTACCATCTCGAGCAAAAGCCTCTCCGAGCAACAGCTTTTCGACTACTCGCTCAATTTCGTCCGCATCAAGCTCTTCACCCTCCCCGGCCTGTCCATCCCTGCGCCCTTCGGCGGCAAGCAACGCCGCATCGTGATCGATCTCGATCCTGCGCTGCTCTCCGCCAAGGGCTTCTCGCCCGGCGACGTCGTCAACGCGCTTCAGGCCTCAAACATCATCATTCCCGCGGGCACGGCGCGTATCGGCGAACGCGAATACACGGTCTCGCTCAATTCGAGTCCGAGCGCGGTGGACCGCTTCAACGCGCTGCCGCTGGGCGTACGCAACGGAATACCGGTGGTTCTCGGCGTTGTCGCCCACGTGAGCGACAGCTTCGCCAATCAGACCAACATCGTCCACGTCAACGGCGAGCGCGCCACATATCTCTCGATCCTCAAGCATTCCGACGCCTCGACCCTCACCGTGGTTGAAGCGACCCGGAATATCCTGCCCGAAATCAAGGCCGCCGCGCCCGAGGGCTTCGAGATCAACGTCGATTTCGATCAATCCGTCTTCGTCCGCGCAGCCATCGACAATGTCGTGCGCGAGGCCGTCATTTCCTCGATCCTCGTGTCGCTGATGATCCTCTTGTTCCTTGGTTCGTGGCGCAATACGGTGATCGTCTCCGTTTCGATCCCGTTGTCAATTTCCGCCGGGATCTGCGGCCTCTTCCTCGCCGGCCAGTCCATCAATCTCATGACGCTTGGCGGACTGGCGCTGGCGATCGGGCTCCTGGTCGACAATGCGACGGTCACGATCGAGAACATCCACCGCAACCGTACCCTAGGAAAGTCGTTGACCGTTGCAATTCTCGACGGCTCCTCCGAGGTGATTCAGCCGCTTACGGTGGCGACGCTGGCGATCTGCATCGTGTTCTTTCCGGTCGTGCTGCTCTACGGCGCATCGCGTTATCTCTTCATACCGCTCGCCGTAACAGTCGTGTTGGCGATGCTGGCGTCCTACGTGCTCTCCTTCACCGTCGTTCCGACCTTGGCGCGCTTCCTGCTGACAGACGCGGGCCACGGAGCGGGCACCGATGGCGCCGGGCACAGTCTCGGCGCGGCGATCGATCGCAGATTCGACCGGTTCCGCGAGGCCTATGGCCGCGTCCTTGAGGTGGTGCTCCGGCATCGGCTGTTCACGCTCGGGTGTTTTGCGCTGGTGCTTGCGTTGACACTGCCTCTCGGCCGAACCATCGGCACCGATTTCTTCCCCTCCGCGGATGTCGGCATCCTCAAGCTGCATTTCCGAGCTCCGCCCGGCACGCGCCTCGAGGAGACCGAGAAGCTTGTCGCCCGGGTCGAGGACAAGCTCCGCGAGATCATCCCCGAGAGCGAGCTTCGCACAATCAATGATACCGTCGGCGTGCCCCTCTCCTACAACCTCGCGTTCATTCCTTCGGACAATGTCGGCAGCATGGATGCCGACATCCTGATCGAACTCGCGACGCCGCACCGTCCGTCGAACGACTACATGCGGGAGATCCGCGGCCGGCTGCCCGACGCGTTTCCAGGATCCGAGTTCTATTTTCAGACCGCCGACATCGTGACGCAGGTGCTCAATTTCGGCCTGTCGGCGCCGATCGACGTGCAAATCTCGGACACCGACTTCAACCGCGGTTACGCCTCCGCACAGCAGTTGCTGCAATCGATGCGTAAGATTCCGGGCGTGGTCGATCCACACATCGTGCAGGTGCTCGATTATCCAGCTCTGCAGATCGATGTCGATCGGATGCGGGCGGCGCTCCTCGGCGTCAATCAGCGCGACGTGGCCAACAACCTCCTCACCTCGCTGTCCTCGAGCTCGGTGGTGGCGCCGAGTTTCTTTCTCAACCCGCAGAACAACGTCAATTACTTCGTCGCGGTGCAGATCCCGATGGCGAAAATCAACACCGTCGACGATCTCATGAACATATCCGTGAGTCAGCCGAACGCCGCGTCGCTCGCGACCACGCTCGCGAACGTGCCGAACGCGCCGGTCACGCGGCTCGCGGACATTGCCTCGGTCCGGCCGCGCGCGACTTACGAATCGCTCAACCACTACACCGTGCAGCGCGTCGTCGATGTTGCGGCGAATGTCGACGGTCGTGATCTCGGCGGCACCGCTGGCGACATCCAGGCGGCAATCGACGGGCTCATGGCGAAGCTGCCCTCGACCACCCACATTAATATCCGCGGACAGAACGAGGTCATGCAGACCTCGTTCCGAAGCCTCGCGCTTGGCATCGTGCTCGCGGTGCTGATGGTTTATGCGCTGCTCGTTATTCTGTTCCAGTCCTGGGTCGACCCATTCATCATCATGATGGCGGTTCCCGGAGCGCTTATCGGAATTTTGTGGATGCTCGCCCTCACGCATACCACTATCAACGTCGAGTCGCTGATGGGCGCGATAATGTCGGTCGGCATCTCAGTATCCAATTCGATCCTGATCGTGAGCTTCGCCAACGACATCCGCGGCCGCGAGAACCTGTCGCCGCTTGGCGCCGCGCTGGCAGCGGGAAAAACGCGCCTGAGGCCGGTTCTGATGACGGTACTTGCCATGATTCTTGGTATGACTCCGATGGCGCTTGGCATCGGCGAGGCGGGCGAGCAGAACGCGCCGCTGGGCCGGGCCGTCATCGGCGGACTCGTAGTGGCGACGCTCGCGACCCTCTTCATCGTGCCGATCTTTTACACGCTGTTGCGCCGCAAGCCGCCCCGGCTCTATGAACTCGACCGCAGATTTGCGATCGAGGCGGCCCAGGCCGAGAGCACGGAGAATATCGCCCATGGCTAGGCGGTCGGCCGGTGCGACCTGGGTCTATAGTGCGGGCGTCGTCGCGGTCGCGGCGGCGGCGGCAGGCGCGGCTTATTTCTGGCGCGCGGGCAATATCGATCTCGCGGCGGCGCGCGAGGCGCGGGCGAACGCGGTTCAGCTCGGTCCCAGAGTCGAAGTGACGACGGTCTCGCCCGGTCCGGCCGAGCGCACGATCACGCTCCTTGCCGATGCGCGGCCTTATGCGACCGTCACCCTCTACGCCAAGGTCAGCGGCTATCTGAAGAGCATCGCCGTCGATCGCGGCGACAAGGTCCAGACTGGGCAGGTCCTCGCCGAGATCGAATCCGCGGAAACCGACAGCCTCTACGCCAATGCGACCGCCGACGCCGATAACAAACGCAAGCTCGCCGCGCGCAACCAAGAACTACTGACGCGCGGTAACGTCTCGCTTCAGGCTGCGGAGCAGTCCCAAACCGATCTCCGCGTCGCCGAAGGCAATGTGCGCAATCTCGCGACCATGAAATCCTACGAAGTCCTGCGCGCGCCGTTCACCGGCACCGTGACCGCGCGCTACGCCGATCCCGGCGCCCTCGTCCAGAACGCCACCACCAACCAGTCCTCAGCATTGCCTGTCCTCACCATCACCGACAGTACCAAGCTCCGAGTCGGCACCTATGTCGAGCAACGCGACGTTCCCTTCATCCGCGTCGGACAGGCGGTCGACATCTCCGACGCGAGCAATCCCGACCGGGTGGTGCACGCCGTGATGAGCCGGTCGTCGGGGGAGCTCGATCCCCGCACCCGCACGCTCTACGTCGAATGCGACATCGACAACGCCCAAGCCTTCCTTGTGCCAGGCAGCTTCGTTTATCTGACCCTTCACGTCCCAATCGAGCGCCTGCCGCGAATTCCGGTGAACGCGCTCATCATGCGCGGCGACAACGCCTTCGTCGCCGAGGTTAGCGACAGCGGCGATGTCCATTTCCGCCCAGTCAAGGTCGCCAGCACGGACGGCATCATGGCGACCCTCGGCTTAGGCATCGCGACGGGCGCGCGCGTGGCGATGAACCTGCCCGGCGAAGTCACCGATGGAAGCCGCATCCAGCCCGTCGCGGCGGCAGCGGGAAAGCAATAGGCGAAAAGGCGGCGGCGCTAAATCCGGCTCCGGTCACATCGGCGCGAGAAAGTGGATCGAGAACAGGAGATTGCGGTCGGTCCAGGTTCGGACCGGACGGAATCCCGCGCGCGCGGCGAGCCCACGGAACCCTTCGATCGTGTATTTGCACGAATCCTCGGTGTGGATGCGCTCGCCCGTGGTAAAGCGAATGGCGCGACCGGCGACGGTAACGATCTGGTTCCTGAGGCTGCGGATGTAGATTTCGATCCGACCCGCTTCTTCGTCGTAGATCGCTTCATGCTCGAAGCGGTCGAGATCGAAATCGGCGCCGAGCTCGCGATTGATCCGCACCAGGAGATTGAGATTGAAGGCGGCAGTGACGCCTTGCACATCATTGTAGGCGGCATGCAGCGTCGCCGTATCCTTGACCAGATCGACGCCGATCAGCATCGCCCCGTCCGACCCCACGACATGGCGGCTGCCGCGCAGGAAATCGATCGCCTCGAGCGGCGTGAAGTTGCCGATCGTCGAGCCCGGGAAGAAGCCGAGACGCCGGCCAAGCGCCTGCGGCAGCGGCGCGAGATCGAGCGGCCGCATGTAGTCGGCGCACACCGCGACGATCGGAAGATCGGGAAAATCCGCGGCCAGCGCGTCGGCGGCCGAACGCAATTGTTCGCGGGAAATGTCGATCGCGACATAGGCAGCCGGCGCCTCGAGCGCGCGAAGCAGCGTCCGCACCTTGCGGCTCGCGCCGCTGCCGAACTCGACGAGCTGGCTGCCGAGGCCGATGAGCGCGGCGATCTCGGCCGCATTCTCCTCGAGGATCGCGGTCTCGGTGCGTGTCGGATAATATTCCGGCAGCTCGCAGATCGCCTCGAACAGCGCCGACCCGCGCGCGTCATAAAGAAACCGGCACGGGATCGATTTCTGCCGTGAGCCCAGCCCTGCGAGCACCGCGTCGCGGAAGCTCTCCTCGTCGGGCGCGAGATCGTGGAATACGGCAAGCGCTTGGCTCTCCCTCATGCGTCCTCCGCCAGTCTTATCGCGCCGAACGCCCAGCGCGCGCCCGACGGGAAGAAATTGCGATAGGTCGGGCGCACATGGCCCGCCGGAGTCACCGCCGCGCCGCCGCGCAGCACCATCTGGTTGACCATGAACTTGCCGTTGTATTCGCCGACCGCGCCCGGCGCGGGTCGGAATCCGGGATAGCCGACATAAGGGCTCTGTGTCCATTCCCAGGCATCACCCAGCATCTGCGTCAGGCCCCCTTCGGTCGCGGCGAGCGGATGATAGACGCCGCGGTCCATGAAATGACCGGCGCATCCCACGCGCTGCGTCACAGCCGCGACTTCCCACTCCGCTTCGGTGAGCAGGCGTTTGCCGCGCCAGCGCGCGTAAGCGTCGGCCTCGTAGTGGCTGACGTGAACCACCGGCTCGGATTGGTCGATCGCGCGGCGGCCGGCGAGCGTGAACAGGCTCCAGCGTCCGTCCTCGCAACGCCAATAGAGCGGCGCCTCCCAGCCCTCGCGCTGCACCGTGGCCCAGCCCTCCGACAACCACAGCTCCGGCCGGAGATAGCCGCGATCGGCGATGAAGGCGAGATATTCGCCGCAGGTGACGAGGCGCGTGCCGATGCGGAACGGCTCGAGATAGATTTTGTGCCGCGGGCTTTCATTGTCGAAGGCGAAGGCGTCGCCGTGGTGGCCGATCTCGTGCAGCCCGCCCGCGATCGCGATGAAATCCATCGCCACGGCGTTGCGCTGCGCGAAGGGCGGCGGGGGGATGTACGCGGGTTGGAGGGGATTGAGGGAAAGCGCGTGCTTGATGTCCATCAGGATCAATTCCTGGTGCTGCTCCTCGTGATTGAGCCCGAGCTCTAGGAGCGGCGCGAAGGACGAAATGTACGCATCTCCGGCCCCGAGGACGAGTGCCGCGACCGCTTCGTCGACCTGGGCGCGATAAAGCGCGATGGCATCGGCACTGGGGCGGGACAACAGGCCGCGCTCGGGCCGCGGATGATGCGTACCGACCGTCTCGTAGTAGGAATTGAAGAGGTAGCCGTAGGCCGGGTGATGAACCCGGTAGCCCGGCGCGAACGGGACCAGCACGAAATTTTCGAAGAACCAGGTGGTGTGGGCGCGGTGCCACTTGGTCGGGCTGGCGTCCGGCATCGACTGGAGCGACTGGTCCTCCGGCGACAGCCTGGCGGCCAGCGACTCGGTCAAAAGCCGCGTGCGGCGGTAGCGGTCGAGGAGTGCGGCCCGGGGGGTCGGGGTCATCGGACGAAGGTTAACGCCGGGCGCGACGGCGGGAAAGCAGCTTGCATCCCGGACGGAACGGCACGACATATCGGCTTGTTCCCAGCGGGCCGCCCGGGCGGCTCCACCGAGAGGAGAATTGCATGGCCAAGTGGCGCTTCCTCGCCGCACTGGCGCTCGCCGCCGTGATCGCGTTCGGCCCGTCCTTCGCCGAGGCGCGGGCCGGCGGCAGCTATCGCTCCGGCGGCAGCGGCAGCTTCACCAGCCAGGGAAGCCGCGGCACGCACACCTACGACGCGCCGATGCAGCGCAGCCTCACGCCGCAGCTCAGCCCCTCCGCGGCGGCCCCGGCGGCGCCCTATGGCGCCGGCTATGGCAGCTCGCATCCATTCCTGACCGGGCTGGCCGGCGGCCTGTTCGGCGGCTTCCTCGGCAGCATGCTGTTCCCGCATTGGGGCATGGGCTACGGCATGGGGTTCGGCAGCGCGCTCGGCTCGATCTTCATCTGGCTGCTGATCGCCTGGGGGATATGGATGGTGTTCCGCATGTTCCGCGGGCGCCACGTCGCACCGATGGCCTATGCCGGGGGCTATTCCGCCGGCGCGGGGATTCTGTCGGGCGGCGCCCTGCCCGGCTCCGCCCGCGCGCCTGACCGCGGCGCGCCGCTTGCCATCGCCGGCGAGGACTACCAGTCGTTCGAGACCATCCTCAAGCACGTGCAAGGCGCCTGGAGCAACGGCGACCTCGCCGCGCTGCGCCAGTACACCACGCCGGAGATGCTGTCCTACTTCGCCGAGGAGCTGGCCGAGAACCAGAGCCAGGGCGTGGTGAACCGTGTCGACCAGGTCGAGCTGGTGCGCGGCGACCTGCGCGAATCGTGGGACGAGGGCAGGCTCCATTATGCGAGCTGCTATCTCCAGTGGCGCGCGCTCGACTACACCATGCGCGCCGACCGAAGGCCGAGCGACCCCGACGCGCTCGTCTCCGGCGATCCGCGCCAGCCTGCTCTCGCCGCCGAGGTGTGGACCTTCGCGCGCAGCCCGGGCGGCCATTGGCTCCTGTCCGCGATCCAGCAGGTGTGACCGGCGCGCCCCGGGGCGTGCGGTGACCGAGGCGCGGCTCAAGACCCGCCTCGCGGTCCAGGCCGCCTTGCGCCTCAGCGGCGTGCGCAACATTCCCGCCGTGGTGACGCGCCATGGCGACGACGACGCCGGCACCATCATCGTCAAGCTCAACCGGCTCGAGCTCGGCTGCACGGTCCTGGTGGAGACGCGCGGCCCCGACGGCGAGCGCGCCTGGCTGCGCGCCACCGGTGCCGACCCGGTGAGCGAGGAAACCGCCGACGCCTATATCGCGCGCCAAGCGAAACGCGATCCCGATCTGTGGGTGGTGGAGATCGAGGACCGCGACGGGAGAACGGCGTTCCAGGGGCGGGTGTTGTGACCCCGTGCTCGACGACGCAAACGTCAAAAGGAATTACTGCGCACGAGCTTTCAGAGCCAGTGTACGCGCAGGAAGAATTTATTTCATATCAGAAAGGTGACAACTATCCCGCAAACACTCGATGCACCACATTGACGGATTCCCGAGGCCCCCATTCCGGAGCCGAATCGCCCCGGTCTGCTCAAACGCCCGCTGTAGCCTTTTGGCAGTCATCCGCATTTCTTTTTCAACGGCGACTGGGCGCCGTCGAACTGGGGAAAAGACTCGAGCTGTTGTAAATGCGGCTTTCGTTTGAGCCATAATGCGCGCCACATCAGCGTCTGTCGGGAGTTTCCACCCTCTGTTGTAGGGAGTCAAAATTGCTATCACGTCCTCCGCCAACATCGAATTCCATACGTCAGGGTTGTGAGCGGTCTTGGAACCATGATGTGGGATCTTGAAAATGATCGCTCGGCCTTGCGGTCTTTCAGGGGATGTTACAACAGCCGACCATCCCGTCTCGGGGTCACCGGTTTCCTCGAGATCAGCACCAAGCAGCATCGAAATGCTTTTGAATTCGATCCACGCGACCACTGACGAATGGTTGGGGCCTTTGGCCTTGACCATCAATTCGCAGCCAACAATTTCCGCAGGGTTCTCGACTTCGTAGTGATCGTTCACCAGCATATAGATACCGGCGTTCTCTCGAACCTTCAGAGAAGGTTGAAGTGTGGTCTGGATGAATCCGCGAGGCCGATCTTCCGGCATGTTCTGCTGCATCGTCATGCTAACGAGACCACCCCGCTTTAAGCCTTCTCCGGGCGTCATGATCTTGCCCCACTCGCCCCATGGTCCGAGAGGCGCGAGGACGCGCCCAATTCGATTCCGTTCAGATTCCGTTCCAACGCTGAAATGTAGCATTCGATTGATACCCAAACGAGTCACCGGGGTATGGGTGAGGAACTCTCCGAATGTTTTGACGGTGAGATCACATAACCGTATGAAAGGCGCCTCAGTGGTCTCCACTATGAACCGCTGCTGTTCGACCCTTAGCGAAAGCCAATCCATTCGAAAGATCGTAATCTCGGAATGGACGACCTCAACCACTGCTCCATCCGCTTGCGTGCCTGTCAGAATATCGTGACGCGCGAACCAATCGGGCGTGAAAATATGCGGATTGAAATTTCCGACGAACACAATGGACGCGCCACCAAATTCCGGTTCTATCCGCATCTCAGCACCTAAGTGGCTGGACTCATTGTTAATCTATCGAATGCGCGGCGTCAACGCATGACCGATGAGGTTACGCTCGCAGCGTTAATATTACTTTATGAATGCTGTATCCGTTCCCGGTTGTGAGGTGCAGCCGGATCGTATGCGAGTGCCGCTGTCCCCCCGACGGCCGCAGAGAAGAAAAGCATTGGGCGCAATGCAACGCGCTCCTACGACTTCCCCGGGATCACCAGAAACTGCCCCGGCTCGAGATGGCCGGATTTGTCGATGTGGTCTTCGTTGGCGCGGTAGATCTCGAGATAGCGTCCGCGGTCGCCGTAGATGCGCTGCGCCAATTGCCACAGATCGTTGCCCGGCAGCACCGCGACATAGCCGTTCGAGCCGAACGATCCGGGCGGCGCGCGGTAGAGGTCGAGCTCGATCTCGCCCTCCTCCGCGCCGTTGCGCGCGCGGGCGCGCACGCGCAGGCGGTAATGCCCGACCGGGACGCCGATGCTGATCTCGGCGGCCCAGTTGCCGTCCGCGTCGGCATCGGCGACGGCGAGCTGCTGGTCATCGACCAGGATGTCGAGCATCGCATGCGGATCGGCGCGGCCGATGACGAAGGTGTGGTCCGCGGCGTCATACTCCACCATGTCGAGCGCCACCTTGTGCGGCGCGCGGGTCTCCGTGCCGCCGAGCGGACGCGCCGGCCCCGCCCCTCGCGGCAGCAGCACCGCTATCGGCGGCTGCGTCGCGCCATGCTCCGGCACCACGACCGCGAGCGTCACGGTCGAAGCGAGCGGCGCCGCGTCGCCGGGCGCCAGAGCCAGCAGGCTCAAGGCGCGCGGCCCAGGCGGCAGCGGCCGCTCCGTGATCACCACCCATTCGCCGCGCGCGTCCGCGGTCGCGCGTCCGATCGCTTCGCTGCCGTCGAGCACCGTCACTACGGCACCGGGCGCGGCGCGGCCGGCGAGCACGGCCTTGCCGTCCTTGCCGATATGGACCGCGTCGAAGCTGGGCGGCGTGCGCTGCGCGGCTGATACCGCTGGCGCCTGCTGCGCCGTCGGAGCGGATTCGGGCGCCGTGCCACGTTGGGTTTGCAGCGCAAAAAACGTCGCCGCGAGCACGGCCAGGCCGGCGATGATTGCGACCGTGAAGCGCTGTTTCATGCAACCCTGCCCCGCCCCCGGTGTTACACCTCTTTGGCGGCATGGAGCAATGTTCACTTGGAAGCGCGCCCGGCGCGGTGCATCCTGACGCCATGGCCCTCATAAAGCGCATCGCCGTCTTTTGCGGCTCCTCCGGCCGCGTCGACGAGATCTATCGCGCCGCGGCGACGCGGCTCGGGGTGGTGCTGGCCACGTCCGGGATCGAGCTGATCTATGGCGGCGGCCGGGTCGGGCTGATGGGACTCCTGGCGGACGCGGCGCTCGCCTCGGGCGGACGCGTCACCGGCATCATTCCAACCCATCTGCGCGATCGCGAAGTGGGACATGGCGGTCTCAACGAGCTGATCGTGGTCGACTCGATGCACGACCGCAAGCGCGCCATGTTCGAGCGCGCGGACGCGTTCGTAACGCTGCCGGGCGGGCTCGGCACCATGGACGAGACGCTCGAGATCATCACCTGGAAGCAGCTCACCCTCCACGACAAGCCGATCCTGCTGGTCGACGTGGCGGGCTATTGGGCGCCGTTCCTCGAGCTCCTAGACCATTTCGTCGCCAGCGGCTTCGCCGGGCGCGCCACGCATCAGCTTTACCGTGTCGTGGCGCGCATCGAGGACGTGCTGCCGGCGCTGGCCGCAGCACCCGAGCCGCAGCTCGCGCCCGAGCCCAAGCTGGTCTGAGCCGCCGTCGATTCGCGGGAGCCGATTCGCCGGGGCGCGCGGTTTGCGCCGGGCCTTCGGGATGCTATGGTCCGGCCCGCGGCGCGGCGTTGCCGGTCAAAGGAATCCAACGGACATGGCGAAAATCAAGGTGGCGACTCCCGTCGTCGAGCTCGACGGCGATGAAATGACTCGCATCATCTGGCAGTTCATCAAGGACAAGCTGATCCTGCCCTATCTCGATATCGAGCTCGTCTATTTCGATCTCGGCATCGAGGCGCGCGACCGGACCGATGACCAGGTCACGGTCGACGCGGCGAACGCGATCGCGCGCTACGGCGTCGGCGTCAAATGCGCCACCATCACGCCCGACGAGGCGCGCGTCAAAGAATTCCACCTCAAGAAGATGTACCGCTCGCCCAACGGCACCATCCGCAACATTCTCGGCGGCACCATCTTCCGTGAGCCGATCATCTGCAAGAACGTGCCGAAGCTCGTCCCCGGCTGGACCGCGCCCATCGTCATCGGCCGTCACGCCTATGGCGACCAGTATCGCGCGACCGACATCAAGGTCCCGGGGCCC
>DATNID010000013.1:0-92060 GCA_035604615.1 Allostellaceae bacterium | reverse complement strand
AGGTGGCGTGGTCATTCAATCCAGCCCGAAGCGGCGAACGAACCACCTCTTCATGAAATGTGTCAGCACGGCATAGCTCAAGAGAATCAATAAGAGTGCGATCCAATAGGTCCGCGGCAGCGGCACGAAGCCCAGGAACCTGCCAAGCCACGTGAACGGTATGGCAATCCCGACCGCGGCAATGATGAGGCTCGTCGTAATGAGCGCCGCGCTCGCTCTGCTCTCGAAGAACGGCACCTTGGCCGTGCGGATGATGTGGATGATCAGTGTCTGGGTGAGCAGCGACTCGACAAACCAGCCGGTCTGAAACAGGGCCGGCTTGTCCCACGCATTGAAGACGTAGAGCATCATGAAGTACGTGACGTAATCGAATATCGAGCTGATCGGCCCGATCAGCAGAACGAACTTCGTGATGTTGGCGATGTCCCATCGCCGCGGCACGGCCAGATACTCTGCATCGACATTATCGGTCGGGATGGTGGTCTGCGAGAAGTCGTACAGCAGGTTGTTGGTCAGCACCTGGATCGGCGCCATCGGCAGAAAAGGCAGGAAAATGCTGGCGCCGAGCACGCTGAACATGTTCCCGAAATTCGAACTCGCGCCCATCTTAATGTACTTGGTGATGTTGCCGAACACCTTGCGGCCCTCGAGCACGCCCTCGCTCAGCACGGCCAGGCTTTTCTCGAGCAGTATGATATCGGCCGATTCCTTGGCGATGTCGACCGCGCTGTCGACCGAGACGCCGACATCCGCGGCCTTGAGTGCAGGTCCGTCATTGATGCCGTCGCCCAGGAAGCCGACGACATGCCCCTTCCGATGCAGCGCATCGATGATCGAGGCCTTCTGCGCCGGCGACACCTTGGCAAAAACGGAGGCGGTCTCGACCAAATCCGCCACCTGGGCGGCGGTCAGGGGTTCGAGTTCCTTCCCGAGAACGATGCGGTCCACCGTGAGCCCGACCTCATGGCAGATCTTCCGGGTAACGATGTCATTGTCGCCGGTGAGAATCTTCACCCGCACGCCACTCGCCGTCAGAGCCGCGATCGCCGCCGCCGCCGACTCCTTGGGCGGATCGAGGAACGCGATATAGCCGAGGAGCGTCAGAGCGGCCTCGTCGGCAACGGAATACGCCGCCTGTTCCGGCGGCATCTCCTTATAAGCGACGGCGACCACGCGAAATCCGTCGGCGTTGAGCTTTGCCGTCGTCTCCTGCGCCGCCGCGAAATGGCTCTCGTCCAGCTGACCCGTCTCGCTCCCCAAGGCATAGAGCGTGCAAGCCGCGAAGACCTCCTCCACGGCGCCCTTGCAGATGAGGATGTGCACGCCGTCGTCGCGTCCGATGACGACGGACATCCGGCGCCGCTCGAAATCGAACGGCATCTCGTCGATTTTGTGGTAGCGGCCGTCGACCTTGAGCGTTTCCTCGAGTTCGACATGCTTGAGCACGGCCACGTCGAGCAGGTTCTTGAGGCCGGACTGGTAGAAGCTGTTCAGATAGGCGTATTCGAGGACACGGGTGGAGTCGTGGCCTTGGAAGTCGAGGTGCCGCTTCAGGATGATGCGATCCTGCGTCAGCGTGCCGGTCTTGTCCGTGCACAGAACGTCCATCGCGCCGAAGTTCTGGATGGCATTGAGGCGTTTGACGATGACCTTCTTCCGCGACATTGCCATCGCGCCCTTGGCGAGATTGACGGTAACGATCATCGGCAGCATCTCGGGCGCAAGCCCGACCGCTACGGCGACCGCGAAGAGCAGGGCTTCGAGCCAATTGCCCTTGCTCACGCCATTGATCACGAACACGAGCGGAGCCATGACCATTATGAAGCCCAGCATCATCCAAGTGAAACGGGTGATGCCCATGTCGAAGCTCGTCATGACGCGCTGCGCGGCGATCGTGCCGGCCACGCGGCCAAAGGCCGTCCGGGCGCCGGTCAGAACGACGACGCCGCACCCGATCCCGCTGACGACGGCGCTGCCCATGAAGCAAATGTTCGGGAGATCGAACGGCGTCTCCGTCGCGCTGGCATGGGCAATGGCGACCTTCTCGAGCGGCATCGCCTCGCCCGTGAGCGTTGACTGGTTGACGAACAAATCCTTCGCGGTGATGAGCCGCAGATCGGCGGGGATCATGTCGCCCGCGGACAGCAGGACGACGTCGCCGGGGACGATCTGATCGATCGGCACATCGACGTGGTCTTGCGTGCCAGACCCTTGCCGACGCAGCGTGACCTTTGTCTGCACCATCTGCCGCAGTTCGTCCGCGGCTTTGTTTGAGCGGTGTTCCTGGAGGAAGCCGAGTGAGACGCTGAGGACGACCATCACGGCGATCACGATCGCGGCCCGCTGATCGCCCAGGAAGTAAGACGCCACCGCCAGCGTCAGGAGCAGCGCGTTCAAGGGATTGACCGACCGGTCGACGAGCTCGCCGAAAATCGTGTGGCGCGCCGCTTGCGCCACTTGGTTGGGCCCCACCAGGCGCAGCTGCTCCGCAACCGCCTCGGGAGCGAGGCCGGCAGACGTGCTGCGGAGCTGCCGCAGCGCCTCCTCCGGCGAGAGACGCGCGACTTCGCCCAGCGTTTCCCCGCTCGCGGCTGCTCCTTCGGTGACCGTCAACGGCCGGCGCCAGAGGCGCGCAAAGACGGACATGAAGGCAATGAGCGCGTACCTGTCCACCAGACCTCTCGCAGTACGACTCGTTTCAGCAGGTGCTACTTGTTCTCAATCATGAGAAGGTTCGGAATGAGCGTCGGATCGTACCCCGGGGTGCCGTGTTAGAGCAGTGATCTTCGGCGGGCTGGAACGCCGTGTCAGGTTGCCAGGGCGGGCAAGCCGACAGGGGCAGTATCGCTCATGGCGCCGAGCGTCTCCAGGCCGTGAATACGCGTGCAACCGTGACCCGGCCTCTCAAGCCGCGGAGCGCATCGATTTCGCAGTCGGGCGGGTCAACTCCGTCCGCCCCTGCCAACGTCATTGTCGATGCGCGGTCGAAAGGCTCGGCGCGGCTTTGGGTTCAGTCCTCGTCCTTCTCTTCCACCGGCCGCACCGGGCTGTTCGGCTCGACGTCGCGTCGGCGGCGTTGCCGATACGAGCCATCGCGCGCCATCCATTCGCCCTTCGTGGCCTGCATGGCGTTGTGGTCCCATTCGTCCGTCCAGTCGCCGAGCGAGTAGCCATACCATGGCGTCTGCGGCGTCAGCGCCGGCAGCCCCAGCCTTTCCCAAAGCCTCCTGGCGTTCTCCATGAACTCGCGCTTGGGGAGCGCCAGCGGCGGCATCGGCTGCTTCATCGTCGCGTCGATCAGCATCGCCGCGTCGAGAAGCGGGCTGGTCTCGGTCCGCGGCCCGTGCCCCGGCTCGCGGTCGGGCACGATCAGCGTGTCCTCGGCCGGGTTGCAGCGATAGGACATGGCCCAGAAAACGGAATCGGCATTGTCTGGGTCGATGTCCTCGTCGATCGCGATAACAAATTTCCCGATTGCGGCCTGCAGCGTCAGCGCGCCTCGCAGCGCCCGCCAGATCTCGGTCCGGGGCGTGAAGCGCGCGAATTGCAGAAAGACGAAGCGCCGCAGATTGGTCAGCGGCTCGTGCAGCGCCACGCGGCGGATGCCCGCGATGCCGAGATGGTCGTGCAGGTGAGCCATGAACAGCGGCTCGTAGGCGAGCCGTTTCACCACGCTCGATTCGCTGGGCGTAACCTGCGAGATGATCGAGGTCATGATCGCGTCGCGGCGCCGCGTGATCGCCGAGACCTCGATCACCAGATTGTAGTCCTCGAGCGCGACATAGCCGTGGGATTCGCCGAACGGGCCTTCGGGCTCGAGATATTCCGGGTCGACATGGCCCTCGACGACGATTTCCGCCTCCGCCGGCACCAAGAGGTCCACCGTCCGGCCCCGGACCAGGTTGATCGGACCGCCGGCGAGGCCGCCGGCGACGCCCAGCTCGTCAACGTCGAGACGCAGCTTCTGCGGCCCCTGAAATCCGACGACCGGCGGGCCGCCGACGATGATCGCAACCGGCATGCGCTCGTTGCGATTGCGCCATTTCTGCCAGTGCACCGAGCCGCCCGCGCGCAGATTGACCAGCATCATCATGCCGAGGCGCGTGGCGGATTTGAGGTGCCCGCGATAGGTTCCCAGGTTTTGGATGCCGGTGTCGGGGTCTTTCGTGATGACGCCGGTCGCGGTGAAATAGGGCGCCGCGTCGAAGCCCGGCGTCGAGATCGGCACGGGCAGGGACTCGAGCCCGTTGCCCGGACCTTGCAGCGCCGCGCCTTCGATCACCACCTCGTGGCACGGCCCCGTCTCGAGGATTCGCGGCGCGATCGGATGGGCGATGGCGCGCTCCCACGCACCCGCGATATCGGCCAGCGCGGGCACGTTCATGCCGATGCGATAGATTTCCGCATTGGCGGCATAGGCGCCGATCACCACCGGAATGTCGTAGCGCCGGCCCTTGCTGTCGACGATGTTGGTGAAGAGGAACGCCTTCCGGTCCTTCTCCGCGATGCCGCCGCGAAATTGCCACCGCACCAGCGGATGCATCTCGGTGTCCTTGTTGACCGGCGCGTCGATGCGGTAGAGCAGCCCGGCGCGATCGAGCCGGTCGAGATGTTCGTGCAGATCGGCATAGGCGCGCGGCTCTACCCCTCGAGCGGTCTCCATCTCACGTTCCTTCGCACCGGTCGTGTTTGAGTTCGGATCAGACGGGCTCGACGATCGATGTCGGAATCAGCAGCGAATCATAGACGCACAGCCGTTCCTTGAAGAGCAGCCGCTCGTTCGGCCGGACGATATGGTCGATGTAGCGTCCGGCGATCAATATCTCCGTCATCCGGTCGGGCATGGTGCGGATGACGAGGAAATTGGCTTCCGCCGCGACGTGGTCCGCGGCGGTTTCGAGGATGCGCAGATTGCTGACGAAATGCCGCAAGGTCCGGGTCTGCGCCATGGCGGTGTGCCGGACGGCATAGGCGCGGTCGCGGAGCATGCCTCGGCTTTCGCAATGCATGAGGGCGATCGGCAGTCCGCGCAGGTAATTCTCGCGCGGCACGATCTGATAGAGGCAATCCTCGGTGAAGAAATCGGGCCAGCGATCGAACTGCTCGTTGTCCAGCGCGGCGGCGTAGTCGGTGTTGAGCTCGGTGAGATCGAGATGAAGCTCGGCGCGCGATTGCTCGTCGAACCGGGCCCCCAGGCTCATAGCCCCATCACCTCGATGTAGTGCCGGTAGAGGCCGCGCACGCCGGCCTCGGTGACCATGGTGTCCGCGTCGGCGACGCCGCGCCCGCCCATCTCGACGATCGCCTGCGCGTCGGGATAAGGGCCCGCGCCGAGCTGCGACATCTCGATGACCTCGCTGTCGTCGATCGAGACGAGCCCGGCCGGTCCCATCAGGTTCGCCTGCCGGATACGGCGCCGGCGCAGCTCCGGCGTGTCGTCGGCATAGCCGAAGAACGTCCAGTTCAGGTCGAAATGGCTCGGCCCCCGCGGCACGATCTGACGCATCGCCAAGGTGTTCGATTGCTGCTGCACGATCACGTTCGGCCACAGCGTCTGCATGACGACGGTCGCGGGGCCGGGAAATTCCGGCATCGGCTCGAGCAAGCGCGGGTCCTGCAGCTTGAGATCGGCGCGGAAATTGCTCATGACCTTGGTCGCGTCGTTGAGCACCTGCGGCCCGCGGCGGCTAATGAGCGCGCCATGGCGCCCGGTCTCGTCCATCTCCACGGCGGATTCCTGATCGAGGCGGAAGAGCCCGAAGGTGATGAGAAAGACGTGCAGCACGCTCGCGTGATAGGGGTCCTTCAAATTCTCGACCATCAGCTTCCAATTGCACGGGATGCGCTGGCGCATGTAGCCGAGGAGCGCGAGCTTCCTGCCGTCGAAGACGCGGTCGAAATAGGCGAGCATCTTGGGGCCGAGATAGTCCTCGAACGGCTCGACCGCGTGATCGAAGGACGCGAACACGGCGCCGTTGCGCACGGCCACCTTGAGCGGCTGCAAATCGTGCTCGTCGAGCTTGAAGTCGGCGCTCATGCCGCCCCGGCCCTGGTAGCCGTGCCGGAACGGGACGCCGGTGAGCTTGCCCTGTAGATCGTAGGTCCACTGGTGGTAGGGGCAGGTGAAGGCTCGGGCGTTGCCGCGGTCATTGCGGCAAAAGGCGACCCCGCGATGGGCGCAGCGATTGACCAGCGCGTTGACCTTGCCGTCGCCGTCGCGAACGATCACGACCGGCATGTCGCCCACGGCGGTGGTGATGAAATCGCCGGGGCCGGGGATCTCCGCTTCGAGCGCGACATAGGACCAGGTGCGGCCGGCGAAAATGCGCTCCTGCTCGCGCTTGTAGATCTCGGGGTCGGTATAGACCCAGAACGGCACGCGCGTCGGCCCGCCTTCGGGCCAGCGCCGATCGGTCGAGTTGCTCGCGGGAGAGGTCATCGCGGATCGACCCTCATGGCTTAGGCGCAGGCCGCAGCCTAGCCATCATTCGCCCGCGTAGGAACCCCTGCCGCGCTGCTTGGCGCTCCGCCGCCGGCACCCGCCATTTGAAGCGAGCTCGGCAAGCGTTTGGGCCGCCCTGCAATCGGCCGAAACATCGCCGGCAGGTCCTATTCACCTAATTCTTGAAATAATTTATAGATTTCCGTCGGGGCGCGACCCGTGCGGAATGGCAAGAAAATCGCCGCGGGCGATTTTCTTTACCAATTATTTACCCTAACGGTCGTTAATGGTACCTGCGCGATAAGCGCGGTGACGACCCACGAGGGGCGCCGCCACGAAACGGCAAAACCGGGGCGACCCGGCGACGCAAAGCCTCCGGTCTCGGACGAGACAGCGGGGCTACCGAATGGAGGGCCCGATGACGATCTCCCTGCGCTTCCTGATCTGTACTGCCACCGCGATCACCATTTGGTCGGCGATCGAGCTGGTGCGCGCATGCCGCGGCCCCGGCGCTTGATCCTATTCCGGGATCGGCGCGGCCTGTTCCAGCGCCTGGTGGCGCTGCCGCTCCTCGGGCGTGCCGAAGCGGCCGACGATCTGGCTCTGATCGAGGAACACCGCGCCGGTCGGATCCTTGATCGCGTGGACGCAAAAGCCGAGCCGCACGAAATGCGCGGCGCGGTCGAGCGCCGCCTGCTCGTTCTCGGCGCGGGCGACGCTCCAAAGGCCTTCGGCCGGGGCCTTGGTCTCCCACAGCACCGTCCAGGGGGGACCGGCGTCCGGCGCTTCCAGATGGTCGCCGCGGACGATCATCTTGCGATAATGCTTGGCCATCGGGTCGTTCTCCTTCTGCCGCGCTTCAGCGCGACGAGCGCGCGATCGACTTGATCGCCACGCAAGGCCGACCGGACGCATCGGCGATATCGCGGTCCTGTTTCTCGATGATTGCCTTGGCCGCAGCGTCGCCGTCGAGGCCGCCCAGGGCAGCGTTCGGGACGCGGCGATGCGAACTGAGCGAGCCGTCGACATAGACGACGTCGAACATGACAACCGCGGTCTCGGTGCGCTTCTTGATTCCCAATTTCGTCATCCTACCGCGCTCGCGCTAGACATGGTGACGATTGGGGAAAAATCCAGCTTCCGCTATTTCGGCGCCGAGAACGGCGCTTGCGGGGGCGCAGGCGCGGTCGAGCGGGAGATCTCGGTCTGGCCGTATTCGGGCGCCGGCCGGCGGCTGGCGACGATGATGATCGCCGTGGCGCAGAGGCAAGCGCAGATCAGCACCAGCCCGAGCCGGGTTATCCTCGTACGGTCGCGTCGCGCGGGCGCGCGCGTCCGGCCAGCGGAAGGGCTCCCCGCCGGCAACAGCGCGACCAGGCGCGCGGCGATCATCGGCGCCTCGGACCGCGCCCATTGCCCGTTCGGCAGCGCCGCGATGATGGCGGACAGGCTCTCGATCGCCGCCTCGGTGGTCTGCCGGCTGAGCCGCGCAGCCTCCTGCCAGGGGTCGAGCCCAAGCCGGGCCAAGGCCGAAAGAACCGTGAGCAGGCTGTCGTTCCGCTCCGCGCCGATCTGCGCAAAGAGGAACTCGTTGAACTCGGAGTTCTGGAGGGAGAATACCGCGTGCGCGGTCACCTCGACACCTCACGCGGCCGCGCGATGAGGCGCGAAGCCGACGACGAGCAAGACGGGAATGTCGATGCTAGGAACGAACCGCGATTTCATTGGCGCACCCGGGCCTTCAGGCGGGAGGCGTACGTCCCTCTCAGCCGCGGGCGCCTGATGCAGTGGATGCCTGCGATCTCATGCAAATGGTGATGAACGGCCCGATTTGCAAGCCGAGCGCGTCCTAGTCCAGCGGCTCGACCTTGAGGATGCCGGCATTGTGATTGCTGCCGGCCCAGAACGTCACCGGGCTCGTGGAATTGTCGACGAACACGCGGCGGATATTGGTCACCGGCTCGGGCAGCGGATACTCGACCGTGCGGCCCGTCTTGGGGTCCAGCCGGACGACGCGGTCGGTGAACATCGAGGCGGTCCACACCTCGCCGTTCCTGTCCGCGGTCACGTCGTAGGGGCTGGTCCACGCCGTCGGCATGACGAATTCCTGGAACTGCGTCGTCTTGGGATCGAACATCGCGACCGCGTTGGCGCCGTACTCGGCAAACCACAGGCGATCTTGCGCATCGAAGCGGCCGCGGCGCGGGCGCGAGGCCGCGGTGGGCGTGTGCCAGGCGCTGATCTCGAGCGTCTTGGCGTCGATCCGGCCGACGGTGTCGGAGCCGAAATCCAACAAGTAGACGTTGTTGTGGGAATCGATCGGAATGCCATAGGCGCCGAGGATCTTGCCGGTCTTGGGGTCCTTGGGCACGCCCAGGCTCTCGATCTTCTGCGTCGCGAGGTCGAGGCGGAAGAAGGAATTTGGGTTCGCGTTCTTGAACCACACTTTGCCATCCGCCTTGGACGAGGCGGCCGAGACGAATCCCACCTGCGCGGAATCGCCGTTCCATTCCTTCGGCACCGAATAGACCGTGGCCTTCCTTGTCTTCTTGTCGAAATGGGCGAATCCCGCTTGGAACTGGAGCCCGATCCAAAGGTCGTCGTTGGTGCCGAGCTCGAGATTGAGCTCGCCCGGCGGGGCGTCGGACTTGAGGCGCGGGATCGGATATTCCGCGACCTTGCCGGTCCTGGGATCGAGCCGCCCCAGCGCCATGTCGCCGAATTCCGAGAACCAGACGATGCCGTCCTTGTCCACCACCACGTCGTGCGGCTCGATCGTGGGCCGCGGCAGCGCGTACTCGGTGACGATGACGCGCGTCGCGCGGCCGCTCGCGCGCGGCAAGGTCTTCAGCGGATAGGTCCACTCGGGACCTTGGCTCAGATTGATGCTGGCGAGGTACGTGGCCGCGCCCGCTAAATCGCCCATCGGCGGCATCGCGCGCGACGCCTTCAGCTTCTGCGGCCGCATCGAGGTGGAGCAGGGGCACCAGGTCGCCATGCGCTGGAACACCTGCAAAAACTCGTCCGCCGTGTGGGTCGATTGCACGATGCGCTGGAGCGAGTGGCATTCGTTGCAGTTGAGCAGGAACTTCTTTTGCGCGTCGGTGCCGGGGATGCTCGCCATCCATTCGGCGTCGTTAAGCTGCGCCGCGAGGTTCCTGGTCTTGCGCAGCGTGAGGTCGGCGATGGTGGTCTTCCCTTTGGCGAGGTCGGCGACGCCGGCGCCGTCGAGCTCGTAGCCGTCGGCGCGGGTCCCAAGGAAATAATGGCCGGCCGCCAGCCGCGCGGCTGGGAAGGCGTAATTTCCGTTCTGGTCGGTGACGACGCTCACCGTCACGGTCGAGCCGGGCCGCGTCGCGCTGACCACGACGCCTTCCATCGCTCCTTCCGCGGCCGACGAGACATGGCCCTTGAGCGCCGCCATAGGCGCGTCCGCGCGCGCCATCGGCGCGAAGAGAACGACCGCGAGCCAAAGGGCGAGGAGCGTTGCGAAGCGCGCCGTCATGGCGATGATCCTCTCGATCGGGCTGGCGTTCATCGATTGTCGCTGCCGGCGGCTCCCGCTGTCAATGCAACGGGGCGGGCCGTAGCTACTTACGCCGCGCCCGCGCCAGCCTTATTCTATCGCCGGAGCAGGCAAAGCTGCGGAGCCTGGGCGCCATGCCGCACGACGTGTTCGTCAGCCACTCATCGAAGGACAAGCTCGCGGCGGACGCGCTGGTGGCGGCATTGGAGGCAAAGGGCATCCGCTGCTGGGTCGCCCCGCGCGACATCCTGCCGGGCGCCGACTGGAGCGAATCGATTATCGAGGCGATCTACAACACCAAGGTCATGGTGCTGATCTTTTCCGCCCACGCCAACGATTCGCCGCAGATCAAGCGCGAGGTCGAACGCGCCGTCAACCGCGGCAAGCCGGTCATCCCGCTGCGCATCGAGGATGTCGCGCCGTCGCGGTCGCTGGAATATTTCATCAGCACGCCGCACTGGCTCGACGCCTTCACGCCGCCCTTCGATCGGCATCTTCACTACCTGGCCGATGTCATCGCCCGAATTCTCACCGGTCCGGCGGAAGCGAACGCGGCACGAGGCGAACCGTCGGACGCGAAGCAAGAAGCGGCAGCTCCGTCGCCTGCCGCAATCCCGCATGAGATCGCTGCGCACAAAGGCGGCGCGGTCCGGCGAAAAGCGGGTCTCGCGTGGTTGTTGGGCGGGTTGGGCGCGGCGGCGGTCGCGCTGGCCGCAATCCTGGCGATTGCTCGCATGGCGCCGAGCCCGCCGCAGCTTGCGGCGGCGGGCGAGCCGGCGGCGGGCCAGACGCAAGCCGACGCGGAAGAAGTCGAGATCACCTACTGGAAGTCGATCAAGGACAGCAAGGACCCGGCGGATTTTCGGGAATACCTGAAGCAATTCCCCGAGGGCAGCTTTGCCGGCCTGGCACGCAACCGCGAAAAGGCGCTGCAGCCTGCGGCGCCGCAAGTCGCCGCGGTCCCGCCGCCCGCGCCGCAAGTCGCCGTGACGCCGCCGCCGGCGCCGCAAGTCGCTGTGGCGACGCCGCCGGCGCCGCCCGGGCCGGCATCGGGCGGCCTGCCGCCGGTCGGGCACAGCTTTCTCGATTGCGCGAATTGCCCGATGATGGTGGTGATATCGCCGGGCCGGTTCATGATGGGCACCGAGACGGCCGAAACGGCGCGCGAGCGCGTGCCGGACAATTTCGCGGAGTTCGAACGTCCGCGCCACGCGGTCACGGTGCGCAACGCTCTTGCCGTCGGGAAATATAACGTGATGCGCGGCGAGTACGAGCGCTTCGTGCAGGCGACCGGCTATGACAGCGGCCGCGGATGCGCGGCCTGGACCGGAAGCAAGTTCGAGTCCAACCCGGCGAAGTCGTGGCGCGATCCCGGCTTTGCCCAGACCGACCGCGATCCCGTGGTGTGCGTGAGCTGGGCCGATGCCTGGGCCTATGCCGCGTGGCTGGCGCGGATGACCGGCAAGACCTATCGGCTGCCGACCGAGTCGGAATGGGAATATGCGGCGCGCGGCGGGACGATGACGGCGCGCTGGTGGGGCGACGAGATTGGCCGCGGCCACGCCAATTGCGCCGGCTGCGGCAGCCAATGGGACAGGAAATCGACTTCGCCGGCCGGCAGCTTCGCGGCGAACCCGTTCGGGCTCTTCGACATGCTGGGCGACGCCGCGCAATGGACGGAAGATTGTTTCGCCCGAACCTGGGCCGAGGCGCCGAGCGATTCGGCGATCGCGCTGACATCGGGCGGCGACTGCACCAAGCGCGGTGTGCGCGGCGGCGGCTGGAATACGAATGCGATATACATCCGCGCCGGCTCGCGGGGCGGCGATGCCAGCGGGATCCGCGCCAGCTATCTCGGCTTCCGGGTCGTCCGATCGCAATAGGGCGGCCTGTCGTCATGTCTTCACCGTCTCGGAGCGGAGCGATGTCGGAATCCATCCTCACGCCGGGCAGGGCCGCCGAGCCCTGGCTCCTGCTGCTGAGCCGCATCTGCTTCGCGTCGCTGTTCCTGCCCGATGCGGTGCGCAAGCTGATGAGCATGGACACCTTCGCGCAGTCTTTGGCGGCGCGGGGCGTGCCGGCTCCCGGGCTCGTCGCTTGGATCGCCGCGCTTGCGGATCTGTTCGGCGCGCTCGGCGTGCTGATCGGCTACCGGACGCGGGCAGCGTCGCTGTTGCTGATCGCGTTCACCATCATCGCCACCGCGCTCGCCCACCGCTTCTGGGAATTCCAGGGACAGCAGCAGGTTCGCGAGTCGTTGCAGTTCTTCCATAATTGCGCCTTGGTCGGCGCCTTCACCCTGCTGATCCTGCGCGGCCCCGGCCGCTTCAGCATCGACCGCGAGGAGACCCTGCGATGAACCGCCAGATCCTGCTCAAGAGCCGCCCGGCCGCCATGCCCGCGACGGAGAATTTCTCGCTGGTCGAGCGGCCCATTCCCGAGCCCGCGGCGAGGCAGTTCCTGGTGCGGCATCTGTGGATGTCGCTCGACCCCTACATGAGGGGCCGCATGAGCGACGCCAAATCCTATGCGAAGCCGGTGGGCATTGGCGAGGTGATGGCTGCCGGCACGGTGGGCGAGGTGGTGCGCTCGCGCCATGACGGCTTCGCCGCGGGCGACATCGTGCAGCTCTATGGCGGCTGGCAGGATTACGCGGTCTCGAACGGCGCCGGCGCGGTCAAGCTCGATCGCGCCGCCGCGCCCATTCAATATGCGCTGGGCGTGCTCGGCATGCCGGGCATGACCGCCTATTGCGGCCTCCTGGAGATCGGCCGGCCCAAGCCGGGCGAGACCGTGGTGGTGGCCGCCGCCTCGGGCGCGGTGGGCTCGGTGGTAGGGCAGATCGCGCGGATCAAGGGGGCGCGCGCGGTCGGCATCGCCGGCGGCGAGCGCAAGGTGGCCCACGTCAAGGACACGCTCGGCTTCGACGATTGCGTCGATCATCGCGGCCCGGACCTGGCCGCCGCGCTGGCGCACGCCTGCCCCAACGGCATCGACGTCTATTTCGAGAATGTCGGCGGCGCGGTGCAAGACGCGGTGTGGCCGCTGCTCAACGATTTCGCGCGCGTCCCGCTATGCGGGCTCATCTCGCAATACAGCGAAGCGACGCCGCGACCCGGCCCGGCCTTCGTCTCGATCCTGCGCAAGCGCCTCACGGTGCGCGGCTTCATCGTCACCGACTTCGCCGCCAAAGCGCCGGAGTTCCGCCGTGATGTCGCCGCCTGGCTCGCCGAGGGCCGCATCAAGTACCAGGAGGACGTGGTCGAGGGGCTGGAGCGCGCGCCCGAGGCCTTCATCGGCCTGCTCCAGGGGCGGAATTTCGGCAAGCTTTTGGTCAAGCTCGCCTGACCGCGCCCGTCCCGGGCGGTGATCCAAGCCCGAACCCGCCGCGTAACTACCCGTTAACCAGGCATTAATGGGCCGCACGCACCCTGGAGGGGGCGCCAGGCGGCCCCGGCGAAAGGGTTGGACGGCCATGACCCTCGATACGGCTCTCATCCTGCTGCGGCGGCTCGGCGTCGACGTGTCCTCGCTCTCGCGCCAGGACTTCTCGACCGCCTATTATTGCCTGGCCCGGCGCTACCACCCGGACCGCAACCAGGCGACCGCCGAATTGATGGCCAATATCAACGCCGCCCGGACCTGCGTCCTCAAATCCTACCGCTGGACCGCGACTGTCAACGGCTGACCGCCCGCGGTCGCGCCGGTTGCGCGGCTCCCCGGAGCCGTCCTAAGGTCCCTTAACGCCACGTCTAGGGGACCTTCGCCCATGACCGCCACCGCCTCGCTCGCCGACCGCGCCGACGCCCTCGAGCGCAAGATGATGGACGACCTCGACCGCTTCATCCCTACCAAGTCGCTGCTGTTCAATCTCGCGGACGGCAAGCGCGAGGTCGGCTTCGGCGGCAAGATTCTCGACGACCGGCCGGGCGCGCGCATGCTGATGGGCGAGGACCCGCGCCTCCCCAAGATGCCGGCCAAGCCGACCCTGTTCGACTTCTTCGAGTACCGCTTCGGCGGCATCAATCACCTGCTGCAGAGCGCGACCCATGCCTTGAAGGCGGGCATGAACGAGAAGACCATTCTCGCCTGCCTGCTGCATGACATCGCCGTCATCGGCTTCATCCGCTGCGACCATGGCTATTGGGGCGCCCAGCTGGTCGAGCCTTATGTCGACGAGGAGGTAAGCTGGGCCATCCGCGCGCATCAGGCGCTGCGCTTTTATCCCGACGAGTCCGTGGGCTACCCCTATCCCGAGATGTACATCAAGAATTTCGGCGCGGAGTACGAGCCCGACGAGTACATCAAGGCCGATTATCTGCGCTTCCGCGACCACAAATGGTACATGACCGCGCGCATGATCACGGTCCACGACATCTATTCGTTCGACCCCAACGCCAAGGTCGACATCAACGATTTCGTCGACATCGTCGGCCGCAACTTCAAGCAGCCGGCGGAAGGGCTGGGCTATGACAACAGCCCGGTCGCGCATATGTGGCGGACCCTGATCCGGCCGACCAAGTTCCTCTGAGTCAGCGCAAGGCCGGCCACAGGCTGAGCGCGGTCTCGCCGAAGATCCAGCGCTGGTCCTCGGCATTGAGGAAAGCGAGGTCCTGGCGCGCGAGCGCCAGGCGCTCCTTGATCTTGGCGTACTTGTCCCAGTGCGCGGGGTAGTTCGAGCCCCACATGATGCGCTTGGCGCCGAAGCGCTCGACCAGCGTCCCGAAGAATGCCTTCGGCGTGCTGCGTCCCTCGCGCGCGGCATAGGAATTGTTGGGCGTCGTTTTGACATAGACGTTGGGATAGCGCGCGAATTCGTAAAAAGGCTCAAGCTGCGTATAAGGCGGATCGCCGACGTGGCCTGCCCACATATGCTCGAGCGCGACCTTGACCCGGGGATGGCGCTCGATCGGCGCGCGCGCCTCGGCGAGCTCCTCGAAGCGCGCCGCGACGCAGATCGGAATGCCGAGCGCGTCGGCGCATTCCCACACCGGAAAGGTCTGCGGATCGCCGGCCCAATGGTCGCGCGTGCGCATGAAGCGGACGCCGCGCACGCCGCGCTTTTCCACCAGCTCGCGCAAAACATCCGGCGCGTTCTTCGCGAACGCGTCGATCACGCAAACGCACAAGAACCGGTCCTTGTGCCGGCGCGCGGCCTCGGCCTGGTAGCTGTTGTCGAAACGATAGGTGAAATAGGGCTGCACCAGGAGCGCGCGGTCGATCCCCACCGCGTCCATGGTGGCGAGATACATCTCGGCGGTGAAGACGGGCCAGTCATAGGCGTCGGCGACCTTGGGATAGGTCTTGAGGTCGTCGGAGATGACGTGGACATGGGTATCGACGATCATGGTGCCGGCTCCGTACTGCAAACGACACGTTGACGGTTGCGCCGGGCGCGCGTCAACATGCTTGGCCCAGCGCAAGGGAGAGACGCATGGCCGACGACATCCGGATCGCCGAGATCCCCGAGGACAAGCTCACCGCCGAACAGAAATCCGTCATCGCGGCGCTGGTGAAAGGGCGCGGGCGGCTGTTGACGCCCTACAAGATCTGGATCCACTCGCCCAAGACGGCTGCCGCGATGGAGCAGCTCGGCACCTTCCTCAACAAGGCGGGGTCGCTCTCCGAGCGCGAGGTCGAGCTCGGCATCGTCCTGATCGCGCATCACTGGAAGGGCGAGTACGTCTACGCCGCGCACGTCAAGCGCTGCCTCGAGCTGGGCGTGCCGCAGGCGGTGATCGACGCGATCCGCGCCGACAAGGAGCCCGACTTCGCCACCCCGCGCGAGCGCTCGATCTACGACCTCGCCAAGATGGGCGAGCGGGCGGGCGCGGGCCCCGACGAGGCGTTCGACCGCGCGGTCAAGAATTTGGGCCGCACCGGCGTCGCCGAAGTGCTGGCGCTCCTGGGCTATTACAGCGCCGTCGCGATGGCGATGAAGCTGCACCGCGTGCCGATTCCGCGCTGAGCTCAGCTTTTCTCGGTCCAGGGCGGGCGCGGGATGGCGCGATAGGCGTCGCGCAGCGCTTCGGACCAGTATTGGCGGATGAAGCGGAAATACTCGTCGTCCTCGGTGATGCGGCGCTTCACTTCGGGCACCAGCGCGCCGCGGCGATAGACCAGGAGATCGATCGGCATCCCGACGGTGAGGTTGCTGCGCAGGGTCGAATCCATCGACACCAGCGCGACCTTGACACCGTCCATGAGATCGGTGTCGTAGGAAACCACCCGGTCGAGGATCGGCTTGCCGTATTTGTGCTCGCCGATTTGCAGGAACGGCGTGTCGGGCGTCGCCTCGATGAAGTTTCCCGCGGCATAGAGCTGAAACATGCGCATGCCGCGGCCCTTGATCTCGCCGGCCAGGAGCGCGCCCACGTCGAACGTGATGTTCTGGGCGTGGAGCGCCGGCCCGTCCTTCTCATAGACGCGGCGCACCGCGTCGCCCACGAGCTGCGCGCCGCGGAACGGGGTCGACACGGTGTAGAGCGTCTCGAGCCGCTCCTCGTTCTCGATGCCCTCGTGCAAGAGGTTCACCACCGCCTGGCTCACGGCAAGGTTGCCCGCGGTGAGGAGCGTGAAGAACCGCTCGCCCGGGATCTGGAAGATGTGCATCTTCGAGAAGATCGAGATGTTGTCGACGCCGGCGCTGGTGCGCGAGTCGGAGAGAAGAACGAGCCCGTCCGCGAGAGCGAGCCCGACGCAATAGGTCATCCTACGTTTCCTCTTGTTCCAGTCCCCAGGTCCCCATTCTGCGCCATCGCGCGCGCCCGCGTCGACGGCGGCGATCAGGTGAGATAGAGGCGCGAGATCTCGTTGCCGAGCACGATCGAGCGGTCGATGAACTCGGTGAGGAATTCGTGCAGGCCGGACTGGAACACGGTCCCGATCCGCGCGTAACGCAGCTTGGCGTGCATCTCGCCCGCCAAGCGATGGCATTCGCCGCGCTTGCCGCCATAGGACTCGGCGATGAGATCGAGATTGCGCGTGATCTCGTTGAAGCAACTGAGGAGCGAGCGCGGCATCTCCGGCCGCAGCAGCAGGAACTCGGCGACGAGCCAGGGCTGGAGGCGCTCGTGATAGACCCAGTGATAGCTCCTCAGCGCCGATACCGAGCGCAGGATCGACTGCCATTGGTAATAGTCGAGCGCGCCGCCCACCCGCTCGTCCTGGGGCAGGAGCACGTGGTACTTCACGTCGAGGATGCGCGCGGTGCAGTCGGCGCGCTCGATGAAGGTGCCGAGCCGGGTGAAGTAATAGGCGTCGTTGCGCAGCATGGTGCTGGCATATGAGCCGCCGAAGAGCTGCGAGCGCTCGCGGATCCATTCGAGGAAGCCCATGATGTCGCTTTCGCGCCCGAGGGGACCGCGCTCGCGGGCGCCGAGCCAAGTCGCGTTCAAGGCCTCCCACATGTCGGCGGTGAGCGCCGTCCTGACCGCACGCGCGTTGCGCCGCGCCGTCTCGAGGCACGAGACGATGCTCGAGCTGTTGTCCGGGTCGCGCACCAGATAGTCGATCACGTCCTCTTGCGCCGCCTCGGAATACTTGGCGAAGAAGCCGGGCTCGCAGCCGGTGGCGATGAGCGTCGAGAGCCATTCGTTGCCGGCGCTGCCGAGCGAGCGCGCCACGCTCGCCATGCGGTGCGCCACCGCCACCATGCGGGCGACGTTCTCGGTGCGCTCGACATAGCGGGCGAGCCAGAAGAGGCTGTCGGCGGTGCGGCTCAGCACTGGCCTCAGTCCTCCAGCACCCAGGTGTCTTTGGTACCGCCGCCCTGGCTCGAATTGACGACCAGCGATCCGGCGCGCAGCGCCACCCGCGTCAATCCGCCCGGCACGATGCGGATCTCGCGTCCCCTGAGCACGAAGGGCCGCAGATCGACATGGCGCGGCGCCACCCCGGATGCGACATAGGTCGGGCAGGTCGAGAGCGCGAGCGTCGGCTGCGCGATGTAGTCGCCGGGCCGCGCGCGCAGCTTCGTTGCGAAGGCGTCGATCTCGGCCCGGCTCGCCTGCGGCCCGACCAGCATGCCATAGCCGCCCGAGCCGTGCGTCTCTTTCACCACCAGCTCGTCGAGGCGGTCGAGCACATAAGCGAGATCGTCGGCGCGGCCGCAGGAATATGTCGGCACGTTGCTCAGAATCGGCTCCTCGCCGAGATAGAACCGGATCATCTCCGGCACGTAGGGATAGACCGCCTTGTCATCGGCGATGCCGGCGCCGATCGCGTTGGCGAGGGTGACGTTGCCGGCGCGATAGGCCTCGAACAGGCCGGCGCAGCCGAGCATCGAATCCGGCCGGAACACCGTCGGATCGACGAAGGCGTCGTCGATGCGGCGATAGATCACGTCGACCCGCTTCGGCCCCTCGGTCGTGCGCATGTAGACGATCGCGTCCTTGACCACCAGGTCCACGCCCTCGACCAGCTCGACGCCCATCTCGTCGGCCAGGAACGAATGCTCGTAATAGGCGCTGTTGAAGGGACCGGGCGTCAAGAGCGCGATCACCGGATCGCCCTCGCAATGCGCCGGCGCCACCGATCGCAGGGTGTCGCGCAATTCCTCGGGATAGTTCGCGACCGGGGCGATGCGGTGGCGCGCGTAAAGGTCGGGAAAGAGGCGCATCATCGCCTCGCGGTTCTCCAGCATGTAGGAGACGCCCGAGGGCGTGCGGCAATTGTCTTCCAGCACGAAGAAATCGTGGGCGCCGACCCGGACGATGTCGATGCCGGCGACGTGGGTGTAGGCGCCGTGCGGCGGATTGAAATCCTGCATTGCCGCGATGAAGCCGGAATTTTCGACGATCAGCTCGGCCGGCATGAGCCCGGCGCGCACGATCTCGCGCCGGTGATAGGCGTCGCCGAGAAAGGCGTTGAGCGCCTGCACCCGCTGCGTCAGCCCGTGCGCGAGGTGGCGCCATTCCTCGGCCGAGAGCACGCGGGGGATGATGTCGAACGGGATGAGCCGCTCGGGATCGCCGCCCTCGGAATAGACCGAGAAGGTGATGCCGATGCGGCGGAACAAGAGCTCGGCCTCGCGCCGCTTGCGGTCCAGGAGCTCGGGCGGCGTGTCGGCGAGCCACTGCTGCACCAGGGCATAGTGCGGCAGGCACGGGCCGGGCGCGCCCGTCTCGTCGAAGGCGCCCGCCGAAACCGCGTCCTTTGGGGCGGCGCTGATCAAGGGCCCGGTCCTCCGCTCGCCGCTGCAGATCCTGTCTCGTTCCTAAGCAAGCCCCGGGCCAGTCCTGCGGCGGCGGATAAGCCCTTATGCGGCCGCGATTTTGCCCCGGGACCGCCGAGCCGGCGAAGGGGCGCTGCCCAAAATTTAGGCGGCGCAAGCCGCGCCGTCGATATGGTAAGGATCGGCCGCAGCGAAGGAAAGGCGGACATCATGCCGGGTAAGGTCGCGCTCGAGTTCCAGGGCGCCGTCGCGGTGATGACGATCGAGAACAACGGCCGCCTCAACGCCATGGACGACAAGGTCGCTTCCGGGCTCGCTTCCGGCGTCATCGAGGCGAAGGCGCGCGGCGATGTCGGGGCGCTGGTGATCAGGGGCGCGGGGCGCGACGCGTTCTGCGCCGGCGTCGATCTCAAGTTCGTCGCCGAGTTCCCCGACCGCGCCGCGGGCTTCGCACGCGTCGGCGCCAATCTCGACAAGTTCCACGCCACCATGGCGGAGCTGCCGTTTCCGTCGATCGCGCTCATCCACGGCGTGTGCTACGGCGGCGGCCTCCATCTCGCGGTGACCTGCGATTTCCGCTTTGCCGCCACCTCGCTCAGGATGGTGGTGCCGGCGGTGAAGAACGGGCTGCTCTATCCCATTCCGGCGCTGGAGCGCCTGATGGCGCTCGTCGGGCCCGCGCGCACCCGCCGCCTGGTGTTGGAAGGGGCGCTCTTCCCGCCCGAGCGGCTGTTGCAATGGGGCCTGATCGACGAACTCTATGCGCCCGACGCGCTCGACGCCGCGACGCTCGAATTCGCCGCGCGGCTCGCGGCCCAGCCGCGCGCGGTGATGCCCGCGTACATGAAGATCCTGCGCGCGGTCGAGGCCGGCGACATCGCGGGCGCCCAGCGCCTGCGCGAGGAAACCCGCCGCGCCACCGGCAAGCCGGACCAGGGCTAGGACGTCACCATCAGCGCGTCGAGCGCGACCGCGCCCGCTTCGTCGACCACGAGCGGATTGATCTCGATCTCGACCAGGTCGGGATATGCCAGCATCACATCGCCGAGCGTCGCTGCGACCTGCGCCACCGCGCGCGCGTCGCGCCGCGGGCTGCCGCGCAGCCCCGCCAGCATCGCCGCGCCCTTGAGCCGGCCGATCTCCGCCAGGATCGCGTCCTCGTCGAGGTCGGGTCCGATCAGCCGCACGTCGCGCAGTGCCTCGGCCCAGATGCCGCCAAGGCCGATCATCGCCACGGGACCCCAATCGGGATCGCGCCGCGCGCCCACGATCATCTCCAGGCCCGGCCGTGCCTGCGCCTCCACCAGCACGCCGTCGAGCGCGAGTCCCGGCCGCGCGCGGGCGAGATTGGCGTGCAGCGCCGCCCATGCCGCGCCCAGCCGCGCTGCGTCGCCAATGCCGACGATCACGCCGCCCGCGTCGCTCTTGTGCGGCAGATGCGGCGATTGCGCCTTGAGCACGACAGGAAAGCCGATGCGCTGCGCGATCGTTTGCGCCTCGGCCTCGTCGCGCGCGAGCGCGCCTTCGGGCGCGGCGATCCCCAGCGCCGCGAGCCACGCCTTGGCGCGGTATTCGGGGATGTTCCCGCGCCCGGGGAGCGGCGCGGATTTCGCATCCCCGGGCGCCGCGCGGCGCTTGCGCTCGAGGAGGCGGCCATAGGCGGCCATGCGCGCCGTCGCGCGCAGCGCACGGTCGGGCGAGCGGAACAGCGGCACGCCGGCCTCGCGCACGGTGCGCGTGAAATCGGGCGAGAGCGGCGTCTCGTCGCCGAACAGCGCGAACGCCACCGGCTTGGCCGACGCCGCGATCACCGGCAGGAGCGAGCGCGCGCGCACCATCTGAAGCTGCGCCGAGCCGGGGATGAAGGCCGCGATCAGCGCGCCGACCGCCGGATCGTCGAGCATCGTCTGCGCGGTCTTCCCGAAGATGTCGTGCTGCGCGAGGCCGATCGTCGTGATGTCGAGCGGATTGTCGATGGCGGCATAGGCGGGCAGCATCGCCTTGAGCTTCGCCGCCGTGTCGGGCGCGAGGGCGGGGAGGTCGAGCCCGGTCTCGGCGCAGAGATCGAGCGCGATGCCGCGAAAGGCGCCGGAATTGGTAACGATCCCGGCGCCGAGCGAAGAAGGATTCGGCCAGCGCGCGAGCAACGCGGTCGCGTCGAACATCTCGTCGAGCGTGTCGACCAGCAGCACGCTCTCGCCCTCGAGCACGGTCGTCATCAGCGCGTGGTCGCCGGCGAGCGCGCCGGTGTGCGACAGGGCCGCGTCGCGCGCCCGCGCGGTGCGGCCGGGATGCAGCATCACCACCGGAATTCTTTTCGCACGCGCGCGGCGCATCAGTTCGAGGAACAGGCGCGGGCGCCGCACCTGCTCGATGAAGAGCGCGACGAGACTGATGGCGTCGCGCTCGAGCGCGTCGGCGAGGAAATCCTCGACCCCCGCGACCGCCTCGTTGCCGGTCGAGATCGCCTGCGCCACGGGCACGCCCTTGGCGAGGAGCGCGAGGCGCAGATTGGTGGTCATGGCGCCGCTTTGCGCCAGCACCAGCGCGCCGGTCGAGGCGCGCGGGCCGCCTTCGTTTTGCAGCGGCTCGAAGGTGAGCGCCACGCCGTCCACGAAATTGGTGAAGCCGATGCAGTTGGGTCCGCACAGCACGAGCCCGCCGCCGCGCGCGGCGTCTTCGATGCGCGCCTGCTTGTCGCGCCCCTCGGCGCCGCCCTCGGCGAAGCCCGACGCGAACACGACCGCGCTCCCCGCCTGACGCCGCACGCATGCCTCGACCGCCTCGAGCACCGCCGCTTCCGGCACCACCAGCACCACCGCGTCGATGCCCGGCGGCAGGTCGTCGATGGTGCGCACGCACGGGCGACCGGCGATCTCGGTGCGATTGCGGCTGACGAGATGAATCTCGCCGGTGAAGCCCGAGCGCTCGAGATTGACCAGCACGTTGTTGCCAATGGCGCCCGCATCGGGCGAGGCGCCGACGATGGCGACCGAGCGCGGTCGCAACAGGCGGGCGACGGAAAGCGGCGTTTCCATCGCCGCTACTGCACCTTGAGGCCCAAGAGATTGGCCAGCAGGTTGCGCTGGATTTGCGACGAGCCGGCGGCGATGGTGGCGGCGCGCGAATCGCGGAAATAGCGCTGCATGTCGAATTCCATGTTGTAGCCGTAGCCGCCCAATATCTGCATGCCCATGTTGGCGAGCTTGACGTAGGTCTCGGCGGCGAAGAGCTTGGCCATGGTGATCTCCTTCAGGCCGCGCTCGCCCGAGGCGACCAGCCACGCGGCGCGCCACATCAGGGTCCAGGCCGCCTCCACCTCGGTCTGCATGTCGGCCAGCATGTGCGCGATCGCCTGGAACGTGCCGATGGGACGGCCGAACTGCTTGCGCTCCTTGGCGTAAGAGAGTGCCAAGTCGAAGATCGCCTGCGCCGCGCCGCACGAGCCCGCGGCGGCGGTGACGCGCTCGATCTGGAGGCCGGCCAGCACCACGTCCCAGCCCTTGTTCTCGCCGCCGACGATGCGGTCGCCCGGCACGCGCACGTCGGTGAGGAAAATCTCGTAGGTCCCGGTGCAGCGCCGCCCCAGCATGTCGAGCTTGCGCATCTCGATGCCCGGCGTGTCGTTGTCGATGAGGAGGAGCGACATGCCCTGGCGGTAATGCGCGGCGGTGTCGGTCTTGACGTACATGTTGATGACGTTGTTCTTGGCGGCGGCGCCGGTCGCCCATAATTTCTGCCCGTTGACCACCCATTGGTTGCCGTCGCGCCGCGCGCTGGTGCGCATCGCGCCGATGTCGGAGCCGGCATCGGGCTCGGACATCGAGATGGTCATCTTGATCTCGCCCTTCAACAGCTTCGGCAACCAATAGCGCTTCTGCTCTTCCGAGCCCTTGTGCAGCACGTTGAGGCCGCAGAAGACGCTACCGCCGAACGCCATCGACAGATCGGCGCTGCGATAGGCCAACTCCGACGAGATGATCGCCATGTCGATCGCCGTGCCGCCGAGCCCGCCGTATTCCTCGGGAAACGGCATGCTCAGGAGCCCGGCCTTCACCCACTCGTCGTAGAGCGCGTAAGGGTAGGCCTGCTCGCGGTCGAGCTGGCGGATGGTCTCCGGCGGCGCGTGGCGGTCCATCAGCTTGCGCACGCTGTCGCGCAGCATCTGCTGCTCTTCGGTGAAGCTGAAATCCATATGCTGCCCTCCAGCATCGCACGCTATCCGAAGAGAGCCGCGCCAGCAATGATGCGGCGGCGCGGGCCATCGTGCTATGGTCGCGCCGAATTCGGCTCAACGCCATTGAGGGAGACAGCAGCGATGTCCGACGCGTCCGTGCCGGGAGGCAAGACCGTTCTCGTCACGATCGAGAACAAGATCGCCTGGGTGACGCTCAACCGCCCGGAGAAGCGCAACGCCATCAGCCCCGAGCTGTGCAACGAGATGCTCCAGGTGCTGGACGCGCTCGAGCCCGACGAGCGGGTCGGCGTCCTGGTGCTCACGGGCGCCGGCAACGCCTATTCCGGCGGCATGGATTTGCGCGAGTTCTTCCGCGCCAGCGACAAGATGACTGTCGAGCAGCGCGCCGTCTTCACCCGCTCCAGCGCGCAGTGGCAATGGCGCCGGCTCGGCAACTACCTGAAGCCCACCATCGCCATGGTCAACGGCTGGTGCTTCGGCGGCGCGTTCAACTCGATGATCGGCTGCGACATCGCGATCGCGGCGGAGGAGGCGACCTTCGGCCTCTCGGAGATCAACTGGGGCATCATCCCGGCCGGCAACGTGCTGAAGAACACCTCGTCGGTGATCAACAAGCGCAACCTGCTCTACTACACCATGACCGGCGAGCCGTTCGACGGCAAGAAGGCGGCCGAGATGGGCCTCGTCAACGAGGCGGTGCCGCTGGCGCGCTTGAAGGAGCGCGTGACCGCGCTGTGCAAGGTGCTGCTGGAAAAGAACCCGGCGGCGCTGCGCGCCTGCAAGCAGGCGTGCAAGCGGGTGCAGGACATGTCGTTCGACGACGCCGAGGATTATCTCTTCGCCAAGCTCGACCAGATGCGCTTCCTCGATCCCGAGGGCGGACGCGAGAAGGGCATGGCGCAGTTCCTCGACGAGAAATCCTACCGGCCGGGTCTCGGCGCCTACAAGCGCGATGCGTGAGGGCGACATGGCAGGGCGCATCATCGACGTTCATCACCACGCGACGCCGCCGGCGCGGCTCGCCGACATGCGCACCCGCGGCGTCGGCGAGCGCCCGACCCTCGACTGGACGCTCGAGAAATCACTGGCGATGATGGAGAGGGGCGGCGTCGCCACGGCGATGATCTCGATCCCCAACGTCTACCAGGGCGACCGCAAGGCGATCCGCGGCCTGGTGCGCGAATGCAACGAGCACGTGGCCCGCATCGTCGCCGACCATCCCGGCCGGTTCGGCCTCTTCGCCTGCCTGCCGCTCCCCGACGTCGACGGCGCGCTCGCCGAGATCGACTATGTCTTCGGGACGCTCAAGGCCGACGGCGTCGGCGTGATGACGAGCTTCGAGAACAAGTGGCTCGGCGATCCTCTCTTCGCGCCGGTGCTGGACGAATTGAACCGGCGCAAGGCGGTGACGTTCGTCCATCCGCTCGCCGCCGAGTGCTGCCGCGGCATCCTGCCGGTGGTGAGCGACGCCACCATCGAATACGAGACCGACACGGTGCGCGCCATCGCCAGCATCCTGTTCGGCGGCGCGGCCAAGCGCTGCCCGGATATCCGCTTCATCTTCTCGCATGGCGGCGGCACGCTGCCCTCGGTGATCGAGCGGTTCATCCTGCTGCCGCGCATGCGGCCCGAGCTCGCCGCCATGGTGCCGGACGGGCCGGAGGCGATGGTGCGACGGTTCCACTACGACATTGCGCAATCGTCGCACGCGGTGCCGCTCTCGGCGCTCATCCGCCTCGTCTCGACCGCGCAAATCCTGTTCGGGACCGATTTCCCCTATCGCAACGCCAACGACCATTCCGACGCGCTGCGCGCCTTCGGGCTCGGGCCCGCCGATCTCGAGGCGATCGAGCGCAGCAACGCGCTGAAGCTCCTGCCGCGTCTCGCGCCGTGAGCGCAGCGCGCGCCCACGATTGACCCTTCCCGAGCGCCATGGAATGATCGCGCACGCTCGATCACCGGAGGAACACGCCATGCAAACAGCCACCATCCGCGGCGCCAAGATCGTCTACGACGTGCTCGGCAAGAGCGGTCCCTGGTACGCGCTCTCGCCCGGCGGACGGCGCTCCGGCGAAGAGGTGCGCTCGCTGGCGCAGCGCACGGCCGATGCCGGCTTCCGCGTTCTCATCTACGACCGGCGCAATTGCGGCGCCTCGGACGTGGTGCTCGAGGGCAACGAGTCCGAATACGAGATCTGGGCCGACGATCTCTACGAGCTGCTGAAGCAGTTGAACGCGCTGCCCGCCTATATCGGCGGCGCGTCGTCGGGCTGCCGGCTGTCGGTGCTGTTTGCGCTGCGCCATCCCGACGCGGTGAAGGGTCTGCTGCTGACTCGCATCACCGGCGGCGCCTTCGCCTGCAACCGTCTCGCCGAGAATTATTACGGGCAGTACATGAAGGCGGCGGAGCAGGGCGGCATGGCGGCGGTGTGCGCGACCGAGCATTGGGCCGAGCGGATCAAGGCCAATCCCTCGAACCGCGACCGCATCATGGCGATGGACCCCAAGCGCTTCATCGCCGCCTTCGGGCGCTGGCGCGAGCCCTTCTCGACCGGCGCGAGCCTCCCGATGATCGGCGTGACCGAGGCGGATTTGCGCTCGATCAAGGTGCCGACCATGGTCATCCCCGGCCACGACCGCACCCACAACCTCGCCACCGGCACGCGCGCCGCCAAGCTCATTCCCGGCGCCGAGTTCCACAACGTCATGGGCGAGGATGTCGACGCCGATCTCGCGGCCGAGGCGTGGGAGGAGAAGGAAGGCGAGCTCGCCTCGCTCTTCATCGACTTCATGCGCCGCGCCGAGCGCAAGCACGCGGCGTAAGCGCGCTTCAGCTTCCGGCGAACAGCGCGTCGATCAGGCTGCCCCCCGCGCCATAGTCGCGCAGCACGATGTCGGGCTGCTGCGCGGGCGGGGGGCCGCGAAGCCGCGCGGCCGCCTCGAGATAGGATCCCAGCTCGCGGCCGAGCGCGACGAGGGCGGTGCCGAATGCCGTGCGCGCGCGGTCGTATCGGGCGAGCCCGGCATCGATGCCGCCGGCCAGCGCGTCGACCAGCACTTCGGCGTCGCATGCGGCCTTGGTGACGCCGGTTGCGGCGTGAGGGCGCGCGACGAAGGCGGCGTCGCCCAGGAGCGCGACCCGTCCCTCGACCATGCGCGGCACGGCGAGATCGTAGATCGGCTGCAACAGCGGCTGTGCGGTGCGGGCGACGATCGTCGCGATCTGCGGCGCCAGCACCTCGGCCGCGTGCGATTTGAGCTCGGCGATGACGGCCGGGCGGATGAGCGGCGGCGGGATGGTGACGCCGTGGCAATGTCCCGTCTCGTCGGTGCACAGCGCCGGCAGCTCATCCTCGTAGGCGCAGGGGCGAAACCAGCCCCAATGAAAGCGGCCTCGCCCCGGTCGCGTGTCGGCATCGCGCCCCGGCATCGGCAGGCAGATGATCAGCTCGCCCGCCGGCAGGTCGAACGTGAAATGCTCGAACAGCTCGCGGTGGATCGCGAGCGGAAGATCGCCTTCCTCGAGCACGCCGCGCCATGACACGTATCCGGCATAGCGCGGCTGCGCCTCCGGCATGACGAGGCGCCGCACCGTCGAGGCCAGCCCGTCGGCGCCGACCAGCAGATCGCCGTCCTCGCGCGTTCCATCGGCGAAGACCGCGGCGATCCGCGCGCCCTGCTGCTCCATTCGCTCGAGCCGCATGCCGGCGCGGTAGCACGGCTGCGGCAGCGCATCCTTGAGCGGGCGGTAAATCCGGTCCCACGCGCTGTTGACCGCCGGAATTTCGCGCGTGGCGACGACCGCGCCGCTGCGGTCGAGGCAGATGCGCGCCTTGACCTTGACGCCGATCGAGGGATCGGGCGCGATGCCGATGCGGCGCATGACGGCGAACAACTCGTGGCGCGTGCCGATGCCCGCGCCGCGCCCGGCGAGATTCTCGAGGCTGCGCTCGAACACGGCGACGTCCCAGCCGGCGGCGCGCAGCAGCCCCGCCGCGAACAGGCCGCCGACCGAGCCGCCGATGACGAGCGCGCGCGGTCTGCTCACCCGGCCTTCTTGTGCATCGCGTCCTCGAGCGCCTGGCGCAGGATTTTGCGCGCGGGCTCGGACCCGTCGAGCGGACGCGACACGCGGTGCTTGACCTTCCAGCCGTCCTTGGTGCGCACGAGGTCCCAGCGGTTGGAGCCGACGCGGTGGGCGCGGAAGCCCTTGCTGGTGCCGTGATTGGGCACCGTCACCGGCTCGCCCTGCGTCTGCGGCACGAGGATTTGCAGGTACGACGTGACCACCGCGGTGTCGCCGTTCAGCTCGATGCGCGGCAGCCCGGCGAAATGACAGATGCCGGCGGCGATCGCGGCCTGGTGCTCGGGCATCTTGACGCCGGCGGCGATGTCGGTGCGGCCGTGATTGGCCTTGCCGCCCAGATCCATCACGCCGTCCTCGACCCAATAGGTCTTGATCCAGTCCTCCGATCCGGTGTCGGCGCCGGGCGGATGCGAGGCGATGAGGTTGTAGATCTCGAGGCGGTCCTCGATCTCGCGGATGCGGTCTTCCAGGCTTTTCGTGGGCATGGCTCTATTTCCTTGCGTCGCTGTAGGGATAGATCAGGTCGCCCGCCTTGTATTCCGGCGGATAGACGACGACCTGCTTGGTGAAATCCTTGAACTCCTCGACATCGTGCGTTTTCACGTGTTGGAACTGGCTCACCAGGGTGCGGTTCTTGGTCCATTCGCCGTCGGGACCGAACGAAATCGTGCCGGCGACGGTGCTGAATTCGTGGGTGTGGATGTAGTCGGCGATCTTGGTCTGATCGAGGCCCTTGGTCGCCTCGACCGCCTGGCCCAGCACCTGCAGCGCGGAATAGCCGAACGGCGCGAAATTGTAGCCGAGCGGGTCGATCCCCTCCTTGGCCGCCCGCGCTTGGTATTTCTGCAGCACGTCGGCGACGCCGGGGAAGTTGAACTTCGGCCCCGGCACGAACAGGTCGGCGGTGCTGATGACGCCGTTGAGGAGCGGTCCCAACTGCACCTTGAAGGTAGTCGAGACCAGCCCGATCATGTTGCCGCCGAACATCTTGGTCTTGAGCCCGACCTCGTCGGCGGCGTGCAGCATGCCGATCGTGTCGGGCGGATAGCTGGCGTTGTAGACGATGTCGGGGTTGGTCGCATTGACGGCGCGGATGATGGGCGCGTAGTCGGTGGTGCTCGGCGGATAGGATTTGTCGTAGACGATGTCCAGCCCGACGCGCTTCGCCTCGGTGCGCGCCGCGTCGGCCGAGACCTGGCTGAACTCGGCATCGGTCGCGGTGATCGCCACGCTCTTGGGCTTGGGATTCTGCGCCAGCGCGACGGAGAAGAATCCGCCGGCGATCGCGGCCTTGGGATCGGGTCCGATCGCCACCATCGAGAAATATTTCGGGTAATGGAAATTATGGTTGGCGACGAGCGCGGTGATGCCGACAGTCACCATGTCGTGCTGCATCAGGATCGGGATCGCCGGCACTACCATGTTGGTGGCATAGGGCCCGACGCAGAGATCGACCTTGTCGATCTCGATGAGCTTCGTGTAGATGCCCGGCACGGTCGTCGGATTGCTCTGGTCGTCGTAGTAGATGATCTCGACCGGCCGGCCCATGAGGCCGCCCTTGGCGTTGACGTCGTCCTTCCAGATCTGCATCGACAGCAGCACCTGCTTGCCATTGACGGCGACGCCGCCGGTCAAGGAAACGCTGAGGCCGATCTTGATCGGCTGGCCGGTCTGCGCCGCAGCCGCGGTCGTGCCGACGACGAGTGCGGCAAGCGCCATGGCCGCCCTCTTGGTGCGGATGGGCATTTGCTTATCCTCCCTCGCCGCAGCATAAGTCCGGAGAAGGACGATGGAAAGCGCCGCCGGCCGCTTGATATGATGGCGCTGGAACCGGGGACGCGGCGATGACGGATTATTGGGTCAGCAAGCTGTTCTTCGATCTGCAGCGTCCGGGCGCGGCGGCCGAATATCGCGCCGACCGTGCGCTCGTGCTGGCGCGCTATCCGCTCAAGCCCGAGGCGCGGGCCGCGGTGCTGGCCGACGACGTGGCGGTGCTGGCACGGCTCGTCAATCCTTACCTGCTGCGCTATTATTTTTCCTGCATCGGCACGCCGGACGATGTCTTCATCAAACGCCTGCGCGAAAGCGCATCCGGCGCTCCATCATCGAAAGGGTGATTCATGGCTCGCACTGGCGCGATCCGCGCGCTCTCGATCGCGGCGGTTCTCGGCTTCGCGCTCCTGGGCGGCGACGCCCGGGCGCAGACGCCTAACTACGCGGCGATCGTCGCCGCGCCCGACCGCACGGACGCCGACCGCCAGACCGACAAGCGGCGCGATCCGACCGATCTTCTCGCCTTCACCGGCGCGCGGCCGGGCATGCGTGTCCTCGACATGGGCTCCGGCGCCGGATACAGCACCGAGCTGATGGCGCGCGCGGTGGCGCCGGGCGGCGTCGTCTATGCCCAGGACTCGGAAGCCATGGCCGAGAATCAAAAGGAAAAGTTCGGCGCGCGCGCCATGACTGCCGCGATGAAGAACGTGGTGCGCGACGTGCGGCCCTATGACGACCCGCTGCCGCCCGACGTGCGCGACCTCGATCTCGTGACCTTCTTCTTCTGGTATCACGACACGACTTATCTCGGCGTCGACCGCGCCAAGATGGACAAGGCGCTGTTCAACGCGCTGCGGCCCGGCGGGTATCTCATCCTGGCCGACCATTCGGCGGCTTCCGGCGCCGGCGCCACGGTCGGCAAGACCTTCCACCGCATCGAGGAAGCGACCGTGAAGCAGGAGCTCGAGGCCGCCGGCTTCAAGCTCGTCGACGAGGGCAACTTCCTCCACAACCCCGAGGACAAGCGCGACACCATCGTGTTCAAGTCGCCGGTCCCGGTCGACGAGTTCGTGCTCAAGTTCCAGCGCCCGCAATGACCGTCCGCGCCGCGCGCCAGGGGTGACATCGTGATCGTGGTGGCGGTCGATATTGGCGGGACGTTCACCGACCTGATGGGATTCGACGAGGCGACCGGGCGCTTTTCCCAGGCGAAGAGCCTGTCGACGCCCGCGAACCTGGTCCAAGGCGTGATCGACTGCATCGCCAAGAGCGGCCTCGCGGCGGGCGCGATCGACGAGCTGATCCACGGCTCGACCGTCGCTATCAACACGCTGATCGAGCGCAAGGGCGCGAAGACCGGCCTCATCGTCACCGCCGGCACGCGCGATGTCTATCTCATCGGCCGCGGCAACCGCCCCGAGTCCTACAATCTCTTCTTCCACCGTCATCAGCCGCTGCTGCTGCGCCGCCACACCCGCGAGGTGCGCGAGCGCGTGCTGGCCTCGGGCGCGGTGCACCAGCCGTTGGACCGCGCCGGCCTCGCCGAGGCGTGCCGGTTCCTGGCGGCCGAAGGGGTCGAGGCGGTCGCGGTGTGCTTCCTCCATTCCTACGGCAATCCCGAACACGAGCGTGAAGCCGGCGCCTTCCTCGCCGAGGCGCTGCCCGGGGCCTATGTCTCGCTAAGCCACGAGATCCTGCGCGAGTATCGCGAGTTCGAGCGCACCTCCACCACGGTGGTGAACGCCTATATCGGCCCCAAGGTCGGCGGCTACGTGCAATCGCTCAAATCGAGCCTCGGCGGCATCGGGTTCCGCGGCGATCTCTCGATCATGCGCTCGAACGGCGGCGTGATGACGCCGGAGCTCGCGACCTTGCGCCCGGTGGCGATGATGGAGTCGGGGCCGGTGGGCGGCATCATCGCCTCGGCGCGGGTGGGCCACGCGCTGGGGTTCGACAACGTGATCTCGTTCGACATGGGCGGCACGACCGCCAAGGCGAGCCTGGTGCGCGGCGGCGAGCCCACCATGTCGGCGGGCTATTATGTCGGCGGCTACGCCAGCGGCCATCCGGTGATGGTGCCGGTCATCGACGTGGTCGAGGTCGGCGCCGGCGGCGGCAGCATCGCCTGGATCGACGAGGTCGGCGCGCTCAAGGTGGGGCCCCAGAGCGCCGGCGCCGATCCGGGACCCATCTGCTATCGCGGCGGCGGCACCGAGCCCACCATCACCGACGCCAACGTCGCGCTGGGCCGCCTCAATCCCGACGATTTCCTCGGCGGCGAGATGCGGCTCGACGGAGCGGCTGCGATCGACGGCATCAAGCGCAAGATCGCCGAGCCCTTGAAGCTCGACCTGGTCGCGGCGTCGCAGGCGATCATCGACATCGCGGTCAACAAGATGTCCTTGGCGGTGCGCGAGGTCTCGGTCGAGAAGGGCTACGATCCGCGCGACTTCGCGCTCGTCGCCTCGGGCGGGGCGGGGCCGCTCCACGTCATGGCGATCGCGCGCGAGCTGCACGTGCCGAAGGTGATCGTGCCGCTGTTCCCGTCGCATTTCTCGGCGCTCGGCATGCTGCTCGCGGACGAGCGCCACGATTTCATCCGCACCCATTACGCCGATCTCGGCAGGCTCGATTTCGCGGCGCTCAACGCGATCCACGACGAGATGGTGGCGGAGGCCGAGGGGCAGCTCCGGCAGAAGCGCGGCGCGCGCCACCAGGTGCATCTCGATTTGCGCTATGTCGGGCAGGAATTCACGCTCTCCGTGCCGGTCACGCTGGCGCAGCTCCGCGCCGCCGACCGTCCGGCGATCCGCGCCGCGTTCGACGCGCTCTACGAGCAGCGCTACGCCCATCACTCGCCCGAGGAGCCGGTCGAAATCGTCAACATAAGGCTGGCCGCGATCGGCCAGCGGCCGCGGCTCTCGTTCCCAAGTCTCGCGCCGGGCGCGGCGCCGGTGGCGGAGACGCGGCGGGCGGTTTATCTCGGCGGCAAGGACGCGGTGCAATGCCCCGTCTATCGCCGCGCCGATCTCGCCGCAGGGGCGAAGATCGACGGACCGGCGATCGTCCAGGAGCACGGCACGACGACCGTGCTCTTCGCCCGCGACCGCTGCCAGGTGGCGCCGTCGGGCGAGCTCATCGTCGAGGTCGGAGGCGAATGATGGACGCGCAACTGGACACGGTGACGCTCGAAGTGGTGCGCAACGCGCTCCCCGCCATCGCCAACGAGATGGCGGCCGACCTGCAGCGCACTTCCTACAACATGATGATCTACGAGGTGCGCGACTTCTGCACCGCGCTGGTGCGGCCGGACGGCGCGCTCGTCTCGCAGAACGTCGGCGGCGTTTCGCATTTCGTGGCCGATCTCGGCGTCATCATCACCGACGGCATGAAGCGCTATGGCGCAGAGGGCTTCAAGCCGGGCGACGTCCTCATCACCAACCACCAGGCGGTCGCGGGGCAGCACCTCAACAATATCGTCATCTACACGCCCTATTTCTTCGAGGGCGAGCTGTTGATGTTCGCGATCGTGCGGGCGCACTGGATCGATGTCGGCGGCTGGAGCACCGGCTTCGGCGCCGGCCCCCACGTGCCCGACCCGTGGCTCGAGGGGCTGCAATTGAACCAGCTCAAGATCTACCGCGACGGCGTGCTCGACGAGACGCTCTACCGCGTCATCTCCGACAACATCCGCTTCCCGGAATCGTCCTTGGGCGACATGAAGTCGCAGATGGCGGCGTGCCGGCTCGCCGCGCGCCGGCTCGACGAGCTGTTCCGCAAATACGGCCGCGCCATCATCCTCGGCGCCATCGAGCAGATCTTCGACGAGACCGAGCGCAAATGCCGCAACGTCGTGGCGCGCATTCCCGACGGCGTCTACGAGGCCGCGTCGGCGCTCGACGAGGACGGCGTGCTGGCCGACGATCCGGTGCCGCTCCACGCCAAGGTCACGGTCGCGGGCGGCCACATGGCGATCGACCTCTCGGGCTGCTCGGCCGAGCGCAAGGCGGGCATCAATTCGCGCACATATGCGGCGGCGCGCGTCGCCTACAAGGCGCTCACCGGCCCGCTCGATCCCGTCAACGAAGGCTCGTTCCGCGCGCTCGACGTGATCATCCCGGAAGGCAACATCATGATGGCGCGCTTTCCCGCGCCGATGTCGGGCTGGAGCCTGATCGTGCCGATGGTGGTCGACACCATCATCGCCGCGCTCGCCAATGCGATGCCCGACCGCATCCCGGGCGCGCATCACGGGCTCCTAGGCGGCTCGGTCGTCTTCTTCGGCAACGATCCCAAGACCGGGCGGCGCTTCGTGGTGCAGAGCATCGAGGGCGGCGGCTGGGGCGGGCGGCCCACCGAGGACGGCGAGTCCGGCACCGTCTCGGTATGCCAGGGCGACGTGCGCAACGGCTCGATCGAAGGGATCGAGCTCAAATGCCCGGTGCTGGTGAAGGGCCGCGCGCTGCGGCCGGATTCGGGCGGCGCGGGTCTCCACCGCGGCGGGCTCGGCATCGACCTGTGCGTCGAGAATTTCGTCGCCGGGCGCTGGAATTTCGAGCGCACGCGGCGCGACAAATGCCCGCCCTGGGGAGCCCAGGGCGGCAAGCCGGCCGAGACCGCGGATTATCTCCTGCGCCTGCCGCAGGAGAACGAGTTCCATTCGGTCGGCGGCGCGCATCGCCCGGTGCCGGCCCATTCCGAGGTGATCGTGCGCACCGGCGGCGGCGGCGGCTGGGGCGACCCGATGGAGCGCGATCCCGAGCGGGTCCGCGCCGACGTGCTCGAGGAGTTCGTCTCGGCCGAGGCCGCGCGCCGCGACTATGGCGTGGTGCTGGGGAAGGACCTGGCGCTCGACCTTGCCGCCACGGCGGCGCTGCGCGCGACCCTGCGCAACGGCGGGATGCGGCGCTGAGAGCTGGCTTAAGGTGCGTGGCGGGCGGCGAAGCGCTCGCCGAGCCACGCGAGACCGGCGACGCCGATCCCGACCGCGATGAGCGCGACGCCGAGGATGCGGAGATCGGTCCAGCTCAACAGGCTCGCGAGGATGCGCAGCGAGAAGCCCGCTGCGACGATCACCGCCGCGGCGATCCACAGTCCGTTGACCAGCCGGCGCTCTCGGGGGCTGTCGCCGCCCCTGTCGCGCTGCGCCATCGTGATGTCGTCCTCCAACCCCGAGGCGGAGTCTATCTCACCCGCGCGGACGCGAACAAGTCCGCAGGCCGGACCGGTGCGCGGAGCGCGCCGCGCCGCCGAGGAAGAGATCGACCGCGGCGCGCACGCGCGCGTCGATGCCGCGCCGGTCGTCGCGGATGCCGAGCGTGGCAAGACACAGGCTGTTGTCCACCACGAGGCTCAGGAACTGCTGCGCCGCGAGCTCGAAATCGGCGACGCGCAGCTCGTCGCGGTGGCGCCGCAGCAAGGCCGCGATCGCCTTCACCGCGGGCTTCCTTCCCTCGGCGTGGGCGAGCCGGCCGAAGGCGGGCTGGCGCTCGGATTCGGCGATGATGATGCGGTGGAGGCTCACCGCCTCGGGTGCGAGAACGCTCGCCAGCAAGTGCCGGCCGATCTCGACGAGGGTCGGCTCGAGCGCCACATTGCTCGACTGGAAGCGGGTGATCGGCACCAGGCAGCGCTCGATCAGGTCACGCAGCACCGCGCCGAACAGCTCGCCCTTGTCGGCGTAGCGCGCATAGAGGGTGCGCTTCGAGGTGCCCGCGGCTTCGGCGACCGCGTCGATCGAGGTGCCATCGAAGCCATCGCGCATGAACATGGCGCCGGCCACCTCGAGGAGATGGCGCTGCCGGCGGCTCGCCTCGGCGCGGGTGGGGCGTCCGCCATGGGGCCGCCGCGCCCCGCGTTCCGCTGGGGCGGCGGGGGCCTCGTTCGCGACGGTCCGCACGGCTTGATCCATCGCCCGATCCGGTGTATTGAAAACGAAACCGTACCGTTGCGATACCACGTTGCAGCGCGCGAGGAAAGGACAAAGATCGGATGGTGTTGTGCCGTGCCGCCCTGGGTCTCCTGATTCTCGCCGCCGCCCCCGCGCTGGCGCAGCGTCCGCCGGCCGGTCCGCCCGCGGTCGGCGTCGCGACGGTGGCCGAGACGCCGATTCGCCCGTCGCAGGAATTCGTCGGCCGCATCCAGGCGACCGAGCGCGTCAACATCGTCGCGCGCGTCACCGCCTTCATCGATCAGCGCGCCTTCACCGAGGGTGCGGAGGTGAAGGCCGGCGATCTCCTCTATCGGCTCGAGCAGCCGCCGTTCCAGGCCGACGTGCAGGCGAAGCAGTCCTCGATCGACCAGTTCGACGCGCAGCTCCAGAACGCCAACGTCTCGCTGTCGCGCCAGAAGGCGCTCCTCAGCACGCCGGCGGGACAGCAATCGAACGTCGACGCTGCGCTCGCGACCCAGCTCACCTTCAAGGCGCAGCTCGAGGGTGCGCGGGCCATGCTGCGGCAATCGCAGATCAACTTGGCCTATACCGAGATCCGCGCGCCGATCGCGGGCAAGATCGGCCGCACGGCGCAGACCGTGGGCAACGTCGTCACGCCGGGCTCGGGCATCCTCACCACGATCGTGAGCCAGGACCCGATGTTTGTCGTGTTCCCGGTACCGGTCCGCACCGTCCTCGATCTGCGCCAGCGCCTGGCGGAAAAGGGCGGGCTCGAGACCGCGGTGGCGAAGATCCTCCTGCCGAACGGCACCCCCTACGCCCAGACCGGCAAGCTCGATTTCGTCGACAACACCGTCAACACCGCCACCGACACCATTACCTTGCGGGGCGTCGTGCCCAACCCGCCGCTCTCCGGCCAGGCGGCCAACGGCGCGCCGCTGCGCGAGCTGGTCGATGGCGAGTTCGTGACCGTGGTGCTCGAGGACGCGGCGCCGGTCCTGGCGCTCACCGTGCCGCGCACCGCCGTGCTCTCCGACCAGCGCGGCAACTACGTCTATGTCGTGGGCGAGGACAAGCTGGCGCAGCAGCGCCGCATCACGCTGGGCCAATCGACGCCGACCCTGGCAGTCGTGGCGCAGGGCCTCGCGCCGGGCGAGAGCGTGATCGTCGACGGCATCCAGCGCGTCCGTCCGGGTCAGCCGGTGGCGCCCGCACCGGCCAGCCCGCCGGCGGCCGCTGCTGCCGCGCCGGCGCCGCCGCAGCACTGACGCAGCCGGGACCATGATCTCCAGCCTCTTCATCGCGCGACCGCGCCTCGCGATCGTCATCGCCATCGTCATCACCATTGCGGGGCTCATTTCGCTCGGTCGCATCCCGGTGGCGCAGTTTCCCGACATCGTGCCGCCGCGCGTTACCGTCACCGCGAATTACCCCGGCGCCTCGGCCGACGTGGTCGAAGCCAGCATCGCCCAGCCGCTCGAGGCGCAGATCGTCGGCGTCGACAAGATGATCTACATGAAGTCGACCAGCGGCAACGACGGCAGCTACAACCTCACCGTCAGCTTCGCGCTCGGCAGCAATGCCGATGTCGACGCGGTCAATGTCGACAACCGGGTGCAGACGGCGTTGGCGCAGCTGCCCTCGCAGGTGCAGCTGCAGGGCATCACCGTGGCCAAGCGCTCGGCCGCGATCCTGCAGTTCATGGTGCTCTATAGCGACGATCCCTCGTTGAGCCCGACCTATGTCACGAGCTATGCGACCATCAACGTGCTCGACGAGCTGTCGCGCGTGCCGGGCGTGGGACAGGCGCTGCTGTTCGGCAAGCTCAACTACTCGATGCGCATCTGGTTCGACACCGACCGCCTCACCAGCCTCAGCCTCGCACCCTCCGACATCATTGCCGCGATCCAGGCGCAGAACGTGCAGGCGCCGGTGGGACGGATCGGCGCGCGGCCCGTGACCAACGATCAGCAGTTCCAGCTCAACGTCCAGACGCAGGGGCGGCTCACCACGCCGGAGCAGTTCGGCGGCATCGTGCTTCGCGCCAATCCCGACGGCTCGGTGCTGCGCGTGCGCGACGTGGCGCGGGTCGAGATGGGGGCGCAGAACGAGGACGCCGAGACCCGCATCAACGGCGCGCCCGGCGTCGGCATCGTGATCTATCTCTCGCCCGACGCCAACGCGGTCCAGACCTCGAAACTTGCGACGGCGACCTTGGACAAGCTGCGCACGCGCTTTCCGCCTGGGATGAAGGCGCAGGTGGTCTACGACTCGACGCTCTTCGTGCAGGACACGATCTACGAAGTGATGAAGACGATGGGCCAGGCCTTCCTCCTGGTGGTGCTGGTCGTCTTCGTCTTCCTCGGCAATCTTCGCGCCACGATCATTCCGGCGGTGGCGGCGCCGGTGAGCCTCATCGGCGCCTTCGCGGCGATGCTGGCGCTGGGATATTCCGCCAACACCGTGTCGCTCCTCGCCGTCGTCCTCGCCATCGGCATCGTCGTCGACGACGCCATCGTCGTCGTCGAGAACGTCGAGCGCGTGCTCGAGGAGGAACCGCATCTCTCGCCCGCCGAGGCGACGCTCAAGGCGATGCGGCAGATCACCGGGCCGATCATCGCCATCACGCTGGTGCTGCTCTCGGTGTTCGTGCCGGTGGCCTTCATCCCCGGCATCTCGGGCAGCCTGTTCCGCCAGTTCGCCGTCACCATCAGCGTCGCGATGGTGATCTCGGCGGTCAACGCGTTGACCCTCTCGCCGGCATTGTGCGCGATCGTGCTGCGGCCCGGCGGCCGCAAGCGCGGGCCCATGGCCTGGCTGCAGCGCGGCATTGGCGGGACGCGCGACGGTTATGCCTGGGCGGTGCGCCGCCTCGTGCGCGTGGCCGCGCTCTCGCTGGTGCTGGTGATCGTGATCGGCGCGGGAATCTTCGGCCTCTCGACGATGACGCCGACGAGCTTCCTGCCGGAGGAGGATCAGGGCGCGTTCTTCGTCAACGTCCAGCTCCCCGACGGCGCATCGGTCGCGCGCACCTCGGAGACGATGCGCCAGGTCGAGCGCATGCTGGCCTCGATCCCGCAAGTGGACGGCGTGTTCTCGGTCATAGGCTTCTCGGTGCTCGACAACGGCAGCGAGCCCAACGCCGCCTTCTCGGTGGCGAAGCTCAAGCCGTTCGCCGACCGCACCGGCGCGGCCGACGCGGCGCAGGCGCTGATCGGGCGCATCTTCGGCCAGGGCGCGCAGATCAGGACGGCCAACATCATCGCCTTCAACCTGCCGCCGATCATCGGCCTCTCGACGAGCGGCGGCTTCGAGTATCAGCTTGAGGCGCTCGAGGGCCAGGACCCGGCGAGCCTGGGCAGCGCCATGCTGGGCGTCATCGGCGCCGCCAACCAGGATCCGCGCTTGGCCCGCGTGTTCTCGACCTTCACGGCCACCAACCCGTCGATCTATCTCGACATCGACCGCGACAAGGCGCAGGCGCTGGGCCTCAACATCAACGACGTGTTCACCTCGCTGCAATCGACCTTGGGCGGCTTCTTCGTCAACAACTTCAACCTCTACGGCCGCACCTGGCAGGTCAATGTCGAAGGCGAAGCGCGCGACCGGCGCGAGCTCTCCGACATCTGGCAGATCAACGTGCGCAACAAGGACGGCAACATGGTGCCGATGCGCTCGATCGCCGATCTGCGCATCGTCACCGGGCCGCAGGTCATCACCCGCTACAACAACTATCGCTCGATCACCATCAACGGCAGCCCCGCGCCAGGCGCATCCTCGGGCGAGGCGCTGCAGGCGATGGAGGAAATCTCCGCGCGCACGCTGCCGCCCGGCTATGCCTTCGAGTGGACCGGCACCGCTTACCAGGAGCATGAGGCCCAGGGCCAGACCGGACCGCTTCTCGCCATGGCGGTGGTGTTCGCTTTCCTGTTCCTGGTCGCGCTCTACGAGAGCTGGACCATCCCGATCCCGGTGCTGCTCTCGGTCGTGGTCGGCGTGTTCGGCGCCTTCCTCGGCATCGTGGTGGCGCACTTGACGCTCGATATCTACGCCCAGATCGGGCTCGTCGTGCTGATCGCGCTGGCCGCCAAGAACGGCATCCTCATCGTCGAATTCGCCAAGGAGGAGCGCGAGCGCGGAATTTCCGTCCAAGACGCTGCAACCAACGGCGCGCGGTTGCGTTTCCGTGCGGTGATGATGACCTCGTTCGCCTTCGTCCTCGGCCTCCTGCCGCTGGTCTTCGCGCATGGCGCGGCGCAGATCAGCCGGCGAGACGTCGGCACCTCGGTGTTCGCCGGCATGCTGATGGCGAGCACGGTCGGCATCTTCCTCATTCCGATGCTGTACGTGACGTTCCAGCGCCTGCGTGAATGGGGTCATCGCCGGATCAAGTCGCCGCTGCCCGCCGCGCCCGAGGGCGATTGATGCAGGGCCGACAAATCTGCGCCCTGCCGGCGGCGCTGCAGCGGCAAGTCGACCACGCGATCGAAGAGTGGCGCCGCGCCGGCACAGTCGAGCGTCTGTGGGCGCGCGACGCGGCGCTGTGGACCGGCGGCGCGGAAGCGCGCTGGCTCGGCTGGCTCGACATCGCCGGAAAGGCCCACGGCGCGGCGCTGCAGCGCTTCGCGGACGAAATCGACGAGGACGGCTTCGCGCATATCCTGCTCCTCGGCATGGGCGGGTCGAGCCTCGGTCCCGCGGTGATCGCGGCAACACTCGGGGCCGGGCACGGCAGGCGGCCGCTCACGGTTCTCGATGCGACCGACCCGGCGCAAATCCGCGCCGCTGAGCGGCTCGGCGATCCGGGATGCACGCTCCACATCGTCTCGAGCAAGTCCGGCACCACGCTCGAGACCGACATGCTGATGCGGCATTTTTTCGCGCGTGCGGAACGGGCGCTCGGCGAGCGCAAGGCGGGTGCGCAATTCATCGCCATCACCGATCCCGGCTCTTCGCTCGAGGACGAAGCGCGGCGCCGCTTCTTCCGCCGCGTGTTCCTGGGGGTGCCCAGCATCGGCGGCCGCTATTCGGTGCTGTCGGATTTCGGTCTCGTGCCGGCGGCGGCGATGGGTCTCGACGCCGCGCGGCTCGCGGAAGGCGGCGACGCGATGGCGCGCGCGTGCGCGCTGCCCGCCGACAATCCCGGCGTGACGCTTGGCCTCGTGCTGGGCCTCGCGGCGCAGGCAGGGCGGGACAAGGCGACAATCCTCGCCTCGCCCGGGCTCGTCGCCTTCGGCGCGTGGCTCGAGCAGTTGCTGGCGGAATCGACCGGCAAGAACGGGCGCGGCATCGTCCCGGTCGACGGCGAGCCATGGGGCGCGCCCGAAGCTTACGGCCAGGACCGGCTGTTCGTCGCGCTGCGTCTGGCCACCGACCCGGATGACGGGTTGGACGCGCGGCTCGATGCGCTCGCGCGCGCGGGCCATCCGGTGGTCCGCATCGAGATCGCCGATCCTTACGCGATCGGCGGGGAATTCTTCCGCTGGGAGATCGCGACCGCGGTCGCAGGATCGGTGCTCGGCATCGATCCCTTCGATCAGCCCGATGTCGAGGCGAGCAAGGCCAAGACGCGCGATCTCATTGCCGCGTTCGAGCGCGCCGGCAGCCTGCCCGAAGAGCGCCCGCTGCTCGAGGAGCGCGGCCTCGCGCTCTTCGCCGACCCGCGCAACGAAGCGGCGCTCCCCAAGGAGGCCGGCGAGCGCTCGCTGGTCGCGTGGCTGGGCGCGCATTTCGCGCGCCTATGCGCGGGCGATTACTGTGCCTTTCTCGCCTTCATCGAGCGCAGCCCGGATCACGTCGCTGCTCTCCGCGACATCCGCGCGATGGTGCGCGACGCGACGCGCGCTGCGACCTGCGTCGGCTTCGGCCCGGGCTTTCTCCATTCCACCGGCCAGGTCCACAAGGGCGGCCCGAACAGCGGCGTATTCCTGCAGATCACCGCAAACGCCGGGCCAGACCTGCCCGTGCCCGGGCATGCTTGCGGCTTCGGTGTCGTCACCGCGGCGCAGGCGCGAGGCGACTTCGCGGTGCTGGCCGAGCGCGGCCGGCGCGCGCTCCGGGTGCATCTGGGCGCCGATGTCGCCGCCGGCCTCGCCACGCTCGGCGATGCGATCCGGCAAAGCCTTGCGAAAGCGTAAAGGAATCGTAAACCCCGGCCTACTATCCTCCCCGGCGGGAGGCGAGACATGCTCCAGATTCGCGCGGCCGCTTTGCAGCGTCTTCACCGCGATTGGGAAGCCCGCCGCGCCGGGCGAGCGTTTCCGGCGCGGCGCGATTTCGACGTGCTCGACTTCAAATACGTCATCGGCCAATTGTCGCTCCTCGACGTGCGCCACGACCCGCTGGGGTTCCGCTTCCGCCTTCACGGCACCGGCATCGCCCAGCGCGTCGGCTACGACATGACCGGCAAGGACATGGACGATCTGCCGGTGGCGTCGGTCCGGGACAGCGCGCATCGCCATTTCGCCGAAGTCGTCGAGCAGCGCGTGCCGCTCGTCGAGTTCCGCGAGCGCCAGGTCGTCGACGACCGCATCATCGGCAGCGAGATCCTGGTCCTGCCCCTCTCGGGCGACGGCGCCAGGATCGACATGCTGATGGTGGGCGTCGCCTTCATCTGAGCTGAAGCCGCGCCGGATTGCGCGCCGCTCACCGATTCGCCATCATCGGCGCGCGCCGGTGATTGCGGCGGAAGGAGAGGCGCCGAGTGACGACGGAACGACGGGTCGCATTGGTCACCGGCTCGGCCACCGGGATCGGCCGGGCCGAGGCCATCGCGCTGGCGCAGGCCGGCTACGATGTCGTGATCAACTACAGCCGCAGCGCCGCCGAGGCGAAGAAGACCGCCGCCGCGTGCGAGCAGGCGGGGGCGGCGACGCTCCTCGTGCAATGCGACGTGGGCGACGAGAAGAGCGTCATCGCCATGATCGACGCCCTCAAGCAGCGCTTCGGCCGGCTCGACGTCTTGTGCAACAACGCCGGGACCAGCAACACCACCCTGGCGCGCGATTTCGAGAAGGTAACGGTCGAGGAATGGGACCGCGTCTTCGCCGTCAACGTGCGCGGCGTCTTCCTGGTAACGAAGCACGCGGCGCCGCTGCTGCGCCGGTCGGACGACGCCCACATCATCAACACCAACAGCATCGTCGGCGCGCGCCCCGGGGCGCAGCCGCTCCCGTATTCGGTGAGCAAGGGCGCACTCTGGACCATGACCAAGGCGCTGGCCGGCGCGCTCGGGCCGGACGGCATCCGCGTCAACGGCGTGGCGCCCGGCTGGATGGAAGGCGAGTGGATGGAGCGCATGCTCGGTGACAATTACGCCAAGCTGATGGAGCGCCGCGCCAAGCAGACGCCGCTGCGCCGCTGCGTCACCGCCGACGACGTGGCCCAGGCGGTGATGAGCCTTATCCACGGCGGCAAGGGCGTGAGCGGAGTCATCCTCACGGTCGACGGCGGCTTTGCCGCCGTGACGTGAGGCGCGTGCGTCAGGCCGCTTTCGCCAGCGGATTCTGCTCGCGCTCGAGGATCTTGCGCACCGCCGGACGCTGCAGCATGCGGTCCTTCCACGCGGTGTAGCTCTTGAGCTCGGCCACCGGCAGCTCGGCGCGCATTCCCCAGCTATAGAACACCATCGCGTAGGGGTCGCAGGTCGTGTACTGCGCGCCCATGAGCCATGGCTTGCCGGCGAGCATCGCGTCGATCTCGCTCAAATTCGCCCACGCCTCCTTCTTTCCCGCTTCCTTGATGCCGGGCTGCGCGTCCTTGTCGTCGGTGAACCGGTCGGCGCGGAAGATCCGGGTGAACGAGGGATGCAGCGTGTTCGACAGCCAGGTCATGGTCGAGAGCCAGCGCGCTTCCTCGAGCGGGTCCTGCGGCTTGAGGTTGGCCTTGGGGAAGCTGCGGGCGAGATAGGCCATGATGGCGGCGTTCTCGACCAGGATGACGTTGTCGATGGCGAGCGCGGGCACCTTGTGGCGCGGATTGACCTTGAGATACTCCGCGCCCATGTGCTCGCCCTTGGTGACCATGACGGGCTTCGCGGTATATTCGGCGCCGGTCTCCTCGAGCGTGATGTGCGACGCGAGCGAGCACAGGCCGGGACAGTAATAGAGCGTCAGCATCGTTTGCCTCCCCAAGGGCGTTGAACGTTGCAGACGACTCTGCCGGCTCGATCGCGCGAATGCAACGGCGTCGCCGGAAACGTCAGGCGCCGGGCGGCTTACTGCCTGCGCCGCGGCGTGCGAGCAGGAGCCCGCCGCCGCAAATCCCGATGATCGCGAGGACGGCACCCGCGGCCACGCGGCGCGGGCTCATCAGATCGAGACTCAATCCCATGAGCGCCCCGCCCGCACCGCCGAGCGCAATGAAGCCGGCGATCAGCAACCCGCGCAGAATTTCGCTCATCGGCCCCCCGCAGCCCAATCAGCATAGCCGATCCCAGCCGCGGCGGGTCGCGAAATCACGTCAGCGCCGACGCGCGCGCTTGGCGGCCTTTTTCGGACGGCGCGCCGGGGCGGCCGCGCGCGCCTTGCGTCCGGGCGCGGCCTTCTTCACCGCCTTCTTCGCCGTCTTCTTCACCGCTTTCGGCGCGGCTTTCCTTGCCGCTTTCTTAGCGGGGCGGGCCTTCCTGGGCGGAGCGGCCTTGGCGGCGCGCCGCGTCCGGCCAGGCGCGGCGACGGTCACGGTCCGCGCGGCATAGATGAGGCGCAGCACCGCGTCGCCTGTCTCCTCGGTGCCGCCCGCTGCGACGCGCGCCCGCGTCGTGCGGGTCGGCTGCGTCTCGCGCGTCAGGCGGCTGAGGAAGGCGCCGCGCACGCTCGGGTTGGCGGCCTCGTTGTCGCCTTCGCCGCCGCTCGAGGCCCCGGCCTGAGCCTGGCGGGCGAGAAACGCGCCGCGGATGGCGGCCTGCTCGGAGGGCGGCGGAGCGCTTGCGTCCGCAGCTTCGGTCTCGGGTTCGTCCTGCGCGTCGATAGCCATCGTGGCCCCCTGTCATGGCGAGTTTTGCCTATCATCTATCGCGCCGGACCTCCCGCGCCAAGGGGGGATCGCGCAAATGACGCCGCAATGGCCACATTGCGCGCGTCGGGCCTAGACTGCGCCAACCCAAGGGCGAGACGGCAATGCGCGAGACCACCGAAGTCGAGGATTTCATGATCCCATCGGGGGATGCCGGTATCGAGCTGTTCGTGCGCAACAAGCGCCCGGCGGATGCCGCGCGCCTGTCGCCCGAGCGCATCCTGCTCTATGTCCATGGCACCACCCAGGCGGCCGAGACCACGTTCGATCTCGCGCTCGACGGCATGTCGTGGATGGACTACCTCGCCGAGCGCGGCTGGGACGTCTATCTGGTCGATCTGCGCGGCTATGGCCGCTCGATCCGCCCGCCCGAGATGCGCGAGCCGCCGATGGCCCACCCGCCGATCGTCACCACCGAGGTCGCGCTCAGGGATTTCGGCGCGGCGGTCGCGTTCGTGCGCCGGCGCCGCGACGTGGCGCGCATCTCGATCCTGGGCTGGTCATGGGGGACGGTGATCGTCGGCGCCTATGCCGCGCGCCATGGCGCCGAGGTGGCGAAGCTGGTGCAGTTCGCGCCGGTGTGGCTGCGCGGCCAGCGCCCGGGCGACGACAAGACGCTCGGCGCCTACCAGAGCTGGACCTTCGAGGAGGCGCGGGCCAACCTCCAGACCGGCGCGCCCGACGGCAAGCGCGCCGGCCTCATGCCGGACTCATGGCTCAAGACGTGGCGCGAGGCGGCGCTCGCGACCGATCCCGAGGGCGCGCGGCAGAGTCCGCCGGTGGTGCGCACCCCCAACGGCGCGCCGCACGACAGCCGCGTCTACTGGGCCTCGGGCAAGCCGTTCTACGATCCGGGTGCGATCACCGCGCCGACCCTCATCGTGCATGGCGAATGGGACGGGCTGTTGCCGCTGTCGATGTCGCAGGCGATCTTCGCGCGCCTCGCCAAGGCGCCGAAGAAGCGGCTCGTCGAGATCGGCGAGGGCACGCACGGGCTGCTGCTCGAGCGCAACCGCCTGCAGCTCTTCCGCGAGGTTCAGCTCTTCCTCGACGAGACGGATTAGGGCTTGGTTTTTTCCGTCGTGGTGGTCGTGGTCGTCGAAGCCGCCGGGGGGCGGGCGACGAGGTCGTCTGCTGAGTCGTCGTGGTGCTGCCGTGACCGCCGATATATCCGCCGTGATAGCCAAAGGCGCCGGACCCGACGGCGACGACCAAGCCGCCGACAATCATGTATAGGCCACCGTTGCCGCCGTTCGAGTTGTCAGCCATGTGGGTCTCCTCGACCTAATCTTCGAACGACAATAGGCAGGGTGCGATTTGCCGCCAGGGTCGGAATGCACTTATCCGGCCTGCGCGACGTGCTCGTCGAGGCGGTCGAGACGCTGCTCCCACAGGCGGCGGTACTGCCCCAGCCATGCGTCGACAGGATCGAGGCCGCCCGGCGCGATCCGGCACGGACGCCATTGCGCCTGGCGCCCGCGCGCGATGAGACCGGCGCGCTCCAACACCTTGAGATGCTTGGAGACGGCCGGGAAGCTCATCGCGAAAGGCTCGGCCAGCTCGGTCACCGAGGCTTCGCCCAGCGCAAGGCGCGCGAGGATGGCGCGACGCGTGGGGTCGGCGAGCGCCGCAAAGGCGGCGCTGAGATGATCGGTCGCCATATCTCAAACCGTTCGGTTAAATAACCGAACGGTTTAGTGCGGTGCGACTGGCCGACCTGTCAAGCGTCGGCGGGGCGGAAGCCGAAAATGCGCTCGAAGCGGCGCTGAAATTCTGACCAGACCTCGGGGTTGAGGATGCGCGGCGGGCGCTTGCCGTCGATGATATCGATGATCTGCTCGGCCGAGATGGTGGCGAGGTTGGCGCGCGCCTGCCGGGTCGCGCCGGCGCTGTGCGGGCTGACGATGACGTTGTCGAACTTCAAGAGCGGATGGTCGATGGGCGGCGGCTCCTTCTCCCACACGTCGAGCCCCGCGCCGGCGATGCGCTTGGCAGCGAGCGCCTCGGCCAGCGCCGCCTCGTCGTGAATGCTGCCGCGCGCCGTGGTGATGAAGAAGGCGTGCGGCTGCATCTGCGCGTATTGCCGGGCGCCGAACATGCCGCGCGTCTCCGCAGTCAGGGGGCAGTTGACCGAGACGAAATCGGCGTGCGCCAGGAGATCGTCGAGCGCCACCTTCTCGGCGCCGCGCGCGGCGATGGCGCCCGCGTCGAGATAAGGGTCGTAGGCCAGGACGCGCATCGCGAAGAGCCCGCGCGCCAGCTCGGCGACGCGGCTCCCGACCTGGCCGATGCCGACGATGCCGATGGTCTTGCCGTAGACGTCGTCGCCCATATAGGCGTTGCGGTCCATGTTGGGTTGGCGCCGCATGACGCGGTCGGTCTCGCCGATGCGCTTGGACAGGCCGATCATCATCGCCATCACATGCTCGCCCACCGCCTCGCGATTGCCGCCGGACTGGTTGACGGCGAGAATGCCTGCGGCGGTACAAGACGGCACATCGACCGTGTCGTAGCCGGCGCCGGTGGTGGACACGACCAGCAGCTCGGGCGTCTTGGCGAAGAGCTTGGGATTGGCGTGATATTTCGGGTCGAGCTCGTCGCGCGCCGAGCTGATCGAGAACACATGCGCCTCCGCCAGCACCGGCGCCGCGTCGGCGTCGGGCGTGAAGTTCTCGAGCTTGTCGAGGACGATGTTGGGGCGCCGCGCCAGGATTTCGGCGAAGACCGGGTGGAAGAACCGTTTCACATAGAAGACGCGGATCGCGTTGGGGGCCATGGCGCGGAGCGCTCCGTCGATGGTGGCGAGGCACCAGCCTATCGCCGCGGCGTCGGCACGGCGACCCTTGCGTTTGCGCGCGCGGGCCTTGCCAGTATGCTCGCCGCCGGGAGGCTCCGTCATGCTGAAATTGCCGACGCACGGGCGCTATGATTATTCCGCGATCGAGACCCGCCGCGACTATTCCTGGCCGGGCGGCAAGCGGCTCGCCGTCTATGTCGCGATCAACATCGAGCATTTCGCCTTTCGCGCCGGGCGCGGCGCCGATCCGACCAACCGCGGCGGCCCGCAGACGACGCGCAACTATGCCTGGCGCGATTATGGCGTGCGGGTCGGCGTGTTCCGCCTGTTCAGCCTGCTCGACCAGCTCCATCTGCCGGCGACCATCCTGCTCAACAGCCTCGTCTGCGCGCACTACCCCGAGATCGTCCAGCGCATCAAGGCGCGCGGCGACGACGTGGTGGGGCATGGCCGCACCAATGCCGAGGAGCTGGTCGGATTGTGGGAGGACGACGAGGCGCGCCTCATCGCCGAGACCACCGAGACCATCGCGCAGCATTTCGGCGTGCGCCCCACCGGCTGGATGGGGCCGGGCGCGGCCGAGACCAATGCGACGCCCGATCTCCTCAAAGAAGCGGGCTACACCCACAATCTCGACTGGCCGGTCGATGATCAGCCCATTTGGATGCGCACGCGCGCGGGGCCGCTTTTGTCGGTGCCCTATCCGTTCGAATTGAACGACATGGGCGCCAACGTCAATCGCGACCACACGGGCCGCGAGTTCGCCGCCATGATCACCGACCAGTTCGACGAGATGGTCGAGCAATCGTCCGAGCAGCCGCTGGTGATGGCGGTGTCGCTGCACGGCTTCATCGTCGGTCAGCCGTTCCGGCTGCGGGCCTTGCGCCAAGCGCTTACCCATTGCCTCGAGCACAAGCTCAAGGACCGGGTGTGGTTCACCCGCGCCCTCGACATCGCGAATTATTGCCTGACCTTGCCGCCGGGGACGATACCGGGCGGGTGAGGGGTTACGCCAGCTTCAGCACCCGATCCGCGTTGCCGTGCGCGATCTTCGCCTTGTCGCTGTCGGCCAAGGGCAGGCGGTGCAGGAACTCGACCCCGAGCTTGTTCGACTCGTAGGGCCAGTCGATCGAGAACAGCACGTTGTCGATGCCCAGCGCCATCACGGTGCACAAGAACGCCGGCGTCGAGAAATTGCCGCTGCACGTCACCACCAGGTTCTCGGTCAGGTACTGCCGCGGCGTCTTCTTGAGGCCGCGCCCCGTCATGTAATGCTGGGTGTGGTCCTCGAACCGGTCGAGCCAGAACGGCAAGCCCTCGCCGAGATGACCGAGGATGAATTTGAGCTTCGGATAGGCGTCGAACACGCCCGCCATGACGAGGCGCAGGAAATGGGTGCACGCCTCCATGGCGAAGCCCCAGGCCGCCGTGCTCAGATCCTCGAACCCCTCGAAATAGGCCTTCATCACCGCCGGGTGCGGCTCGCGCGGATGGAGATAGATCGGCACGTCGAGCGCCGCCGCGGCTTCGAGCACGGGCCAGTATTTCTTGTTGTCGAGATATTCGCCCTGGGTGTGGCTGTTGATCATCGTTCCCTTGAAGCCGAGGGTCTTGATCGCGCGCTCCAGCTCTTTCGCCGCCGCCACCGGGTCCGAGGTCGGCAACGTGGCGAAGCCGGCGAAGCGCGACGGATGCGCCTTGACCGCGGCCGCCACCCGGTCGTTCGCGTCCTTGGCCAGCGGCACGGCGATGTCGGGCGCGAAGGCCTGCGCGCCCGGCATGGTGAGCGACAGCACCTGCAATTGGACGCCGACCGCGTCCATCGCCTTCAAGCGCGACGCGCCCAAATCCTGGAGCTCGGCAAAGACGTCGTGGCCCAGCCGCTCCTGCCGCGCCATCATGGCCGGGTTGCGTCGGCGGTTCGACGGGAAATGCTCGCTGTAGAGCGGCGTGACGAAATGCTCCTCGAGCGCGACGATGCGCATGGCGCGGTTCCCCCTTCTCGCGTTCGCTATTTGAGTTCCGTCTGCAGGAACGGCACCAGCCGGCTCCACGCGTCCTCCGACGATTTCTCGCGGTAGGATTCCTTGCTGGTGAAGTTCTGGAACGCGTGGCCGGTGCCGTCATAGAGGCGGAAATCGTGGCGGATGCCGAATTTCGTCAGCTCCGCCGAGATCTTCGCCACGTCGTCGGGCGGCGGGTTGGTGTCGTCCTTGCCGAAGAATCCGGCGATCGGGCACTTGATGTTGGCGGTGAGCGCGAACGGCGCCGGGCGCCCCTCGCCCTCGACGCGGAAGATGCCGCCGCCATAGCACACCACCGCCGCCTTGAAGGCCGCGTTGGAGGCCGCGCCGAGATAGGCCATGCGCCCGCCCATGCAGTGGCCCATGATGGCGAGCTTGTCGCCGCGCACGGACTTCATGCCCTGGAGCGCGGTCACGGTCGCGCCGATATCGGCCACCACCTCGCCGTCGGTGAGCTTCTGGCGCGAGGCGCGCGTGTCCTCGCCCGGCGGGCGGCGATGAAACAGGCTCGGCGCCGCGGCGATGAAGCCGTTCTTCGCCAGGCGCTCGCAGGTGGCGCGGGTGAATTCGTCGACGCCGTCGCGGTGATGGATCAAGACCACCGCCGCATGAGGGCCGGCGCCCGCCGGCTCGGCGATGAAAACGGGCATCGAGCTGCCGCCGACTTCGACCTTGATCTCGCGCGTCATGGCATCCTCGCAGAAGGGCAACGAGGCCGCCATCATCCCGCCGCCCTTTTACGACTGCAATGGGCTTGTGGCGGCTCGCGGTGACGCTCGGGATCGGCGGCTAGAAGAATTCCTTTTCGACGTCGATCGTGGTGCGCTTGCCGACCTGATCGAAATTCTCGGCGAGCCATTGCTCGGCCGTCGTCCGCCCGCGATCGCGCAGGCCGGTCAGGAAGGACCATTTCGTATTCGATTTGCTTGCTACGGCGAGCTTGCCCATCGACGCGTCATCGCGGATCGAGTGCATGAAGATATAGCGCAGCTTGTGTTTGTGCTCGTCCTTGATCCAGTCGCCGTCCATGATGTCGCGAATGAACTTGACCGCCCGCATCTCCCGCATCAGCGTCGAATTGAAACTGATCTCGTTGAGGCGATTCATGATCTCGGGCGACGTCTTCGGCAGATCGGTCCGCTCGATCGGATTGACGTGGATGATGATGACGTCGCTGCTCTCCATGCCGACGAACATCGGATAGATCGCCGGATTGCCCATGTAGCCGCCGTCCCAATAATGCTCGCCGTCGATCGCGACGGCCTGGAAGAGTTGCGGCAGGCAGGCCGATGCCAGGAGGACATCGGTCGTGATCTCGTCGTTGTGAAAGATCTTGATCTTGCCGGAGCGCACGTTGGTGGCGCAGATTCTGAGCTTCGTGGTGGTGCAATGATGCAGCTTGTCGAAGTCGATCGAGGCGCTCAGCACGTCTTTCAGCGGGTTGAGGTTGAATGGGTTGAACTCATAGGGCGACATCAGCCGCGAGACCGTCTCGAACATCGATGCGGAGCTCAGCATGTTCAAATTCATCGCCTCGAAGACGTCGTCCATCGGATTGCGCGTCTTGTCCCCTTCCTTGCTGATGCGCTGCCAGAAATCGTGCAGTCCCTGGCGCGCCCCGTCCTTGCCGCCGATCATGTGGTGGTAGGCATAGACGCCGGCATTCATCGCCCCGGCGCTGGTCGCGGACAGACCGTCGATGTTGAGCCTGCCATCCTCGAGAATTTTGTCCATCACGCCCCAGGTGAAGGCGCCGTGCGAGCCGCCGCCCTGGAGCGCGAGATTGACCACCTTAGTCTCGCTGCTTGACGGCGCCGGCCTCTGAGGCTGGCGGCCCTTGATCGGAGTCGGTGTGCTGTCCATTGCCTGGGGCTCCTTGATGGAAATGGCCAGCGCGCGCGGATTGGCCACGCGCGCTGGCCGTCACGCTTTGGCGGATTTGCCGCCGCCAAAGATCTGATGTCACGATTGCTGCCGGCGAGGGGGGCCCGCGGCATCGATCGAGGCCGCGTCCTCCAGGCGCAGGCGAGCCTGCTCGGCGGATGCTGGAGCCTCCGCAGGAAAAAACCTAGTGAATTCTTGGAGCGGGGCCGGTGCCCTCTTTTTGCAATGGAATCGGCACGTCGTGGAGGCCGGCGCGGCACGCCCTAGACGCCGAGGCAGCGCCCCAGCAGGTCGAGCGCGGCCGCAGCGAAACGGTCCATATTGGCGACGCGGTCGGCCGAGCCGGTCTCGAGCGTGAGGCTCGTTTCGGTCCGCCCGACGACGGCGAGGCAGGTGTGGCCCGCCGCGTCGCCGTAGCGGTTGCCGGTCGGGCCGGTGGCGCCGGTCTCGCCCAGGCCCCAGCTCGCACCCAGCCGAGCGCGCACGGTGCGCGCCAAGAGCAGCGCATAGGGCTCGGTCGAGGCGCGCATGCCTTGCGGCAGCTCGCCGATCTCGAGGAGCCCCTTGCGCGCGCTCAAGGTGTAGACGACCGCGCCGCCCAGGAAATAGGCGGACGCGCCCGGCACCGCCAGCAGCGCCGCCGAAACCACGCCGCCGGTCGAGGATTCCGCGATCGCGATGGTCTCGCGCGTCTCCTTGAGCCGCGCGCCGATCCGTTGCGCCCGCGCGATGAGCTGCTCCATCCCTGCCTCCTTATGGCGATCCCGTCTATCCGGCGTGTCGCGGCGCAGCATTTTGTCATATACTGCGATCGGTTTGCGAGGAGGCATGCGTGGGCCAGTTCGGCATCGGCCAGGCGGTCCGCCGCAAGGAGGATGTGCGCTTCATCACCGGCGCCGGGCGCTTCGCCGACGATGTCAGCCGCCCGGGACAGGCCCATGCCATCTTCCTGCGCTCGCCGCACGCGCACGCGAACATCGTTCGCATCGACGCCGCCGCGGCGCGGCGCGCGCCCGGCGTGCTGGCGGTCTATACCGGCGACGATGTCGTCCGCGCCAAGCTCGGCCGCATCAAGTGCGTGGTGCCGCTCAAGAACCGCGACGGCTCGGCTTATGCCAATCCGGGCCGGCCGCTCCTCGCCGAGGGCCGCGTGCGCCATGTCGGCGAGGCGGTGGCGATGGTGGTCGCCGAGTCGCCGGGCGCGGCCAAGGACGCGGCCGAGCTGATCGAGGTCGATTACCGGCCGCTGCCGGTCACGGTCGAGCCCGCGGCCGCGGTGAAGTCCGGCGCGCCGCTGCTCCATGACGAGGCGCCCGGCAACGTCGCGCTCGACTGGGAGCTGGGCGATGCCAAGGCTGTCGAGGCCGCGTTCGCGGTCGCGGCGCGCATCGTGCGGCTCGCGCTCGCCATCACCCGCATGGTGGTGACGCCGATCGAGCCGCGCGGCGTGGTCGGCGCCTATGACAAAGAGAGCGGCCGCTTCACCGTCGATCTCGGGACCCAGGGCGTGTTCGCCGCACGCGCCTGCCTGTCGCGCGCGCTTGCCGTGCCCGAGGACCGGCTGCACGTGATCACGTCCGATGTCGGCGGCAGCTTCGGCATGAAGGGGTTCGACTATCCCGAGCACGCGCTGGTGCCGTGGGCCGCGAGCCTGGTGGGGCGGCCGGTCAAATGGACCTCCGAGCGTCAGGAAGCGTTCGTCTCCGACACGCAAGGGCGCGAGCAGCAGGTGGTGGCCGAGCTCGCGCTCGACGCCGAGGGGCGTTTTCTCGCCATCCGCGCCGAGACCTTCGCCAATATCGGTGCGTATCTGTCGTATTTCTCGCTGCTGATCCCGACCGTGGCGGGATTCCGCCTGTTGACTGGCGCCTATCGCATTCCGGCGGCCTATGTCCATGTGCGCGCGGTTTATACCAACACGGTGTGGGTCGACGCCTATCGCGGCGCCGGCCGGCCCGAATGCGCCTATATCCTCGAGCGCCTGGTCGATCAGGCGGCGCGCGAGATGGGGATCGCGCCGGATGAGATCAGGCGGCGCAATTTCGTGCCGCAATCGGCGATGCCTTACAAGACGCCGATGATCGTCGCCTATGACAGCGGCAACTTCGCGCTCAATCTCGAGACCGCGCTGAAGCACGCGGACTGGGCAGGGTTCGCGGCGCGGCGTGCGGAAGCGCTGCGATCCGGGCGAAGGCGCGGCATCGGCATCGCCTATTACATGGAAGTGACGGCGAACATGCCGCAGGAGAAGGCGGATATCCGCTTCCTGCCCAACGGCCGCATCTATATGGGCGTCGGCACCGGTCCCTCGGGCCAGGGCCACGAGACCGCGTTCGCGCAGATCCTCGAGGATCGGCTCGGCGTGCCGTTCGACGCGGTGGACTTTTTTACCGGCGACAGCGACGCGCTGACGCAAGGCGGCGGCTCGGGCGGGGCCAAGTCGCTGATGCTCGCGGGCACCGCGCTGGTCGATGCCGCGGAGAAGATCATCGCCAAGGGCAAGCGCCTCGCCGGTCATGTGCTCGAAGTGTCGGAGCGCGACATCGAGTTCCGCGACGGCGTGTTCGCGGTCGCCGGCACCGACCGCACCATCGGCATCATCGAGCTGGCGCGGCGCGCGCGCGAGGCGCGCAACCTGCCCGGAGACGTGCCCGCGAGCCTCGATACCGCCGGCATGAGCACCGCGAACCAGAACACCTTCCCCAACGGCTGCCACATTTGCGAGCTCGAGATCGATCCCGACACCGGCGCCACGACCGTGTGCGGCTACACCGTCGCCGACGATTTCGGCCGCATCGTCAATCCCATGATCGTCGCGGGCCAGATCCATGGCGGCGTGGTGCAGGGACTGGGCCAGGCGCTGATGGAGCAGGCGGTCTACGACCCGGCCAGCGGCCAGCTCCTCACCGGCTCGCTCACCGATTACGCGCTGCCCCGCGCCGACGACGTGACGCCGATCGCGGTCACGTTCAACGAGGTGCCGTGCGCGACCAACGTGCTCGGCATGAAGGGCGCGGGCGAGGCGGGCTCGGTCGGGTCGCTGGCGGCGGCGATGAACGCGGTGCTCGACGCGCTGGCGCCCTTGGGCGTCACGGGTCTCGACATGCCGGCCTCGCCGTCGCGGGTGTGGGCGGCGATCGCGGCGGCCGGGCGCGCGAGGCCGGCATGAGCGCGCGCGCCCGCACCGAGGAAGAGAAGGAGGACGATGTCCGCTTCACGACGAGCCTCGCCGGCCTGGCGCTGGCGCTGTTCCTGGCGGTGATCGGCCTCTATCTGCTCGACGCGCTCGCCGCGGAATCGAAGCTCGAGGACTGCATGATGCAGGGCCGCATGAACTGCGAGCCCATCGACCAGGCCACGTTCGACGAATAGGGCGGCACCGCCCCTTCATTGCAACGAATTAATCGCCGTGTAGGCAGGCTGTAAGCCGCGCTGCCCGATTGTCCGGGGCGGCGGCACGCGCGCCGCACCGTGTCATTGCCATGAAGGGCTGCCCCCAATGTCTCATCCGCTTTCCCGCCTGTCCGCGGCGCTCGCCGGCGGCGTCGCGCTGTCGCTGCTCGCGGCACCGCTCGTTGCCGCCGAAACCACGTCGCTCGATCGCACCGCCGCCGCCGCCGGCACCGCCGGCGCGACGCTGCCCAGTCTGGCGCCGCTGGTGAAGAAGGTCATGCCTGCCGTCGTCAACATCGCCGTGACGATGAACGGGCCGAACCTCGGCGAAAACACCGATCAGGACTCCGACCCGGATCAGGCCGCGCCCGACGACCAGCAGGGCAACCGGCAATTTCCGCCCTCGCCCTTCGACGAGATGCTGCGCCGCTTCTTCCAGCAGCAGGGCCGCGGCGGGATGGGGCCGATGCCGCCGCAGGGCGGCGCGGAGCACATGGCGCTGGGCTCCGGCTTCATCATCGACCCGAGCGGCTATGTCGTGACCAACAACCACGTCGTCGCCAATGCCGGCAGCGTCAGCGTCGTGTTCCAGGACGGCTCCAAGCATCCGGCCAAAGTGATCGGGCGCGACCCCAAGACCGATCTCGCCCTCCTCAAGATCGACGCGCCGCAGCCGCTCCCTTACGTCGAATGGGGCGACAGCGGAGCGATGCAGGTCGGCGACTGGGTGCTCGCCGTGGGCAATCCCTTCGGGCTCGGCGGCACGGTCAGCTCGGGCATGATCTCGGCGCGCGGCCGCGACATCCACGCCGGCCCCTATGACGATTTCCTCCAGATCGACGCCGCCATCAATCGCGGCAATTCGGGCGGTCCGACCTTCGCGCTCGACGGCAAGGTGATCGGCATCAACACGGCGATCTATTCGCCCAATGGCGGCTCGGTCGGAATCGGCTTCGCCATTCCCTCGGACCTGGCGAAGCCCGTGGTCGAGCAGTTGAAGTCGCACGGCAAGGTGGAGCGCGGCTGGCTCGGCGTGCAGATCCAGGAAGTGACGCCCGAGCTCGCCAAGAGCCTCGGCCTGTCCAAGGTCGAAGGCGCGCTCGTCGCCGACGTTACTCACGACAGCCCCGCCGAAAAGGCCGGCCTCAAGCAAGGTGACGTGATCCTTGCCTATGACGGGCACGACATCGCCAAGCTGCGCGACCTGCCGCTCGCGGTGGCCGAAACGCCGGTGGGCGAGAAGGCCAAGGTCGAGGTGTGGCGCGAAGGGCACGAGCAGCCGCTCGAGGCGGTGGTTGCGTCGATGCCCGCCAATCCCGAGCAGGTAGCAGAAGCCGGCGGCGACGGCGCCAAGTCGATGGGGCTGAGCCTGGCGCCGCTGACCAGCGAATGGCGCGAGCAGCTTCATCTCGGCAAGGGTGTCACCGGCGTCGTCGTCGCCGGCGTCGCCGCATCGAGCCCGCTGGCGTCGCTCGGACTGGAGCGCGGCGACGTGATCCGGGAGATCGACCGGCACAAGGTGACGACGCCCGAGGACGCGGCGCAGAGGCTCGACGCGGCGAGCAAGGAGAAGAGCGGCGAGCGCAGCGTGATGCTGCTCATCAACCGCCACGGCATCAATCAGTATGTCGCCATGAGCGTGATTCAGAACGGCGGCAACAAGGGCTGAGCATCGGCGCGGCGCGGCTGGCCGGATGCCCCGGTCATCCGCGCCGTTTTGCCGCGAGCGTGCGAATGAGCCCCGCCACGCCGGTCGGCATCACGTACATGAAGGCGATGAGGACGAGGCCATAGATCGCCCACGGCGCCGCGTCGGAGATGGCGTCCGCGACATTGGGCACGAACTCGATGAAGATCGCGCCGAAGATGGCGCCGGGGATCGAGGCGACGCCGCCGACGACGATGCCGACCAGGAAGCTCAGGCTGAGGAATATGGGGAAGCTGTCCGGCGCCACGAACTGCGTCACCAGCGCGCCCAAGGCGCCGGCGATGCCGGTATACATCGCGCTGATGCCGAAGGTCGTGGTCTTGGCGAAGGCGATGTCGATGCCCATGGCGGACGCGGCCAGGGCGTTGTCGCGGATCGCCACGATGGCGCGGCCGGTGCGCGCGCGCAGCAGGTTCCAGCCGATCACAAAGAGCGGCACCGCCACGATGAGGCAGACGAAATAGAGCCACTGGTCGCTGTCGACCGGCAAATGCGGCGGCGGATCGGGCTTGGCGATGGTGATGCCCTGGACGCCGCCGGTCCATTTCTCCAGGCCGCGATACTTGAGAAGCTGCGGCGTCGCCACCGCCAGCGCGAATGTGGCGAGCGCGAGATAAAGCCCCTCGAGCCGCAGCGCCGGCAGCCCGAACAGAAACCCGGCGACCAGACACACCGCGCCCGCGATCGGGATGGTCGCCCAATAGGGCATGCCGAGCTGGTCGATGAGGATCGCGGTGGTATAGGCGCCGATGGCGAAGAACGCGCCGTGGCCCAGCGAGATCTGGCCGTTGAACCCGGTCAGGATGTTGAGGCCCAGCAGCACGATCGCGTAAACCACGACCATGGTGAGCTGGAACACGTGATAGGAGCTGAGCGCGAACGGCAGCACGACGAGGGCCACGCCGAAGACGGCCAATCCGGCGAGGCGAAGGGGCGCGCTTGCCGTCATACCCGCGTCACCAGAGTGCGGCCGAACAGGCCCGAGGGCCGCACCAGCAGCACGCCGACGATGATGATGAGCGCGACCGAGAGCTTGATCTCGGTGCCGACGACATAGGCGCCGGCGAGGTTCTCGAGCACGCCGACGATGAAACCGCCGGCGGCCGCGCCCCAGGGATTGGTGATGCCGCCCAGGAGCGCCGCCGCGAAGCCGTAGAGCAGCACCCCGCTCATCATGTTGGGATCGAGATAGACAATGGGCGCCGCCATCATGCCGGCGACCGCGCCGATGGAGCCGGCGAGCCCCCAGCCCAAGGCCAGCATCCAGCCGACCCGGATGCCGACCAGGCGGCTCGAGACCGGATTCTGCGCCGCCGCCCGCATGGCGAGGCCCAGCGGCGTGAAGCGAAAGAACAGGAACACCAGCAGCAGCACCACCAAGGTCACGGTGATCATGCCGACCTCGTGCGCCGACATGTAGGTGCCGCCGTACCACGCGTTCGACGGGAACGGGCTGGGGAAGCTCTTGATGGTGTAGCCGTAGATCCAGCCGGCGACGCTGTTGAGGATGACGAGCAGCCCGACGAAGACGGTGACGATCGACATCACCGGCGCGTTCTCGATCGGCCGCACCACAATGCGCTCGATCAGGACGCCGGCGACGAACGAGAATCCGAGCGTCAGGACGAAGGCGAGCCAGTAAGAGAAGCCGCCGTCGATCATGGTCCAGCAGATATAGGTCGAGAACATCGCCAGCTCGCCCTGGGCGAAATTCACGTGATGGGTCGCCTGGTAGATCATGACGAGCGCCAGCGCGATGCTGGCGTAGATGCCGCCGGTGGCGAGACCCGAGAGAACCTGGTGCAGGAATGTTTCCAAAGGTCCCGTCCTCAATATCCCAAATAGGCGCGGCGCACGGACTCGTCGCGGCCGATCTCGTCGGCGGGTCCGTGCATGACGATGCGGCCGGTCTCGATCAGATAGGCCTCGCTCGCGAGCTTCAGGGCCATGTTGGCGTTCTGCTCGACCAGCAGCATGCTGACGTGCTCGTCGCGGTTGATGGCGGCGAGAATGGCGAAGATCTCCTGCACCAGGATGGGCGCCAATCCGAACGACGGCTCGTCGAGGAGGAGGAGGCGCGGCCGCAGCATCAGCGCGCGCGCGATCGCCAGCATCTGCTGCTCGCCGCCGCTCAAGGTCCCGGCCTGCTGGTTCTTGCGCTCGGCCAGGCGCGGGAAATAGCCGAACACGCGGGCGAAATCCTGGTCGACGCCGGCGCGGTCGCGCCGCGTGTAGGCGCCGAGGCGCAGATTCTCCTCGACCGAGAGCCCGGTGAAGGTGCCGCGCCCGTCGGGCACATGGGCGATGCCGAGCCGCACGATGTCCTCGGTGGCCTTGCCGTCGATGCGGTTTTCGGCGAAGCGGATTTCGCCGGTGCAGCGCACCATCATGTTGCAGATGGCGCGCAGCGTCGTGGTCTTGCCCGCGCCGTTGGCGCCCAGGAGCGCGGTGATGCCGCCCTCCTCGACGCTGAGCGAAAGCCCGCTCAGCACCTGGGTCGGGCCGTAGCCGGCGTCGAGCTCGCGGGTCTCGAGGATCGCCGCCATCACCCGCTCCCGAGATAGGCGCGCACGACCTGCTCGTCGCGCTGCACCTCGGCGGGCGTGCCCTGGGCGATGCGGCGCCCGAAATCGAGCGCGACCACCTGGTCCGAGACGCGCATCACCAGGTTCATGTGGTGCTCGACCAAAAGGATGGTCACCCCGAAGCGGTCGCGGATCGAGGATATGAGCGCGCGCAGCCGGTCGACCTCCTCGTGATTGAGCCCGCCGGCAGGCTCGTCGAGCAGCAGGAGCTTCGGGTCGCTCGCCAGCGCGCGGGCGAGCTCGACCCGCTTCAGGGTCGCGAAGGTGAGATCGCCGACCCGCTGGTCCGCGACCGCGCCCAGTTCGAGCTCGTCGATGAGGCGCTGGCTGCGCTCGGCGATGCGCGCCTCCTCGCGCGCCACCACGGGGAGCCGCAGCGCGTTGGCGAAGAAGCCGCCTTGGCCGCGGCAATGGCCGCCCACCATGATGTTGGCGCGCGCGGTCATGGTGCGGAACAGGGCGAGGTTCTGGAAGGTGCGGCCGATGCCGGCGGCGGCGATGCCGTGGCGCGGCAGCGCCAGGAGGTCGCGCCCCTCGAATCGGATCGCGCCCTCGTCGACCGGGTAGAGCCGGCTCAGGCAGTTGAAGAGCGTCGTTTTGCCGGCGCCGTTGGGGCCGATCAGGCCGCAGATCGAGCCGCGCTCGACCTCGAACGACACGCGGTCGAGCGCGACGATGCCGCCGAATCGTACGGTGACGCCGTCGACGGTGAGAATGGGGTCCGCCACGTCAGCCGCCGCAGCCGGGACCTTGGTCCGGGCCGGCAACATTGCAGCGCGCTCGGCCGGGACCGAGTTCCATGCCTCCCTGCTTTCCGGGCCCTCGTTAGCGCTGGGGCCGCGGCGCCATGATACCAATTCGCCGCCAAGTCCCAAGCGGACTCTGCGGCTTCGGGGAGGAAAGCTTTAGCGGGGAGGTTGAACGGTATATCGCGAAAATTGCGGGGATCGGGGCCAGCCGCGCCGCGTGCCGGAGCGCACGACGCGAAAAGGGCCTAAAGCGCGCTCGAGACCGAGTTGAAGATGTTGGTGAGCTTGGTGCCCATGGTGGTCGCGGCCGTCAGGATGGCGATCGAGATGAGCGAGGCAATGAGGGCATATTCGATCGCCGTCGTGCCGCGCTCGTCCGCCAGGAGACGCAAGAAGCTGATGAGGCGCATACCGGTCCTCCGCATGTGTCCGGCGAATTCTGCCCGCACGGCTTAAACGGATCGTTACGATCCCCTAAACTTCTATGGAACGGGCGCGGAGGAGGAGGCCCCCGATGGCGCGGAACATTGCCCTGACGCTCGCCTGCGGCGACTACGAGATCGTCCGCGCGCTTAAGGAAGGAGCGGTCGTCCCCGACGGCATCGACCTCACGGTCCTGACGGCCATGGATTCGACCACGCGCCATTGGCGCTTCCTGCGCAACCGCGATTTCGATATGGCCGAGGTGTCGAGCTCGTCCTACATCGTCGCCGCCGACCAGGGCCTGGGGTTCCGTGCGCTGCCGGTGTTCCTCCACCGCCGCTTCCGCCACGGCTTCGTCTTCATCAATACCGGCAAGGGCATCAGGAAACCCGCCGACCTGATCGGGCGCAGGATCGGCGTCAAGTCGTTCCTGGTGACCGCGGTCCATTGGCTGCGCGGCATCCTCGAGCACGAATACGGCGTGCCGCACAAATCGGTCCACTGGTTCGCCGAGCTCGACGAGGACATCGACTTCGCGCCGCCGCCGGACTTGAAGCTGACGCGCCTGGCGTATGACCGCTCGGTCGAGACCATGCTGGCCGAGGGCGAGCTCGACGCCGTGCTGCATTCGAGCCTCATTAAGCCGATGCTGCAGAAGGACCCGCGCGTCGGCCGGCTCTTCCCCGACTACAAGCGCGAGGAACAGGACTATTTCCGCAAGACCGGCATCTTCCCGATCATGCACGTGATGGGCATCAAAGAGGAGGTCGTCGAGCGCCACCCCTGGGTCCCGATCAACATGTTCCATGCTTTCAACGAGGCCAAGGCGATCGCCATGAAGCGCATGGAGAACCCGCGCATCGTGCCGCTCGCGTGGTATCGCGAGGCCTGGGAGGAGCAGGAAGAGATCCTCGGCGCCGATCCCTGGGAATACGGGTTGACGCCGCGCAACCGGCATACGCTCGAGACGCTGGTCGGGTATTCCTTCGAGCAGGGGCTGATAAGGCGCAAGATCCCGCTCGAGGAGCTGTTCGTCGACATCTTCCAGGGCCGCAAGCGCGGCGACGAGTTCCGCATCTGAGCGCGCGCCCGCCCAGCCGGCTCGAAGACGCGGACCTTTTGCGCGGCCGCGCCCGCTTCGTCGACGACATCCACCTTCCCGGCATGCTCGAGGCCGCGTTCGTGCGCAGCCCGCACGCGCACGCCCTGATCCGCGGCATCGACGCGCGCGCGGCGCTGGCCGTGGCAGGCGTCCACGCCGTGCTGACGCTCGACGATCTGCGCCCGCATCTGCGTCTCGAGCGGCTCAGCGTCGGGCTCCCCAGCCCCGCCTATCGCCAGACCCGCGACCGCCCCGCGCTCGCCGGCGCCGAGACGGTCCATGTCGGCGAGCCGGTCGCCATCGTCGTCGCGGAGAGCCGCTACATCGCCGAGGACGCGGCCGCGCTGGTCGCGGTCGACTACGAGCCGCTGCCCGCGGTGGCGGATTGCCGCGCGGCGCTCGACGCGGCGGCGCCCGCGGTTCACCGCGACGCGCCGCACAATCTGCTTGCCTCCTTCGCGATGGGGTATGGGGATGTCGATGCCGCCTTCGCCGCCGCACCCCACCGCGTTGCGCGCGCGCTGTGGCAGCATCGCGGCGGCGGCCATTCGATCGAGGCGCGCGGCACGCTCGCCCATGACGATCCGCGCGACCGAACGCTGAACCTATGGAGCTCGACCCAGACGCCGCACGCGGCGCACCGGCTGCTGTGCGACATGCTGGGCCTGGCGGAGGACCGCGTCCGGGTGCGCACCCCCGATGTCGGCGGCGGCTTCGGCCCCAAGCTCGTGTTCTATCCCGAGGATGTGGCGGTCGCGCTCGCCGCCATCCTGCTGCGCCGGCCGGTCAAGTGGATCGAGGACCGGCGCGAGCATTTCGTGGCCTCGGTGCAAGAGCGCGACCAGTATTGGGACCTCGAGCTCGCCTTCGACAATGACGCGCGCATCCTCGGCGTGCGCGGCAGCCTGCTGCACGACCACGGCGCCTATACCGCGCGCGGCGTCAACCTGCCCTACGAGTCCGCGCAGACGGTGACGCTTCCCTACGATGTCCCCGCCTACCGGCTCGAGGTGAAGCTCGCCCTTACCAACACGGTGCCGGTGGCGCCGGTGCGCGGCGCGGGCCAGCCGCAAGGCGTGTTCGCGATGGAGCGCCTGATGGACGCGATGGCGCGCGCCCTCGGCATCGACCGCGCCGAGGTGCGGCGGCGCAACCTCATCGGCCCCGAGCGCATGCCCTGCGCCAGGCCCTTGAAGGCGCGGGGCGGGCTCGCCGTCGTGCTCGACAGCGGCGACTATCCCAAGTGCCAGGCGATGGCGCTGGCGCGCGCCGGATGGGCCGGGTTTCCGGCGCGGCAGAGCGCGGCGCGCGCGACGGGCCGGCATCTCGGCATCGGCGTCGCCAATTTCGTCAAGGGCACCGGGCGCGGCCCGTTCGAGAGCGCGCGCGTGCGCATCGGCGCTTCCGGCATCGTCCAGGTCGCCTCGGGCGCCGCGGCGATGGGGCAGGGGACGCGCACCATGCTGGCGCGCATCGTCGCCGCCGCGCTCGGGATCGAGGCCGAAGCGGTCGCCGTGACCCTGGGCGACACCGGCGCGATCGCGCTGGGCTTGGGCGGGTTCAACAGCCGCCAGGCGGTGCTCGCGGGCTCGTCGGCGCATGTTGCCGCGCTTGCCGTGCGCGCCAAGGCGCTCGAAGTGGCGGCGCATCTGCTCGAGGCGTCATCGGCCGATCTCGAACTCGCCGGCGGCGCGGTGCGCGTGAAAGGCGCGCCGCAGATGCAGGTCACGCTTGGCACCATCGCGCGCGCGCTCGGCGGCAGCGCCGGGTTCGTGCTGCCAGGCGGCATGCCGCCCGGGCTCGAGGCCACAGAGCATGTCGTGATCGACGCCATGGCCTACGCCAACGGCACCGCCGTCGCGGAGGTCGAGGTCGATGTCGAGACCGGCAAGGTCGCGCTCGCTGGCCTGGTCATCGCCCATGACTGCGGCCGCATCCTCGATCCCATGATCGTCGACGGCCAGATCGTCGGCGGCGCGGCGCACGGCGTCGGCAACGCGCTCTACGAATGGATGGGGTTCGATGCGGGCGGCCAGCCGGTGACCACGACGCTGGCCGAGTATCTCCTCGCCAGCGCCCCCGACATTCCGCCGATTGCGCTCCTCCACCACGAATCCCCAAGCCCGCTCAATCCGCTCGGCGTCAAGGGCGTGGGCGAGTGCGGCGTGCTGCCGGTGCCGGCGGCGATTATCTCGGCGATCGAGGACGCGCTGTCGCCGTGGGGCGTCGAGATCGCGCAGGCGCCCATCCGCCCGCACGAGATCGCAGCACTCCTCAATCGCAGCCGCAGTCGCTGAGCATCACCGTCAGCATCTGCCCCGGCAAAGCGGGCGGCGGCGTCTGGCGCGAGCGTCCGTCGACCAGCGCTTCGCCATCGACCAGCACGTGCGAGATGCCGGGCAGGTCGCCATGCGCGATGGACTCGGTGAGCGGCGCGCCGGTCGAGCCCTCGATCGGCGCCGCGACCACCAGATCGGCGGGCGCGCCGGCGCGCAGCACGCCCACCTCGAGCCCGTGCGCTCGCGCTGTGTTGCCGGTGGCGATGGCGATGGCCTCGCCCGGCGTCAGGCCGCACACCGCCGCGAGATAGCAGATGTTGCGCAGCATGCCGCGCGGGATGACGCCGGTGCCGCCCGGCGTGTCGGTGCCGAGCGTCAGGCGGTCGAGCCGCCCCAGCTCCTTCAACCGCCGCGCCGCCAGCAAGGTCGAGCGGTCGTTGCCGGAGCTGCAAATCTCCAGCGCGAACTTGGTCTCCTCGATGGTGCGCATGAGGTCGCCGTCGCTCATCGGGATGGGGCCGCCCGAGACATGCGCCGCTACGTCGGGCTCGAGCCACGCCAGCACGTCATAGCCGCACATCTGCGACACGCCCGAGCGCGACACGCCGCCGGTGTGAATCTTGACGCGGATGCCGCGCTCGCGGCACCAGCGCACATAGCGCTTCGCCTCTTCGGGATCGCGCGCCAGCGGATAGAAGATGAACTTCGCCTGCCTGACGCCGGCTTTCGCGAGGCGGTCGAAATGCGCCTCGCTCATGCCGGGAACCAGCAGCACGGTGCCGGCATGGAGCTTGACCCCGCTCCAGCGCACCCGTCCGGTGGTGGCGCGCATCACCTCGGCGAGCGATGTCACGAGATCGGGCGTGAGATTGTTGTAGTCGAGCCCCGGCGCGTGCAGCTCGCCGGCCGACACCATGGTGGTGGTGCCCCATGGAGATAATTGCCGATCCAGCCGGCCGCGTCCTGGGTCGGCGTCCATTCGCCGAACACCGGATGGACATGGCCGTCGACCAGGCCCGGCAGCACCGCGCCGCCCTTGGCGTCGAGCACGCGATCGGCGGCCACGTCACCGGGCGGATCGAGCGCGGCGATGCGCCCGTCCGCGATCAGCAGCGAACGCACCGGTGCCATGGGCGCGGCGATGTCGCCGGTGAAGAACGTGCCGATATTGGTGACGAGGGTCGATGGCATGGTGGCCGTGCGTCCTTCGACTTCGCTCAGGATGAGGGAAATTCTTTATCGCACAAAGAACGGTCCTCACCCTGAGCGGAGCGCAGCGTAGTCGCAGGATGAGGGAGATTCTTTATGGCACAAAGAACGGTCCTCATCCTGAGCGGAGCGAAGCGTAGTCGAAGGACGCACCGAAATCACCGCTTGGCATTGATCGCGCGGACGATGCGGGCGGGGGTGGCGGGGGTCTCGTTGAGCTCGACGCCAAGCGGCTTCAGCGCGTCGTTGATGGCGTTGACGATGGCGGCGGGCGGCGCGATCGCGCTGCCTTCGCCGACGCCTTTGATGCCGTGATCGGTATAGGGCGACGGCGTCTCGGTGTGAAAGACGCGGAAATGCGGCGCGTCGAGCGAGCCCGGCAGCAGGTAATCGACCAAGGTCGTGGCCAGCGGCTGCCCCATCGCGTCATAGGGGGATTCCTCGTAGAGCGCGGTGCCGATGCCCTGGGTCGCGCCGCCGGTGGCCTGGCCCTCGACGATCATTGGGTTCACCATGGTGCCGCAATCCTCGACGATGACATAGTCGAGGATGTCGACCTTGCCGGTCTCGGCGTCGAGCGCCACCACCGCCGCGTGGGTCGCATAGGTGAAGGCGCCGGTATCGACCTTGGGCTTGTAGCCGACCGTCGCCTCGAGCCCGCCGACATCGACATCGGCCGGAAGCTGCTCGGGGTGGCGGTACCAGCTATTGGCGATCTCGCGGATCGAGACCTGGCCGCGCGGTCCCACCACCTGGCCCCCTTCGAGCCGCACCTCCTCGACCCGGCTTTGCAGCAGATGCGCGCCGATCCGCGCCAGCCGCGGGGCCAGCGCCTTGCACGAGCGCGATACCGCGCCCCCCGCCATCACCATCGAGCGCGAGGCATAGGTCCCGGTCGAGAACGGCGTCATCGCGGTGTCGCCATGGATGACGGCGATGCGCTCGGGCGGGATGCCGAGGATTTCGCACGCCACCTGGGCCATGGTCGTCTCCATGCCCTGGCCGTGCGAATGGACGCCGATCCTGACCTCGGCGCCGCCGTCCGGCGTGATGCGCACCGTCGCCTGCTCCCAGCCCGGGATGATCGGCGTGCCCCAATGCGAGAACTGCGAGGTGCCGTGCGCCGACTGCTCGGTGTAGGTCGAGAAGCCGACGCCCATGAGCCGCCCGTCGGGCTCGCCTAGCTCCTGGCGCCGCCGCACGCCGGCGAGATCGATCCGCGCCATCGCGTTGCGCACGCTCTCGGGATAATCGCCGCTGTCGAAATGCTTGCCGGCGATGTTGGTGTAAGGCATCGCGGAGGCGGGCACGAGATTGTCGATCCTGACCTCGGCCGGCTCGCGGCCGACCGCGCGCGCCACCGCGTCGAGGGTCAGCTCCATGGCGAAGCACACGCCCGGCCGCGCCACCGCGCGATAAGGGACGAAGGGCGGCTTGTTGGTCGCCATCGAAAAGGTGCGGCAGCGATAGGCCGGCAGCGCGTAGGGGCCGGCCAGATTGCCGCCCGCCATCGCGCCCTCGAGCCCGGCCGAGAACGGCCACACCGAATAGGCCCCGATATCGACCGTGATCTCGGCCTCGACGGCGAGCAGCTTGCCGCGTTCGTCGGCATAGGCCGCGACGCGGTAGTGATGCTGGCGCGTGTTGGCGCCGGCGGTCAGATGCTCGCGCCGGTCCTCGGTCCAGCGCACCGGATGGCGCCGCGTCCAGGCAAGCCAGGCGACGCAGAGTTCCTCGGGCTGGAGCACCACCTTGTAGCCGAACCCGCCGCCCACGTCGGGCGCGATGACGCGAAGCTGGCGCTGCTCGATGCCGAGAAACTCGGAGAGCCCGGCGCGGATCATGTGCGGCGACTGGGTCGAGCTGATGACCACGAGCTGATCGTCATGGTCGTCCCAATAGGCCAGTACGCCCTTGCCCTCGAGCGGCGCCATGCACTGCCGGTTCATGCGGTATCTGCGCTCGACCTTGATAGGCGCGCGCCGCGCGATCTCGTCGATATCGCCGCCGACCGTCGTGGTCATGAAGAGATTGTCGCCCCACGCCTCGTGCACCAGCGGCGCGCCCGGCTCGCGCGCGGCGAGCGCGTCGGTCACCGCCGGCAACGGATCGAGCTCGACCGTCACCTCGGACGCCAGATCCTCGGCCGCGCCGCGCGAGGCGCCCAAGCACATCGCCACCGCCTCGCCGGCATAGCGCACCTTGCCGGCGGCGAGCGGCGGATAGTCCGACGCCTTGAAGCCGGGGATCGCCGACGGCGCGCGAATGGGCTTGACGCCGACGAGGTCCTCGGCGCGGAAGACCAAGGCTTCGCTGCCCGCGGGTGCCGCGATGCGGCGGATGCGCGCGTGCGCCAGCGGGCTGCGCACGAAGGCCACTTCCATGAGGCTGCGCATGGCGATGTCGCCGACATAGCGGCCGCGCCCGCGCAGCAGCCGGACATCCTCCTTGCGCTTGAGGCGCGCACCGATGCCGCCTTCGCTCATGCTCCCTCCGCGCCCCATTCTACGCTATCATCGCGGCGGGAGAAGGAGGACGACATGGCTCTCATCGCGCTGTGCCAGGCCGACAATTTCGTGCATGTCTACGATTTCCGCGTGAAGCCGGGCCGCGCCGCCGACTTCATCCGCCTGTTCGACACGTTCGACTATTCCGACGCCAACCCGATGCACAAGTCAAAGGCCCAGGCCAAGGACGGCGTGCTGTGCCAGGACGTCAACGACCCCGAGCATTTCTATCTCCTTGGCGAATGGCGCGACATCAAGGTCCACGCCGAGATCCTGGTGCAGCTCGCAGCGATGAAGCCCGAATTCGTCGGCCTCATCGAGGGCGGGCCGGCGCAGTTCAAGCCGATCTACGCCAAGGTGGTCTCGAGCACGCCGCAGCACCTGCTCGACAAGGCCTCGGCCGCCGCCGAGTGAGCCTTCACGCCGGGTCGTCGGGGAGGCCGGTGAGGCGGATGCCGCTCGTGGTGCGATAGCGGCCGTTCAGGAAGATCAGCACCGAGGTGAGCGCCTCGCTCGCCGCCGAATTGGCGAGCGCGCCGCCATGGAAGGCGCGCAGGCCCGCCGCTTTCGCGAGAGCCACGACCACGCCGCGCGCGTCCTTGTCGTCGCCGCACACCAGCACGTCGCACGCCACCTCGCCCTCGCCTTCGAGCAAATGCGCGGCGACGTTCTGGAACGCCGACACCACCTTGACGCCGTCGCCCAGCACCGCCTGGGCCACCGCGGCGGCCGAGCCTTCGGGCGGAAGCTGCACCCGCGCCACGCGCGGCGGCACCAGCGGCACCGTCACGTCGACGACGAGCTTGCCCTGGACCGCGTCCTTGACCGCCTCGAGCGTCGCGCGATGGGCGGCATAGGGGACCGAGAGCACGACGATGTCGCCTGCCTTCGCCGCCGCCGCCAAATCGGCACCCGCGATCGACGCGCCCGGCGCGCGCTGCTTCAGCTCGCGTGCCTTCGCTTGGGCGCGCGCGGCATCCCGCGAGCCGATCACGATGCCATAGCCCGCCCGCGCCCAGCGCAGCGCCAGCGCGCCCCCCTGCTGCCCCGTCCCGCCGAGTATCGCGAGCGTCTGCGCCATCATCGTCCCTCCCCCTTGAGGGCGAGGCCAGGGTGGGGGGTGCGGGCGCGAGTGACAAGTGTCCGCGAATCGGCTGCAATGCCGGTCATGCCGCCCGCCTACGATCCCGCGACCGCCGATCTCCTGAGCTTTCACGATGCCGTGCCGCGCTTCCGCGACGGCGCCGACACGCCGCGCGACTATCTCGAGCGCTGCATCGCGGCGATCGAGGCGCGCGAGGGCGCGGTGATGGCGTTCGCGTTCCTCGATCTCGACGGCGCGCGCCGCGCGGCCGACGCCTCCACCGCGCGCCATCGCGCCGGCCACCCTCTGTCGCCCGTCGACGGCATGCCGGTCGGCATCAAGGATCTGATGGAAACGCGCGACATGCCGACCGAGTACGGCAGCGACCTGTTCCGCGGGCATCGCCCGATCCGCGACGCGGCGCCGGTGGCGGCCTTGCGCGCGGGCGGCGCGGTGCTGGTGGGCAAGACCGAGACGGTGTGCTTCGGCGGCGGCGATCCAGCGCGCACGCGCAATCCCATTGATCTGCGCCGCACGCCGGGCGGCTCGTCGAGCGGCTCGGCCGCCGCCGTGGCGTCGCGCATGCTGCCGCTGGCGCTCGGGACCCATGCGCGCGGCTCGACCATCCGCCCGGCGAGCTTCTGCGGCGTCTATGGATTGAAGCCGACCTTCGGCGCCATCAACCGCCAGGGCATGTTCTCGATGGCGCACAGCATGGACCATGTCGGCGTGCTGGCGGGCACGCTCGCCGATCTGTGGATTACGGCGCGCTTCATCGCGGCTGAAGCGGGCGGCGATCCGGGCCATCCCGGGCTCTACGGCGCCGCCCACCCGCCCGAGGCGGCGCGGCCCGCGCGGCTCATTCGCCTTGACATGGCGGGCTGGACCGAGACCGGGCCCGAGACGCGCGCGGCGTTCGAGGCTTATCTCGCAACGCTCGCCGGCGCGGGCATCAAAATCCTGACGCGCGTGGACGATCCGGCGATCGCAGATTACGAGCGCGCGCTCGCCGCGATGCCCGGCTTGTGGCGCGCGCTTTACCGCTACGAGATGCGCTGGCCGATGCTGCAATATCTCGAGCGCTTCCCGGACAAGCTGCCGCCGCGCCTGAAGCGCGGCATCGAAGACGGCGCAGGCCTCACCGAGGCGGAATACCGCGCCGCGCTGGTGACGCGCGCGCATGTGCGGGCGCTGCACGGAGAACTGGCGCGCCGCGTCGACGGCTTCGTCACCTTGTCGGCGCCCGGCCCCGCGCCCATCGGCATGGACCAGGGCAGCGCCATCTTCAACGAGGCGTCGTCGGTGCTGGGCGCGCCGGCCTTGTCGCTGCCGCTGCTCGCGGTCGAGGGCGCACCGGTGGGAGTGCAGCTCCTCGGCCCCTGGCATGGCGACGAGCGGTTGGTGGCGGCGGGGCGCTGGCTCGCGGCTCTCGCGCTCGGCCATGCGGTGTGAATGCTGCATCGGCATCCTGCGTCCTTCGACTGCGCTCAGGATGAGGAAAATCCTTTGTGGCATCACGAAAATGTCCTCATCCTGAGCGGAGCGAGCGGTCGACCTCAATGGTCGACCGCTGAGTCGAAGGACGCACGGCTTCCCGGCCGATGGAGGAACGAGACGGCGCGCCGCGTTCACGTGATCTACAACCCGACCGCGGGATGGCGCCGCCGCCGCCTGCTCGAGCGCGTGCTCGAGCGGCTCGGCGCGTTGGGCTGCGCGGTGAGCGTGTTCGAGACCGGCGCGCGCGGAGATGCCGAGGCGCGCGCGCGCGGCCTCGACACCGCGCTCTTCGATGCCGTTGTGGCGGCGGGCGGCGACGGCACCATCAACGAGGTGGTGAACGGGCTGGGCGACGCCAACCTGCCGCTGGGCATCGTGCCGCTCGGCACCGCCAACGTGCTCGCCGCCGAATTGGGACTGACGCTCGAGCCCGACGCGCTGGCGCACGCGATCGCCGCGGGCCGGCCGGTCCCGGTCTTTCCCGGCTGCGCCAATGGCCGCCGTTTCACCATGATGACCGGCGTCGGCTTCGACGCGCGCGTCGTCGCGGGGATCGATCCGGCCTTGAAACGCGCGCTCGGCAAGGCGGCTTATGTCGTCAGCGCGTGCGGCGCGCTGGCCCGCTTTGCCCCGAGCCGATACGCGGTCGAGATCGACGGCACGCGCCACGAAGCGGCGGGCCTCATCATCGCCAAGGGCCATTTCTACGGCGGAAGATTCGTGGTCGCAGCGCAAGCGCGGCTGGAGGAGCCCATGTTGCAGGCCGCGCTCTTCGCCGGCGCGGGCAGGGGCGATGTGCTGCGCTATGCCGCGGCGCTGGCATTGAACCGGGTCGAGACGCTCGGCGACGTGCGCGTGGTGCCGGCGCGCGAGGTCCGCGTCGCGGGACCCGCCGGCGAGGCGGTGCAGCTCGACGGCGATCTCGCGGCCACGCTGCCGCTCGTCGTCACCGTCGCGGCGCGGCCGATCGCGCTGTTGCGCTAATGCGTGGTCTGCGCAAACCGAATCGCGTCAACGCGCGATCCGCATTGCATCGGCGGCGTGCGTCCTTCGACTTCGCTTCGCTCCGCTCAGGATGAGGACCGTTTTAGATTGCCCCTCATCCTGAGCGGAGCCCGAAGGGCGTAGTCGAATGGACGCAGGGCGTTTCAACCTGAACAGATATTGCGCTAGGCCGCGCGGTCGTCGCGATACGTCGCGGCGCTCGGCGCGGTGCCGAAGAGCGGCTCCTCGTCGCCGGCGAGCCGCAGCGCGTCGGCCAGGATTTCATGCTCGATCGCGATCAGGTGACGCGCTGACTTCAGCGCCCGGTAGTAGTCCCGCGCGTCGACGCGCTCGACGATTTCATGCACAATCGGCATCATGCTGGGCGCGGCGCCGGCGAATTCGCCGAGCAAGCGATGGGCGACCGGCAGGCAGACATCTTCCTTGGCGGGAAACAGATAGGCGCACTGGATCGCGAAATAGATGCGCCGCGCCGGCGTGTTGGCGTCCTCCTCGGTGAGGATGTCCTTCTCGCGCAGGAGCGCCGCGTTGTTGTGGATCAAGAGCTTGGCCGGCATGGCGAAATTCTCGATGACGACGCCGTTGACGATCAGCCGTTCCCCGGATTTGAGATTGATGTAGAGCGGCATGCGACGTCTCCCGCGAAGGCTGGCGGGCGGCCCTTAAGGCCGCCCGCCGCACCCGCGTCAGGCTTAGTGGAACAGGCGCAACACCGCCTGCTCGGACTGGGTCGCGATCGACAGCGACTGAATGGCGAGCTGCTGCCTCGTCTGCAAGGTGACGAGGTTGGTGCTCTCCTGGTTCACGTCGGCGACCGTCAGCTTGCTGGCGCCGCCCTGCAGGGTGGTGATGTACTGCTCGGTGAACTGCAACCGAGTCTGCAGGAACGAGACGTTCGAGCCGAGGCTCTGCGCCGCCGCCTGGAAGGTGCTGATGGAGTTGTTCAGAGCGGTGTAGACGGCGTCGAAATGCGACGTGGCATTGCTGACGGCCGAGAACTTGGCACCGGCAAGGGTGGTAACGATCTTGCTCGCCGCTGAGTCCGACGAGATCGACACGCTGACCAGGAGGTTCTGGCCGGCGACCGTCAGGGTCGAGGCGGTGCTTTGGCTGAACTGCAACGCCAGGCTGGTGGCCGAGGAGTTGACGAGGTTCAGGCCCTGGTAGCTCGTGTCGTTGAGAAGGCTGTTGAGCTGGGTGGCGAGGGTGGTGAACTGGGTCCCTGCCGACGCCCGCTCGGCGGCCGTCTCGGTCTTCGCCGACTGCACGATGCCTTGCAGCTGCTGCAGGATCGAGATCGCGCTCTGGATGCCCTGGGTCGCCGTGGTGACCGAGGAGATGCCCTGATCGATCGCGTCCTTGCGGGTCGAGAGATCGTTCGCGCGGTTGTCGAGCGACTGGCTCTCGAAGTACTTCACCGCGTCGTCGACGGCGCTCGAAACTTTGAGGCCGGTGGACAACGCGTTCTGGGTCGTGGTCAGCGAGTTGTCGACATTCTGCAACGCGAGCAAATTCTGCTGGGTCGCAGTTCCGAGAACAATGTTGGACATTCTGTGGCTTCCTTCTGGAGATAAAACGGATGGTTTTCGATCCGCTTTCGAGTTCAAAACTATGGGGCATCCATGAACGGGCGCTGAAATGTTACTTGGATTTTAAAATCTAGAATTTGAATTGGATTTTAGAGATCGGCGCGCGAATGCCGGCCCCGTTGCGCGCCGCGCCGAAATTTTCTAGGAACCGAATCGAGATGGTGACCGGGCCGTTCACCATTCCTCGGCGTGCGTGTTTGCCCCGCGATGCCGGCCCGAGGAGTTGCGCCATGCTCCGCCCCGAACAGCTCGCGCGTCCGAACTTCGCCGTCCCGGCCGGAGCCTGCGACTGTCACATGCATGTCTTCGGGGCGGTCGAGACCTATCCGCCGGCCGCGCATCGCGTCTACACCCCGACGCCGGCGCCGTTGTCGCAATGGCGCGCCATGGCCGCGAAATTGGGCCTCACCCGCGTCGTGATGGTCCAACCCAGCGCCTATGGCAGCGACAATCGCGCCATGCTGGACGCGCTCGGCGCCATCGGGCCGGACGGGCGTGGCATTGCCGTCATCGACGAGGGCATGCAAGACGCCGCGCTCGCGGCGCTGGCGAAGGGAGGCGTGCGCGGCATCCGGCTCAACGTCAGGACGCATGGCGAGCACGACATCGGCGATCTCAGGCGGCGCTTCTCGCGCGCGGCCGAGCGGATCGGCCCCCTGGGCTGGCATATCCAGATCTATGCCGATCTGGCTTCTGTCGCGGCGATCGCCGACATCATCCGCGCCGCGCCGGTGCCGGTCGTGCTCGATCACATGGGCGGCGCGCGCGCGGCGCTGGGGATCGGGCAGGATGGATTCCGGACGCTCCTCGATCTCCTCGGTGCCGGGCGTTGCTGGGTCAAGGTGTCGGGGGCCTATCGCGTCTCCGACCAGGAGCCCGGCTTCGCGGACGCGACGCCCATCGCCCGCGCGCTGGTGCAGGCCAACCCCGAGCGGCTCGTCTGGGGCACCGACTGGCCGCACATCGGGAGCCACGCCGATGCGCCGCGCCAGGACGCGCCGCCCGTCATTTATCGCGACCTGGACACCGGGGCGCTGATGAACCTGTTCGGCGAGGCCGCCGGCGACGCGGCGACGCGGCGCCGCATCCTGGTCGATAATCCGGCACGGCTTTACGGTTTCTAGAACGCACGCAAGGGAGGGGAACGCAATGGCACGGACTGCAAAGAAATCGGCGTCGCGCAAGAAGGCCGCGCGGCGTCCCACGCGCGCGACGACGCGCAAGATCATCATGCCCAAGGGCGCGCCCAAGCCGACCGTGCCGTTGAGCCACGCGGTCAAGGTCGGGAAGCTGGTGTTCGTGTCGGGCAGCACGCCCTTCGACAAGGACGGGCACCTCGCGCGCGGCGACTTCGCGGCGCAGATGCATCAGGTGATGGCGAACCTGAAAACGATCCTCGCCGATGCCGGCAGCTCGCTCGACCGCGTCGTCAAAATCGTCGTGATCCTCACGCGGATCGGCGATTTCGCGCAGATGAACGCGATCTACCGGACCTATTTCAAGGAGGGCAACTATCCCGCCCGCACCACCATCGGCGGGCAACTCGCGCATCCGGACTTCCTGCTCGAGATCGAGTGCGTCGCCGAAGCGTGAGCCTGGCTCACGCGTGCAACGGGCAGAGCTGCTCGATGAACTGGCGCGCGCAGGTGGCCCAGTCGAATGTCAACGCATAGGCGCGGCAGCGCTCGCGCGGCACCGCGAGCGCGGCCAGCGCCGCCGCGCGCAGATCGTCGTCGAGCACGCCCGCGCCGCTCGCGCCGATCACGTCGATGGGGCCGGGCACGGGATATGCGGCCACCGGCAGGCCCGATGCCAGCGCCTCGAGCATCACGAGCCCGAACGTGTCGGTGCGGCTCGGGAACACGAACACGTCGGCAGAAGCGTAGAGCTGCGCGAGATTGCCGTTCTCGCGCCGGCCGAGAAAATGCGCGGCGGGAAAGCGGCGGCGCAGCTCGGCGAGCGCCGGTCCCTCGCCGACCACCAGCTTCGAGCCGGGCAAGTCGAGGGCGAGGAAGGCGGCGAGGTTCTTCTCCGGCGCGACTCGCCCGACCGACAGGAAGATGGGCCGCGGATACGCCATCTCGTCGGCGCGCCGCGCCGGATCGAACAGGGCGCGATCGACCCCGCGCGTCCAGGGCCGCAGATTGGCGAAGCCCTTGGCCGCGAGCGCCGCCGCGACCGAAGGCGTCGCCACCATCACGCCGCGCGACGGCGCGTGGAAGCGCCTGAGCGCCGCGTAGGTCAGGCACGCGGGCGCGACGAAGCGCTGCGCCAGGTATTCGGGAAAGCGGGTGTGGTACGCGGTCGTGAAGGCGAGGCCGCGCCTGAGGCACCAGCGCCGCGCCGCGATCCCGACCGGCCCCTCGGTGACGATGTGCAGTGCGTCGGCGCGGGCATCCTCGATCATCGCGCCGATGCGCGATCCTGCGCCCAAGGCCAGCCTGATCTCGGCATAACCAGGGCACGCCATGGTGCGGAACAGGCCGGGATGGATCGTCGTCACGGCGTGGCCGGCGCGCTCCAGCTCGCGCGTCAATTCGGTCAGCGTGCGGACCACGCCGTTGACCTGGGGCGGCCAGGCGTCGGTGGCGAGCAGGATCCTCAAACCGCCTCGGCCTCGGCTTCGGATGGCATGCCCGCGTCCATCGGATCGAGCGCGCGCAGCTCCATCCAGCGCACGATCTCGAGGTGGCCGTCGAAATGCTCGACCAGCGCGGTGCAGCTCTCGACCCAGTCGCCGTCGTTGCAATAGAGCAATTCGCCGATGCGGCGGATCTCGGCGTGGTGAATGTGGCCGCACACGACGCCGTCGACGCCGCGCCGCGCGCCCTCGGCGGCGATCGCGGCGGCGAATTCGCTCACGAACTGGACCGCGTTCTTGACCTTGAACTTGAGCCACGCCGACAGCGACCAGTAGGGATAACCGAGCCGACGCCGCGCCAGGTTGAAGGCATGGTTGAGCCTTATGGTGACGCCATAGGCCCAGTCGCCCAGATGCGCGAGCCAGCGCGCATAGCGCACCACGCCGTCAAAGGCGTCGCCGTGGACGACGAGGAGGCGCCTGCCGTCGGCGGTGAGGTGGATCGCCTCGCTCACCAGCGCCACGTGGCCCATCTCGCTGTCGCAGAAATCGCGCAGGCCCTCGTCGTGATTGCCCGGCACGTAGACCACCGTCGTGCCCTTGCGCGCCTTGCGCAGCAGCTTCTGCACCACGTCGTTGTGGCTCTGCGGCCAGTACCAGGACTTCCTGAGCCGCCACCCGTCCACCATGTCGCCGACCAGATAGAGGTAGTCCGATTCGGTCCAGCGCAGGAAGTCGAGCAGGAAATTCGCCTTGCACCCGCGCGTGCCGAGATGCACGTCGGAGATGAAGATCGCGCGGTAGTGCGTGACCGCGCCGTTCGCCGTCATCGCGCCTCGGCGATCTCGACGCGGATGAGGCGGTCGGTCGAGCGCGCCTTCTGCATCTCGAGGAGCGCGGCGCAGAAGATGTCGTAGGTGGCGCGGTCCGGCACCGTCACCGTCACTTGCCGGCCGAGCGACACGGTGCGGAAGGTCGCGGGTCCCAACCGGTTCACCGCCATGATGGTGAGAGCGACGGGATCGATCAATTCCGGGAGTTCCATGCCCCGGCTCACTATCACGAGGCCGTGGCAGATTTGTTCCGGCTTCGAGTCAGTCTCGTGACGGCACGGGAAAGCCGCGCGTTTCGGCGCCTCATGGCTGCGCTGCGCGGCGCGCTTGGCGGCCGCACGTGCCTTGCGCGCGCCGGCCCCGCCTTCGGCCCGGCGATTCGCGGCCTCGCCCGCGCCACTTGCGCCGTGCTATGGCTGGCCCGCCGCATGAAAGGACCAAGCCCATGACCGAGCCGCGTTTCCGTCCCCTCGCCGCCGCGGACTGGACGCCGGAGCAGCAGCGCCTCGCCGCCGTGCTCACGGCCGGCCCGCGCGGCGCCGTGCGCGGCCCCTACGAGCCGCTCATCCACAGTCCCGAGCTGGCCGAACGCATGCGCCATCTCGGCGACTTCATCCGCTTCGAGGGCGTCCTGCCGCCGCTGGTGAAGGAGATCGTGATCTTCGCCGTCGCGCGCCACTGGTCGGTCGCGTTCATGTACGCGATCCACCGCGAGAATTCCGCCGCGCTCGGACTCGACCGCGCCATCGTCGATGCGATCGCCAAGGGCGACCGCCCGGCCGGGCTCTCGCCCCTGGAGCAGGCCGCTTACGACGCCGCGCTCGAGCTGTTGCGCACCGCGCGGATGAGCGATGCGGTCTTCGCCGCGCTGCGCCGCCATCTCGACGAGCGCGGCATCATCGAGCTCGTCACCTTCGTCGGCTATTACACGACCCTGGCGATGATCCTCAACACGGCCGAGATCGCGCCGTCGCCGGGGTCCGCGATCTTGCCGCCGCGCTGACGCACCGCTAAACTTTCGCCACCGAACCATTCCGCATTTGTTCTCGAACGCCTCATTGTAACGGCAGGCGGCGGGGATGAAGTGAGGATCGGGCGGCGGTGGGGCATGCCAGGTTTCGAGCTCAAACTCTCGATCAGCGCGGACGATCTGCCCAAGGCGCGGGCGGCGCTTGTCGCCATGGCCGGACGGCCGCGGCCGACGCGCGCGACCTTGGCGACGACCTATTACGATACCGAGGACGATGCGCTGCGCCGGCGCGAACTGGTGCTGCGGGTGCGCAAGGAGGGCCGCCAGTTCGTCCAGACATTGGCGGCGCGCGACCTCGCCGGCATCGACCGGCTCGAGCGCGGCGCGTGGCAGGACCGGATCAAGGGCGCCGTGCCCGATCTCGACGCGCCCGAGACCGGCGCCCGGCTGCGCGAGGCAACCACCGCCGAGGCGCTGGCTCCGCTCTTCACCGTTTCGATCGAGCGTACCGCCTTCGTGCTGAAGCCGCGCCACGGCAGCGAGATCGCGGTGGCGATCGACAACGGCGAGATCCGCGCTGACGACGGCGACACGGCGCCCGTCCACGAGATCGCCCTCACGCTCCAGGCCGGGGAGAGTGTCGTCTTGTGGGACGTGGCGCTGCGCCTCCTCGAGATCGTGCCGTGCCGCATCGAGACCCAGAGCAAGGGCGAGCGCGGTTTTTTCCTGGCGCGCGGCGCGCGCATGCGGCCGCTGGTGGTGCCGGGGCGGGCGCTCACGCTCGATGCCAAGATGACGCTCGACGAGGCGCTCCAGGCGGCCGGCCGCCGCCTTATCGCCGCGCTGTTATGCAACGAAGCGGCGGCGCTCGATTCGGTGCCCGAGGGCGTGCACCAGATGCGCGTCGCGGTCAGGCGCCTGCGCGCGGTGCTGTCGGCTTCGCGCGACATGCTGCCCGAGGAGCATTACCGCTGGGCCAACGACGAGTTGAAATGGCTCGGCCGCGAACTGGCGCCGGCGCGCAATTGGGACGTGTTCGCCGAGGCCCTGCTCGAGCCGGTGAGCGGCGCGCTCGCCGGCGACCGCGACCTGAAGCGGCTCGCCGCCACCGCGCGGCGCCAGCGCAAGACCGCCTACGAGCACGCGCGCGAGGCCGTCCTGTCGCAGCGCTATACCGCCACGTTGCTGCGGCTCGCGCGCTGGTTCGAGGCGCGCGGTTGGCGCGACCAGTCGGTGTCGGAGCAATCGGCGCGGCTGATGGCGCCGCTCGGCAAGATCGCGCCGACGCTGCTCGGGCGGCTGCACCGCAAGGCGCTGAAGCGCGCGCGCCGCTTCGCCACGCTCCCGCCGCCCGATCGCCACCGCCTGCGCATCGCGGTGAAGCAGCTGCGCTACGCCATTGAATTCTTCGCCTCGCTCTATGACCGCGGCGACGTCACGCGCTATGCGCGGCGCCTGAAGCCGCTGCAGGAGGATTTGGGCCATGCCAACGACGTGCGCTCGGCCCATGCGCTGGTCGCCGGTCTCGGCAAGGGCGAGGACGGCGCCCTCGAGCGCGCCGGCGGCGTCGTGCTCGGCTGGTACGACCGCGGCCTGGTCGAGGCCGAGCCCAAGACGCGCAAGCATGTACGCCGCTTCCGCGCCGGCGCGCCGTTCTGGTGAGGGGGACGGTGCGTCCTTCGACTACGCCCTTCGGGCTCCGCTCAGGATGAGGACGGTTGTACAACGCCCCTCATCCTGAGCGGAGCGAAGCGTAGTCGAAGGACGCACGACGTCGAAGCGGCTTACGTCGGCTGCAACCTCGAGAAGCCGAGCTTGCCGATGCCCGGGAGCTTGACCCCCGGCGACGCGAAATCGATGCCGAGATTGAGGCCGAGGAGATTGATCTCGATCCCTTCGGCGCGCGCCAGCAGGATCCCCGCGACTCCGAACAGCGAGATTTGATAACCGGTGCCCGAGGGCGCGGCGGCGAAGAGCGCGCCGCCGGGAAGATAATCCTTGCCGATCGCGTTGGACGGCAGCGCCAGGCCCAGCTCCGGCACCGCGCGCGCGACGAAGGCGGTGAAGGTGTTGCTGTTGGGTCCGGGCCAGGCGCGGTACGCGTGCGGATAAGGGTAGGCGTCGATCGCCGCGCGCACCTTGTCGATCAGCGCGTCGACGCCGGTGCCGCGTCGGTCGAGCACGAGCTGGGGCCTGGCGCCGAACCAGAAATTGTCGGGTCCGGTGCGGTCGATCCGGATCGCCGGCGCGCCGCCGGCGACGCCGAACCCCACCACCTCGTAGCGCGTGAATTTCGCCGCATCCGACGGCTTCACCACGATCCAGGTGTGGACTGCGACGATGCCGCGCCAAGCGACCGCGCGCGCGGCATAGACCTGGATCACCGCCTCGTGGTTCGCCGCCGGATCGGGCGCCATCCCGGTCGGATCGCGCCGCGCCTCGTACCAGGGAACGCCACCGTCTCGACCGAACATGCAGGAACTCACCAGCACCGGCAAAAGAAGCACGACCGCCAAGCCGACGAAGACGCGCCGCACCCTCGCCCTCATTCTACGGCCCCTGCAATCGGATTAACCCCTCAACGCCCCGTTGGGGCGGAGAGGCAGGGCGAGGTGGGGATCGACACGCGATCAATGCGCGATCATCGCACCGCGCGGATGCGGCGTTCCCCACCTCTCCCCGGCCCTCTCCGCCCCGATGGGGCAGAGAGGGAGGGGCAGGCGTGGGGCCGCGTCGCGTCACACCGGTCCGGTCAGGTCGGCGTCGCGGATCGGGAGTTGGCGGATGCGCTTGCCGGTGATTGAGAAGATCGCGTTGCACACGGCCGCCGCGAGCGGGGCCGCGGCGGGCTCGCCGATGCCGCCCCACTTCTTGCCGCCGGTCAGCGCGAAATGCACTTCGATCTTGGGCGGCGCGTCGGCCATCCGCACCACCGGATAGGTGTCGAAGTTGGTCTCGACCGCGCGCCCGTCCTTCACCGAGATCTTGCCGTAGAGCGCGGCCGACAGGCCCCAGATCGCGGCGCCTTCCATCTGCTCGGTGATGGTGAGCGGGTTGATGGCGTGGCCGCAATCGAGCGCCATGACGATGCGCTCGACCTTGACCTCGCCCTTGGGTCCGAGCGCGACCTCGACCACCTGGCCGATGATGGTGCCATAGGCCTCGAGGATGGCGAGGCCCTGCGCCTTGCCGGACGGCATCTTCTTGCCCCACTCCGCCTTCTCGGCGACGGTGTCGAGCACCTTGAGCCAGTCCTCCTTGCCGGTCAGCATGGCGCGGCGGAACTTGTAGGGATCGTGCCCGCCGGCATGGGCCAGCTCGTCGACGAAGCTCTCGATGACGAAGCCGTTCTGCGAATTCCCCACCGAACGCCAGAACGACACCGGGATATGCGTGTTCTTGAGCACGCAATCGACCCGCGTGTTGGCGACGATGTAGGGATTGGTGGCGAGGCCCTCGACCGCCATCGGCTCGATGCCGGTCTCGACCTTGCTCGCGCCCAGCGAACGCAGGAGCGAGCCCACCGCGGTCTTCATCTCCCAGCCGGCGATGGTGCCGTCCGGCGCCAGCACAGCCTTCATCCGCACCGCCGCCTGCGGGCGATAGCGGTCCTGGCCGATATCCTCCTCGCGCGTCCACACCAGCTTCACCGGCTTGCCGACCGCCTTCGACACGCGGATCGCCTGGTTCATCTCGTCATTGGCCGAGCGCCGGCCGAAGCCGCCGCCGGCGAAGCAGTTGTGGATGAATACTTTCTCCGGCGGCAGGTCGGCGACCTTGGCGGCGGCGCGCAGGGTGCCGAGCGCGTTCTGCGTCCCCATCCACACATCGAGCCGGTCGGGGCGGTAATGCGCGGTGGCGTTCAAGGGTTCCATCGGCGCGTGCGCGAGATAGGGCACCTCGTAGACCGCCTCGATCTTCTTGCCCGGCCCCTGCATTGCCGCATCGACGTCGCCGTCATTGCGCGCGCGGGCGCCAGGGCCGTCGAGCGCGGCGCGATAATCCTTGGCGAACTGGGCGCTGTCGGTCGCGCCGCCTGGACCCAGGTCCCACTCGATCTTGAGCGCGTGGGCCGCCTGCTTGGCGCGCCAGAACCGATCGGCCACCACGGCCACCGCGTTGTCGAGCGGCACCACCGCTTCGACGCCGCGCATGGATTTCGCCGCCGCGTCATCCACGCTCTTGAGCGTGCCGCCCGGCACCGGGCAGGCGATCACCGAGGCGTAGACCATGCCCGGCAGCTTGGTGTCGATGCCGTAGGAGGCCGTGCCGTTGATCTTGAGCGGCACGTCGAGGCGCGGGGTCGGCTTGCCGGCCAGGGTGAACTGCTCCGGCGCCTTGATGTCGGGCTCCTTGTCGAGCGCGATCTTGGCCGCGTCCGCCGCCAGCGTGCCATAGCCGAGGGTGCGGCCGGTCGGCTTGTGGTGGACCTTGCTGAGCTTGGCCTCGCAGGTCGCGGGGTCGACGCCCCAGCGCTTGGCCGCCACCATCACCAGCCGCACGCGGGCCGACGCGCCCACCTGCTGCTGCTGCTGGTGCGAATCCCGCACCGAATGGCTACCGACCGATGACATGTCCTTGCCGTAGACCAGATCCTCGCGCAGGTTGCGGTTGGCCGAGGCGAACTCCGCCTTGACCTTGGACCAGTCCGCCTCGAGCTCCTCGGCGACCATCATCGGCAGGGCGGTGAAGCTGCCCTGGCCCATCTCCGAGCGCGGATAGCGGATGACGATGGTGTCGTCCGGCTGGATGATGAGCCAGGCGTTGAGCTCGTGCGCGTCCTGCGCCTCCGGGCTCCAGGGCTGCGCCGCGATCGGCAGCGCGCGGGCAGGACCGATGCCGATGGCGAAGCCGCCCGCGGCGGTGACCGCGGTGACGACGAACTGGCGCCGCGACAGCGAGGAAGAGGTGTTGATTCCGTCCATGTCCGTCCTCCTCAGATCTTCATCAGCCTGGCGGCGCGATGGATCGCGGCCCGGATGCGCGGATAGGTCCCGCAGCGGCAGATATTGGTCATGCCGGCGTCGATGTCGGCGTCGGTCGGGTTGGGGTGGCGCTTCAGGAACGCGGTCGCGGCCATGATCTGGCCGGACTGGCAATAGCCGCATTGCGGCACATCCTCGGCGAGCCAGGCGCGCTGCACCGGATGCTTGCTGTCGTGCGACAGGCCCTCGATCGTTGTGATGTCCTTGCCGGCGACGTCGCCCACCGCCACCGAGCACGAGCGCATCGCCTCGCCGTTGACATGCACGGTGCAGCAGCCGCATTGCGCGATGCCGCAGCCGAACTTGGTGCCGGTGAGGCCGAGCTCTTCCCGCACCACCCACAAGAGCGGCGTCTCCGGCTCGATGTCGAGCTGATGTTGCGTCCCGTTCACTTTGAGTGTGATCATGGCCAAGGTCCCGCTGCGCTTGCACCTGGCGCCAAGCCTAGCACGGACCAGGACGAGGGGTAACACCGGCCATGGCATCACGATTGCGCGAGGTCGCATGGGTCCCTTACGGCCGCGCGCACGCCACTTCGCCCGGCCCCGAGGCGCTGGTCGCGCCGGGCGTGAAGCTGCGCCTTTCCGACGGCCCCTATCCCTTCGCCGAGCCGCCCGACCTCATAGGATTCGCCACCCGCGCCGAGCGTCTCGACCTCCTGCGCGACCATCTGCGCTCGCTGTGCGGCCCGTGGGACCGGCTCGCGCATTTTTTTCTGGATGCCTATTTCGCGTACATCGCCGCGTCGCTCGCCGGCGCCGAAGTTGAACTCGCCGCACTCGCGCTGCGCGCCGGCGGCCTCTTCTGCCCCGCCGATTGGAGCTTCGCCGCGCTGCGCCCCCTGCCCCAGGCGCATCTGCCGCCCGGGGACGCGGCACCGGCGCGGGTCGATTTCGCGTTCTGGACCGGGGCGCAGTTCGTCGCCATCGAATTGGCCGGCAGCGCCAGCCCGCGCCGTCAGCGCCAGGACGAGCTCGCGCGCCTCGCCGCTGCGGGCGTGGCGCTCGTCACTGTGCCGGGAGCGGCGTTGCAGCAAGAAGGCGCGCAACTCCTCGCGCGTCTTCTCCCGCCGCCGCTGCAGCGCTTCTGGGACGGCGTCAGCCTGCCGTCGAGCCCGTTCGGGGCCGAGGCTCTGGCCGAGATCCGCGGCGCCTAAAGCGTCATCTCGAGCACGTAGAGCCCGCCGGTGAAGCGGTCGACGCCATAGACCAGCTCGTTTTCGTCGACATAGACGTCGTTGATCTGCGCCGCGCCGAAGGGCGAGCGGTTCGGCGGGTCGGGCACGTAATAGGCGACCTCCTTGGGCTGCAGCGGGTCGGAGATGTCATGGACGCGGACGCCGCCGTTGAAGTAGGTGCCGAACACGAGGGTCGAGGAACGGAACGCGGGACCGGGCCGGTTCTCGTGCAGATTATGCGCGCCGAAGCGGCCGCCGACATTGCGGAACTCCTCGATCGGCAGCGGCAAGGTCGAGACCGGCACGAGATTGTCCTCGCGCCGCATGTCGAGAATCCACACCAGCTTGGGCCAGTCGCCGGCCTTGTCGCGGATCGCCTCGTCGCTGACCACCAGGAGGTCGCGGTCGAAGAGAGGCATCGCCGTGTGCGAGAAGCCGGGGAAGGGCGGATGCGGATTCCAGTGACCGACCGCCTTGGGCCGCGCCTTGTCGGAGATGTCGACGATGAACACGCCGCCATCGATATAGGCGAGGTAGGCGCGATCCGGTCGCTCGGGATAGATGTTGGTGTTGTGGGTGCGGAAGCCGCCGTCGAACTTGGGATGGCGCGGCGGCGGCGGCGCGTCGTCGCCCTCGCGGATGCCGGGCATCCACCAGCGGCAGGTCTCCACTGGTTTCGAGGGATTACGCACGTCGATCGAGCGGTAGAACTGATCGTCCTTGGGATTGCGCGGCGTGAAGTCGGCGGCGCCGCCCGAGAAATGCACGGTCTCGCCATCCACGAACCAGACCTGATGCACCCCGCGCGAATGCGGCCCCGAGCAGTCGAAGAGCGAAATCGAGCGCGGCGACTCGGGCTTCGAGATGTCGAACAGCTCGACGCCGGCTGGCGTCATGCCCTGCTTCACCGTCTGGTAGGCGACCGCCATGATGTCGCCGCACACTTCGAGCGAGTTGGACCGCATCTGCCGGTGCGCCAGCTCGGTCTGCACCACGAGCTTGGGGTTGCGCGGATCGCTGACGTCGACGCCGGTGAAATTCTTGGGTGCGGATTCGTGCGCAAGCCAGAGGATGCGGCGCCCGTCCTTGGCGAGCTGCAGGCTCATCCCTTCGCCGAGGCCGCCGAAGCCCGCGAGCTCGTGCTGCGCCATCAGGCGCATATTCAGCGCTTTCGCCATCCCCGATAACCCTGCCTTTCCCCATTTATTGGCCGCCGATAGCTATGCCCGGCGGCGGCGAGCGACGCAAGAGGGCGGGGTCAGAGCTTCAAGAGCGACGTGGCGTTGACGTGGAAGATGCGCTCGCGGTCGCCGGCGCTGATCGGCGCGCGATTGACGAACTCGACGCCCGCCTCGTTCGAGTTGAAGGGATAATCGACCGAGAACAGGATGCGTTCGGCGCCCAGCTCCATCATCGAGCACAACAGCGCCGGCTGCGAGAAATTGCCGCTCGTCGTGATCCAGAAATGGTCGCGGAAGCATTGCGCGAAGCCGGAGCGGCCGGTGAGGTGGTTGACCGTCCATTCCAGCCGCCACAGCGAGAACGGGATGGTCTCGCCCATGTGGCCGAGGATGATCTTCAGGCGCGGGTAGGCGTCGAACACGCCGCTCAGCAAGAGGCGCAGCGCCGCTGTCGCGGTCTCGACCGTGAAGCCCCACACCGCCCCCATCAGGATCGGATAGTTGCCGTGCTTGTAGTCCTTGAAGTAGGTGTCGATCACCGCCGGGTGCGGGATCGCGGGGTGGAGATAGATCGGCACGTCGAGCGCCTCCGCCCGCTCGAAGATGGGCCAGAACCGCTTCTCGTCGAGGAAGGCGCCGTTGGTAAGTCCGTTCACCATCGCGCCCTTGAAGCCGAATCTGGTGACGGTGCGCTCGAGCTCGTCGGCGGCTGCCCGGGGATCGGGCGTCGGCAAGGCGGCGAAGCCGGCAAAGCGCGTGGGATGGGCGCGGCACGCCTCGTCGAGCCGGTCGTTGGCGGCGCGCGCCAGCGTGACCGCGGTCTCGGGATCGAACACCTGCGCGCCGGGCTGGTTGTGCGACAGGACCTGCACGTCGATCCCGGCCGCGTCCATGTCCTTGAGGCGCAGCGCGCCGAGATCCTCGAGCTTTTGCGACGGCTGGTGCGCGCCGCCGCGGTGATAGCCCTGGAACCGGTCGCGCATGGCGGGAATCCAGAAATGCTCCTCGAGCGCGACGACTCGTTGCTTGGCCATGGGGCGATCTCCTCGCGGGGGCCGGGATCAGGATGGAAACGGCGAGACGCCGATGATGTGCGCATGGCCGCCCAGCACGAGCGCGTAGACGACCAGTCCGAGGGCCCAGCGCCACGTTCCGATCTCGCCGAGATCGAAGCGATTGCGCCCGGCGGCGATGGCGGCGAAGGGAACGATCGAGGTCTTGTCGGCAAAGGGCTGCCAGCGCGTCGCGCCGAGCAGACGTTGGCGCTTGGCGTCGATCGAGACCGTGCCGGCGAGGGCCACGAATGCGAAGGCGGCGAAGAACGCGAACGAGGCGAGGTCACCGTTGCCGACGAGATGCAGCGTCGCCCACAGTGCGGTTCCGGTGAGGAAGGGGTGCCGCGTCACCCGCACGATGCCGGAAGGCGGCTGGGCGAGGCGGTCCTCCTGCGCGACCGAAGTCGGGTTGGGCGTGGTCAGGCCGATGACGACGAGCAGGATGGCGGGCAGCATGAGCACGATCGCGACCGGCTTCCACCATTCGAGCATGCCCCACAGCGCGACATAGGGTGCGCGGCCGTAGGCGAAGATGAGCCAGGCCAGGCCGGCTGCCGACGCGATCGAGAACGACGCCATGTATCCGCCCTGCCCCACCGCGGCGATGGCGCGGTCGCGCAAGGCGGTCCCCGCGACTCCAAGATGAATCCCGGCGAAGAACAAGGCGGCGAGAACGAGCGATGCCATGAGGCGCGCGACCTCCAGAGCGGTGGCGCCTAGTAGCGCAGTTTCACGATCGTGCCGCGCCGGGCGCCCCGGGTCGCGACGCAGATGGCTGAGCGGTAGAGCGGCGCCGCGAATTTGGTCCCCGGCTTCTCGTCGCGCAGCTTCTGGAACAGCGGCTCGAGGCCGAGATCGAGCCAAGTGCCGAAGCTGTGATCATGATGCGCCGGGAGGTAGAGCCTCGGATCGAACAGGTCGATCAGGGCCCAGGTGTCGGGAATCTGCCGCTCCGCGACGGCATGCGGTTGATAGGCGACGATCGCCACGTCGGCGCGGCCGAGCTTGCGCGCGAGGTCGCGGTCGCCGTCGGTGATCGGGCCGGCGCTGCCAATGGCGACGATCTTGAAGCCGTTGCGCAGCACCAGCGCAAAGGCGAGCGTGCCCTTGTCGATGACGTCGGGCGCGAACGTGCCGCGCGACGTCACGTCCTTGGTGTGGGCGATTTCCTCCGGTGTGCTCGCGCGCGTCTCGACCTTGTAGAGATTGGCGTAGGCGTCGATCAGCCCATCCTGGATCGTGCTGTGCCGCGCGAGCGCGATCTCGACCGTGAGATCGCCGAAATGCAGCGTCTCGCCGCCCTTGGCGGTCACCGCTTGCTGCGGCGGCAGGCCGAGCTTCACCGCGGTCTCGATGGTGATCGGCGCGCCCACTACCTTGGCGCCGGTCTGGCGCGCCACTGGCACGATATCGGACATGTGGTCGAAATGGGCGTGGCTCAGGAAGATCACATCGGCCCGCTTCACGTCGGCGACGGAAAAGCCCAGGGGACGCGAGCGCGACACGCGGTCGTAATAGGTGTCGAAGAGATAGACCTTGCCGCCGAACCCGACCTCGTAATTGGCGTTGCCGAGCCAGCGGATGACGGCGATATCGGACCCCTTCGGCAGCATCGGCCCACCGACCAGCGCCGGCACCAGGCTGTCGCACGCGTCGCGCGCAGCGGCCTCGGCCGATCCGGCGGCGGCAGCGAGCGCGGCGGCAAGAAGCAATCGCGCGATCCGGGCAATCATGGCTCGTCTCCCCCCAAAGGCGACGGCCGGCCGTGAGGCCTCAGACCGTTGTGGGCTCCTCGGCTTCCTGGTGCCAGATGAGGATGCGTTTGCGCACCATCGCCATGCCCTTGACGACGCAGAATCCTGCGATCGCGATCTCGAGGATGCCGGCGAATACGCCCGGCGAATCGGCGAAGCGCGAGGCCGCGATCATCGAGCCGCCCAGGCCCGGGCCGCCCATGATCATCTCGCACACGATGGTGACGATGAGCGAGATCGGCAGCGCGATCTGCATGCCGGTCATGATGGTGGGGAAGGCGGCCGGCACCAGGATCTCCCACAGGATGCGCCGGTCGGTGGCGCCCAGCATGCGCGCCGACCACAGCGTGTAGCGGTCGACCCCCTGGACCGCGGCGATCGTCGCCGTCACCACCGGGAACATGGCGTCGAAGATCACCAGCGCGATCTTCGAGGTGTCGTAAAGCCCGAACCACAGCATGAAGATCGGCAGGAACGCGACCTTGGGCATGGGGAATCCGACCGAGATGATCGGGTCGAAGAACCAGTGCACCCAGTTGTTGCGCGCGATCAGGATGCCGAGCGCCACGCCCGCCACCGCCGCCACCGCGAAGCCCAAGAAGGCGCGGTAGAGGGTGAGGCCGATATTGAGGACGAGGTCGCCCGAGGTGGTGTCGGACCAGATGCGCTCCGCCACGATCACGGGATTGGGCAGCAGGAACGGCGTCGTCATCGGGTGGCCGACGCACACGCTGCCGCGTACGCAGGTTACCTGGTCCCACAAAATCAGGATCAGCAGGATCGGGAAGCACGACATGAAGATGCGCCGCGCCAGCTCGACCGAGCGGTCGTACCGGCTGTCCTCGCCGAGCGCCAGCAGCGTCCCGGCGGTCGTGGTCATTCGCGCCATGACAGCACCCTCTTCACGAACATGAGATAGCCGCGGTCGGCGGCAAAGCCCAGCGCCGCGACCGACAAGGTCACGGCGAACATGGCGTCGTAGACCCCGCCGTCGCCGAGCCAGCCGATCATGTAGCCCAAGCCCGAGCGCGCGACGATCAACTCCGAACTCACCATCAGAATGAACGAGAGCGCGAGCGCGGTGCGGATGCCGTTGAGCAGGTCCGGGAGCGCGCTCGGCAGCACCACCTCGAAGAGGGTGCTGCGGCGACTCGCGCCCATGCTGCGCGCCGACCACACCAGAAACTGCTCGGTGCCGCGCGCGCCGTTATAGGCGCTCAAGGTGACCGGCAGCATGCAGCCGATGAAGATCAGCACGATCTTGGACCAGTGGCCGAATCCCAGCCACAGCACCGTCACCGGGATGAGCGCCGATTTCGGCATCGGGTAGAATACCTGCACGATCGGATTGAGCAGCGCGTCGAGCGGCCGGTACCAGGCCATCAGCACGCCGATGACCGTGCCCACCACGATCGCCATGCCGAGTCCGAGGCTGAGCCGCCACAGCGAATCCAGGCCGTTGGTGACGAGATCGCCGCTCAGCAGCCAGCCGACCCAGGCGATCGCCCCGCCGGCGCTCATGGTCAGGCCGGGCGACGGATTGGACGGAACCAGCAGCTCGAACCACGCTTCGATGACGCTCGAGAGCGTCGGCAGGGCCAGCTGCGAAACGATCCCCGTCCGCGCCGCGAACTCCCACGTCGCTGCAAGGATCAGCAGCGGCAGGTAGCGGACGAAGCCCCGTGCCAGGGCGCCCCGTTCCGCGATCGGCTCGAGCCCGCTCTCGAGTTCCGCTTGGGCGGTCATGTCGATGTCCTTCGCTCAGCCATCGGTCCTCTTCCTGGCCTCCTCGATGAGCGAGAGATCGACATAGGTGGGCGCCAGCGTGATGCCCTCCTTGAGAATCCCCAGCCGCACCGTGTCGTCGATTTCCTGCTGCGCCGCCTTGATGTCCGGATTGCAATCGGGGTCGCGGAAGAAATCCTCATGCGTGAAGAAATATTGCAGCTCGTCGGGCTTCTGTTTCGTCACCTGCGCCGCGATCGCGACCGCGTCGTCGTGATGCTTCGGGTCGAGGAACCAGCGCAGCGCCTTGAAGTGATCGGCGAAGAAATCAATGAGCGCCGGCCGGTGCGCGGCGATGAAGCCCGCGCGCATCGCCCAGGCGACCGTCTCGGCCGGCCCGCGCGCCTGGCCCGCGGTGAAGAGCGTGCGATAGCGACCACTATCGCCCACCCGCTTCAAATCCTGCGGCAGCGCCGGGATCAGGTCGACCTTGTCCTCCTCGATCATCGGGAACATGTTGGCGAAGTTCGCCTCGATCGTGGTGAAGTCGCTGTCCTGGACGCCGTGCTTGCGCAGCATGATGCGCATGGCGTTGTCGCTGGCCGAGCCGATCGCGTTGGTGGCGATGCGCTTCCCCTTGATGTCTTCGACAGTCTTGATGGGGCCATCCTTGCGCACCATGAAGGGCTCGTCGTACCAGCCCGGCTTGCCGTCCTGGATCAGGTCGGACACGAGGCGCAAATCGAGCTTCGCGTTGGTGACGCCAAGCGTGAACGCCGACGGCGCCATCGACGCGATCTCGAGCTCGCCCACGGCGAGCGCCTGGATCTCCGGCGTGGTGCCGTTGAAGCGCACGCCCGCGAAGCTGTAGCTCTTGCCGTAATGGGGAAAGAGCTCGGGGTGGCTCTTCACCAAGATGTCGTACATCGGCGTGACGTGGCCGACCTGGACCCAGCCGATGCGCAACGCGACGGGCTCTTCGGCCAGCGCCGGTCCTGCGACGAACACCAGGGCCAGGATCGCGGCCCGTGCGGCGCTGCGCTTCACGCTCATGCTCCTCCCGCGTCCCGGCCCTCCCAGACACGAGACGTTGGCGCGATCTTAACAGAGGGGCTAAGTTTGAAAATGCGAATTTTCCACGTGGTTTAACGGAGGCACCGGACATGGCGGCCGCAAGCGAGGCGCTGCCCACGACGCTCATCACCGGATTCTTGGGCAGCGGCAAGACGACGCTTCTGAACGGCCTGCTCGCCCATCCCGGGATGGCCGACACGGCGGTCATCATTAACGAGTTCGGCGAGATCGGCCTCGACCATCTCCTGATCGAGAGCGCGTTCGAGGACGCGGTGCTGCTGAAGAGCGGCTGCATCTGCTGCACCGTGCGCGGCGATCTGGTCGACACCATGGGAGGGCTGATCGAGCGGCGCGACCGCGGCGAGATTCCGCACTTCTCGCGCGTGGCGATCGAGACCACCGGCCTCGCCGATCCAGCGCCCATCCTCCACACCATCATGGGCGACCCCAAGCTGCAGTCGCTCTACCGCGTCGACCGGGTGGTCACCACGGTCGATGCGGCCAACGCGCTGTCGCAGCTCGACACCCATTACGAGGCGGCGAAACAGGCGGCGCTCGCCGACCGGCTGGTGCTGACCAAGACCGACCTCGTGTCGCACGAGGAGCGGGAGCGGGTGCTGGCGCGCCTTGTGGCGCTCAACCCGCTGGCGCCCGTTATCGTCGTGGTGCAGGGCAAGGTGTCGCCGGAGACGCTGTTCGCGCTCGACCCGCCGAGCCTGGCCTTGCGCCAGGACCGGCTTGCCGCGGCGGAGGCGCTGGGCGATGACCATGATCACGGCCACGATCACGGCGACGACCACGAAGACGCGGCCGAGCACCTCGCCCGCCATCACGGCATCAGCACGGTCTCACTGGTGCGCGAGGAGCCGGTGGAGTGGCCACGCCTGCGCTCCTGGCTCACCGCGCTCGCCTCGCTCAAGGGTCCCGACCTATTGCGGGTCAAGGGGATCATCAATGTCGCCGGGCGTCCGGGCCCGGTGGTGATCCACGGCGTCCAGCACGTGTTTCACCCGCCGGTAGAATTGAAGGCCTGGCCCGACGCCGACCGGCGCTCGCGCCTGGTCTTCATCACCCGCAACATCAAGGCCGAGGCCCTGGCCCGGTCATTTACCGCGGCGATGACGGAAGGGGCGCGGGTTTCGTTTCCCTGATCCGGCGCCGAAATTGGCTGGCGAAGTGCTAGCCCCCAAAATCGACGGGGCTGCCCCTGAGCTCAAGTCGCTCGGGAGCAGCCCCGCCGTGCCTAACGAAGATTGTGGCTCTCGCCTTTACTTCTTCGCCTTCTTGGCACTGCGCTTGGCGGCCTTCTTCTTGGCTCCGCCCTTGCGCTTCTTCGCAGCAGCCATAGTTTTCCCTCTATGCATGGGTCCTGCATTGGCCAATCCAGTGCATTACCCGGCGAAAGAACATAACACGGATTCAATCTCTGGTGTAGCAAATCTTCATAGCCCCCACATCTAGGGCGGACTGTTGCGATCCGGTCATTGTCACCGAACCGACATGAAAGCGTCACGGCACCGCAACCGCCGGGTCCTATAGACACGGATGGAATAAGGCGCGTACGCGCAAATGATGGAGGGGAACACATGCGGCACTGGCGGAAATCATTCTATGGCGTGGCGACGGCGGCACTGGCCGGGGCCGCGTTCATGGCCACCGCGAACGCCGCCGAGCTGGCCGGCGCCGGCGCCACCTTCCCCTATCCCATCTATGCCAAGTGGGCCGAGGCCTACAAGGCTGCGACCGGCATCGGCCTGAACTACCAGTCGATCGGGTCGGGCGGCGGTATCAAGCAGATCGAGGCCAAGACGGTCGATTTCGGCGCCTCCGACATGCCGCTGAAGCCGGATGACCTGGAGAAAAACGGGCTGCAGCAGTTCCCGCCGGTGATCGGCGGCGAAGTGCTGGTCGTCAATCTCCCGGGCGTCAATCCCGGCGACCTCGTGCTCGACGGGCCGACCATCGCCGCGATCTATCTCGGCAAGATCAGCAAGTGGAACGATCCCGCGATCGCCAAGCGCAATCCCGGCCTCAAGCTGCCCGACATGGGCATCGCCGTGGTCCATCGCTCCGACGGGTCCGGCACCACCTTCATCTTCACCGACTATCTCTCGAAGGTGAGCCCGGAATGGAAGGACAAGGTCGGCGAGGATACCTCGGTCGAATGGCCAACCGGTCTCGGCGGCAAAGGCAATGAGGGCGTCTCGGCGCTGACCGCGCGCACGGTCGGCGCGATCGGCTATGTCGAGTACGCCTATGCGCTGCAGAACAAGCTCACCCACGCCAAGCTGGTCAACCGCGAGGGCGCGATCCTGTCGCCGAGCAGCCAGGTGTTCCAGGCCGCCGCCGCCAATGCCGACTGGCAGAAGGCGCCAGGCTTCTATCTCATCCTCACCGATCAGCCCGGCAAGGAGAGCTGGCCGATCACCGGTGCGACCTTCATCTTGATGCACAAGCAGCAAGATAAGCCCGACTCCGCGAAGGCGGTGCTCGCCTTCTTCGATTGGGCTTACCGGCACGGCCAGGACATGGCAGCGTCGCTCGACTACATTCCGATGCCTCCCAACGTCGTGCAGACGGTCGAGGAGAGCTGGAAATCGATCGTCGGCCCCGACGGCAAGCCGATCTGGACGGGCCCGAACTCCTAGCAGGCTGTTGAAAATCCCGTAGCGGCGGCGTCGTTTGCATGATTCACTCGACGGGTGGATTTCGTCGAGGGAAGCGATGCGCGGATCGGACGAGCGGTCGGGCGAGCTGTTTTCCTACGTTGATCTTGAGGAGCGTG